>CAYRIX010000001.1:0-170764 GCA_964424555.1 uncultured Eubacteriales bacterium
TGTTCGCCATTCTGTCCGGTGCCATCACCAATATCATTCTCGATCCTATTTTCATCTTCCCGATGAAAATGGGTATGGCAGGTGCCGCTATTGCAACGGTAATCGGTCAGGCATTAACTGCCTTTTTGTCGCTCTGGTATATCTGCCGTATGAAATCAGTACAACTCTCTAAGAGCAGTTTTGGTTTTTTCGGTGATCTTATGAAGAAATTTCTGTCGTTGGGACTCACAAGCTTTCTTGCACAGATTTCGCTTGTTATTTCGATGGCAGCAGTACAAAATATGTGTACCAAATACGGTGCTATGGATGAAATTTTCGGTCAGGCAGAGTACGCGCAAATTCCACTTGCGGTGCTCGGAATTGTAATGAAGTTCTTCCAAATTGCGATCTCTATCGCCATCGGTTTTGCCGCAGGCTGTATTCCAATTGTCGGTTACAATATCGGTGCAAAGCGAAAAGACAGAGCAAAGCAGCTGTTTTCCTATCTGCTTGGAGCAGAGGCCGTTGTTGGTGTTATAGCACTTATTATTGTTGAGTGTTTCCCGTTGCAGATTGCTAATCTTTTTGGTGCGGCAAACGAAAGCGCCTATTATACAGACTTTGTTATCAAGTGCTTCCGTATCTATCTGTGTATGATGCCGCTTGCAATGCTGAATAAGGGTACGTTCATCTATCTGCAAGCGCTTGGAAAAGCTGGTCTATCCACAACAGTTTCACTTGCCCGTGAGATCATCTTCGGAGTGTTCCTACCTATCATTATGCCTATCTTTATGGGACTCGATGGCTTGCTTTGGTCTTTCCCCGTTGCAGACATTTTGACCTTTATCATTGCAACAATTATTATAAGAAAAGTATATAAAGAGTTATGTGCTAATGAATAAAAGTGGCATCTAAATGGTTCGTAACAGCAAAAAAAAGAAACAACAATTTATCGTAAGATAGATTGTCGTTTCTTTTTGTTCGAAACTTGTCCACTAATCTTGACAAGTTTCACCGCCAACGGCGGAACATCACTAAAATTTAGGGCAATGTTGATCCGAACGACCGAAAGAGCAATACATCTTGTTAGATTTGTAGTTTTATGTTATGATTAAACAAAGGCGGTGTTTTTATGAAACTCGGAATATTTACTGATTCGCACTATTCATCTCAGAAAGTTTCCTGCGGCAACAGATACAATAGTAAATCATTAGGAAAAATCAAGACGGCGTATGCCTTTTTTGAGTCGCAAAAATGTGATTTGGTTGTTTGCTTAGGCGATTTAATAGACAAGGAAGCTTCTCACAAAAAAGAGGTGGAAAATCTTAATGAGGTTGCAAAAATCATCAAGGAAAGCCCGATCAAAACGATTTGCCTAATGGGTAACCATGACGCTTTCGCTTTTACTGAAGCCGAATTTTATGCAATATTAGGCGATTGTAAACCCAAGAATATTAAAGTGGGCGGCAAAACCTTATTGTTTTTAGATGCTTGTTATTTTAAAAACGGAAATCACTATTTGCCCGGAGATACTGATTGGACGGATACCTTTTACCCGCATACCGACGATCTGAAAAGGCAGATCGATGAAGCTTCGGATGACGTTTATATTTTCATTCATCAAAACTTAGACCCCTGCATACGTGAAGATCATAGGCTATATAATTCTACAAAGATAAACAATATGCTGCAAAAAAGCGGAAAGGTAAAAGCGGTGTATCAAGGACATTACCATCCCGGAATGGATAGCAAATGTGGTAATGTTGAATATTTTACGTTTTCTGCTATGTGCGAAAACGAAAATGCACATTATATACTGAACATTTAACGCCGGCATCATAATAGTTCGTAACGGCCAAAATTCCTCGTAACGTATGTTACGGGGATTTTTACTTTTTCACTATTACCTCTTCATTCTTCACTTTTCACTTTTCTCTTATCTACGAGGATTTTTGGAAAGTAAGAAGTGAAAAGTAATAGGTAGAAGTTAAGTGTCTGCTTCTCAGACGGGTTATAAATAATATATAGGTGCAAAATATAAAGAATATTTAATTATTTCAATTATATGCGTTTTTCATCTGTCTGTAACAAACGAACCGCCGCCGTACTGAAATTCAGCACGGCGGCGGCCCGTTGTATGGGGATGAATATGGGTGGGTGATTTTAAGTGACGGCAGTAAAGCCAGCTCTACACCGTCAGGTCAAACAGCGTTATCTGAGCAGCTTCTCGTTTCGGCCGTTTGGGGATGGTTATTGTATATTCGATAAATTCCTCGGTCTCATTTTTTCGTGAAGTAGCGTCAACACCTGATTTCCTCATTGTTCCGATCATTTTTGTGATACTGTTCGTGAATATTCTGATATCGCCGATCCCACCTTTTGCGGCAGGTTTTTTTGTCGGCTGAAGCGGTGCCAATATATTATTGACCAGCACCTCGGTATCACTCACCGACAGTTGTTCGGCAAGGCATCGGTTTATGACCTCATCTCTCCTCTCCTCGGGCAGACGTATGATGGCTCTTGCGTGACGCTCGCAAAGATTCCCAGCAGTTATGCGGTTGCGTTGCTCGGGTGTGAGCTTTAACAGTCGCAGTTTATTTGATAAGGTTGACTGAGCCATGGCAAGCTTTTCGGCTACCTCCTGCTGTGACAGTGAAAACTCGTCCATCAGCCGCTTTATACCGTCAGCCTCTTCAAAAAAATTAAGATCTGTACGTTGAATATTCTCTATAAGGCACATCAGCGAGCACTCACGGTCACCTGCCTTGACAACTATACACGGCACTGTTTTTAACCCTGCCATTATGCTTGCCCTCAGTCGCCGCTCACCCGAGATGAGCTCGTAGCGGTCACCTACCTTGCGCACCGTCATAGGCTGGATAAGTCCGTTACGCTGAATGCTGGAGGACAACTCAAGCAGTTCGTAATAATCAAACTCTCGCCGTGGCTGAAAGGGTGACGGAACGATTTTATCGGGCGGCACACTTATAAGCTTTCGGTCATGTCTCTTTCGGTCTAACAGCATGTCCGTACCTCCTCCTGACTGCAATTAAACTGTACCATTATTTGGAAATAAAATCAAGAAAAACCGTAACAAAAAAACGGACAGAAAGCTGTCCGTTTCAACAATTTATAAAGGTTGTTTTGAGATTTTACCAGCATTTCTGGGATACTTTGTCGGAGTTTGCGATATCTTTTTTATATTAATTATGCCACGTCCGCCAAATTCTCCCAATTCAAACAGCTCCTGTGAGAAAAGCTTGCCACCCAACACCGCTATGGACTTTTGTGCTTCCTTGACCTCATCGGCCGCCGTTGAGCCCTTCATGGCAACAAAGCTACCGCCCAATTTGACATAAGGCAGACAGTATTCAGTCAAAACACGCATATTAGCAACGGCACGTGCCACCGCAAAATCGTAGCTCTCACGCTGCTCAGCCGTTATATCCTCGGCACGTGAATGTATTGTGGTAACTTCAAGTCCAAGCTCAGAGCAGAGTGTATCCAGAAAGGTGATGCGCTTACCCAGCGAGTCCATAAGCGTCAGCTTTATATCGGGGCGAGCAATTTTGATCACGACGCCGGGAAAGCCTGCTCCTGTACCGATATCTATGACCGATGCACCTTGAGGGATTTTGACATATTTGAATATCATAAGGCAATCAAGAAAATGCTTCACGGCTATGCCCTCGGGATCGGTTATTGCCGTCAGATTCATCTTTTGATTCCATTCAACCAACAGCTCGGCATATTTTTCAAGGCGCTCCAATGCAGCATGGTCAAGCGGACAAAACTCCTTGCAGTTGTCAATTATTAAATCTAAGGGAAGTTTCATATTTTCCTCCGTCAACATTCCGCCTTTCCTCGCATAAACATGTTTTAAAGGAGTGGTCAGAATGGTAATATATGTAGTTAAATCAGGCGATAGCCTATACAGTATCGGACGTGAATTCGGCGTGACCGTTGCCGAGCTTGAAAGATTTAACGGAATTAGCAATCCAAATCGGTTAGTGGTCGGTCAGGACGTTCTGATTCCCATTGAAGGAAGTATTCACACGGTTGAAAGCGGCGACTCGCTCTACAGCATTGCTTCAAGCTACGGTGTAAGTCTAGAGACCTTGCTGAGCGCCAACCCCGACATACGTCCGCCGTATACCATATACCCCGACCAGATAATCAACATACCCAAAGCCGGCAAAAAAAGAACGGTCGCCGTCAACGGCTATGCTTATCCCAACATAAACCGAGAGGTACTGCGTCAAACCCTGCCGTTTCTGACCTATCTTTCGATCTTCAGCTACAGCGTCACATCTGATGGATCGCTAAACAGCATTAACGACGATGAACTGATAAGCCTTGCCAAAGCAGGACGAACCGCACCCATCATGGTAATAACCAACACCGAAGAGGGCGGCGGCTTCAGAAGTGAAATAACCCAAAGTGTACTCAATAACGATGCAACACGCCGCACACTTATAAACAATGTAGTGAACAAAGCCTTGCAAAAGGGCTATATGGGTGTAGATGTTGATTTTGAATACATCTACCCCGAGGACCGTGAAGCCTATAATGAGTTTTTAACACTTTTGAACGAACAGTTGGATGCTAATAACCTCAGACTTTCAACCGCAATCGCACCCAAGCTTTCGGCTACTCAGGTCGGCACTCTTTACGAGGCACACGACTACGCTTTCCACGGTTCAGTTGCCGACAAGGTGATAATCATGACCTATGAATGGGGATATCTCTACGGTCCTCCGATGGCGGTGGCACCCTACCCTGAGGTGCGCCGTGTGCTATCCTATGCGGTGACCGAGATCCCATCTCAAAAAATACTAATGGGCATGCCGAACTATGGCTATGACTGGACTCTGCCCTACCGTGACGGTCGACCTGCCGAAATACTTTCAATAAATGCAGCACTCAACAGAGCCTACGAGGTGGGCGCCGAAATACAATTCAACGAACGGTCAAAAGCACCGTTTTATGAGTATACACAAAACGGTGTCGACCACATTGTTTGGTTCGAAAACGCACGAAGCACCGCCGCAAGATTACAGCTCATAAATGACTTCTCCTTGGGCGGTGCAAGCTATTGGACAGTCAACCAGCTCTATTTACAAAACTGGCGTGTGGTGGAAGATATGTTTAATATTGAAAAGGTCTTATGATCGTGGCTTCAGGGACGGACCTTGAGGCTCGTCGTCGAAGACTGCGTCATCATTTTCCTCATCAAGCAATCCCAGATCACGGCGCTTATCGAGATCCTCATCGGGATGCTCCTCGTAATAGGGATCGATGATATACTTTTTGACCTCGGGAAATACATTAAACTGAATGAGGAATGAGCGAAATGTCGGGAAAATAAATATACCGATTATCATGACAACGGGAACACCGACATTCGGATTCATTGCTATGAGCCAAAAAGCAACAAAATAGATGGCTGAAAGAACAAGACCGATAATTATATTGTGCTTAATTCCCAACGTAGCAAAAAGCCATGAATTCTTAAATATGGTCTTGAGCTTAAAGTCAAAGGTTATCATCAAGGTATACTGATAGAACTTTGCAAAGCTGAACAACGTATACACAAACATGGTAACAACAAAAATTATGGTACGGAACACCTGACTGCCGAAAATGTCCATAAATAGGACAACAAACATATCAGCGGCAAGTATCAGAAGTATCAATGTATTGATAATACCTAAAGGTAATGCCCTTTTCCAGTTTTTCTTAATGGCATCGAAAAAATCACTGGTGACAAAGGTATGCTTATCCCTTGCTGCCATTCGACAGACATAAGCCATGCCTACCTGAGCAAGACCCGAGGTGAGCACAGGGATGCAAAGCAGAATATACCATAGCTCGGCAGACATCAATTTCCAGAAATTGCGTATGTACAGCTCAAAAAAGCGAAAGAAGCCACGCTTCGTAGGCTCGTTTTTCGATACACCCTTACCCGGTTTTTCGTAGTTCTTTTGGAAAAGTCCCATTATCTTCCACCTAACCTTCTGACATTTCTATCATCGCGAGCGCTCTTATAAAGGAGCTTTGAAATGATCGAATCCTCATTATAGCAGATCCGGTACATAGCGTAGCCAAATGCAATAAACAGGATAATAAATACTCCTTGAACAGCGATAGCCCATATAGGTACACTTGCAAGATCGGTTTCAACACCCATGATCGGATAGGTCTGAGAAGCTATAACATACTCACCCGTCTGAACAGTGGTGAACAGGTCAACTATCGGCTTGACAGGGCCCATTATAATAAAGCGGTAGAACCAATAATACCAGTTTACTACACTGGAGGACTTAGCAAACAACCTGAGTGCAAGTGTAATAAGATAGAACACGAACGGCGGTATAGCGGCAAGCGCTCCTATAAATAAGCCTCTGGCCTTATCGGGTACAGCTCCGTTGAAATCACAATCGTTGCGGTCTCTTGCGGCAATCTTGGCAAATACCGTTCCCGTTGTGCAGAAAAGCACACCGAGACTGCATACTGTACTCAGCACGGTCTCGACCACCTTAACGCTGGTCGGCATTTCACCGTAGACCGACATGTATCGCATACTGCTGTCCGCTTCTTCAGGTTTTTCGTCCTTGGCTATGTAGCCGTGTGAGACCTGTGTTACATTCCCTGCTTCATCCTCCTTGACTTCATAGACCTCATAACCGATGACATCGGTAGAAAAGCTCTTCATCATGGAGTGGAACGATACCTGTATAAAAAGACAAAGTATGCTCGTAAATATGGCCATGCCGATTATCTTTCCTGCGGCTCTTACATTGCCCTGCATTTTGTCACCTCTAAAAAAATAATAAAAGGGCAAACGCCTGAAGCACCGCTTCTTATAAGCGGTGCTTTTTGCGCTTACCCTCAAAAGCTTTGATTATTCCTCAACAGCCTCTGCTGTCTCCTCAGCCTCGGCAACTTCCTCGACTGCTGCCTCTGCTTCCTCTGTCTTCTCGATCAAAGCACGGATGGAAAGGCTTACACGCTTCTTATCAAGATCGATATCGATGATCTTTGCATCGACCTCCTGACCTACCTTAAGCTCGTCAGCAGGCTTCTCAATTCTGCGGTCTGCAATCTGAGAAATGTGGATAAGACCGTCAACACCCGAAATGATCCTTGCGAATGCACCGTAGGTGGTCATGCTTACTATCTTAACATTAACAACATCCTCAACGGCATACTTTGCCTTAAAGATCTCCCAAGGATTCTCATCAGCCTTCTTGTAGCCGAGCGAGATCTTTTTCTTTTCCTCGTCGATAGCCTTTACGTATACCTCAACAGTATCGCCGACCTTAACGACCTCGGAAGGATGCTTGATACGCTCCCAAGAGAGCTCCGAGATGTGAACCATACCATCAACACCGCCAAGGTCTACGAATGCGCCGTAGCCTGTGATGGACTTAACGGTACCTGTAAATCTGTCACCAACAGCAACAGATGCCCAGAACTTCTCCTCAGCGGCAGTTTTCTGCTCACGCAGGATAGCCTTAGCCGAACCGATAACACGGCGGCGCTGACCGATCTCGATAATGCGGAAGGATATGGGCTGACCCTTCAATGCCTCAAGGTCATCTGACTTGGAAAGGGTTGCCTGAGAAGCAGGAATGAACACTCTGATTCCCTCGTAGAATGCAACAACTCCGCCCTTGACAACATCAGAAACGGTGCTCTCGATAACCTCGTTGTTTTCCTTTGCGGTAAGTACCTTGTCCCAACCTGCGATTGCGTCGAAGCGCTTCTTGGAAAGCATTACAGTGCCTTCCTGATCGTTGGTACGCATAATGATGAGATCAAGCTCATCGCCGACCTTTACAGCCTCGGTGAGCTTAACGCTCGGGTCGTTAGAGAACTCGGACTCGGTGACATAACCGGTGTGTTTTCTGCCGATGTCCACCTGAATCTCGGTCGGACTGACGGCGAGAACGATGCCCTTTACCTTCTGGTCTGTATTTGAACTGCTTTCGGTCGCATTCAGCATCTCCTCGAAAGTCATTTCATCGTTGATTGTTTCCTGCACTGCAGGGTTCTGCATTTCTTGCATGGTGTTTAGAACCTCCTTTATTATACCGGACGGTGTTGAAGCACCGGCCACGACCCCAATCAGGTCTGAGGGCTTAAAAAAATTACGGTCGAGCTCATCTGCGATCTCCACATGAACGGTTCTCTCACAGACTGCGGCACAAACATCCTTGAGCTTGCAGGTGTTAGAACTGTGTTTCCCACCGACTACGACCATCACGTCACATTTCGACGCCAATTCATAAGCTTCCTCTTGCCTTTTTGAGGTAGCATTACATATTGTATCAAAAATTATCGCATTTGTATAGTGCTTTTTTAAAATTTTTTGACATTTTTTCCACAATTCGAGGTTAAAGGTCGTCTGAGATACGACCGTAAGCGGCTCTTCTTGCGAAATTATGCTTTCGTTTTGATAGCTTTCCAGCTCCTCTGGCGATTGAAAAACCAAAAATCGGCCTTTGCAGTGTCCGATTATACCCTCGACCTCTTTATGAGTAGCATCGCCAGCAATGAGAACCGTCCTGCCCTGCTCGCCTGCCTCGGCAACAATTTTGTGTATTTTGGCAACAAACGGGCAGGTTGCATCGGCAACTATAAGTCCCAAGTCCTCAGCCTTTTCGGTAACACTTCGGGCAACCCCGTGTGACCTGAGCACCAGCACCTCGCCATTTTTCACCTCTTCGGGGCCACCCACTATCCTTGCGCCTCTTTTCCCAAGCTCCTCAACCAACTGAGGATTGTGGATTATCGGTCCCAAGGTTGCGACCCTTTTACCCTCTTCGAGCAGGCCTTCGACCATTTTGACCGCTCGGTCAACACCGAAGCAAAAGCCTGCCGTTTCGGCTAAAATTATTTTACTCAATATCATTTCTCCCTAAAAGAATGTTATCGACCGCTGTCTGCATAGCGTGTACAGCTTCATTAAGGTTGAGGTCGGTTGTATCAACTATGACCGACTGCTCAGACGGCTTGAGCGGTGCTACGGAACGGTTCATATCCTGCTCATCACGTAGGATAATATCCTTCAAAACCTCTTCGAAGCTCACATCAGTCCCTTTTTGCAGAAGTTCATCATATCTGCGCTTGGCTCTGACCTCAGGCGAGGCAGTGAGAAATATTTTGACCTGTGCCTCGGGCAGAACTACTGTAGCAATATCTCTGCCGTCCATAACAACATTATGCTCCTCTGCCAGCTTGCGTTGGAGTCCAAGTAAAAACGCACGTACCTCAGGGATTGCCGAGGTCTTTGATGCCATCATAGATACCTCAGGCGTTCTGATAAGCTCAGACACATCGTTTCCGTTCAAAAGTACACGCTGCTCACCGTCCTTGTACATGATATCGACACTAATGCCCTCGATATGCTCGGTCACAGCGGCAATATCATCAGAATCAATACCCGATGACATTACACTCAATGCTACGGTACGGTACAATGCACCCGTGTCTACATATATGTAGTTCAAGCTCTTGGCCAAACGGCGGGCAATTGTGCTTTTGCCTGCACCTGCAGGACCGTCAATGGCGACCGCTACTGTTTTATCACTCATGCTATCCCTCTTTAATAATATATACTTCCTGCCGCTTGACCTGCGGCATAGCCTGTTGAAAAAGCTATCTGTAGATTGAAGCCGCCCGTGAAGGCATCCACGTCAAGCACCTCACCTGCAAAATAAAGTCCCTTTATAAGCTTGGACTCCATGGTTTTTGGATTGACCTCACCTAAAGTGATGCCGCCCTTGGTGACTATAGCCTCGTCAACAGGTCTGAACCCTGTTATTGTCAGTGTCAGCCCTTTTAAAATGCCGATCAGCTTTAAACGTTGCTCTCGTGTTATTTGGTTGACCTTTTGCGAAGGCTCTATTCCCGACAGCTTTACAACTACGGGTATCAATTTTCTCGGCAACAGATCTCCCAAAGAGTTGATGTAATCTTTATTGAGATTTTTCTCAAAATCACGCAGCAGCCTATCGTCAAGCTTTTCGTATGACAAAGCAGGCTTTAGGTCTATAAGCACCTTATACTCATTTATTTTAGGTTCAGGTGTATAGGCTGAGGCGCTTAAGATGACCGGACCCGACAGTCCGTAATGGGTAAACATAAGCTCCCCGAAATCCTCGTATACAGGCTTACTGCCACCGTTTTTAACCACTGTCACTTTAATATTTTTAAGACTCAGTCCCTGAACATCGGAGCACCAGCCCTCAAGCACATTGACCGCCACCAACGACGGTCGAAGCTCGGTCACGGTATGTCCGACCGAGCCTGCCAGGCTATAGCCATCACCCGTCGAGCCTGTTAAAGGATAGGATAATCCGCCCGTAGCAATTATGACCGACTCTGCAAAATATGCAGTACCGCTTTCGCATCTGACACCTTGAATACTGCCATCCGATACTAAAAGCTCGGTTACACGTTCCTGTAATATTTTTACACCGGACTGTTTTGCGGCCTTTACCAAGGCATCGACAATGTCGACCGCCTTATCGCTTTCGGGAAAAACACGGTTGCCACGCTCAACCTTGAGCGGAACACCGTTACGTTCGAAAAAGCTTTTAGTGTCCTCAGACGTAAAGTTGCTGAAAGCTGAATAAAGGAATCGTCCGTTACCCGTAACCGCATTGACAAGCCCGTTTATATCGGTATCATTGGTGACGTTACAACGACCCTTGCCTGTTATCATCACCTTGCGTGCAGGCCTTGGGTTTCGTTCAAGTATAGTAACCTCAGCACCCATTGATGCGGCAGAATACCCTGCCATAAGTCCTGCAGCACCGCCTCCGACTATCAACACCTTACTCATGAAAACACCTCTTTTCTTTAAAAATATAATATAACGTCAAAATAAATTCTTAAGACGGTTTTTAACGGTATAATAAAGCGGAACACCTAACGCCCCGCACACGACGACCTCACCCAGGGCCACCTCCAAAGCTATCAAAGCAAAGCCTGCAAGAGTTACCCCCTCGGGCAAGAACCACGTGATCTCGAGTCCCACCAACACAGCATTGAAAAGTGTCGGCGGCAGTATGCTAAGGTAAGGCGTAGCCTTGCCGCAGTGCTTAGCAATGAGCCTTATCGCCACGGCGGCAAGCCCCGTTGCGGCAGTGCCCACAACGATATCAACAAGTCCCAAAGGACTCCCGATATTGCCGATGACACAACCTATCATGAGCCCCGGAACAGCAGCAGGTGTGAATACCGCAAGGATGTTCAAGGCCTCCGACAGCCTGAACTGTACACCTCCGTAGGCCAACCCAAAAACGGCTGACAGATAGGTCAATGCGGCATAAGCGGCGGCAATAAGTGCCGCTGTCACGATATACCGTGACAGCGTTTTTTGATTTTTCATATTTAATTCCTCCGTAGTTTTGATTTTTAACCGACAATGATCGGCTAAGGTTAGGATTTTGCGAACTAACCTGTATATATCAACGCACAAAGGCGTGGATATCATTTATTCAGATACTTTTGATACTCCTCAACAGCAAGGCGGTCACAACGCTCGTTTTCCTCGTGACCTGCGTGACCTTTTATCCACTCGAAAGTCACTTTGTGCTTTTCACAAAGGTCGAGAAGTGCACCCCACAGTTCGGGGTTCAAAGCAGGCTTTTTATCACCTTTTCGCCAACCGTTGGACTTCCATGAAGCAGCCCAACCTTTGGTTATGCCGTTAACTACATACTGTGAATCGGTGGTCAACACCACCTCGCACGGTTCTTTGAGCTGCTTTAACGCCTCGATACATGCGGTGAGCTCCATTCGGTTATTGGTGGTCTCAGGCGCACTGCCCGACATTTCCTTCTCGACCGAATTGTATCTCAGCACAGCGCCCCAACCGCCCGGACCGGGATTGCCCGAGCAAGCACCGTCGGTAAAAATATATACTTTTTTCATAGCTTAGTACTTTCTGTAGCTTCCGACTACCCTGCCCAATATTTCCATGTACTCGGGGTATATCGGGTCAAAATCGGGATTTTCGGGCAAAAGATACGGCTTTTTGCCCTGCTCGGACACCAATCTTTTGACCGTTGCCTCATCCTCTATCAAGGCTACAACTATATCCCCGTTGCGGCTAGACAGATCCTTATCGGCTATTATAATATCACCATCTAAGATCCCTGCATCACGCATACTCAATCCCGAAACTCTGAGAGCAAACAAACCCTCGGAACGGTCAGACGAAATAGGGCACGGAATGTAGCCCTCAATCTCCTCAACCGCCAAAATAGGCTGGCCTGCCGTAACCTTGCCGACGAGAGGTACCATAGAGGTCTCGGCGGCGCCTGTAAGTCGGATACTTCTTGACGATTTGGCATCTCGGATTATGTATCCGTTCTCCTCCAACGACGACAGGGCGGCATGCACCGTCGAGGTCGAGCGTATGCCTGTAGCCTCGCATATCTCACGTACAGTAGGCGGTATCGAATTGCCCATCGCCTTTTTCAAAAAACCGTAAACCAGCATCTGCTTTTGGCTTAAGCTTACTTTTGACATAACCTTCTCCTGAAACTTTAGATTTCGGTTGCTATTTTTTTGATAAACTCCTTGAGCTCGTCTTTGACCTCGGGATGCTTGAGTCCCATTTCAATATTTGCCTTAAGAATACCGAATTTGTTGCCCATGTCGTAACGTGTTCCGTCAAAATCGACACCGACCATGCCGTCACGTCGGGCTATTTCAGCCATAGCGTCGGTCAACTGCAGTTCACCGCCCGCACCGTTGGGAATAACCTCAAGGACATCGAATATGTCGGGTGTGAGAACACAACGACCCAAAATAGAATACAGTGAGAATATCTTATCGATGGGCGGCTTTTCTATCATATCATCGATAGCGTAGACATTATCCTCAATGTTCTCCACCTTCATCGAGCTGTATTTTACGATCTGCTCAGGAGTAACCTCTTTAATACCGACCGCACACTTATTATGCTTTTCGTGAGCACGTATGACCTGACCGATAACAGGATCTTTTTCATTTATGATAACATCATCACCGTACATAACGGCAAACGGCTCGTCCTTAACAAAGCTCTTGGCACACAGCACGGCATGGCCCAAACCCTTGGCCTCTTTCTGGCGGATAAAATAAATGTTAGCCATTTTGGCCACCGATTTCAGCTCAGACAAAACATCGTCCTTGCCACCACGTTGCTCAAGCAAATGCTCCAACTCAAAGGAATGGTCAAAATGGTCTTCAATAACACCCTTGCCACGGTTGGTGATTATAAGTATATCGGTGATTCCTGCATCAACAGCCTCTTCAACTATGTATTGAATAGCAGGCTTATCGACTATCGGGAGCATTTCCTTGGGAACTGCCTTGGATGCGGGCAAAACCCGTGTACCAAGACCTGCTGCTGGAATAATAGCTTTGCGAATCATTGTTTTCTCCTCTTTTAAAGTATAATGTCCATTACCGATTCAATAACAGGTAACATAAAAGGTATCATTAGCAAAACCGTTAAAAGCACCTGTGCAAGACCGCCTAATATACCGCTTAATACTGCGGAAGAGGTTTTAGTGCCACCTGTAGACATAACAGTCTCATAGTCGGGTGTTCCGAACTGATTCAGCGCTTTAATATCGGCCATTGCCTTTTTGTAATACCAACGGTCGGCAAACATTGCCAGCACGACAGCAAGTCCCAATTGCAAAAATGATATCATCTGCGAGAGCATTGACATTGCGGCAAAGACATCGTCCTTTTGGGCAGTAGCCATGTAGTCATCAAATGCCGCCTCGGCCTCCTGCTGATAGGCGGTATCTGTGCTTTCGGGATTTACAAACGGAACACTGAAATCGTATTCATCATAATAGCCGTACTCTTGATTGAGCTCGGCGACGGTTTCGAAATATTCGGTTGCAGGCTCCTCTAACGAGCCAAACGCCACACCGTAGGTGAGCGCCGTACAGGCTGTCAAAGCAAAGGTCAGCAAAAGAGCAATAACACCCTGCTTTTTCATTTTACGGTAAAAGAACCACACAAACGGAACACCCAATACTCCGAAAAGGAATACCATCCAGTTCCATCCGCCCTTTGCCCCGTAGCTTTGTTTGAAAAACTTAGGCAAAATGCGGTTTCGGTTTTTACCGATATAATCCGAGACCTCGGCGGTGGGCACACCGTCAAGCTCCTTTTCATACATCACCCTGCCGCCGTCATGACAGCACTCATACACATCGTCTCTGCTTACCGTCGGCTCTACGGTAGCCGTGGCCTGAGTCACAGGCTCGGCAGCTTGGTAAGGCGAGGACGAAGTTGCCTGCCACGCTGCAGGCGGAGTGTATTCGGGTGTCAGAGGTAAGGTTCTTCCGCATTTTGCGCAAAACACGTAGTCGGGACCTCCGACACAGCCGCAATACGGACATATTTTTACATTTTGTTGCATCAAACTGCCTCCCAGTTACCAGATAAGGCTTCCTATAATACTCGGCAGCTGCTGTTGTGCAAAAAACACCAGCATCATTGCCAGAAGATTTACCGACCCCGAACGCATCAGCTCCTCCTCGGTATCCTCCACCTCGGGATCATTCAATATGGCTTTGACCTTGCCGAGCGTAAATCCACGGTAGACCCAGTCAGCCGTCTTGCCGCAGATTATACGGGGCACAATATTCAAAGCTGTTCCTATTCCTGCCAAAGCGAAAGCAGGCCAACCGAACGCAGTATAGTTTTCCTTTATAATGCCAATCATTGCATTAAAATAATCATAATAATTCTGCGTCGCCATTTCCTCGGTGATAAATCTGCCCATGACCTCAGTAAAAGGTACGAAGCACAGCGACCCTGCAAGCAACAATATAAAGTACATTATACCCGTGGTATACATTTTTCTTGCAAAGCACCATACCGAAGGAAAAAGGAAGGCGGCCCAGTTCCACGAGTGTCGGTTACTCTGCTTCATGACGGCAAATCTCGGGATATAGCGATGGGCATTGCTTCCTACAAATTTCGCCACATGCTCGACCTTGATGCCCTCTATTTCAGAGCTTTTAGGTATGCCGCCATAGGAATCGGGGTCGGGCCGCACAGTGTTGAAAAACACGTCAGGGCCGTGGGTATGAGGCTCCTCAGAATTGTACTCGTTACGGGGACGTGAGCCGTCGAACGGGCGACCGCAATACGGGCAGAACACCCCCTCGGCCTTTGAGGCTCTGCCGCAGCCGGGGCAGACTCGCTGATAAAGGTCATCCGAGCCACTGTCGGTATTTTGCGAGGAATTACTCGGTTGTTTGCCGTACTGACGGTCGGTTCCGTGAAGCTCCTCCGCTCCGCAGTGCCCGACGGTATTCCAGCAGTCTCGGTGATGCGGTGCTCCGCACTCGGGACATACCACAACATCGTCATCCTCAAACAGATATCCGTGGCATATCTGACATTGCTTATTTTCTGTGTCTTGACTCATATCTTTTCTTTCTCCGTCTTATGGCAGACTTTCTATCGAATGCGCCAAAGACCGCATCGAAATACTCTTTGCCGTAGTTATGAAACTCTCCCGTTTTTATCATTTGGCGAAGCTTATTGCGGTGTACCCACTTAGCCTCGCTGACCTCTTCCTCCTGTAATGTAAGCTCGGACACGGGAGTAGTCCTGCACACAAGGAAGATATTAAGTATAGAATTTTTTCGAACCATGTTTTTGATAGGCTTTAAATCCTGCTCGCTGACATCTATGCCCATTTCCTCCGAAAGCTCACGCTTGGCCGCCGCTGAAGCGGTCTCTCCCGAAAGGGCACTGCCGCCGATAGCCGCCCATTCACCGGGCATCAAAGGCTTCGTAAGGCTTCGTCTTTGTATAAGTACACGTCCGTCGTTGCCCAATATCCAGATGTGTACCACAAGGTGGTACTCACCCTTCTGCAGACAGATACGCTTGCGCTCCACCGTTTTGCCTGTGGGGACGCCGTTTCTGTCAAGTATATCCCACACTTCCATCTATGTCACCCGTTTTGAACGTTAACGCTTGTCAACGACCTCACCCTTAGCTTTGTAAATGGAATTTGCAGGAACAGTTCCTCTGACCGAGGACAACGGATAGATGTTACTGTTTTTACCAATGACGGTACCGGGATTTAACACGCTTCCGCAACCGACCTCAACAAAATCGCCCAGCATTGCACCGAACTTTTTAAGGCCTGTATCTACCCTTTGGCCATCCACCGTCACCTTGACAAGGGTCTTATCCGACTTCACGTTCGAGGTTATCGAGCCTGCGCCCATGTGCGAACGATAGCCCAAGACCGAATCACCCACATAGTTATAGTGAGGCACCTGAACATTATCAAAAATAATGGCATTCTTAACTTCGGTCGAGTTGCCGACAACACTGCCCTTTCCTACAATAACACTGCCTCTGATAAAAGCGCAGTGTCTTACCTCGGCCTCCTCGTCAATAATACAAGGGCCTGCGATATAGGCCGACGGGAACACCGTAGCACTCTTGGCCACCCAAACATCCTCGGCGTATTTTTCAAACCTTTCAGGGTCAAGCGTGGGGCCAAGTTTGAGAATAAAGTCCTTTATTTTCGGCAGAACCTCCCAAGGGTAGGTAGCGCCGTCAAAAACATCAGCGGCAATGGTTTTATCCAATGAATACAAATCTTTTATTGTGGTATCGCTCATAAAATCCTCCGTCTTTTAGGACCGCTTAAAATCTTTAACTCTCAGTCAATCAAGTGCAGTCCGCCAAATTACTATATTTATATATTATTGTACCAAACTTTTGTTCTTTATACAACATATTTTTTTATTATTGCTTGAACATTTTATTAACTCGGTGTAAATTGTTAAAAAAATCTTTAAAAAAGCATGCGGTTATGTTACAATATTTGCAAATAAACCTTTAGGAGTAATCATGAAGTATAGAAAAGACCGTTGGTATATCGGAGGGCTTGTAACAACAGGCATCGCCGTCATAATAATACTTGTAACAATGATAATGATGTACTTCGGCAACGATTCGGCAATTATCTGGTGCTTTGCCGCTATGCCTGTGCTGGCAACAGGAATACTTTTGTCGCAATCGGTCAAGCGAAGATATGAAGAAGCCGATGCCACCAACGGCGAACCTCTGCCCATGTTCTGGCGGATACGCTTTGGCTATCACAATCTTAAAGTGCTGGTCATCACCAAAGGCTTGTGGCGTGTCATATTCGCCGCCTTGACCTGTCTGTTTTTACTGCTTACCCTTGTGCTCGGTTTTATCTGCGGATACTGTGCACTTTCAAAAAACTCGGTGCTGAACAGCCCCAAATATATCAAAAATATTGAGATGCACGAGGAGTACAGGGCCTTATGGAGTCAGGCAAGAACCGACGGTGACGAGGAAAAGGCTCATGAGTATTTTGCTGTAATGGAAGAGTGCAACAAGGAAAACTACAACAGCCGTAAGCACATTACGGACTGCGAAGCAACAATAACAGCATTACTTCCCTGGACGGTGGTCACCGGCGCTTTAACCGTGTTCTCGGCCGTTATCTTTTCGGCATATGCTCTACATAAGCGAAAAACAACAATATAGAACCTCAAGATAAACCGACCCCGACGGCATTTTACAGCACCGTCGGGGTCTTGCTTTAGTATTTTATTATTCCGTGCCCCTCTTTTTGATAGAGGTATATCCAATCAACAATAAACTTGTTTGTGTTTTCCCATTCCCACTCATTTTGGGTCACCATTCCTCTCGACTCAAAGGCAGTAGCCATACTTATCTGCAAAACCATATACTGAGAATATACCTTTTGTAATTCTTCCTCCTCTAAAACGGTTTCACGCCAGACATATCCGTCTATAGTAAAGCGGATAGTCTTATTATCTACCCATTCAAAGCCGTAGGTGTGCATATCCATCCACAGACCTCTCGGATCGGAGGTGTTGTACTCTCCGTGATCCTTAACGGTATCAGCACGTCCGTTATACATATTGTTCATAAAACGCCCGTGGGAGGTCGGCCAAGCCCATAAATTACCCTTTATCATATTTCCCTCACCGAACGACTCATCAATATCGGTCTCACTGTACCACATTTCTTTATTGTATTTGTTGGCTTTGGATACCGTCCACAACGCTGTCCAAAAGCCGTTGCCTTTGGGGTGAATGTCGGATATCTCAAGGAATCCGTACAAGAACTCCATTGTTCGGTCGGTCTTGAGCATTCCGCCGTAATAGGCTTCCTCGGTTCTTACCGCTTCGATAATAAGCCTGCCGTCCTTGACATAGTTGTTTTGAAGCTCGTAACTGCCACGGTAGCAAGTCTTGCCCTCAACCGAGGTTCCACCCTTGGCATCCCATGCAACATACCAATTATCCGTGTTTATTTCCGTACCGTTGAACTCATCCCACCACGTCGGCTGATAGTACGTTTTGTTATCGTAGGCCTTGACCGAGCTGTTATAATTGCCGTTCAGCACCGACATACCGCTGTTGATAGTGTCGTTGTTCTCAACCATCTTGACAAATTCCGAAACCGCCATCGTGGTAGCATAGGGGCTGCCGCCGTTAAGATATATCTTGGTCCCCTCAATACGTATCTCATAGTTATAGGCAACGTTGATCTGTTTGACACCCTCACGGTCACAGTTGCCGATGATTATTTCGTATTCGGTAACATCGGTCGGTTCAAGTAGCCCTTTAATATTCTCATCAACTTCACTGTATACCGAAACATTATCATGTATTATGGGCACGTTATAGCCCGTCTTTTCGTAAAGAATATCCGTCAGCTTTTCGGTTTCGCACTGTGTAAGGTAAGAAACGTTGTATATCGGACGGACGACGGTGAATTTTGAGAGGTCAGAGATACTGCATACCTTGAGTCCGTCTTCATCACCCTTGTGATGATAATAAATTCCGCCCTCTTGTGCTTCGGGCAAGAATTTCTCAACAAAGCATGCACCCGCCGCCGTTAACGATGCGGCACAGCCACCGTATATGACAATATCATCACCGACAGAGCATATTATGTAGTCAGAATCCTTGCCTGTGCCGTCGAGCCTTAAAAGCTCCTTTGCCTTTCTTGTAGCATCACGGTCACAGTCGCCGACAAGTATCTCTCTTTTATCGGCACCGTCCTCAAGATCGGTCAACTGCTTGGGAGTAGCACCGTATAATTCCTTATATTTTTTGAATATCTCAACCGCCACAGAGCCTGCCGTCTCGTTATCACCGTCGGCTCGGACAATATTAAAAGTCGCCTTACCGTCATCACCGATAAACTCAATATCCTCGGTCGAAACGATCTTTTTCGCCTCGGTCGTAAGCTCCATACTGTTAGAACCGCAAGCGAAAAGCAAGACAAAAAGACAAAGAGACAGTATTATTGCACCTACTCTTTTAAAATGGTTTTTCATAATGCCGCCTCCTGATAGATTTTTTATTTTTCCAAAGCCTCTTTGACTGCGGTACCGATAACATCAGCCATACGTCTGAAGCCGAGATCGGTGGGGTGACAATGGTCGACCGTGGCTTCATTTCCGCCGGGAAATCGCATCATCTCAACGCCGTCGATAAACCATACGTTTTTGTCACCGTTTGCCTTGGCCTCCTCAAAGTTCGACTTGATCAGATCCCTGCGTTCAAGCCAAGACTTTGGCGGATTGCCGTTGGGCGCAGAGACCATAATTATCGGCAGATCGGGTTGCTTTTCACGAATTCTCTTGAACATTGGCCCATGGGTCTTTCTCAGATGCTCGATGTTGGGTGCATTGTGGTCATAATCATATACGAACACCGACATTTTAAGTCCCGCTATGTACTCGACTATGGCGTCCTCACCTTTTGCACTGCCCGAGAAACCTAAGTTAATATGATCACACTTGAGTTCTCGGGAAATGATGTTCTGGTAAGCCATACCCGGTCGTGAAGCACATCCGCCCTGAGTGATGGACGAGCCGTAATATACAACGGGAACATCGTACCTATAACCGTCGGGCGCTTTAAGGGTCGAGCCTACGGCAATGCCGATCTCAAGGCTTTTCACCCTTGAATACAACGGGAAATGGATAGTTATGTCGGCCTCACAGTTAAGCCCTGTCTCTCTCTTGGCCTCATAACCGTCCTTCATATCAAAGGGAGGCATAAACGAGTTGACATATATATCCTCGCCGTTGACCTTTTTGTAAAGGTCAAAGCCTGCACTTCCGCAAAGGGTAAAATGAGGTGCACGGTAGATAGCAGGCTCCTTTGCGCGGATGATGATATACGGTGAATTTGTCCTGAACCTCACACGGCCGCCTGCCGAATGGTGGTTTAAGGTGTCAACACCTTCACTTGTGGCTTTAGCCACGTCATAAGGCATTCTGTGAAAAACATCGTTTTCGTTTTCAGGGAACATCAGGCCATAAACCTTGAAAGGCTCCTCCAAGCAGTTGAAAAACACCGTTTCGTCACCTATTTCAACGGGCTTTACCGCAAAATTTTTATCAATTTTCGTAATATCACTCATTTTATCACCTTTTTCTGTTGCTTGTTTGCCTTATATATTGTATAATAGGCTTCGTTTCAAGTCAATAAAAACATAAAATTTTGAAATAAACGTCTTGACTTTAGCGTGCTAATATGGTAGAGTATTAAAATAAATCACATCAAGGGCGTGTTATCCCTTGTTTTGGAGGCAAAAATGGCTATCGACGAATCCTTATTAAAACGTGAAGAAGCGGCAGTTTATGCCCTTCGCTCGCTTTACCGCCGTTTCGGTTACACTCAGTTTAAGATGAGCAAGTTTGAGGAATATGACCTTTATGTCAGAAATAAGGACTTTCTTGTTTCTGACGGTATTATAACCTTCACCGATACTAACGGCCGACTCAAAGCCTTAAAGCCCGACGTCACTCTGTCTATCATCAACAATTCCAAGGATACTGACGGCGTGCAGAAGCTTTATTATAACGAAAACGTCTACCGTATTTCGGGTACTACGCATACCTATAAGGAGATAATGCAGACAGGTCTTGAATGTATCGGTCATATAGGCCTTTTTGAGGTGTGCGAGGTGTTAAGCCTTGCGGTAAAAAGCCTTGAAACGGTTGATTCCGATTCAGCCATGGAGCTGTCACATGTCGGTCTTATCGAAGCAGCCTTTGACGAATTAAAGCTGTCAAAGGAACTACGTAAAAGCATAATCACCTATATCAATGCCAAGAACACCGATGATTTAAGTGAGCTTTGCAGCAGGAATGGTATTGCTTTGGAAAAGCTTGCGGTTTTCACTAAAAATTACCCGAATACCGAGGATGCCTTTAAAGCGGTCAGATCGGCCTATTGTTCGGATGCGGTGCTTGATGCCTTAGCCGAATTTGAAAGCATTTTCAACGTGCTTTCGGGACTCAAAAATTCGGTCAAACTGATTATTGATTTTTCCTGCATCGGTACTATGAGCTATTACAGCGGTGTTGTCTTTAAAGGCTACATCCGAAACATCCCCGATGCGGTTTTGTCGGGTGGCCAGTACGACAAGCTGATGCGAAAGCTTCACCGCACGGCAGGCGCAGTCGGCTTTGCCGTATATCTTGATGAGCTTGGTCGATACGACCGCAACAATTCCGAATACGATGTTGACACTGTGCTTTTGTACGGTGATGACATAGGTGCGGCGATAAAGACATCAGAAATGCTGTCTTCGGGCGGCAATTCGGTTTTGGTGGCTCGTGAAGTACCTAAAAACATGCGCTACCGTCAGTTGCTTAAAATAACCGAGAAAGGACTGGAGACTGTCAATGGAAATGATTAACGTAGCATTGCCTAAAGGAAGACTTGGCGAAAAGGTCTACGATATGTTTGAAAAAAGCGGTTTCGAGTGTCCTTCGATAAAGGAGACCAACCGCAAGCTGATATTTGAAAACAAGACCGCAGGCGTGCGTTACTTTTGGGTAAAGCCTTCCGACGTTGCGATATACGTTGAACGTGGTGCCGCCGACATAGGTGTTGCAGGCAAGGATATTCTTCTTGAATACGAGCCTGACGTTTACGAGTTGTTAGACCTGAACCTTGGCAAGTGTCGCATGGCGGTCGCTGCAAAAAAAGATTTCAGAGATGACCCTAACTCAACCCTTAGAGTTGCCACTAAATTCACCAACATAGCCTCAAGGTACTATGCCGAAAAGTGCCGTGATATCGATATAATCAAGCTTAACGGTTCTATTGAGATAGCACCGATCTTAGGACTTTCGGATGTCATTGTTGATATTGTTGAAACGGGCAAGACACTCTTGGAAAACGACCTTGAGCCTAAAGAAACAATACTCCCCATAAGCGCAAGGCTGATTGCCAATAAATCGAGCTACAAGTTTAAAAATGAATTGATCGAGCGTGTACGCTTGGGGTTGAAAGAACAGGTGAAAGCAAATGATTAAGATATTAAAATACGGCGAGGTGCCGAACAGTGAAATATTCGCCCGTGGTACTGCGAGCGCCGATGTTTCGGGCATCGTTTCGGATATAATCGATGATGTTAAGCAAAACGGTGACAAGGCACTCATAAAATATGCCGAAAAATTTGATAAGGCAGTCTTGACCTCTTTAGAGGTCACCGAAGCCGAGATTGAGGAGGCTTTCAATGCGGTCGAGCCTAAATTTTTGGAAATCATCCGAACAGCCGCCGAAAACATCCGTGCTTTCCACGAAAAGCAGGTAAGAAACAGCTTTATCATTTCCGAAAAAAACGGTGTTGTCACAGGTCAGAAGATCACCCCAATTGAGAAGGTCGGCCTTTATGTTCCGGGTGGCACAGCCGCCTATCCGTCCACCGTTCTGATGGACAGTATCCCTGCTAAAATCGCAGGCTGTAAGGAGATCTGCATAACCACACCGCCGAGTGCCGACGGTAAGGTCAATCCCGTTATCCTTGCCGCCGCAAAAATAGCAGGCGTTGACCGTATCTTCAAAACAGGCGGTGCTCAGGCCATTGCCGCTTTGAGCTACGGCACCGAGACCGTCCCCAAGGTGGACAAGATTGTAGGCCCCGGTAATGCCTTTGTTGCCGAAGCTAAGCGTCAGGTGTTTGGACTTGTTTCGATAGATATGATAGCAGGACCAAGTGAGATACTTGTTGTTGCCGACGGCACCTGTAACCCCGATTTTGTCGCCGCAGATCTGCTTTCGCAGGCCGAGCACGACAAAATGGCAAGTGCCGTTTTGGTTACTGACAGCACCGAATTAGCCGAAAAGGTGAGCGAATCGCTTGAAAAACAGATTCCGCAGTTGTTAAGAGCCGAAATCGCACGCACCTCTATCGACAACAACGGTAAAATAATTGTCGCCGACGACCTGTTAAAGGCTATCGACATCGCCAACGAGATCGCTCCCGAGCATCTTGAGATCTGCGTTGACAATCCGTTTGATTACCTTGATAAGATCAAGCATGCAGGCAGTATCTTCATGGGCAAATACTGTCCCGAGGCATTGGGAGACTACTACGCAGGCCCCAACCACACATTGCCCACAAGCGGTACTGCAAGATTCTCAAGCCCCTTGTCGGTCGACGATTTTGTTAAAAAAAGCCAGTACACCTACTACACCCGTGAGGCCTTGAAAAGCATAGCCGACGATGTAGCCTTCTTTGCCGAAAAAGAGGGACTTACCGCACACGCAAAGAGTGCAACTATTCGTTTTGAGGAAAAGTAATGAGCAAGTTTTTGAAAGAACGCTATTCATCGCTTGAGGCCTATACCCCAGGTGAACAACCGAGAGACAAAAAGTACATAAAGCTTAACACAAATGAGTCGCCCTATCCGCCGTCTGAAGGTGTTATAAATGCGGTCAATGAGGGCGAACTCCGTGACCTTCGTCTTTATTCCGACCCGACAGGCACGGCGCTCAAAACCGCTTTATCCGAGCTGCACGGTGTAAAAAAGGATAATATTTTCCTTTCCAACGGCTCGGACGATATTCTGAACTTTTCGTTTATGGCATTTACCGAAAAGGGTGCGATGTTCCCCGAGATAAGCTACGGCTTTTACAGTGTTTTTGCCGAACTGCACGGTGTCAACGCCGTAAAGGTGCCGCTAAAGGACGACTTTTCCATTGATCCAAAGGATTACAGGGGTGACGGTGAAATGGTAGTGATAGCCAACCCCAACGCACCTACGGGACTTTGCCTCACAGTAAGTGAGATTGAAGGCATTTTAAAGGCAAATCCCGACAGCGTTGTGGTTATCGACGAAGCCTATATCGATTTTGGCGGTGAGTCGTGCTATCCGCTTATCAAAAAATATAAAAACCTGCTTGTGGTACAGACCTTTTCCAAGTCACGCAGTATGGCAGGTGCCCGTTTAGGCTTCTGTATTGCCGATGAGGAGCTGATAGCCGACCTTGAACGCATCAAGTATTCCACCAATCCGTATAACATCAACCGTCTGACCATGGCGGCAGGCATTGCGGCAGTCAAGGACAATGATTACTATATGGACAACTGTAAGAAAATCATTCGGAACCGTGACTATACCACCGAAGAGCTCGAAAAAATGGGCTTTGAGGTCATTCCCTCAAAAGCAAACTTCATTTTCGCAAAATCGGATAAAATAAGCGGAGAAGAACTGTATCTTAAATTAAAAGAAAACAGCATCCTCGTCCGTCATTTCTCATCCGAGAAAATAAAGGACTTCAACCGTATAACCATTGGCAGTAAGGCTGATATGGAAGCCTTTATAAAGGCAACAAAACTAATTTTGGAGGAGATAAAATGAGAACCGCCTCTATAGACCGCAAAACAAATGAAACCGATATAAAAATGACCTTAAACCTTGACGGTGTAGGGAAATCGACCGTCAACACAGGCTGCGGATTTTTGGATCATATGCTGACCCTTTTTGCAAAGCACGGACGTTTTGATTTGGAGGTCACCTGCAAGGGCGACACCGAGGTCGACTACCACCACACCGCCGAGGATATCGGCATCGTGCTGGGTCAATGCTTTAAAACCGCATTGGGCGACAAGAAAGGCATCATTCGTTACGGCAATATGATACTGCCTATGGATGAAGCACTTATCCTTTCGGCCGTTGATATTTCGGGCAGAAGCTATTTGAAATGCTCGTTCTTTGGGCTTACTGAAAAGGTCGGTGATTTTGATACCGAGCTGGTTGAGGAATTCTTTTTCGGCTTCGTCCGCAATGCCGAGCTGACCCTGCACATCAAGCAGTTTGACGGAGAAAATACCCACCATATTATCGAGGGTACGTTCAAATCGGTTGCAAGATCGCTCGCAACGGCAGTGTCCATCGACCCCAAATTCGCCAATGAAATTCCTTCCACAAAGGGTGTACTTTAAATGATAGCAGTTATTGATTACGGAGTGGGAAACCTTTTCTCGCTCTGTTCATCGTTAAACTATGTCGGTGCCGACGTAACCGTCACAGGCGACCCCGAGGTTATAAAAAAAGCCGACAAAATAATCTTGCCGGGCGTCGGTGCATTTGAGGATGCACGCAAAAAGCTTGCCATGAACGGACTTGACGAGCTTATAAAGACGCAGGTCGCAAAGGGTGTGCCGTTGCTTGGCATCTGCCTTGGAATGCAAATGCTTTTTGAGGAAAGCCACGAATACGGCATGCACAAAGGTCTCGGTCTTATCAAAGGCAAGGTCGTTGCAATGAAGGGCAGAATACCCGACACTCTGGACATTCCGCACATGGGCTGGAACGCACTGAAATACCACAATCCATCCCCAATTTTCAAATACATCAATGAGGGTGATTGCGTTTACTTTGTCCACTCCTATTTTGCCGAAGGCTGTAACGATAGCCTCATCGCATCGGCTGAATACGGAATCCAAATCACCGCCGCTGTTCAGAACGGCAACGTCTACGGCTGTCAGTTCCACCCCGAAAAAAGCGGTAATGTTGGACTTAAAATTCTTAAAGCATTTTGTGAGGAGGACGGCACTTTATGATAATTTTCCCTGCGATTGATATTGTCGGCGGCAAGGCTGTCCGACTTTTTAAGGGAGACTACACGCAAATGACGGTTTATAACGACGACCCGTCGGCCGTTGCGCTCGATTTCTCGAAATGTGGCGCAACACACATCCACCTTGTCGACCTTGAGGGCGCAAAAAGCGGTGACACCCCTAACATCGAAACCGTCAAACGCATTCGTGAGGTTACCGATCTGTTTATCGAGATCGGTGGTGGCATCCGTAATATGGAGACAGTCAACCGATATTTGGCCGCAGGTGTCAACCGTGTTATTTTGGGCACTGCCGCAGTAAATGATGAGGATTTTTTAAAGGCCGCCGTTGGTAAGTACGGTGACAAAATTGCCGTAGGTGTTGATATTAAGGACGGCTTTGTGGCAATTAAAGGTTGGCTTGAAAAATCGCAGTTTACAGGAATGGAATTTTGTGAAAAAATGCAAGCCTTGGGTGTTTCCAACATCATTTGTACCGACATTTCAAAGGACGGTGCAATGAAGGGCACCAACCTTGAGCTTTACAAGGAAATGACCCAAAAGCTTTCTATAAACATCACCGCATCAGGCGGAGTGTCATCGCTCGAGGATGTCAAGGCTCTTCGTGAGATGAACATTTACGGAGCTATCATCGGCAAGGCATATTACACGGGCGCAATCGACCTTAAAGAAGCATTGGAGGCGGCAAAATGATAACCAAAAGAATTATCCCCTGCCTTGATGTTAAAAACGGACGAGTTGTAAAAGGTGTCAACTTTGAGGGGCTTAATGATGTTTCCGACCCCGTATCTCTTGCCGCTTATTACAGTGAAGCAGGTGCCGACGAGCTTGTTTTTTATGATATAACCGCCTCAGCCGAGGGCAGACAGTTGTTTACCGACATTCTCAGAGAGGTTGCATCAAAGATATTTATTCCCTTGACCGTTGGCGGCGGCATCAATACACTCCAAGATTTTGACCGTGTGCTGAAATGCGGTGCCGACAAGGTCAGCGTGAATTCAGGCGCCATCCGCAACCCGTCACTCGTTGAACAGGCCGCCAAAAAGTATGGTGACCAATGCGTTGTTTTGTCGGCCGACATCAAGCGAGTTGGCGGAAAATTCACTGTATTTTCCAAGGGCGGCCGAGAGAATACAGGAATGGAAGCCATCGAATGGATAAAGCGCTGTGTTGATATGGGCGCAGGCGAGGTCGTTGTCAACTCCATCGACACCGACGGTGTAAAGCAAGGCTTTGACCTTGAGATGCTTTCAGCCGTGTGCGATGCCGTAAAGGTGCCCGTTATTGCATCGGGCGGTGCGGGTGGCATTGACCATTTCACTAAACTTTTTAAGGCAGACCCCAGAGTTTCGGCAGGTCTTGCCGCATCGATATTCCACTTTGGTGAGGTCAAAATACAAGACCTTAAAGAACAACTCAAACGTAACGATATTTTAGTGAGGCTTTAACAATGAATACTAATTTTGATATTTCACAGCTTAAATTTGACGAAAAGGGACTAATCCCTGCCATCGTGGTAGATTCCTTGACCAAAAAGGTGCTGACCTTAGCCTATATGAACGAGGAAAGCCTGAGAATTTCGATTGAAAAAGGACTCACCTGTTTTTTCAGCCGTTCAAGGCAGGAGCTTTGGCTTAAAGGCGAGACCAGCGGCAACTATCAGCATATTGTGTCTATTACTGCCGACTGTGACCGTGATGCTCTGACCGTTGTGGTGGAAAAGGACGGCCCTGCCTGCCATAAGGGAACCGACTCCTGCTTTACCGAGACGGTTTGGGAAAGCGACGAGCTTTCGGAATATTCTATGGACGGACTTTACGAGCTGTTAGAGGGCAGAAAGGCACAGATGCCCGAGGGCTCTTATACCACCTACCTTTTCTCGAAGGGTCTTGATAAGATACTCAAGAAAGTCGGTGAGGAGTGCACCGAGGTCATCATCGCCGCCAAGGATCACGACAAAAAGGAGACCATATATGAAATTGCCGACCTTGCCTATCACGTTATGGTCATGATGGTCGAAAACGGCATTTCGGTCAATGATGTCCGCAAAGAGTTAGCATCACGCCACGTTATCGACCACAAAGTCAAGCAGGAGAAGATGGCAAGTGATAACGATTGATCTTCACACCCATACCAATTACTGTGACGGTGAAAACACACCCCGAGAGATGGTCGAAGAAGCCATAAAAAGAGGCTTTAAATACTACGGCTTTTCGGGACATTCCTATGATCCATCGGTTGAGCCGTACAGTATGACCCCTGAAAGCACCGAAGTCTACAAAGCAGAGGTTTTGGCCTTAAAAGAAGAATTTAAGGATAAGATAGACATATTTTTAGGGCTTGAGCAGGACTATCATTCGGCGCCCTACGGCGACGGATATGACTACATAATCGGCTCGGTGCATAACATCGAGAAAAAAGGCAAGCTTTACCCCGTTGATCTTGACCCCGAGACTCTGCAAGCAGTTTTGGACGAGCATTTCGGCGGCGATTTTGAGAGCTTTGCCGAGGAATATTTCGACCTCGTTTCCGATGTTGTCAACAAAACCAACTGCGATATTATCGGCCATATTGATCTTGTTTCAAAATTCTTTGAAACACATCCGAAAACACTGACCGACCGCTACAAAAATGCGGCATTGAGAGCCGTAAGAAAGCTTATTCCCTTTGGCCGTTTCTTTGAGATCAACGTCGGCGCAATGACGAGAGGCTATCGCACCTCACCCTATCCTGCCGAGTTTATTCTAAAAGAGATAAACCGTTTGGGCGGTAAGATCGTCATCAACGGCGACTGCCACGAAAAGGACCGCCTCGGTGATTTCCTTGAAGATGCCGCCGCCTTGGCCAAAGAATGCGGTTTTAAAGAGCGCTGGGTACTCACCAAAAACGGATGGGAATCCGAAAAGCTATAAACTCTTGTAGGATCGGCATCCTTGGCAATCCGCCGCAAGATGGTTATATTGTTTAGTTTGCAATCTATTGTGACGGTGTTCTCCTCATCCACCGCTAACGCGGTCCCCCTTCCCCGCCGGGGAAGGCTTATCGTAGGGGTACACCGCGTTCGCCGTCGCAAGACGGCTATGGGATATCAAAAGAAAAAGAACGGAAAAGTGGTTCGCTTTTCCGTTCTTTTAGTTGCTTAGTCTTTTGTTTTCTTTCGGTTTCGGATGATTCCGATGATAGAGGATACAAGCACGGTGCACTCGTAGATCGCACCGCCGACCGAGCCGACCAGGATGTTATACGCAAGGCACAACGGCGATTTTACAAACATACAGTATCTTGTCTTTTGCGTGTCGGGCATGGCAAGGCTTACGGTAGCCACCACAAGTCCGCCCATTATCAAGGCTGAATACCAAGCCTCCCATGTCAGGATGCTCGTGATTATTACAATGACGGTAAAAACTATCAACTCAATATTTCCTTTACCGCCACGCTTGTCACGCAAATAGAAAAACAGACACTTTACCGCCGCCAGGAAATTCAGCGCCGCCGCAGTCAAAGCGTTGCCGATGCAAAAATAATGCGCCGAGAATATCAGTGCGGTGGCAAGCTGAAGGATCAGCAAGCCTGCAGGCTTTTTCATCTGATAGGAGATAAAGCCCGTTACCACAGCCAATATGCCCAACCCTTGGCCTATTATTTCCAACATAATATCACTCTTTTGTTATAATTGAATTATTATTGAGCCTTCCCCTTGAAGGAACCTGCATCGGTCCCTACATTTTGTCTATAGGCCACATTGTAGGGAATGGATTTATCCATTCCGCAAAGCCGATTATAATAGGCTCTCCCCAAGGCATAGCACCCTACGATTAGCCTCCCTCTTGGAGGGAGGTGGATTTTTGCGTAGCAAAAAGACAAAGGGAGTGCGTGAGCCATCTTACGTCGGTCACTTTTTGTTTGATACTCGCTTACAGAATACCCTCTCTTTGGAGTTTTTCCCTCTTGAGGTCGTTCAAAACAGTGGGGTAAAGCTGGCAGGTCATACCGCCGTCGACCGTGATCTCTGTGCCCGTGATGTTTTTGGAAAGGTCGGTGCCGAGGAAGTATGCGGCATTGGCAATGTCATCAAAATCCGAAATGTCACCGATGGGGGTCAGCTCGCCGTTGACGATCTGCTTGTTTCCCATTTTGACCCAACGCTCGGTTTTGATAGTGCCGGGCAGTACAACATTGGAACGGATGCCGTACTTGCCGAGGTCAAGCGCCAAGGCCTTGGACAGCGAGTTGATACCACCCTTTGATGCCGAATATGCCGCACGGTTGGGAATAACACGGTAGGCGGTGTTGGAGCTGATAAAAACGATAGCACCCTTTTTGTGCTCACGCATACGGATGGCGGCCTGACGCACCATTGAGAAGTTCCAGACAAGATTGGTTTCGAAGACCTCCTGAAACTCGGAAAGAGACTGCTCGAAGAAGTCGAGACCCTTGGCAGGATCGTTGCCGAAGCCCAAATTGGCAGCGTTGAGAACTATAGTCTCAACAAAACGACCTGTTTTGTCAATATCATTAAATATGTCGATGACCTGCTGTTCGCTGCGGATGTTGCACTCATAGCCCTTCGAGAAAACACCGTAATCGGCGGCTAATTTTGCGGCTGATTTTTCAGCCTCCGCACCGTTGCGGCTGGTGATAAACACGTCCCAGCCTTGGCGTGCAAAGGTTTCGGCAATTCCGTAACCCGTGCCACTCTGTGCACCCGTTATAAATACTGCTTTGTTCATACAAATTCTCCTTGTATCTGTCATTCTTAGTTCAGGATGACGATATTGTATCTACATAACGGAAGGCATAAATGCCTTCACCACATTACAGATTTAGAAATAAAATTCCGATTTTGCGGGTCGGATGTTGGTGAGCTGACCCGTGTAATGACGAAGTGTGTGCGGCTGATAGGGGTGCTTCAAGCACTCCTCTTCATTTATCCCGATACCAAGACCGGGACGGTCGGGAATGGTGATATATCCGTCCTTGTACTCCAGCTTTTCATTGGTAACGTCTTTACGCCACTCAACGTCGCTGTACATAATTTCCAAAATGCAGAAATTGGGGCAAGCGGCGGCCAACTGCAACGTTGCGGCATTGGCAACGGGGCCCGACGGATTGTGCGGTGCAAACGGAATGTAACGGCTTTCGGCCTCTGCGGCGATCTTTTTGAGCTCCGAGATACCGCCTGCATGTGAAATATCTGGCTGAATGTAATCAGCGGCACGAATATCGAACAGCTTGCGGTAATCCCAACGGCTGTAAAGTCGCTCACCTGCCGAAATGGCAACGGGCGACTTGTCACGAACAGCCTTCAGGGCATCAATGTTATCGGGCGGTACGGGCTCCTCAAAGAACATCGGCTTGAACTGTTCAAGTTCCTTGGCAATTTTTATACCCGTCGGCACGTCAAAGCGTCCGTGACCCTCAATAAGCAGATCGACCGAGTTGCCTACGGCCTCTCTTACTGCCGCAACGTTGCGGAGAGCCTTGTCAAGATCGGCATTGGAGATCTGCAAATAAGACTTGCCGAACGGATCCCACTTCATAGCGGTAACACCTCGGCTCACGGCGATTTTCGCCTTTTCGGCAAACTCCTCAGGCTCCTTTGCACCTGCGAACCAGCCGTTGACATAGATTCTCACCTTGTCGTGATACTTGCCGCCGAGCAACTGATAGACAGGCACGTTCAACGACTTACCGAGAATATCCCACAAAGCACACTCGACTGCCGACAATGCGCTCATCAGCACAGGTCCGCCACGCCAATAAGCATCACGGTAGGTATGGTGCCAATGCTTTTCGATGTCTCTGGGGTCCTGCCCCACCAAATACTCCTTGATGTGCTCCAAAGCACCGAGGAATGCCTTTTCCTTGTACTCGAGCGTTCCCTCGCCCACACCCGTGATGCCCTCATCGGTGTAGATTTTCACAAACACCCAGTTGGTTCTGAAGCAGTCAACAACAAATGCCTTTACGTTTGTAACCTTCATTTCAATTCTTCCCTTCTGTCATATTCAGACCACACTTTTATTCCGTTGTGTGTTCCATCAAGCGTCAACTTAACGGCTCCGTCACGGCCCGTAAGAAAAATACTGTCGGGCGAGAGCTTGTTGACGTTTTCCAACGTGTATAAAGTCACCCTTGCAAAAACTCCGTTTTCACGAAGATTGTGTATTACCGTATATCTTGGTGAACAGGTGTCTATAAATTTATAATGATTCTGTGACACGATGGCGTGGTGTGCTGATTTTAAAACATCGCACTTCAAAGCATCGCCGTACTTTTCGACCAAACGAAGCTCGACCTGTTGAGTGATGTCGCCCGTGAGCAGCACGGTGTTATCAAAATAGGTTATTTTAAGCGCAAGTGAGGTGCTGTTGAGGTCAGCACTGCAAAAGCCTCGGTATTCGGGGTTTAAAACCTTAAACCTTGCATCGCCAAGCAAAAATTCATCACCCTCGGCAACACGTATAACCTTCTGCCGACCTAAATGAGCACGCTTCATCGTTTCATTTATTTGCGGAAGAACGGATTTGTCAGCGCCTGCGTAAACATCGGGGACAACAACGGTATCGACAATAAAATTATCCAACAACGCCAACAGATTGCCGCCGTGGTCACCGTGCAGATGGGTGATGACAAGGTAATCTATGGTCGTGATACCCAGACCCTCAAGACCGTTTTTCAGCTCGTCCCAGCTATATTGCAGACCCGTGTCAACCAGCACCGTTTTGCCCTTTGGCAGGGTGATGAGGATGCAGTCACCGATAAACTCGGGGTACGGTGTATCCTGCTTTTTGAGAGTTGGGTCACGAAGCTCGAAAAACCTTATTTCGGCCTTGTCTGCCTCACGCTTGAAAAACTCATCCTTGTTCTTTTTATAGAGCTTAATATCATCATAATTTAAAGCAGGTGTCAGGGTGATGTTTGCATTCTCTGGCAGCATGGGGAACCGTCCGCCCTTGGAATTTACCGCAAATATATCTTCGGGAAGTGAAATGTTTATCTTACCCTTGATACCAAGATCAACTATCTGCTTTTCAAGTCGGCCGCCGTTGACTGTAATATTAACGTCACCGTTGACCTCACCGCCTCCGCAGTTGATATTCAGCACAACACCGCTGTTAATAGTGACAAAAGCCTCGCCGTCAACAACGGCTTCTTCGGCTTCACTGCCCGTCATCACGGTGTGGGCCGAAGCATTGTTGAACTCTATCGAGACTCTTCCAACCCTTTTGGCCTTACCGCCGCCGATGTACTTACTGCGAACAACGCCGCCGTTGACGGTGATCTCAACGCTTTTGACCGTGTCACCGATACCGCCGCCGTATAAAGCCTGCAAATGTCCCGACTCTTGAGTGATCGAAACGCTGTCAAGCTCCAAACCCTCTCCACCACCGTAAAGCGTACCGAAACTCATATCCTCGGTCGACAGTTTTTCTCCAACGGTGGAAAAAACATGTGTCTCACCGTCAACAAAGCGCACTGCCACAGGTGTTCCGCAGGCAAAAAAGGTTTTTTCTTTCTGATAAGGCTTCAAAGAGATCACCACTCAAAATATGATTCTGCCCTTATACTACCATTTTCCTTTTATATTTTATATCAAAATCCTATCCGTATTTTTAAAAATTCTATCCTTTTCATCAAAAAACCGTCCGAAAGCAACGCTTTTGGACGGTCGACTTTAAATATCTTATTATTTGACCTCATCAAAAACACGAACGTAATCGACGGTGAATTCGTCGGGCAAGACCGCCTCTGTCAACTGTCTGACCGGCTTCAAGCCCCATAGCAATGCATCGCCTGCGGCCGAGGCATCGGCACGCTCGTTGGGAAACACTCGGTGATAACCGTGGCATTCGGTCGAAAGGCAGATGAACTGATCGACCTCAGATACGGCACACTCAGGCGCCATCTGACGTCCGACCTCCTTGCCGTCAAGGTAAAAAATATATCCCTCACGGCTCCAATCAACTGCGTATGTATGCCACTCATCGGCGGCATCGGGAAGGTTATAATGAAAATGTCCTGCCCATTTGGACTGACTGCCATATCCGCCCCAACCGTTGCCGCAAATGACATCACCCTTTGACGGCTGAAGATAGCTTTCCATAATATCGCACTCAACTCCGCAGTACTTCGGGTCGGGATGCGAGCCGATACCGGGTGCCTGCAGCCAGAAAGCGGCATGCCAGCCGTCGTTTTTGGGGAGCTTGCAACGGCATTCGTAATAGCCGAATTTATGCATAAACGTAGGGTTCACACGGGCACCGAACGGCCAGAATTTCTGTGTGTCCTTCGGAATATCAAATGTCATGGAGCCCGTTTGAAGGTGAGCCGAAAAATAATCCTCACCCTTTTTGACGAGTGCTATATGCAATGCCCCACCCGATACACTTACGCCCTCTTTAGTCCAGGTAGGCGACCTTCTTCCCCAAAAATATTCTCTGAAAAGCCATTTTGACTCATCAAGTGCATTGCCGTCAAATTCATCCGACCACACAAGCTTCCACTTTTTTTCTTTTGGCAAATAGGACGAAACGTGATCTTCCACCTTATACTCTTTCATAAAAACACTCCTTTGAAAAAATCTTAAAAAGACTTTACATCTTTTAGCGGTTGTGCTATCTTTATTATATAAAGTCCAAAACGATATATCTATCAAAATTGTATCTTGTTATTTTAAATATTCTATCCAAAAATGAGGTGACCGTAATGTCACGGAGCTTGCCGAAAATATTGGGCTCAGGTATATTTGACACAAGTATTCGCACCGAATACCGCTTCAAAAGCACCGAGCATCCAACGTCTCTACGAACGGTTCGGGAATATGAACTTGAGTTTTTTTGCGAAAACGGCGGAGTCTCGTTTGTCAACGGTCAACGGCACGAGATCAAAAAAGGTTGTATTCTGATAGCCTCACCCGGTGACAAGCGTCAGAGCCTTTTGCATTTCAAGGCGCTGTTTGTTCATTTTTCGGTATCGGATGATCGGCTTTTGGAGCTTATATCATCGTTACCGAGGTTTATTGAAAACTGCGATCATGATAAATACAAGAAAATGTTCTCAGGCATTTGCGACCCCGAACCAAGCTTTGACGATTACAGCGATATTATCGATGCAGGCAATCTTATAAACCTGCTTTACGCCTTGAGAAAGGACTGCACCGTCAACACCGTCCGCAACGACCCTGCCGACAACACCCAATCGGCCGTCAACGCTTCGGTCGAGTATATTCGAAAGCATTACTCAGAGCCCTTAAATGCCGGAATTTTGGCCAAAAGGTGTCATTTGAGCACCTCCTATTTTTACCGCGTGTTCACACAGGTGACCGACCTGTCTCCTAATGAGTTTATCACCCGAACACGGCTCACGGCGGCTCAAAGCCTGCTTGCCTCCTGCGATATGCCGATAGTTGAAATAGCCGAGCGGTGCGGCTTTAACTCTCAAAGTTATTTCAGCTTCGTGTTTAAAGAACGCTTCGGTATATCACCAAAGGAATTCCGTAAAAAGCACTTTTATCAGATATAGATTTACAAAATCGAAAGATTCCTCACCTTGTTCAAAATGACGAACTGCTTCTGTCATTCTGAGCCGAAGGCGAAGAATCTTTTTAATTTTGTTTTTTCGGCTTTTTACTTGTAATAATCATCATCCACAGGGATCCACTCTTCTCCGAATTCAACATCCTTGAAAAGGGCGGTCAACCCTGTAAGCTGTTTAAGTCTCAGAATCTCGTCGGTATCCATCCCGAGGTGCTTGGATATCCAAGCATCCGACCGTCCGAGCTCATGCAGGTCCTTGATAATGTTGCTCATCAGGTCAACATCGTGGGAGCCTCGTGCTCGGTTATGACGGATAGTGCTGGCCATTCTGTGGTCAAGCGGCTTATTGATGACCGAAACCGGCAGCATACCGCCCTCACGCTGACGGATGTCGGAATGCTCAAGCATAACACGGTAACGGTGGAAGCCGTCGACGATAACATACTTATCGTTTCCCTCATCGTAATAGCAAACGATAGGCATTGTGTAGCCATCCTCTTTTATGCTGTCATAAAGCAGCCTCATCTCGGGCGGTGCGACCGAGTTAGGATTATAAGCATTAGGGTGTATTTTCTCGATCGGCACCGATATTATATTGTAAACAGGACTTTTTCTTGACTTTTCTGACATTATTCGGTCACCACCTTACTGTACTGTTCTTTCAAGATACTAATATTTTTTTGTTGCTCACGTGTTAGGCCAAACCCCATAAACCTGCAGGTATGGTCATTTTTCAAGATACAGTAGCACATTCTCTTCCAACTCGGAACATCCTTCGACGATTTGATGTCATCGGTGTGGTCGGGTATCTTGCCGATAAAAATGACCCTCGAAAGCTTCATGTTGGTATAGTTAGACACGCCGTTCAATTTAACGTTGTAGCCACGTTCACGCAGCTCCTCAATGACATTGTCTTCAAGTCCGCCGCCTGTTGTATGCCAAAATTCAATAGAGGTCTTGAACTTCTTTATGTAGTTGTTGCGAAGCTTAGGCGGAAGAGTGGACAGAAGGAATTTGGTATACGATTCCCATGTGTGTCCCTCAGGCAGTGTGAGGTTGCGATACCCCATCGCCTTAGTCTTGCTGTAGATGGCGGCGAAATTAGCACCCTTAACACGTCCCACCAGCTTGGCCCACATCTGAGGGTCAATAACTCGGTAGAGGTTAAGGCTTTCCTTGGCGTAATCATTAAACGGAGATGCAACTCGCATCTGATCGGGCTTTAAGCCTGCCATGTAAAACATATCATACAGATTATTATACTCAAAACCGAATTTCCCGTAGGCATGCCACACATCGCACATTGACCAATCGTATATCGGAGATGCGGTCCACATATTTTTGAACTGATTGGTTATCCAACACTTGTCTTTATATGCGTACTTTTTATTAAGCACACCGCTGTAACGCTGTAATGACTCGTCGGCACGCATACCCAAAAGGCATATGGTCTTCTTGTTGCCGTGAGCCTTGCGATACCACCGTCCAAACTGCTTGGCCAGATCCTCCTGATGCATGCGGTAGCGGTAGGTGGTTATGGGATTGTTCTCAAGATTTATAACATATTTATGCCGAGGCATCGGCCTGCACCATGACTCCTTTTTTGTATCATCCCACGGATACCAAAACATTTCATAGCTTGAAAGTGCTGTTCTCGTGGCCATAGGCAGACAGACCCAATACGGTTCAACCTCATGTTTTATGCGCTCAAAGGTTCGCTCGACATAATCCGTAGTGAACTGATACTGTGCCTCAAAATCCTGATGAAACACCCCTATCTTCTTGTCGGGGTAGTATTTTCTTTGAAAATCTAAGGTCAGCTCCAGTAAAATACCGCTGTCCTTACCGCCCGAAAAGGATACATATATATTGTCAAATTCCTCGAAGATGAACCTCAGACGCTCCTGCAGAGCATCATAAACATTCAGCCCCGTGTACTTTCTCATCATTGGAAATATTTACCTCTGTTTCCATAATATTACAATTATTATAATGCTTTTTGGTGCCGATTTCAAGTTTTTCGACAAATTAGGCACATAAAATTTACTATAAAGCGACAAATTCAGGCCGTATCACACTTTTTTCGCCTTTTTGCTTGATTTTCATTCTTAAAGCATATATAATCTTTTTTGTAAGGATAGAGGCGCGGTTCTTATTAGTAGTGCGGCGCACAAGTTCGGAAAAGCTCTGCACGAAAGGAAGCACCGCCGAAACCGTAACGCTTTTTCCGAAGCTTTGCGGTTGGGACATAGTAAAACATGCTATGTACTGTCACATGTTTGTGGAGAGCTATCACACCTTTTTGTATTTAAAAGCTGTGGTGCGCCACAGCTTTTGCTTTTATTTTTGCAAAACATTGAGGAGGAATTTTTATGAAACTGCGACCCACAAGACGCAAGAGATGGGTAACCGTTGCTTTGATGTGCCTCATCGTATTCACGATCACTTCCCTTTGCATATCTGCTTCGGCAACCAATCTCGATCAAATTTATGAGACATCCACCGTAACAGTGGATGACACTCAGTACGACCTCACACAGAACATTTTTGATGAGGAGTTTGAGGGTAACGACGCTTTGGACTATGTCAACAATTATGACACCAACGTCAACGCCGACCCCAACTTTGACGAGAACCTGAACGTCGCCTTAGACAAGGTACGTGAGGAAATCCCCTTCTTCTCGACCATCTGGTCATTGCTCCCGCCTATTATCGCTATTGTGCTGGCGCTTATCACCAAGGAAGTGTACTCTTCCTTGTTCGTGGGTATTTTGGCAGGCGGTCTGCTTTACTCCAACTTTGGATTCGAGGGCACCGTCACCCATGTTTTGTCCGACGGATTTATTGCATCAATTTCCGATTCCTACAACGTAGGTATTCTGGTATTCCTTGTAATGCTCGGCGCTTTGGTCGCCATGATGAACAAGGCAGGCGGCTCGGCAGCCTTCGGACGTTGGGCAACCAAGCACATTAAGACAAGAGTCGGCGCACAGCTTGCCACCATCGCTTTAGGTGTTCTCATCTTTATTGATGACTATTTCAACTGCCTTACCGTCGGTTCGGTCATGCGCCCCGTTACCGACAAGCAGAACATCTCACGTGCAAAATTAGCTTACATTATCGACTCCACTGCAGCTCCCGTCTGCATTATCGCTCCCATTTCTTCTTGGGCAGCAGCCGTTTCGGGCTTTGCCGCAGGTGCAGGTGAGGACAGCGGTATGTCGCTCTTCATCCACGCTATCCCCTACAACTTCTATGCATTGCTTACTATTGCCATGCTCGTCTTCCTTGCTGTGACCGGATTTGATTACGGACCGATGAAGAAGCATGAGGACAACGCTAAAAACGGCGACCTCTTCTCTGCGGGTGTAAAGGACGCCGTCGAGGCCCTGCCCGAGAATCCCAGAGGCCGTGTATGTGACCTTGTGGTTCCCGTCGTATTCCTCGTTATTGCCTGCGTCATAGGAATGATCTACTCAGGCGGCTTCTTCTCGGGAGAGGATTTCATCACTGCATTCTCCAACAGTGACGCTTCGGTCGGTTTGATGTACGGTTCGTTCTTCGCTGTTATCTTTGCCGTTATTTTCTTCATGCTCCGCCGTGTGCTTTCCTTCAAGGCTTGCATGGAATCAATCCCCGAAGGCTTCAAGGCAATGGTTCCTGCCATTATGATACTCATTTGCGCATGGACCTTAAAGGCAATGACCGACTCTATAGGTGCTAATGTATTTATTGCTGACTTTATACAGAATTCGGCAATGGGCTTGCAGAACTTCCTGCCTGCAATCATATTCCTCATCGCTGTCGGACTTTCGTTTGCAACAGGTACCTCTTGGGGAACCTTCGGCATCCTTATCCCGATCGTTTTGAGCGTATTCAATCAGGGCGGCGAGATCTCGGTTATCGCCATTTCGGCCTGTATGGCAGGTGCTGTCTGCGGTGACCACTGCTCACCCATTTCGGATACCACAATCATGGCTTCGGCAGGCGGTCAGTGTAACCACATTAACCACGTTTCTACCCAGTTGCCCTATGCACTTACCGTAGCAGGAGTTTCTTTTGTCTGCTACATCATCACAGGCTTTATCCAGAATTGGATGATAGCTCTGCCTATTGCACTTGTGCTTATGATAGGAACTCTGTTCATTATCAAGCTTGTTTCGGGCAAAAAGGGTGCTAAAGCCTGATTTAGATAAGCTTCAATAGTTCAATCCTACCGCCATCCTTTGGGATGGCGGTTTTGTTATCTACATGTTATACGATATTACAAACAAATTATATTTTTCGCTTGATTTTGTCAATCGTTGGGTGTAGTATATACTTGTAACATCGTAAATAAGGAGAATTGCTATGCCAATAAAAACCGTACTATTTGACCTTGACGGAACCCTGCTTCCCATGGATCAAGAAGAATTCACAAAGATATATTTTAAGAATTTGAGCGTAAAAGCCGCCTCGTTGGGCTATGAACCAAGCGGTATTCCAAAAAGCATTTGGGACTGCGTTGTCGAAATGGTTAAAAACGACGGCCGCAGTTCTAACTGTCAGGTGTTTTGGGACAAATTCTGCGAAATATACGGCCCCGAGGCAATAAAGGATAAGCCCCGACTTGATGAGTTTTATTCCAATGAATTCAACAAAGCAAAGGAGGCTTGCGGTTTTGCACCTCAGGCGGCAGAAATAATAGCCCTGCTCAAATCCAAGGGTGTTAATGCAGTTCTTGCTACCAATCCACTGTTCCCTGCAGTTGCTACCGAAAACCGCATAAAATGGGCAGGTCTTAATGCTTCGGATTTTCTGCTTTATACAACATACGAAAACTCAAGCTTCTGCAAGCCTAATCCCAAGTACTATATTGAAATCATCGAAAAGCTTGGACTTGATCCGAAAGAGTGCCTTATGGTCGGAAATGATGTAACCGAGGATATGGTGGCACAAACTCTGGGAATGAAGGTGTTTTTGCTGACCGACTGCGTGATAAACAAAGAAAACAGGGATATCAACGCTTACCCCCACGGCGGATTTACAGAGCTCAAAGGTTATATTGAAGAAAACTGTTGAGGTGACAGTATGGAAGATTGGCAGAAAGAACGGTGTGACCCCAGTAATTTTCGTGGTGATGACCATGAAAATCCTACCCCTGAGACACCCATCAACATACGCTCAGTGTATACCGTCCGTCATTTTGAACTGCCCGCAAGATATAACTATGATCACCCGTATGACATACATGAGGAATACGAGCTGATATACGTTGAAAAAGGCGTGTTTCTTGACACCAGTGAAAGCAAAACTGTAACTATGCATGCAGGTGATGCGGTTATTTACGGACGTGGCTACCGCCACAAAAACAACTGCGACGGTGAGCACTCGGCATCAACCTTTATTGCATCTTTTTTGTGTGACAGTGCTCTTTTGCGTGAATATTTTCCCGATAAATCGAGAACATTTTTACATATCACCCCCGAGCAGCGTAAGATCTTAGCGGCTGCCTTTGATGCAGGCGTAAAGTCATATGATATTAACGGGCATCTGTGCCGTCTTAAATCGCAACCGCCCCATATCAACCGACAGATATACATAAACTATATCGAAATACTGCTTTTACAGCTCATTAAAACATTAAGTAAGGAAAAGACCACGGAAAAGATATTCTTTGAGCACGATGACGACCACAACGAGGTCACCTCACTGGTCATTGAGTTCCTTGAGAGCAGAGTGTATTCATCGGTCAGTATTGAGGAGATATGCAAAGCAGTAGGCTACAGTCGGGGGCATATATGCAGTCACTTCAAAAAGGATACAGGTAAAACGGTTAATGCCTATTTTCAGCTTTTGAAGATTGAAGAGGCGAAACGCCTGATATTAGAGACCAATCAGGATTTCGGCGCTATATCCGAGACCCTCGGTTACAGCAATCCACAGTATTTTAATAAGGTGTTCCGACAGCTAACGGGACACACACCCGGACATTTCAGAAAAACCATTTTCAAGGGATCATTAGAATCCTGAAAGCAAAACAGTTAATATAGACTAAGCCACCCACAGCCAAAGCAAGCTGTGGGTGGTATTTTTATCGCATAGTATAGCTTTGGAAGAAAATTACAAATAATTTGTCATTAATTAGTAAGTTTCATCATAACTTACAATTATTATACGATTTTATAATTTTTGTGCACTTTCAGACCTTTTATTGCCGTTTCGTATACTTTATAATGAGATTGTATCAATATCGGTTGATTTCTAAATATTATAGGAGGTGTTTCTTTTGACAACACATTTCAAGAAAACAATCAGTATCGCTGTCGCACTGGTTATGTTATTGACCATGTGCCTGTCGGCACCGTTGACTGTTTCGGCCGCTACGGTTTCAGTCACGGTAAACAACTCAGGAACCGTCTACACGGTCAACGCTACCGTTGGCGAGGAGCTTGCCGCCCCGACCGAGAGAGCGAACGGCATGTCCTTCCTCGGTTGGTATTCCGACCCTGAATGCACCGAAGAATACGGTGTTGTTCAGGAAAACGAGACCAGAAAGGCCTACGCCAAGTATCCGAGCACATACATTCCTTTTAATGAAAAGGAATATGAGGTGGGCTCTACCATCCGTGATAACAGCGGTAGTTATTCGGGTGCTTACGTGAGCTCGGTCGTTATCGACCCCGATGATGCCGATAACAAGGTCTTCAAGCTACACAGTAACGATTTGTATGCAACGGTTATGCTACCACTCTATGATGATGCAGATGCCGCAAAATATCAGTTGGTTGAGGGACACAGCTATACCATTTCCTTCAAGTACAAGATCCCCGATTCCTTGACCGTATCCACCGTCGGTCTCAGAATCACTCAGGGCGATTCCTGTGCAAGCTCTGGTGCCAAAAGAAAGGCTCTTGACAGTGAAACCAAAAAAACTATAACAGTAAGTGATCTCACCGTTGGACAGTGGTACACCTATACTGCTTACTTCACTCCCACCGCAACCTCTACCTATACAAGCCCAATGATATCGTTATACTGTGAAGGTACAGCCAGTGCAGCTTTCGGTGCCGCCAATTACGCTTATTTCGACGACGTTGTCATCACCGATAACGATGCAGAATACGATATAGAAATCGATAACACTTATACCAGTTTTGAGGGCTGCACCGTTAATTATGACGGCGGTTTTAGTTCGTCGACCTCGGCAAGCATTTCGACCGAGGCGGCTCACAGCGGCGATTCTTCGCTGAAGATCGCTCCCTCGGGCGCTAACAAATACCGTTCTTATGCTTACAATGCGCCTTCTTCGGCGTTGAAGCTCGATTCGTACACCAAGTATACCATTAGCTACTGGTACATGGCAACCGCTGTTGCAGGCAGCTATACCAATATTTTCACGACCCTGAACGGTAGTGGTAATGTCTGGGATACCAATACACAGCTCGATGAGACCTCTATTCACGATTCGGCCCTGAACGAGTGGCATAAGGTCGAGTTCACCGTTATCTCGGGCGATTGCAGCAGTCAGGCCTACCTCACCTTCGGCCTGCATACCGCCGCCGCAGGTACCGTTGTTTACATTGACGACGTTTCGGTGACCGCCGTTGAGTATATCGGTATGCACGATTATTACTGTGATTTCAGCGCCGATTTCTCATTCTATAAAACTCTAAAAAGCAACGGAGATTGGCCGTATTATTCCTCTAACGTCAACTTCAACACCGACGACGGTGTGCTTTACTTCCCCTCCACCCACACCGGAACACCCTCTCTGTCCAGTGCCGGTTGGATTCAGCATTTCGCTCCGTATGACGGCAACGGCTACTATCAGTTTGAGGCCAACACGTCTTACCGTGTTGTAGTCCGTTATAAGCAGACCGCTGCAACCGATACCAACACGGGTTACTTTTCCATCGGTACAAAGACCACCATTCCTAAATCGGAAACCATAAAATCGTTGGTCATCAACAACCTTGTCGGAGATACCGAGTGGAAGGAATACACCTTCGATTTTGTTACCGACGATCTTTCCTCGGGTCAGTACCTCACTCTGACCTTCGGTTCAAAAGACGGCTCCCTTGTTGAATATGAGGTCGATTATGTCAAGGTCACCAAGGGTCCCTTCATCAACAACAACGGCGTTATTTCCAAAAACACTACCGCTGCAGGCTATGAGATAGCAACTCCCGCCTATGATACCGATAAGTACAGCTTTATCGGCTGGTACTCCGACCCCGGGTGCACTCAGCCCTTTGGCGTGGTTCGTGAGAACGAGACCAGAACCGCTTATGCACGTTATAACAAGACGGTCATCACCTTCTCTGAGGCAGAATTCACCCGCAAGGTAACCTACCGTGATGACAGTGAAGACTACGGTGGTTATGAAAGCGGAATCGTGCTTGATCCCACCAACGCTACAAATAAGGTATTCAAGCTTCACAACCCCAACATCTGGTCGAACTTTGTAATTCCCGTTTACGATGCAAAGGGTGTCGCGGGCTATCCTTTGATCGACAGCGTTGAATACACGGTAACGGTTGACTTTATGATACCCGAAACCGTTACTGCCGAGACACTGGATATCCGCATGATTACAGGTCCTTTAAGTGAAGACGGCATTGGAAGAATGACCTATGAAGCAACAAGCGAGGTATACAACATTTCCGAGCTTGAGGCAGGCAAGTGGTATACCTATACCGCAACCTTTACGGTTGCCGCAGGCACCAGCGCTTCTTACCCCTATCCTCTTATTCGATTCCAGTATGACGGTAACGGCGCTTCCGCAACCACAGAGTTTGCTGTCAACAACTATGTATACTTTGACAATGTCACAGTTTACAACGCCGCACAGTTTGTAGATGTCACACTGAACAACCGCGGTTCTGTCTCCACTGTTGAAACGATCGTCGGAGCCGAGCTTCCTGCAGTGAACAGCAATCTTGACGAGCAGGTATTCCTCGGCTGGTACTCCGACCCCGAGTGCACCACGGAATACGGTACGGTTCAGGCCGATGAGACCCGCACCGCTTACGCAAAATATGATGTCACCAAGATCACCTTCGGAAGTGGCAACAAGCAATTAAACGCAGGAGACACCTACAGCGTTCCCTGCTACGACGGTGTTGAGAACACCCTGAACCTTGAGGCCGGCAAGACCTATGCCATGCGCTTTATCTATAAGCAGCTTGAGGGCTCTGCCGCAGGCAAGCTCTCGGTACTCGGCAACGAGCTGACGTTTGATGCTTATGATGCAGATAATGCCAACGTGTGGACTCCTGCCGCCATAACCTTCACCGCCACCGAGGCTACAGCTTTACAGTTGAGCTTGACCTCTGACGGAAATTCAAGCCTTTACATCGACGACCTTTTGGTATATAATGTAGATTATACTCCCGAAGCAACCGTTACAGCAGGCAACAGCACCATAACCGTTACCAATCCTGTAGCACAAAACAACATGCAAACAGGCAGTGTTACCGTCGAGCTTGCAGATGGCGAACAGCTCAAAGCAAACGGTATCACTATCACCTATAACCTGTACGCAACCGCATTCAGCGAAGAAATCGAGTCCAGGGTCATCCTCTCTGAGGGTGCATACGACCTCGACAAGGATCAGGTTGACGGCAATGGCAACAAGTTCCTGTACTTCGTTCCAGCCAATGCCAAGAATATCAAAATATCGGCAGAATTCGTTAGCTCTGATGAGACAAACCTTGATATTATTGCAGCATCTATCCGTCCCAAGACCGATACATTGACCTCGGGTCTTCGTTTCCGTGGACGTGTTTACAACGATGCCAATATCACAAAGGTCGGTTTCCTGCTTGCACCCGAAAAGCTGGTAGTCGCCGCAGGCTATGAGACCCTCACCCTTGAGAATGCCGACGAGTGTAAAGCCGTTATCGGTGACGCAACCGGCGTTGTTTATGACAAGACCGATCTTTATACCGATTATCAGGTCGTGCTGACCAAGATCGACAGCATTCTTGACACCAGCATTCAGTGTGTACTTTATGTTGAATACAGCGACGGCACCGTTACATATGCCGATGCCAAGACACAGTCTCACGAAGGAATTAAAAGCGCTATGAACGTCCAGTACAGAGGCCTGCCTGCCACTTACTTCAGCGAGGAGTATGAGGATACAAGAAATAAGCTCCTGCAGACCCAGAACGACGGAGCTTTCTCGTTCCTTTTGCTGACCGACATCCATATCGACTATGTCAAGACTGTTCTTGAGGGTGAGTATTGGTACACCACCCCCGTCGGTGAGACGCTGCCCGACCGTCCCAACATTCAAAACGAGATCGCAATGGTCATCGAGATAGCCAACACCACCGATGTAGACTGCATAATCCTGGGCGGTGACCTTATCCACGGCACCAACTCACATGCAAGCTCTATGGCCGATCTCAACTACCTTGCTCAGGTTTTCCAGAAGGCCAAGGTTCCCGTGCTTGCAAGCCGCGGTAACCACGACCGCAACGACTATCACGGCACACCCTGCGCTTTAACGAACATCATCACCAACGAGGAGTGGAGCACCACTCTGATCGATCCGCTGGCTAAGGACGCTGTTGCAGTCCACGATGATGCAACCGATCAGTATTCATCTTACTACTATATGGACTTCCCCGAGAAGAAGACCCGTGTTATCGTGCTTGATGCATGGAACTACCCCATTCTCACTACCGACGGCGTATACTCGGTATACCGTGTTGATAGCGGCTGGAGCATGTACGGCGATAACGCACAGGTCGAATGGCTCGCCAAGGTGGCATTAGATGCCGAGCTTCAGGGTTGGAACTATGTTCTGTCCTCACACGCTCCTATTGTGGGCGATGAGTCCGGTTCCTCGACCAATGCCAAAACTATCCGCAGCATTATTGAGGCTTTCAACAATAAAACCACCGTGGATGTGTTTGGAACAACAATGGATTACTCCAACTACGACGGACAGATGCCTCTGAACGTTTCGGGTCACACCCACATCCAGTCTTGGAGAACCTTAGGTGATACCCTCGTAGCAGTAAACACCGGTTCGGGAAGATTCGCATATTACCCCACCGAGATCCTCTTCGATTCTGCAACGGGCAAAGAATACCAACCCGTACGTTGGGAGGGCACCTATTCACAGGCCTGCTTCGATGCTATTGTTTATGACCCCGCAATCAGCACCGTTCAGCGTTTCAACTTCGGTAACCGTCCCGATAACAAGTTTGTTATCACCGACAGCGGAATTGTCATTACCGAAACACCGCACGAAGGTGAGTACGCCGAATAAAACCGTAATACATTTAATGTTTCATGAGATATGCATGATATCAGCAATTGACCTGATGCGTTTTTAGAGTTAAAATAAGGGGAGTAGGATACCTACTTCCCTTATTTGTTAGGAGTGATTTTATGAAAAAGACCTTAAACTTTTTACGCAAGATCGTTATACCTTTAAGTCTTGCTGTTTGTATTTTGCTTTTCTGCACTCAGTGCGGCTTGGAGGATATCACCAGCTCCCAAAGTTCCTCTTCTACCGACAGCAGCACAGGAAGCAACACTGCCACGGTGTCGACAGAAAGCTCAACCTCATCCGAAAACACTTCTTCGGTAATGTCCTATGAGGAAAGATACAACTCCATACTTCCTCATTATGTTGAAGAATATAAGACAGTACGTGACAATGCGCTCAGTGTACACACCGAGGACGGCTTTTCGTTTGCGTTGCTATCTGACACCCATATCGACTACAAGGGTGGCGCACAACCCGAGCGCCCTGTCATTGAGCGTGAGATAGACACTATTCTTGAGCTTGCCAAAACTGCCAAGATCGATTGTGTTATCTTGGGCGGAGACCTTATTCACGGTACTGCGGATCAGACCTCATCAACGGTTGATCTGAAATACTTTGCCAATGCCTTCAAGGATTGTCCCGTTCCCGTTCTTGTCACACGAGGCAATCACGATGCCAACGACTACCACGGAAAGCCCTGTGCAATGTTCCATATCATCACTCAGGAAATGTGGACCGACATCCTGCTCGACCCCGTTTCCAAGAACCTCGCAGTCCACGACCCCAATAACTCGAAATCGACCTATTACTATGTTGATTTCCCTGAGAAAAAAACCCGTGTCATAGTGCTTGATTGCTACAACTATCCTGTTGTTTCAACCGATGGAAGAAATTGTGACTGGACAGCTGAAACATGGTCGGCGAATCACGGCATTGAGGATACACAGATAGATTGGCTTGCAGGCGTGGCAATATCGGCCGAGCTTGACGGTTGGAATTATGTCATTTCCTCCCATGCACCGCTGGTCGGTTCCGAAGGCTTCGGCGGACGTGATAAGGTCGTTAAGGTGCTGTCACATCTTAATAACGGTTACACCTATACCCTGTCGGACGGACGTGTTATAGACTATTCAACCTACAACTCGTATGCTCCCTTGTCAGTCAACGGTCATACCCATGTCAACGCTTTCATGTGCAACGACGTGGAAAAGTTCGTGCAGATCGGTGTAGGCTCGGGCAAGGTCTCGTACTATGAAAGCAAGCTGGATTACTACGCAAACAGCTACACCGCCGATTGGGTCTATCATCCTTATCGTCAATTCGGAGATATTACCGAAGCAACCTTTGATGTCATCACCCTTTCTGACTCGGGCCAAGCCAACCGTTTTGCTTTCGGCGCAGGTGAAGATAACCATTTCGATATATCAAGCTACATCAAAAAATGACCCTCACCCCTTTTGGAGATGATATAATGGCAACCGCAAAAATTGACCCTATTTATATTGAAGAGTTTAATGATACAGTTGAAAAAGCAAAACCGCTTATTACCGACACATCCTTTTGTGTTTTGCTAATGTCGGATGCTCATATTGAGTATTCGGGAGGCTTGGAGCCTGAGCGCCCCGGTATTATGCGTCAGCTTGATGCCATTCAGGCTCTGGCCAAGGAGATCGGTGCCGATGCTATAATGCTTGGCGGTGATATTCTTCACGGAACAAATTCACGTGAGGGTGCACTCAAAGACCTCAGTGTATATGCCGAAAGCTTTATGAATTCACCCGTACCTGTGTTACCCGCCAGAGGCAATCACGATGACAACGGCTACCACAACACCAAGGACCGACCCGAGCCGAAGTACAACCCTCACTACTGCCCTATAGAGTACATTGTCAACCAACAGATGTGGACCGATACTTTAGTCGACCGTGTTTGTAAAGGCAAGGCAGTCCATGCCGACGGTGACCCGAAATCGACCTACTATTATGCCGATTTCGAGGACAAAAAGGTCAGAATGATCTTCCTTGACGCTTACGATTATCCTTATGTTTCATCAAACGGCATACATATCGATACGGCTTCCGAAGGCTGGAACCATGTTCCTGATCACCAGATAAAATGGCTGTGCGATGTGGCGCTCGATCCCACAAAGGCAGGCTGGAATTACATCATCGGTTCTCACGCACCGCTTAAAAACTTCGGAACCTACCGCAACCACAAGGAGATAATGGCAGTTTTCTCGGCCTTCAACAACCGTCAGATCTACAAAAATGAGCGTCTCGGAATAGTTAAGGACTTCACCAAGGCTACTGCTTCAACTCCGATGCAGTTGTTCGGTCACACCCATCTAACCGTCACCAAGTCCTGCAAGGACGAAAAGATGCAGTTGATCGGTGTCGGAAGTGCTAAGGTTTCGTTCTATCCGAGACCCATCCATGATCTACTCGCACATGGCGATTACGATTACGGTGAGATGCACCCAAGAAAAGCAGGTGATTACACCGAGGCCAACATCGATGTTATAATAATGGACAAAGGCAAAATAACAAAAGTCCGCTTCGGCGCAGGTGTTGACCAAACCTTCGACGCAACCGATTTTATGAATTATTAAGCACGGAACGACGGGGCGTCGTTCCCTACAAAAAAAGAACGCCATACGGCGTTCTTTTTTTATCAACGCATTACTTTGTTGCTAAAAAGTTATTACTCCATAAACAACTCCGGAAATCAAAAAAGTAGGGAGCGACGCCCTCGTCACTCCGCAACTTTATACCTTATTCAGTTCCATTGCTTTTTTGACAATTTCAATTATATCATCCTGTGAGGTTATGCAACCTGCCATCCGACGAAGCTCGGCGGCACCGTTTAAGCCCTTCATATACCACGCGACGTGCTTTCTCGCTTCCATCATTGCGATTTTGGTGCCTTTGTATTCTTCCATGCGTCTGACATGATCTATCAACGTCAGCATCTTTTTTTCGAGCGGAGGATCGGGCAAAATAACCTCATGCTCTAAGTATGCGTTTATCTGTGAGAATATCCAAGGCTGACCCATTGCGGCTCGGCCAACCATCACAAAATCGCAACCCGTTTCTTCGTACATTTTAGCGGCGGCTTTTGGCGAATCAATGTCACCGTTGGCAATAACGGGCACCTTGACCGCATCTTTCACGGCACGGATGATGTCGATATCCACGGGCGGTGCGTACATCTGCACCCGAGTTCTGCCATGAACCGTGATAGCCTGAGCCCCTGCCGACTCAACAAGCTTAGCCAGCTCTACGGCATTTTTGCTCGTGTCATCCCATCCTGCTCGCATCTTGACGGTTACAGGCACTTTGACAGCCTTCACAACCACCTCAACGATACGTGTGGCAAGGTTTGGGTCCTTCATCAATGCACTTCCGCCACCCGACGACACCGCCACCTTTGGTGCAGGACAACCCATGTTGATGTCGATAAAATCAGGGCCGTAACTTTCAGCCAATTTTGCCGCCTCGGCCATTGTATCAGGTTCACAGCCAAATAACTGCGAGCCGTAAGGCCTTTCCGACGCATTGACCTCAAGGTAAGTCGCTGATTTTTTATCACCAAGGCTTATCCCCTTTGCACTTGCCAGCTCACCCACAGCATAAGCCGCACCGTGCTCACGACAGATCTCACGCATAGCACGGTCCGCCACCCCCGCCATCGGTGCAAGACAAGCATATCCTTTTATTTCCAAGTTTCCTATTTTCATAAAGTATTACCTTTTTGATTTCTAAAAGTTATCCTTGCAGATTATATCACATTCCTTAAAAATTTACAAGCAGACAAAAGCTCTTTTCACCGCTCAGAATGACACTGCCAACCTTATTGGCTGTCATTCTGAGCCATGGGCGAAGAATTTTTATAAACTTTTCTTAATTCAACAATTTATATTTGTGTTTTTGTTGGTTTAATGGTACAATATATTTGTATAATTATGTAATGTTGCAGGTTTTGGGTTTTTGACCCCGTAACAATGGCCTGCTTTTAGGAGATTTTTATGAAAATTCTTGCTATTGACGGCAACAGCATCATCAACCGTGCGTTTTACGGAATCAAACTGCTGACCACCAAATCGGGGCTTTATACCAACGGCGTTTACGGGTTTATGAGCATTCTGAACCGCCTTTTGGAGGCAGAAGAGCCAGACGGCGTTGTTGTGGCGTTTGATCTTCACGCACCCACCTTCCGCCACAAGGAATATGCCGAATATAAGGCAGGCCGTAAGGGTATGCCCGACGAGCTGCGCTCACAGATGCCGTTGCTCAAAAAACTGCTGACCCTTTTTGGCTACACCTGTCTTGAAATGGAGGGCTTTGAGGCTGACGATATTCTGGGCACAATGGCGACTTTGTGTGAAAACAGTGGCAACACCTGTGTTATCGCCACGGGTGACCGTGACTCGTTCCAGCTTGTGTCCGATTCGACCAAGGTGTTACTGTCGGCCACAAAAATGGGTCGTCCCGAAATAACCCCTTATACCCCTGAGACCATTTTTGAAAAATACGGTGTTAAGCCTATACAGATGATCGAAATAAAGGCTCTGCAGGGTGATGCCTCCGACCACATTCCCGGTGTCCCCGGTGTCGGTGAAAAGACCGCCGACGAACTTATCAGGAAATACGGGGATATCGAATATATCTACAACAACCTCGATGAGCTGGACATCCGTGACTCCTTACGCCTAAAGCTTGCGGCAGGCAAGGATTCGGCCTACCTGAGTAGATTTTTGGGCACCATTAACCGTGAGGTGCCGATAGATAATAATATTGAAAACTACAAAATAGGCAAACGACAGGATACTGAGCTTGCCAAGATGCTTTCCGAGCTTGAGTTTTTCTCAATGCTTGAAAAATTAGGCCTTTCGGCCGTTGAGTGCGCTCCCGTGACCGCAGAAGCCAAAGCCTATTCGGTCGCAAGTGAGTTCGAGGTGCTTGCCGAGGCTGAAAAGTCACTTGTCTGTGACATTCTGATGGTTGACGGCTCTATTCTTGCTGTGTCAAACCAAAAGGTTGCCAAAACCGATATCGACACCATTGCCACCGTGCTTGGAAATGACAAGATAGCCAAACGCATTTATGACTCAAAGCAATTGCACAAAGCTTGCATTGAAAAAGGGATCGAGGTCAACAACGTGGCATTCGACACAGTGCTGGCAGGCTATCTTATTAACCCCTCATCATCTGAATACTCATTGGCGAGACTTTCCGAGGAATACCTCATCCCTACCCCTGAGCTTGACGGTGAAGACTATGCGGCGGCAGCTTTGTCGACCGAAGTAATGGATAAGCTGACCTCCGTTTTATGCGAAACGGCGCAGGATAAACTGCTACACGATATTGAGATACCGTTGGCCAAGGTACTTGCCGAAATGGAGTACGCAGGCTTCCTTGTGGACACCGATGCTATTGTTAATTACGGCAATATTTTGGGTGAACGCATTTCCGAGCTTGAGCAGGCCATCTACTCCGAGGTCGGTTACGAATTCAACCTAAACTCGCCCAAGCAGTTGGGCGTTGCTCTGTTTGAAAAATTGGGACTTCCTTGCAAGAAAAAGACCAAGAGCGGATATTCCACCAATGCCGATGTGCTTGAGGAGTTGAAGCCTTTGCACCCTGCTGTTGAGCATCTGCTTGAATACCGCACACTGGCCAAGCTGAAATCGACCTACTGCGACGGCCTTACCGCAGTTGTAGCCGCCGACGGTCGCATACACTCCACCCTTAATCAAACCGAAACTCGAACAGGGCGCATCAGCTCGTCCGAGCCTAATTTGCAGAATATACCCGTTCGCCGTCCTGAGGGAAAAGAGCTTCGCAGATTCTTTAAAGCAAAAGACGGTTATGTGCTTTGCGATGCCGACTATTCGCAGATAGAACTGCGAGTCTTGGCGCACATCGCCAACGACCAAAATATGATAAATGCATTTCTTAGCGGCACCGATATCCACACGCTGACCGCAAGTCAAGTCTTTAATATGCCTGTGAACATGGTCACCCCACAGATGAGATCGAGTGCTAAGGCCGTCAATTTCGGCATTGTTTACGGCATCGGTCCGTTCTCATTGGGTAAGGACATCGGCGTTTCGACTAAAGAAGCAAGCGCCTATATAAAGGGCTACCTTGCCACCTACCCCGAGGTCGATGCGTATATGCACCGTGTGGTCGAGAAAGCAAAGGAATCAGGCTATGCCGAAACGGTTTTCGGTCGAAGAAGGCTGTTGCCCGAGCTTAAAAATTCCAACGGAATGCTTAGAGCTTTCGGCGAGCGTGTTGCACGAAATATGCCTATTCAAGGCACTGCCGCTGACATTATCAAGATAGCAATGATTCGTGTGTCAAAGCGCTTGAAAAAGGAAATTCCCGAAGCTGCCCTCATTATGCAGGTACACGATGAGCTCATCGTCGAAGCACCTGAAGAAAAATCCGAGCTTGCCTGCAAAATACTCAAAGAAGAAATGGAAAATGCCGTACAGCTTAAGGTGCCGTTGACCGTTGACGCTCATTTTGGGCCTACTTGGTACGATGCAAAGGACTGATAGAACCGTGAAAAAACTAATTATCTTCCTGTGCACGGGTAACACCTGCCGAAGCCCTATGGCAGCGGCTCTGTTTGAGAACGGATTAACCTGTGAAGAACGTGAGAGCTATGAGGCAAGAAGCTTCGGACTTGCCGCTTTCGGCGGTGAGCCTGCGTCTCGATATGCGGTCGAAGTAATGCGTGACTGTGGTATTGACATATCTGCTCACCGTTCGACACCGCTTAACCGCTATGCCCTATCAGAAGCCACACTTGTGGTCTGCATGACCGAGGCACATTCACGTGTGCTGTTACAGGTGGGTGTCGCCCCCGAAAAATTAGTCGTTTTCGACATTCCCGACCCTTATAAAGGCACTGTGCAAGATTACCGCCGTTGTGCCGAAAAGATAAAAATGGAGTTAAACAAAGTTTATGACAGGATCAGAAATTAAATTGACCGTCCGGCCGCTGACCCAAGCAGAAGCACCGCTTGCCGCCGAGTGTGAGAGGATGTCTTTAGGACATGAGGCATGGTCGGAGGACGGTATCAAGGATACGCTTTCACGCAACGGTCACTATTTTGCCGTGTTTTCAAGCCGTACCTTTGTCGGACACGCAGGCTTCACCTCTGTGTTAGACGAGGGCTACATAACAAATGTGGCAGTAATGCCCACGTTTCGCCGCCACGGTGCCGCAAACAAGCTGACCGAAGCACTTATTGTAAAAGCTAAAGAGCTCCGTCTTTCATTCTTGACCTTGGAGGTCAGAGAATCCAACAATGCCGCTATCAAGCTTTACGAAAAGCATGGATTCAAAACCGTAGGTAAGCGGAAAGCGTTCTATTCTAACCCACAAGAAGACGCTTTAATTATGACTTTGAACTTTTAAGAAGGTAAATTTATGAAAATCCTCGCAATAGAATCATCATGTGACGAGACCGCCGCCGCTGTCGTTGAGGGACGTGAAGTTCTTTCCAATATAGTAGCGACTCAGATTGCTGAGCACCGCATTTACGGCGGTGTTGTGCCCGAAATTGCGTCACGCCGTCACACCGAAGCCATTTCGACGGTTGTGCGTGACGCTGTTGACACAGCAGGGCTTACCCTGAAGGATATTGATGCCATAGCCGTAACGCACGCACCGGGTCTTATCGGTGCATTGTTGGTTGGTGTTAATTTTGCCAAAGGGCTTTCAATGTCTTTGGGCGTTCCGCTTATCCCCGTACATCATTTGAGAAGCCACATTGCGGCCAACTACATCTGCCACCCCGACTTAGAACCGCCGTTTTTGTGTCTGCTTGTTTCGGGCGGTAATTCGCTTATCGTCAAGGTCAACGGCTACACCGATTTTGAGATTATCGGTCGTACCCGTGACGATGCCGCAGGCGAATGCTTTGATAAATCGGCCCGTTCGATGGGACTCCCATACCCCGGTGGCGTTATGCTTGACAAGATCGCCACAACACCCGATTTCGAGAAATATCCTATGCCGTGGCCCAAGGTCGACGGTGCCGAGCTTGATTTCAGCTTTTCGGGGCTTAAAACCGCCGTTATAAACCTCACCCACAATGCAGAGCAAAAAGGCACACCCGTTGATGTGCCCGTGCTTTCGGCAACGGTGCGATGCCGTGTTTGCGATATACTTATCGCCAACACAATGAAGGCCGCCGAGCTGACGGGAATGACCAAAATCGTCATTGCGGGCGGTGTTTCGGCCAACTCGGAACTGCGTGGAAGAATGACCGCCGAGTGTGAGGCAAGAAAATATGAACTTTACTACCCCGAGAAAAAATATTGTGGTGACAATGCCGCAATGGTCGGCGCGCAAGCAATACACGAATTTGAGGCAGGTCACATCGCCGGCAGTGAGCTCAATGCCCAAGCAACAATGAGTATAACATGATATTATATGTTTTCGTGGGGAGCGACGCCCTCGTCGCTCCGCAAATATCACAAGAACTTCGCAGCGGAGCGACGAGGGCGTTGCTCCCTACCGCTTATTCTAAACAACAAGGAGGCAAACCATGGCAGGAAAGAAAACAATAGAGGCTTTGATGTTTCATAAAAAAGGCTTTAACTGTGCGCAGGCGGTGGTTCTGCCGTTTTGCGAGGAATTAGGCCTCGACCGTTCGACCGCAATGCGTGCCGCCGAGGGCTTTGGCGCAGGAATGGGCTCGTGTCAACACATTTGCGGAGCGCTTTCGGGTGCGGTCATGATCGCAGGACTTTTGCATTGTAACGGTGATCTTTCTGACCACACCACCAAGAAACAGACCTACGCCGTTTGCCGTGAACTGACCGCCGCTTTCGAGAAAGAATGTGGCTCATGTACCTGCTCGGTTATCCGTGGCCTTGAGACCAAAAAGCCTCTCAAAACCTGCGACGAATGTGTCATGATCGCCGCAAATTTAGTTGAGAAACTACCTAGTAAGTAAAATAATCGGTTTGATTTTCCCAAAAGAATAAGCCACCGTGTCAGCACGGTGGCTTATTCTTTTTCATATTCAGCGATCTCGTCAAGCCTGCAATCAAGTATTTTGCATAGCTGCCCAAGCGTGAAGGTGCTGACATTATCATTTTTTCGCAGACGATCCAACTGTCCGCTGCTGATACCGTAAACCTTAATCAATTTATATTGGGACACTCCCTTTTTCTTCATTGTTTCCCACAATTTATCGTATTTGATCATTTTTCATTCTCCGTTTTAAATCTATACGATAATAGTAAAATAATGTTTTTATCTTGACAATAGCCCGTGTTCGGGCTATAATATATATTGTCCTTTTTCGGGCTATATTTTGTTTGGAGGATGATATAATGAAGAAAAATTTAATTTCGGTTTTATGCGCAGTAATGTTGTTTATAACAATAATAGTCGCATTGCCACTATCCGCAGCTGCAGCAAGCAACCCTTACCCAAAATGGCAAACACTTGACGGAATAACAACAGTACGTTGCACATGGTACGCATGGCAACAAGTTTATGATAACACAGGTGTAGCACTCCCGAATTTCGGCAATGCGGGTAATTGGTATACTAGTGCGCAAAACGCCGGATATGCGGTCGGAACTGTTGCAAAACCCAAATCGATCGCTGTATGGTCAGGTGGAACCTATGGTCATGTTTCATATGTTGTAAGCGTCAACGGAAGTAAAATGACCGTTAACGAGGGTGGAATGTTGAACGCTGCAGGAACGGCCGCTTATAACGGGGACGGAATATATAACGGTTCCGTATGCAACAGCACCGTTGGCGCCGTAAAATCACAATACTCATCAAAAATACTGGTCGGATTTATTTATCCGACAGAATCTGTAACCCCATCTAACAGCGTTTCTATCTCTATAGGTTCTGATACAAATACCAACTCCATAAGCGATAACGATGCAAGAGTTTACGGTAACGTAACCAAACCGTCCTCTTATGCAGCCACAAAATTCGGAATAAGCATCCGCAAAAGCAGTAGTACCAATTGGGAAAAAACCTTTTCGCACGCCGCACAAAAGTCGCACGTCGGCGAGTCCTCGTTTGATATATGGTTCGATATGGTTGATGAGGTTGGCTTAACCTTAACACACGCAACCAGTTATGTATATCAATTGTTTATGGTTGTTAATGATGTCGAATACTACAGTCCCGAAGCGACCTTCACCACCACAGGCTCCCACTCCTACGGTTCATGGCAGACCGTAACAGCGGCAAGCTGTACCACGGCAGGGTCTCAAAAACGAACCTGTGCCTGCGGTGCGGTCGAGACCCAATCCGTTTCCGCTTTAGGTCACAATTATTCGTCCTCTTTCACCGTTGACAAGGCCGCATCCTGCACCGTGGCAGGTTCTAAATCCAAGCACTGCACACGTTGCTCTGCAACAACCGAGGTCACCTCTATACCTGCAATAGGCCACTCCTTCGGTGCGTGGACTACAGAAAAAGCCGCCACCTGTACAGCGGAAGGTAAAGAATACAAAAAATGTTCGACCTGCGGAAACTACAGCACACGAGCTATTGCCGCTCTCGGTCACAATTATTCGTCCTCTTTCACCGTAGACAAGGCCGCATCCTGCACCGTAGCAGGTTCAAAGTCCAAGCACTGCACACGCTGCTCTGCAACCACCTCGGTCACCTCTATACCTGCAATAGGCCACTCCTACGGCTCATGGCAGACTGTGACGGCGGCCACCTGTACCGCCGCAGGCTCACAGAAGCGCTCGTGTACAAGCTGTGGCAATACCGAATATAAGACGATACCGGCCCTCGGTCACAGCTATTCCACGTCGTGGACTGTCGACAAAGCGGCCAACTGCACCACCGCAGGCACAAAATCCCACCACTGCACACGTTGCACGGCGAAGTCCAATGTGACTACGGTGTCGGCAACAGGTCATTCTTGGTCGGGTTGGACAGTTACCAAGCAAGCCACCTACGACGACACGGGAGCCAAGGTGAGAAAGTGCACCGCTACGGGTTGTTCCGCACAAGAGACCGCCGTTATTGCTAAGCTGTCGCTTGACGGTCACACCCACAGTTTCGGTGAATGGATAACCGAGACCGCCGCCACCTGCACACAAAACGGCACTCAAAAAAGAACCTGCTCTATCTGCAAGTCTTATGAAACTCAGGAGATAACTGCTCTCGGACATTCTGCCGGTGAGTGGACGGTCGAAAAAATTGCATCCTGCACCGATGAGGGAGCAGAGACTCGCACCTGTATTAACTGTCACGAATCCGAAATTCATATTACCCCCGCTTTAGGTCACAGCTTTGGCGAATGGCAAACCAAGACCGAAGCCACTGCTGAAAAAGAAGGCTTATTGGAGCGTCAATGCTCAAACTGCTCCGAGACCGAGACTCAGACTACACCTAAGCTCAACGGTTCTTCCGACACATCAAATGATTCAACCAATTCGAGCAACAGCGATTCATCCCTCCCTGATACTTCTGACAAAGATGCATCCTCCACACCTAAAGAGGACTCCAACACCACAACGGTCATCACAATTTGCGTCGCCGCTCTCGCCACCCTGCTCTCAACACTTATAGTACTTGTGATAAAGAAAAAGAAATAACCCCGAAAGTCATTAACAACGCAAAAGCGTCATCCTCGCGGATGACGCTTTCTGATTTATATCCCCTTATACTTTCTTCTTGTCGCCATACCGCCACGGATGTGGCGTTCCTCCTTGTTGCGTTCAAGTACGACCTTAACCTCTTTCCAAAGCTCGGGGTCATGTCGTTTCAATCTTTCTGTAACATCCTTATGAACAGTCGATTTGCTGATTTTAAAAACCTTTGCTGCAGCCCTTACGGTGGCATCGTTCTCAATTATGTACTCCCCCAGAACAGTCGCTCTTGACTCTACCTCATTCCGCATACAATCAACTCCTAAAAGGTCTGTTTAATCATATGCCATAACTAACGTCAATATGTTCTAAAATTTAAGCGTATATTTCTCAACTTATGTGACTGAAACTTGACAAATAACCTTTTTGGAAATATACTTATACATATAATCTTAATTAAAGGAATATAATATGAAGCTTTGCATGGTTATCCCCTGCTATAATGAAGAGGAAGTCTTGCTCGAAACCTCGACAAGGCTTTTAGAAAAATACAATAACCTTGTTTTTGAGGGCAAGATCTCTCACGACAGCCGCATTGTGTTTGTTGACGACGGCTCAAAGGATCAGACGTGGGCTATTATTTCAAGACTGAGTAAGGAAAATCAATACTTTGAAGGGTTAAAGCTCAGCCGTAACCGTGGCCATCAGAATGCCCTTTTTGCTGGGCTTATGACCGCCAGAAAGCATTTTGACGCTGTGATCTCAATGGATGCCGATCTGCAGGATGACATCAATGCCATTGACAAAATGGTCGACAGCTACAAAGCAGGCAACGATATAGTCTACGGTGTACGTTCCAGCCGCAAAAAGGACTCCTGCTTCAAGCGTTGGACGGCACAAGGCTTTTACAAGATAATGAAATGGATGGGAGTTGACACGGTCTACAACCACGCTGATTTCAGGCTGATGAGCCGCAAAGCATTGGATGCTTTGGCTGAATTTCCTGAGGTCAATCTGTTTTTACGCGGAATGGTTCCTCTTATCGGATTTCAGTCTGACACGGTATATTATGAGCGAAGCAAGCGCTTTGCAGGTAAAAGCAAGTACCCTTTACGCAAAATGATATCATTCGCCTTTGAGGGCATCACCTCTTTGAGCATCCGCCCTATCGATCTTATCATACGTCTTGGAATACTGCTTTGTGCCGTAGGTGTAGGTATACTTGTTTATGCCCTCGTACAGCATTTTCTCGGACACACTACGGCAGGTTGGACCAGTCTTATGGCATCTATTTGGACGCTTGGCGGCATTCAGCTTTCAGCCATCGGCGTTATTGGCAAGTATATTGGCAAAATATATCTTGAGACCAAGCATCGCCCGAGATTTATTATTGAAAAGAATACTATGGATGAATAAAAAATCACCGTTGTTCCTAAATGGAACAGCGGTGATTTTTGGTTTATATCAATTTGGCCTTGGTATCAACATTATTGCGGCCATGGTTGTAGAACTTGCGGTTGTCAAGCGCCCACATTTTGTTGGTGTATTCGCCGGCCTGCACGTTGCCAATGGCCTCGGTCAATTCATAGATTCGGGCATCCATCAAGTCAAGCTCGCTCAACAGCTCGGCCTCTAAGAACATCGGTCTTACGGCGGCGCCGAACTCGGGCTCGCCGTGGTGCGAAAGCACCATGTGCTGTAATAAAAGCTTGGTTTCTTCCGAAATACCCAGTTTCTCACATGATTTGCCGATTATCATTGCACCCTTGGCAAGGTGACCGACAAGGTTGCCCTCAAGCGAATAACCGCTTGCAGTGCCTGCATCGTTGACAATGAATTCGTCAGTCTTGGCGATATCGTGAAGCATTGCACCGCCGATAAGCAGGTCATAATTCACCGACGGATATATTTTGCAAACGCTCTGTGCCAGACGGACTATCGACAGAGTATGGTACAAAAGTCCGCCACGGATGGCATGATGCAGACGGAATGCGGCAGGCCAATATGTAAGCTTTTCCTTATATTCAGCATAGATATCAACAACCACCCTGCGGATCTCGTCGTTTGCCATGTTGTCCGCAATGTTTATAAGCTCGGAATATAGCTGTTCGCCGCTAAGGTCGGCACTTGGTACAAAATCGGCAGGGTCAACACCGTCCGACGGCAGAGCCTTGCGTATTTTTTCAATACGAAGCTGGTCAACACCGTTGTAAGGACTTACTGTGCCTCTGATTTTAACTATGGTTCCTGCCTCAAAAACCCCCTGAACCTCCTCATGGTAATCCCACAGCTTGGCAGATATTTCGCCCGTTTTGTCACACAGCATAAGATCGAGGTACGGCATCCCCTTTTGAGTGACCTTGCGATCGGCGGTTTTGACCATCAAAAAAGCGTCCTGAGCACCGTTATTAGAAAAATCCATGATAACTCCCCTTTAACTCATTACATCATATTCATTATACCTTATTTTCCTCATTTTGTAAACACAAATGATAACTTTCGCAGACTTGACAAACAACCTGTCATGCGGTATAATATAAGCAAATAAAAAGGCAGGCCGTCGCACTCACAATACGACGACCCTGCACAGAAGTGAAACAGCACTCCTATACAACCGGATAACCGGCACCCGAGTAGGATTATAACACATTCTCTCGTGTTTCGCAAGTATTTTCGGTATTATGGGCTTATTAGTTATACAATTTTTCCGTGCCATATCACTTCAAAGTGCTTTGGCACGGTTTTATTTTTGCCAAAGCCCGATTTGAAAAGTTCTCTGAACAAAACAAAGCGCCGTATATTTGTGCTCACAACGCAAATGTGCGACAGGGTGAAACAGCACCCCACATAACCTTTCCGACACTACCGTTCGGGCAGACAGTGTTGTTTTAGGGTTTATGGAATTTTGTGTTTCGTGTGGGGTTTAGGCAGTAAACAACCAACTACCAAACCCCATGCGTTTTGTTTTGTGAGGACTTTACATAAGTCTGCCACCCTGTGCTTCTCTACTGCACAGGGGAACGGTCTTTTGACAATGCATACCGCTCATTGTCGCCAAACAATGCATAAAAGAGCCAAGACTTGTTGCGACGCAAGCACACGACCCGTCGGGATATCCCGACGGGTCGTGTGCTTGTATCTTCAATTATGCCTTTTCGTCAAACTTCACGGGTGCGCCGTTTTGTGCATCGGAAGCAAAGGCTGCCTCCATAACCTTCATAACTCGGCGAACCTGAGGCAGGGTGATGAGTGCAGGCTCTGTACCGTCAATAGCCTTAACAAGGTTGCGGTAGTAATCGTGAACGTCACTCTGAGGTCTTTCTACCTCGTAGGTGTCGGTCGTGATCTCGTCACGGGGAGCCATGGTCTTGGTAATACCTGCGGCGGTCTGTACAGGGAGAACATCATTTTCGTGCCATGCCTTGCACTTTACGACCTTGGCATTCTCACGCCAATCCTGAATAATGGCAGTACCCTTTTTGCACTGCATATAGAATCTCGGCAGAGCAATAAAGTTAAACGTTCCAACCTCAATATAAGCGGTCTTGCCGTCAACGAACTTAATGGTGAGCTTAAAACCATCATCAACCTCATCAGTGGTGATGTGGGTGCAGGTACAGGAAACGGTATCGATTTCGCTTGTAATGAGGAACAGCATTTGGTCGATAAGATGCACACCCCAGTCAAGGATCATGCCGCCGCCATAAGGCTTGTGGCAACGCCAGTCAGAGGGGATACCACGGGAACCGTGAATACGTGACTCGATATTGATGACCTCACCGATGTCGCCGTCCTCGATGATTTTCTTCATGCCAAGGAAGTCAACGTCCCAACGGCGGTTCTGGTGAACTGTAAACAACCTGCCCGATTCGTTGGCTGCCGAAATCATTCTGTCAAGAGCGGCAACGCCCATTTCAACCGGCTTTTCGCAGACAACGTTCTTGCCTGCCTTAAGTGACCGGACAACGATATCCTCATGAACATCGTTAGGAGTAGCACAAACGACAACGTCTACGTTGGGGTCGCTGAGAACTGCTTCAAAAGACTCATAAGTATGGATACCCTTGCTGCGGGCATACTCCATTCTTGATTCTTTGATGTCATATATACCTTGGAGGTTTACAACGTCACTTTTAAGCGCATGGTCACCGTGCCAGCCGCCCTGACCGCCAAAACCTACGATTGCAATGTTCTTTTTCATAACAATACCTCTCTTTTCTTTAGAGACAATAATTCATGTGCGCCCTAAACCCTCATGCAGGCATTGGACGGTGTGAGCCTCCGCATTGCTGCGGAGGCATCTTTTAAAAAATGTAAGATTAGATCTCGGGGATCTCGATCTCGATTTCCTTGCCCAGTTCGTTCGACTTTACGATACCGTCGATAATAGCCTGGTTGTAGATGATCTCGCTCGAAGGAACGGTAGCGGTGCCACCCTCTTTAATAGCGTCAACAAAAGCACGGAGCTTCTGGCTGAAGAGGCTGGTCTTGGTAGGAATGAGCGGGACCTCATACTGAACGGGCTTGCCTGCAACGGTCTTATAAACAGTCAGAGGCTTGTTGAACTCACCATTCCAGCACTCGGTTGAAGGAATTCTCAAACCACCCTTTGTACCGAGGATAAGTGCGTCACCGCAGGTATCCATGTGCATCGCCCAAGAAATTCTGAAGTCGAGGATAATGCCGCCTTCGAGACGTACGAAGGCTGCTGCAAAGTCGTCAACACCGAACTTCTCTGCATACTCGGGATGGCCGTTATTAACATAGCCTGCATAGTTCGGGTCGGTGCCGAAGAAGTTGGACTTGTAGCCCGAAACGGTCAACGGCTTGGGATAGCCAACTGCTTTGAGGAGCATATCGAGAGAATAAGAACCGATGTCACCAACAGCGCCGATACCGCCGGTCTCCTTCTCGATGAAGGTGGTGCCGAAGGGGGTGGGGATACCGATACGGCGTCCGCCGCCTGCCTGCAGGTAGTAAACCTGACCAAGCTCGCCACTGTCTACGATCTTCTTGATCATCTTCATGTTCTCACTCATTCTGGGCTGGAAGCCGATGGTGAGGATCTTGCCCGACTTCTTCTCGGCCTTCATGACCTCAACAGCCTCGTCGAGAGTTACGGTGAAGGGCTTTTCGAGCATAACGTTTACGCCATGCTCAAGAGCATAGATAGCGGGGCCTGCATGCTGGCAGTTGTAGGTGCAGATAGAAACACCGTCGATGTCCTTCTCTGCGTCAATGAGCTCACGGTCGGAATTGTAGAAACGGATGTTTTCCACATCAAGTCCGTGCTTCTCGGCAAATTTCTTTGCCTTGCCGGGGATGATATCGGCCAATGCTACGATCTCAACGTCGGGCATATTCTTGTAGCCTGCGATGTGAGAATCTGCGATCCAACCGGTACCGATAATACCGACCTTAACCTTTTTGGACATGTCAATTTCTTTTACTTCCTGGTTTTCTTTAAAAGCGTCTAAGCCTGCCATAATAATGACCTCCTGTAATGGATTATAAATTTACTAAAACCGAAAGGGAGCTTTGCGGTTAATTAGATTTCGGGAATCTCAACCTCGACCTCACGACCTGCCTTGGAAGAACGGTTGATACCGTCCAGAATGGCCTGATTGTAGATGATCTGGCTGGTGGGGACGGGAGCCTCGGTTCCATTGATGCAAGCATCGAGGAAGGAGCGGATCTTTCTGTTCCAAAGATCCTTAGTAGCGGGCAACAGGGGAACTTCAGTCTGAGCGGGAACACCTGCGACATCGTGGTAGATGGTCATAGGCTTGTCGAACGAGCCGTTCCAACAGCCGGTCGAAGGAACTCTCAAAGAGCCCTTAGTTCCCATGATGATGGTGTCACCCGGAGTGTCGAGATGCATATACCAAGCAATTCTGAAGTCGAGGATAATGCCGCCCTCAAGACGGATGTAAGCCGAAGCAAAGTCATCAACGGTGAACTTCTTGGCACATTCAGGCTTGCCGACTCCTGCGTAAGCCTCGGGAGTGGTTCCGAAATAGTCGGTAGCAGTACCTGTTACGGTCAACGGCTTGGGGTTGCCAAGAGCATTCATAACAAGGTCGATAGAGTAGCAACCAATGTCACCCAAAGCACCAAGGCCTGCCTTATCGCCTTCAATAAAGGTCTCAGACCATGATACGGGGATACCGTGACGGCGTCCGCCACCGGTCTGTACGTAATAAATACGTCCCAGCTCACCCGACTGAACTATCTTCTTGATCATCTGCATATTGGCATCGAATCTGGGCTGGAAGCCGACCGATACGATCTTGCCGCTCTTCTTCTCGGCCTTCATAACAGCAACAGCCTCGTCCAAGGTTACGGTAAAGGGCTTTTCAAGAAGAACATTGAGGCCGTGCTCAAGTGCATAGATTGCGCACTCTGCATGGGTGCAGTTGTATGTACAAACAGAAACAGCGTCCATAGGAACGGTATCGATCATTTCCTTGTAATCGGTGAAGAACTTTGCGTTAGCAACCATTTCAGCGTTGCCGAACTTTTCAGCGCAGGTGGCAAACTTTGCTTCTGCCTTGCCTTCGATAAGGTCACAGCCTGCAACGAGCTCAACATCGGGCTGCTGCATATAAGCCTTGATGTGGCTGGAAGAAATACCGCCGCAACCGATGATACCGATGCGCATTTTCTTGCCGGTGTTTACGACTGCTTCCTCAACCTGGTTGGAGGAAAAATCGTTCATATCGATTTCTTTTGCCATTGTTATCTACTCCTTTATTATAGAGATATATCTTAAATTTGTTTTAAAGGACCTAATTAAAGAGACTTGATATAATCAATGCTCATCTTAGCGCACTCCATAGGAGTCTTATCCAAGCTGGGCTGATCCTGCTCAACGATAACGGTCTCTGCACCTGCCGCCTCTGCTGCTGCAAGAATTGCGGCAACATCCTGAACACCGTAGCCAACAGGACGGAGCTCAAACTTAACTGCAGGCTCCTCAGCGGTTTCCTCAGTCTTGCCGCCGCCGATAAGTCCGTACATATTGTTGGATTTCTGACCGACAAAGTCCTTAATGTGAACCAAGGGTGCACGGCCGGTGTACTTCTTGACATACTCGGCAGGATTCTCGCCACCAACGTTTGCCCAGCAGGTGTCGATCTGGGTCTGAAGCTCGTCGGGAGTGGTATCTGCATAAAGAATATCGAGCTTATATTTGCCGTCGACCTTTGCAAATTCAAAGTCGTGGTTGTGATAACCAAGCTTCATACCGTACTTCTTGAGCTCAGCAGAGATAACTTTGATATCCTCCAGCAACTGATCGTACTTGGGACCGCCGGGAAGAGACTCGCCGTTCATCCACGGAATAACCATATACTTACAACCGATATCGGCATAGGTCTTTACAACACCCTCGATGTCCTTAAGGATCTCGGTGGGAGCAACGTGAGCCGAAATAGGGGTCACGCCTGCCTCGGCACAGATAGCCTTAACTTCCTTAGCACTGTGGCCGAAGAGACCTGCAAACTCGACCTGATCATAGCCCATCTCGGCAACCGCCTTGATGGTTCCTGCAAAGTCTTTCTCCATTGCGTCTCTGACTGAATAGAGCTGAAGTCCGATAGGTAATTTTGTCATTTTTGTTTCCTCCTTGAAATCTCAAGTTTGAAGTAATTATATATTGCTAAACAGCACGAAGACTTGTTTTAAATCTCCTTTAATCTGTCTATGCACAAAACAATGCACTCGGTAGCTGAATGTTTTTTAAGGAATGGAATAAAGTTTAACTTTTCTCAGCAAGCCAATAAATATTCCCTTTTCCTCACACCAATGGCATTTTATACTTGTATTTTACATTATTTTGATATACAATACAAGTCATAAAGAGAAAAAAAGTAGACAAATATTGCACTAATAATTTGTTGAAATGGAGAAAAGCTGTATGTATTTTCATTTTGAAACAAGAAATTCGGCTTATGAAGCACGCACAGGTATCCGGCTCAGCCCGACACCGCATCTGCACAGCCATATTGAGATTGTTTTAACCGAAACGGGGACCTCCGTTGCCACCGCCGACTCAGCCGAGGTCGAGGTCGAGGCAGGCGATCTGTTTATTGCGTTCCCAAATCAGATACATTATTATATCGACCAAGAGCAGCCGGTCAACCATAAGATCGTCATCGTTTCACCCGATATGTGCCCGGAATTTGGCCGTATTTTCAAGTCCCAGGTGCCCAAAATACCGTTGATCAAAAATGCCATTGAAAACTCACGGATTGTTTCGGCTTTTGAAAATATGGTACAGTGCAAAAAGGAACAGGATGAATACTCCGAGACCGAAGTAAGGGGTTGTATGCTGATACTTTTGAGCGAGCTTTTTCGAAGCATAGAGCTTCAGGAAAATGAATCTTATGACAACGATCTTGTCAAGGACATTATCAACTATTGTTATGATAATTACAGCGGAGATATCAGCCTGCAAGCCATTGCAGACGAGCTGCACATCAGCCGTTGCTATATCTCACGTATTTTCAGTCGAAGATTGCACATAGGCTTTAATGATTACATAAATTCCTTACGCATCAGGAGTGCCTGCGAAATGCTGAAAAACACTAATTTGTCGGTCACCGAGGTGGCATATGCGGTTGGGTATAACTCAGTAAGAACATTTGACCGAGTATTTTTGAACGAACGGAAAATGACGCCGAAGGAATACCGCCAAAAGGCATTTGAGAAAAAGTAAAAATAGGTAATATAGGACAAACAAAGCCTCATAATCTTAAACAGGAGTTGAGATTATGAGGTTTTTGATTTTAACAAAAAAACATCTTTTAATGGTGGGGTGCGCTGTGCTGGCGGTGATAATCGGCACTGTGGTTTCGGTCAATGTTTTTGCCAAGCAGGAACGTCTGCTACCGATATACTGCGTTGAGACCCAAGAGAAAAAAATAGCCTTGACCTTTGATGCCGCATGGGGTGCTGACGACACTGATACGCTAATATCGGTTTTGCAAAAATACAATGCCCCTGCAACCTTTTTTGTTGTAGGTGAATGGGTGGATAAATACCCCGATGAGGTCAAAAAGCTGTCGGACGCAGGCAACGATGTTATGAACCACTCTGCGACCCACCCGTACATGACCTCACTAAGCGAGGCAGGAATGAAAGAGCAGCTAAAGGTCTGTAATGATAAAATTGCCGCCGTCACAGGTAAGACACCTACCCTGTTCCGCTGTCCCTACGGCGACTACGACAACAAGGTTGTAAGCACCGTCGAAAGCATGGGCATGAAGACGATACAGTGGGACGTTGACAGTCTTGACTGGAAAGACACGTCGACGGTCGACAGCATTGTCACAAGGGTAACGGGTAAGGTTAAGAACGGTAGTATCGTGCTGTTTCATAACGACGCCGAGTTCACGCCCGAGGCGTTGCCGATAATATTGGAAAAACTGACGGCCGACGGCTATCAGTTTGTCAAGGTCGCCGACCTTATCTACCAAGACGGCTACACCATCGACCATGCAGGTATGCAGATGAAGAATAAATAAACAATTACACAGATAAGCACCGACCGCCCGAGTAATCTCGGGCGGTCGGTGCTTATTGTTTGTATTTGGATTATTTTATCGTATTCTTCTGGGTATCAACACAGTATCCGTGCTCACGGACACTGTCGGCAGGAGCATTGGCCATGTGGCCCAAGGTGAGGTCGGTAGTATTCGAAATAATATTTCCCTCAAACACGATATTATAATCATCTATAGCGTATTCCTTATCCGAATGGAACAGATAATCGGCATCAATTGTATTGTTTATAATTGTGGTTTGGGTGCAGTTATAGCTCTGATAGAAGCGGAATGCGTTTTCATCCTTAATATTGCTGAACTCATTTTCTTCGATAAGCATGGTGTTGGCATGTGACAACTGAATAGCGGGCTTGGAGCAGTTATAGCCTCCGAATTTATTATACTTAACGATAAAGTCGCCCTCAGACCAGTCAAGATTGATGCCTCCCCAGCTACCCGTACAGTCGTTGTTGGTGAATTCAACCGTTATCTCACCACCGCCTATCTTCTGTACGGAATAATAGCAATAGCCCTTAAAGGTATCCTCATATTCAGTACATTTGAACGCACAGTTGTCTACCACAACGCTTGAATTAGGACCTCTTGTAGCCAAAGCCTTTTTGAATGTACATCCTCTAAAGGCTATATCGGCTTCGCCACGATAGTCGAAATGTCTGGAATAATCTCCGCCGTCCAACAGTTCGTTTTCACTTTGGAATGAAAGGTTGGAGTAATTTATCTGAACACCCTGACCTGCATAAGGCAAGCTTGGAACCAGTCCCGAGCTTTGAGTGATGAATATTTCGGCAGTATCGTTTCCTCCAAGAACATTCACGGTTTTAATGCTTTCGTTATCGCCCGTAAAGGAGATCTTCTCGCCTGTAGCTACTGTGTATTCAGCTCTTCCGAAAATGATGAAGGATACCGTATCACCGATGCTTTCCGCCCCCTCGCCCGTAACATACGAGATAGCCTCATTGAAATTGCCAAACGGCTTATCACTGCCCTGAACAAGTATTCCTTCAATATTGACAGAGCCCGAATACTTAACAGTAATGCTACAGCTCTTTTGGGCGGTAAATTCAACCATGCCCGAATACATGTCATATTTGCTTTCTATTTTAGTGCCATCCGCAAAAACCTCGACACCCTCGAGTCCGTAGCCTGCAAGAAGTGAAACACCAATAGCCGACGTGCCTGTGTATTCCTTGCCGTCACACCCAAGCGAAATATTGTAGTTAAGCTCTCCCGTTTTAAGCTGATCGGGTTTTACAACTGCGGTAAGCACGGTGCCCTGAGCATTGGAATCGGCCGAAAAGACAGCCTTAAATGAGCGGTCAGAGTTAGCCACGACTGTTTCGCCTGTACTATCGTCGACTATAGCATAGGCATTAGCATTAACGGTAATAATGCCACCTTGGATCACCGAGCTGTTTTGAGTGCCGATATCTATAGCAACGGCACTGTAGTCGACACGGAGCTTCATTTCAGCAGCATCCGACGGGTTATGCAACACAACAGCCACCGTTTTAGTGGTGTCAGCCCCCATATATGCGGCATAGACATAGCTGTCTCCCAGCTTGTGGGCACTGTCCTTCATAGCTGTTACAGCCTCACTTGATGCGGCAAACGCAGTGCGCACATCGTTAACTATTCCGACGGTTGCCTCACCCGAGTCTCCCTCGGTCACACGGAATTTGACCTTATAAACTATAGCGTGGTCATTATGGTTTTTAAAGTGTAGGTAGACCACCTCGGCATCATTGGCCTGATATACTCCGTCTGCACGAAAAAGCTCACTGTCGGCCTTGACCTCGGTCCAGTTTGAGCAGTCCTTAGAATACTTGAATTCAGCATCAAGATCACCAAAATTAACGTTGTTGGAATTAGGGTCGGGCTTGGCATTGTTTTCGTCCGACGAACAAGCGGCAAACGACAAAACCATTGTCAAGCACAAAGCTACTGAAAGTACCTTTAAAATACAGTTTCTCATAAATTCATCTCCTGCTATGTATCTCTTGCTTTTTATTATACCCTCTATCAACACTTCTGTCAAACACAAAAGCATCGGGCAATTGCATTAATTACTGCCCGACGCTTTAAGTTTACATATTGAGCGCAATTATAACCGTAACTATAAGTGCCAGCACCAGCACCGTTATAATTATATCAGCCGTCCTTAACGACATATTTATCTTTCCGTAAAGTCCGCCGCTTCTTGTTGTTTTGTTGTCCTTTTGTTCCATTTTTTACTTCCTTGCGAGGTATTTTCTCATATCAATGGCACACGCGGTTAAGATTATAAGACCCTTGATAATATAGAGCATATTTGCCGAGACCGAGAGGAAATTGAGGCCGACGAATATCAACTGCAGAAGGAAAACACCTGTAACTATACCGCTTATCTTGCCTGTTCCTCCAACAAACGATACTCCACCAATGACGCATGCCGCAATAGCATCGCCCTCGTAATTAAGACCCGTATTTGCCGAGCAGGAGGCGATTCTACCGCCCTCGATAAAGCCTGTGATGGCATACATTATGCCTGCCAGCATAAACACCAGCACAATGGTTCTGAACACGTTGACACCCGAGACATTGGCCGCCTCCTCGTTTGAACCGACCGCAAACATATTTTTGCCGAAGGTGGTTTTGTTCCACACAAACCACATAATGACCGTGAGCACGGCCGAATACAGCACATACCTCGGCACGGCAACACCGCCTATCCGAAACAAGGTTCCTCTGACAAAGTCGGTATAGCTCGGATCAAGTCCCGAAAGGGTCTGACCGTTATTGTTACCGATCATAAGGTACATCAGCACTGCACCGAATACGATTAGCTGGGTCGATAGCGTCACGATAAACGGATGCAGCTTGAATTTGGCCACAAAGAAGCCGTTTATAAGACCCACCACTGCGCCGACCGCCAGAACAGCCAGCAGTACAACTACCAACGGCAGTACAGGCAGGTCGGGAAACATCTTTTTAGGATAATCGGCCATCTGTAAAAGAGAAGCCGCTATACACGCCGTAAGACCGACTACTCGTCCTGCCGAAATATCGGTACCGCTGAGCACTATGGCTCCGCCCACACCCAAGGCTATCGGAAGTCTTGCCGCAGTCAAGGACACAATGTTAATTATTGATGACAGCGACAAAAACTCGGGCACCCGAACAGCTATAAATATAATCGCAATGGCGATGATTATAAACATCGCATTGTTAAATATCATGTCAGATACAGCACGCCGTTTGTCCTTACCCGACAACCGTTTAAACTCGGCGAAGCGGCTCCAAAGTCCGCCACCTGAAACTTTATTATCACCCATAAGGTCACTCCTTAAACATATTTGGTCGCCAATGTCATTATTTCCTCCTGAGAGGTATCGGCCACATTGACTTCACCTGCAAGACGTCCGCCCGACATAACCAGAATTCTATCCGAAACGCCCAAAAGCTCAGGCATCTCGGAGGAGACCATTATGACAGCCTTTCCCTTGGCCGCAAGCTCCAAAATAAGCTGGTATATCTCGTATTTCGCTCCGACATCTATACCTCTCGTCGGTTCATCCAGCAACAGTACATCAGGCTTGGTCAAAAGCCAACGTCCCAATATTACCTTTTGCTGATTACCGCCCGAAAGGCTTCGTATCTTGGTCTCCTGCGAGGGCGTTTTGACCCTTAAAGAGCGTATACAGTTTTCTGTGCTTTGTTTTGCTTTGCGCTTGCTGAACATCAGCCCCACCGTGTGCTTTTTCAGGCTTGAAATGACGGTGTTGTCACGGATATTCAGTATTCCGAAAATACCTGTGGCACGGCGCTCCTCGGTAAGCAGCGCAAAGCCGTTTTTTATAGCTTCCTTTGGATTGCGGTTGCGAATGAACCGCCCGTTAAGAACGATGGTCCCGCTTTTTCGTGCCGACAGACCGAAAAGGTTTTCGAGCAGCTCGGTACGTCCCGAGCCGTCAAGTCCCGCAACTCCGACTATCTCGCCCTGCCGCACTTCAAACGATACACCCTGCAAGTGATTATACACACTTGATAAATCGTCGACAGTCAGCATGACATCGCCTATTTTATGCTCCTTGTGGGGATAGCGTTGGGTCAGCTCACGTCCAACCATAAGTCGGATTATCTCGTCCATCGTAAGCTCCTTAGCCGGCTTGGTTGCAACCCATGTGCCGTCACGCATGACCGTAACAAAATCCGAAATGCGCAATATCTCTTCCATTTTGTGTGAAATGTAGATTATACCGCAGCCACGTTTTTTCAGCATATTTATGATGCGAAACAGCACCTCGGCTTCACGGTCATTCAGTGATGAGGTCGGCTCGTCAAACACTATAACCTTAGAGTTATATGAAACCGCCTTAGCAATCTCGACCATTTGTCTCTGAGAGACCGAAAGCGTGCTCATTTTTGCCTTTGGGTCAACGGTAATACCAAGGTCTTGAAATATTTTTTGGGTAGCTGTGTACATTTTTCTTTCACTGGTAAGCGGTATCAGCTTGGATACGTACGGGAAGCGTCCCAGCCACATATTATCCATAACGGTCAGCTTCAACGCTTGATTAAGCTCCTGATGTACCATGGCAACACCGTTTTCAAGTGCCTCCTTGGAATTTTTAAAGGAGACCTCCCTGCCCTCAAGCAGTATTTTACCGCCGTCCTTTTTGTAGACACCGAAAAGACATTTCATAAGCGTCGACTTGCCTGCACCGTTTTCGCCCATAAGAGCATGGACGGTACCGCTGTCAACCGTCAGCGATACCCTGTCCAGCGCTCTGACACCCGGGAAATTTTTCTCTATCTCCACCATTTGAAGCAACGGTGGCTTCTTTTGGTTTTCTTTTGACATACTTACTTCTCACCCGTATATGCCGAATACGGAATGTTGGCACGCCAGCTTCCCACTATGGTATCAGCATCTATTCCATAAAGTGCCTCACGCTCGTTTCGGTAGTTGTCTATAATATTGCTGATAACCTTTGCCATGCCCTCGGCATCCTGCTTGATGGTACCTACCATAGAGCCGTTGGCAATAGCCGTCTGGGCTGCAGATGTCGCATCAACGCCAAAAACGGGTATAACCTTGCCGCCCTCTTTGTTATAGCCTGCTCCTTGCAATGCCGATACCGCACCCATGGCCATCTCATCATTATTGGCTATAACCAGCTCTACCATATTATTATTAGACTCACTGTACTTAGCTAAAATTGTGCCCATATAATTAGTTGCCGAGGCCGACGACCATAAGCCGTCCTGATCGACAAGGTACTTATTGGCATTTGCGGAATCATAGAATTGCAGAGCAGGCTTTCCTGCTTCACTCAGCACCTTGTTGGCGTCTTCGACGGCAAACTGAGTTCTCGCAATGGCCTCCATATTGCCCTCCTGACCCTTAAACAGAACATAGCTTATCTTTCCGTCTTTATTAAGGTCAACTGAATCGTAGTTTTTAACAAGATATTCGCCTATCATCTGTCCCTGCATGTGTCCCGCCATTTCGTAATCGGTACCTACAAAAACGCATTTGTCGTAGGATTTTACAACCGATTCCTCGACCGAACGGTTGAAGAAGATAACAGGGATATTTGCAGCTCTTGCTTTGTCGATTATTGTGAGAGCGGCATCATTCGAGCCGGTGTCGACAACATTTACAACCAGCATTTGAGCTCCTTTGGAAATAGCAACATCAATCTGCTCGGTCTGTGATGACTGATTGCCGTTGGCATCGTAGTCGTTGAACTTGAGTCCGGCATCCTTGAGAGCCTTATCCAAAGCAGCTCTGACACCCGAAATATAGGTATCGCTGTAGGTGTAGTAAAACACCGATATTTCTCCGCCCTTGTCATCTTTCCGACGGCAGGCCGTCAAGGACAAGCCCAAACATACAGCCAATATCAGACATAAAAGTTTCTTCATAATATTTTCTCCCTTGATAAATTTTTGGTTGTCAAGGTTATTATGTGCCGTTTTGCCGAATTATAAATCATAAAATAAAAATAAACAAAAAAACCGAGACGCAGTTCAGTTGCATCTCGGTCCGAAAACATTTATTGAGTTATTTATAATCTCCTAGGTAATCCTTGTTTACCTCAAAAAGCTCGTCACACATCTGACGTATCTCCTCAAGCGAACAGACCGCCGAGGATAACGGGTCAAGATAAACCGCCTGATATACCATATCCTTGTTCTTGGTCATTGCAGCCTCTACCACCATACTCTCGATCTGTGCAGTGGTGCTGATAAAGGTTGCGAGATGCGGCGGCAGAGCTTCAGCAACGGTCGGTCTAAAGCCCATACGGTCGACCACGACAGGGACCTCAACACAGACATCCTTGGGCAAATTGGGAATCGAACCGTGGTTCAGTACATTGCCGTTGAAGATAAACGGCTTACCGTCACCTAAGCGCGCGTTGAATATCTCACCTGCGTACTCATTACTCTTTTCCTTATCAAACGGATTTTCAAGCCATTCCTCATACTGCTTGATCCCGTCAGCCTTACGCTTTAAGCGAAGGTCTAAAGAGAAACGGTGAAGTCCGGGGTTCCAGTTGGTACCGTGGGTACAGTATTTCTCAATAAGGTCGGGACGTTTTCTGAACCACTGATTATACTCAGAGGCATGTCCGCTTGATTCGGTCACATAGTAGCCCAACTTCAGGAACATCTCGTTTCTGACCTGTTCTTTATTGTAGATATCCTCGTTTTCTGTTATAAGCTTACGAAGTCTGGGGTAAAGATCCTCACCGTTGTGCTCAAGGCGTGTGTAAAATGAAATATGGTTAATACCCTCGCAGGTGTAATCGATTTCTTCACAAGGAATATCAAGCCATCCGGCCAGCATGCGGATAGTACCCTGAACGCTGTGGCAAAGACCCATCACCTCAACATTTGTGTACCTATGCATGGCATTACACAGCATCGGCATTGGGTTGGTATAATTAAGCATGACCGCTTTGGGGCAATATTTCTCTATATCCTTGCATATATCCAGCATCAAAGGAATATTACGGAGCGCACGGAAAATACCTGCCACGTTGCGTGTATCACCGACATTGACATCAATGCCATATTTCTTCGGTATTTCAATTTCGTGGCGCCAAATATCAACATCACCGTTGAAAACGGTGCAAAGCACACCGTCGGCATCCTTCAAAGCTTCGGCACGGTCCATAGTGGCTACAACAACGCACTCGGGACATCCCATCTCGTTGACGATTCGGTCAACAACCCTTTTAATCATTTTTAGGTTTTCCTCATTTGTATCCATAAGTCGGATCTCACAAGGGCGGAATGCGTCAAAATGCAACAGATCCTTGACGCAGGTCGAGGTAAACTGCAAACTGCCTGCACCGATAAAAGCAAATCTTTTCATTTTCATGTTCCCCTTTCAAGGCTGTGTTTTATGACGTTAGCATACCACCTTTACTGTGAATTTGAAATGGTCATAACGGTCAAAAATATGGACAAAACGGCTAAATGTGTTGAATTTTTGAAAAAGGTATGTTAACATTATATTGAAAGGGGTGTCGGCATGATTTCGGTTTTTGACGGACGTTACAAAGACCTTACCAACTTCACATCGGATGAATACCTGCACATAAACAGTTGTGGTGTGAGCTATATGACCTACAACGGCAAGCCCCGCACAACACAGTTTTACCGCCCCGACGGGCGTGTTGACTATCATTTTCTGCTTGTGACCGATGGCTCCTTAATCGCAGTGATAGACGGCAAGGAGTATTTGCTTAAGGTCGGCGACGCACTGTTTTACAAGCCGAAGGTTGCTCAGCGCTATACCGTGTCGGTTGATGAGCAACAGCCGTATGAAAAGCATCTGTATGTTCATTTTTGCGGAACGGCCTCCGAGGAGATAACAGCCAAGGCAGGCTTTGACTGCTCCTGTCCCATCTTCAATACCTCGGGCGAGACCCGACGTATTTTTGAAAGCATGATACGCAATGTCACATCAGGTGACGAAATAGCAGCCTGCGGAAATCTTCTGAGGCTCATTTCCATTTTATCGTCAAGAGGTCGGCTCCCTCAGAGCGAAAATGTGCGTATGATATTTGCCGAGGCCGAGTATATCGGCTCGCATTACAGTGAGGAGCTCGACCTTAATGCATGTGCCAAGCGTTGCAAGCTGAGCCGAAGTCGGTTTACTCATCTTTTCACCGAAACGCTGGGCACGTCACCCTATCGCTATCAGCAGTCTATAAGACTTGAGCAGGCCTGTGAGCTTTTGCGCTTTTCCTCACTGTCAATAGGTGAGGTTGCAGAGAGCGTCGGCTTTGAGGATGCTCTTTACTTCAGCCGACTTTTTAAAAAGCGTATAGGCTGTGCTCCATCGGAATATCATAAACTAAAAAACACCGACCGCACCCGTTAAGGGACACGGTTGGTGTTTCTTGACTTATACCTGCTATAGGCCTTCCAGAAGCCGCTGTAGGAGCGATAGCCGACGTATTCGGCTATTTCAGCCAAGGTCAGCTTACCTTCTTTTATAAGCTGCTCGGCGGTGCTCATCCTTACTGCGGTGAGCGCCTTTTTAAAATTACAGCCCATACATTTCACAACCAGACGCTCGGTCTGCTTTTCGGAAAGGTGAAGCTCTTTTGCAAGGCTTGACAGCGTGATATCGGCACTGTAATTATTGGAGAAAAACTCGCCTATTATAAAAGAACTGTTTTCAACCTCGCGCGCCGCGATTTTGGCCTCGGGGTAAAGTTCGACACACAAAAAGGAGAGCAGCATTGAGATACTTGTGTAATCATCACTGTCTTTAAGCACCACGATCTCCTGAAACAAAAGCTTTAGCATCTCGGGTGGGACCGAGCATATCTTCACATCAAAAACCGGTTCTGATATCTGAAACGCCGTGTGCAGGACATCGCCCTTATGAGAGACGCACTCATGCACATATCCCGCAGGTATCGCTATAACACTGCCGCTTTTCACCTCACAGACCCGACCGTTGATATAAAAGCTTACACTGCCGTTTAACACAACGTGAAGCTCAGTATAGCTGTGCTTGTGCATATGTGCACCCGAAACGCCCAAGTTGTAAAAGCCGTTTTGCAGAAAAACAGTGGTCATTCGGTTGCCGAGGTTAACGCTCAATTCGTAATTCATCCCCACACCTACATTTCCAAAATAGACACCGAAAATCGCACATTGTCTCATACGGTTATTGAACCGGGAGGCTTATTGTGCTACAATGCTAATATACACTAATTAAATTCAACAGTCAAGGTGATGCTACATGAAAATTCAAAAGATAGACCAACCCAAGGTTATTATGAGCAATCCCGACAGTCAGCATAACTACTTTGCGTGGCCGACCGTATCCCGACTGCAAAACGGCAAGATAGCCGTTGTGGCATCGGGCTTCAGGCTGAAACACGTGTGTCCGTTTGGTAAAGCCGTTATTTCTTATTCGGAAAACGAGGGTGAGACCTATACCGCACCTGCACCGATAATTGATACCGTGCTGGATGACCGCGATGCGGGTATTTTAGCCTTCGGTGACAGCGGTGTTTTGGTGACATCGTTTAATAATACGGTCGAGTTTCAAAGAAGTCAGGCGGGGCTTGAAAAATACGGCGGCGATGCCAATGGCTACAAGGAGGCATACCTCAGCGGCGTTGACAGGACATTGGAAGAAAAATATCTCGGTGCAGTGTTTAAAGTCAGTAACGACTGCGGTGTGACCTTTGGTGAAATACATAAAAGCCCCGTAACCTCACCGCACGGTCCGTTGGTCACGCGTGAGGGCAAAATAATATGGATAGGCACCAACTTCTCAGACCGCGACAAGGGCGTTGAGGCTCACGAAATAAAGCCCGACGGCAGTACGGAATATATCGGCTCTATCCCCAACAGTGTATTTGATGACAAATGGGTAATGTCCTGCGAGCCGTATGCCATAGAGCTCAAAGACGGAACGCTGTTATGCCAGATACGCGTGGGCCGTTACGGTGCTGATATGGTATTGACGACCTATCAGTCAATATCGACCGACGGCGGCAAAACATGGTCGGAGCCTGTTCGTTTACTTTCCAAAAACGGCGGTGCTACTGCACACATTATCAAGCATTCCTCGGGAGTACTTATCAGTGCTTACGAAAAGCGGCGTGACCCCGATGATGAGGCATCGCCGTACGGCATTAAAATAATGTTTAGCTTTGACAACGGCAAGACCTGGGACACCGATAATTGGCTGTATGAAACAACGGTCAGCACCGACCTTGGTTATCCTGCAACCGTTGAGTTGAAGGACGGCAGCTTGCTGACAGTGTTTTATGCTCACGAAACCGAGGATAGTCCTGCGGTTATTATGCAACAGAAATGGAGATTGGAAAAATGATTAAGAAATTTGAAGGAATCTTACCCGCACTCGTAACACCCCTTGCAGAGGACAATGTGACCGTTAAAAAGAACGCGGTCAAAAGTCTGGTCGATATGCATCTCAGTCAAGGTGCCGAAGGCTTTTACATAATCGGCGGCACGGGTGAAAGCATAGTGCTCAGCCGTGAACAGCGTGAGGCAATGTGCGAATACTGCGTTGAGGCGGTCGGCGGACGTAAGCCTATCATCAACCACATCGCCGCCGTCAATATGCCCGAGACGATAGAGCTTGCCAAGCATGCCGAAAAATCGGGCTGTGACGCTATCGCGGCCATTCCTCCCGTGTTCTTTAAATACTCTGAGGACGACCTTTTCAACTATTACAAAAAAATAGCCGACAGCGTGTCCATTCCTGTAATGATATACTATCACCCCGCAGCTCAAAGCAGTATGACAGCCGATCTGATAGCAAGAATATATGAGATAGACAACGTTACGGGCGTTAAGTGGAGTTCCAACAACTTCTTTGAGCTGATGAAGCTTAAAGATAAGACCCACGGTGAAATGAACATCATCAATGGCCCCGACGAGCTGTTGGTCTCAGGTCTTGCGGCAGGTGCCGACGCAGGTATCGGCTCGACCTATAACTTGATGTTGCCTGAGTTTGTGAATATCTACAACTGCTTTAAAAACGGCAATATGGCTGAGGCTCTTAATACTCAGATCAAGGTCAACCGCGTTATTGAGCTGCTTTTGAAAAATATGCTCATCCCCTCGGTCAAATACTCGGTTGGTCTTATGGGAATAGATGTAGGCAATGCCACCTTCCCCATGAAGCAAATGAATGCCGGAAGCTTTAAGGAATTTGAACAAGAGCTCTCAAAGCTTGGTTGGCAGCCTGACGGCAGGGTTCTGTAATGGAGTGGTTAGCGCAAATTTTAGGAATTCTGGTAGCCGTAATATGTATTGTCGGCGCCCAAATGAAGCACAAATGGCAGATGTTGCTGTTCAGCACCGCCGCCAATCTTATAAACGGTCTATCCTTCTTCTTTTTAGGAGGTGCATGGACTGCTGCCGTGCTTTGTTGGGCGGCGGTATTTCAGACACTTCTATTCGCCTACAAGGCGTATAAGGATAAGCCTATCACGATAGCCGAAAAGATAATCTTTCTTATCATTTTTACAGCAGTAGGTGTAATAAACATTAAATCACCTCTTGACGTTCTGCCTGCATTAGGCGGTGTGCTGTTTGTGTTAGGAACCTTTTGCAAAAAAGAACAACATATGCGATTGGTCTCTGTTGTAAGCAGCTCCGTGTGGATAGCATATGACATTGCTATAATGACCACCGCTATTTTTGCTCAGATACTGTCATTAATGTCAAACATAATTGCTCTGTATCGTTACAGAGACAAATCAAAATCCAAAGGAGATAAAGTATGAAAAGAACATTGAGCATATTCCTTGTGTTAATGCTGACCCTTGCACTCCTTGCAGGCTGTGGAAGTGATTCAAATAACAACTCCGACAGTACAAGCAACGGATCATCGGCCGTAACAGGCGAGGTATTTACCAAGGATAAAGTATCATACATTGCCGCCGACGGCTCATCGGTATACCGTATCGTCCGACCCGATGATGACCCTACCAACGCAGGCGCACAGTATGTATTCAAGCAGATGAAAAACAAGCTTGGCGTAAATGTCCGTAGCATGTCCGATACCGAGGACGGCACTGATGCTTACGAGATCATTATAGGCGACTGCGACCGTGAGGAAACACGGCTTGCAAAAGCATATCTTGAAGCCAACGTTGCAGGCCGTTATGATGACTATATCATCGGCTCGATGGGTAAGAAAATAGTTATTTACGGTCAAAGCGAGGCCGCTCTGACCAATGCTGCAAAGTACTTTGTTGAGAATTTTGTAAATACTGACGGCTATTCCGGCGGAATACTCTACACCTATGCCTCCACAGGTGACTTCGAGACCGTGACGGTCAACGGCATTGATGTGGGCAAGTTTGAGCTTATACGTCCTCACTACAACTGCTCGTACCTTACCGAGCTTGAAATGCAAAAAATTGTTGATGACATATATGCAAGAACAGGCTTTATGATGGAAATACTCCACGACCAATACACTGCCGAATACACACCGAAGTACGAAATAATCATCGGTGACACCAACCGTGAGGGCGTTGAAAGCATCAGCGATACCGACACCTATAAGATCACCGTTAAGGGTGAGAAAATATACATCAACGGCGGAAGTCCCCACGCAGTAGCTCTGGGCGTTTCCGAATTTAGGAAAATGCTCAAGGGTGAGCTTACCGATACAGCTTCAAAATCAGGCTCGTATACCGAAACTATTAAGGGATACGACCTTACAACGACCCTGCACAAAACCTGGGGCGATGATTTTAACGGTGACACGCTCGACCTGTCTGTATGGACTATGCCCGAAAACATGTCAGAGGAGGGCTATAACGGCAAGACCGCCGTCCGCTCTACCGACCCTAACGATGTTTATGTCAGAGACGGAAAGTTCCATATATGTGCCCGTCAGGATGATTTCTATTACTACGGCGGTTACATAACCACAAGAGACCATCTGAATTACAAATACGGCTATGCCGAAATAAGTGCCAAGATTCCTCACGGTATCGGCTTCTGGGTCGCTTTCTGGACCTCTACCACCGACTATACAAGCTCAACCGACCCAAATTCTCCTCTTTTGCTCCGTCCCGAGATCGACATCATGGAGTGCTTCGGCAACTCCGTATCCTATGCAGGAAACATGCACCGTTGGCCCTCACGTGAAGGCTCGGCGGCAGGCTATAAGCACACCTCCCTTGACATAAGTCAAGCAATGATCAACGATAAAAAATTCACCAGCGTTGATGAGGATGTGGTGTTGGGCGACGATTTCCACACCTACGGTCTGTGGTGGGATCAGGAAAAAATGGAATTCTTGTGTGACGGTGAGGTCTTCTTCAGCTACCAGACCAATACCGATGCAGGCGACATCGAGGCCTTCAACCATACCATGTACTTTATTATAAGTATGTCGGTAGGCGGTGCAAACGATACCGCAGGCAAGATAACCGATAATCCTGATGAATGGGCCAATTCCAACAAGTACATTGTTGACTATCTTAACATTTATCAGTATGATGACGGGGTTTCGGAATTGAATTACTATGAGCTTCCGCTCACATAAAATTAAAAATCAGTTGTTTCACTGTTCTTCAGCGAAACAACTGATTTTTTTAGTTTTAATTTTCAATATCACGGTCCATCATCACCAGTACATCACCGTTTTTAATTACTGTATTGCCACGGGGTATTATGATCTCTTCACGGCGCTTTACCATTATTATCAACAGACCTTCGGTGTGTATATCCTTAAGCTGCTGACCGTTCCACTCATCAGAATCCACTATCTCACGCTCATAAAGTGCCGCACTGTCGGCCTTTTCGGCCGCCTTTCCGCTGAGCACTAGCACATCACCTGCATTAAGCACCGTTTGTCCGTCGGGTACGATACGTCGGTCGCCCCTTAACAGCAGGACAAATATCGAATCAGGCGGCAGCGTGACATTACTGACCGTTCTTCCCACCCACTTATGGCTTTGAGGTAAGGTGAATTTCATAAACTGAACAGGCACTTCGTCGGAATAGTCGGTGAAGGTCTTCATGACGTCGCCTTCCTCGTCAATCATATTAAGCTTTTTAGAGAGCGTAGGTAACAAAGTGCCCTGAATAAGTATAGAAAACAAAACGATGAAGAAAACAATATGGAAGATATCTTTATCAAGCGTTGCACGGTCAATAACGGCAAGAATAGCAAACACGATGGATGCCGCACCCCTCATTCCGCACCATGATACGAGAAGACTCTGCCTGAGCTTGGCCTTGAACGGTGTAAGTATTGCAAATACCGCCAACGGTCGTGCAACAAAGGTAAGGAACAAGGCGATGAGCAGTCCTGTCAATGCGACCGACGGCAACTGTGATGGGAAAGACAGCAAGCCCAGCATAAAGAATAAAAGCATCTGCATTAGACCCGTAGTCGAATCGTAAAAGTTCACCAAAGCCGATTTATTGGGAATTCGACGGTTACCGAGGATAATTCCCGTAATATATGCACTTAAATATCCGTTACCGCCGATAAGGGTCGGTGCGGCATAAGCGACCAAGGCGGCCGCCAGTATGAATATAGCCTCTACATTTTCAGAAGAGCCCTTACTGTATTTAAAGAACAAAAGCGCAAGCATGGCCACAATTATACCGGCCGCCGCACCGTAAGCGACCTGTGCAAACAGCATGTATATAAGCTTCGGGCCCGAAACATTGCCGTTCATCAGTCCCAAAACGATAACGGTCAGCATATAGGCAAACGGGTCGTTACTACCGCTTTCTACCTCTAAAAGAGATGCAGTATTATCCCTTAAATTGAGCTTTTTTGAACGCAGTATCGAGAACACGGAGGCGGCATCGGTCGAGCTTATGACCGAGCCGATAAGGAAGCTCTCAAGCAGGCCTATTTTCAGTACAAAATGACAAAAAACTCCTGTAAGTCCTGCTGTCAGCACCGTACCCAACGACGACAGCATAAGCGACTTAACGGCAACGGGTCTTGCGGCACTCCACTTAGTACCAAAGCCGCCGTAAAACATTATAAATACCATCGCAATAGTGCTGATATTCTCAGCCAAGGCATAATTGTCGAACGGTATTTTTATAAGTCCGTCTGAGCCGAAGACCATGCCAAGAACGATAAAAAACAAAAGGACGGGGACACCGACCCGACTGGAAATCTTGCTTAAAACTACACATAATACAATTATGAATGATATCATCAGCAAAACTTCGGTCATATCGGTACCCATCCTTGAATATTTAATATATCTTATATTTTAATGGATAGCGGCATTATTGTCAACCAAGATTTTTTGTACTTTTTTGATGTCGACCGATTTTACGTCGGCCTTGTCCTTAAAAGCAACAGCGACGGCAGTTCCTGCCGCCTGACCTAAGGTACACACTATCGGCATAATACGGATGGATGCCTGAGCCTCGTGGGTTGCCGAAACACAACGTCCTGCAACAAGCATGTTTTCGGAGTCTTTGGGGATCAGCATACGGTAGGGCAACTCATAAAACTCGCCCTCCTTGAAATAGTGGTGGCTTGTTCCCGTACCCTCGGGGTTGTGGATGTCGATATCATAGTTGCCGAGTGCGATAGAGTCGTCAAAACGGCACAGATTTAGCAAATCCTGACCGGTCAACATATACTCGCCGTCGATCATACGGCTCTCTCTTGTGCCGATCTCACAAGCAGAGGAAACGACCTGAGCGTTTTTGCAGCACTCGAAGGTTCTTAAAAAATCCAACATTTCAAAGACCTGCTCTCTTGCCTCAATTTCAGCTTTGGTGACCGAGAACATATCGGTCGGGTCAAGCTTGACAACGCGGGTGGTGTTGAAATGTACAACACCGTCAATCAACGTGTGGAACACAAGAACGTCCTCACGAGGATTCCTTATCTTGCCCTCTTCCTGCAGCCGTTTATAAAGATTATCTATCTCTTTATTTCTATAGAGCTCCCAAAATTTTTCGGTGTCAACACCTGCCATTCTAAAGCAAAGGGTCATCGGTTGGCAAAGTCCGTCACTTTCACGACCGACTCTAAACGGGAAACCGGTCATAGCAATAAGGTTAGCGTCACCCGTGGCATCGATAAAGTAATCGGCCCCAAGTTCCAATGTCTGACCCTTGCCGCAAACGGTAATGCTCTTTATCCTGTTACCCTCACGCACGGCCGAGGTTAAGGTAGCGTTGAAAAGCAGTTCAATACCTGCCTCGACAGCCATACGGTTGAGAATAAGCTTGAGGTACTCGTTTTCAAAACGGTAACCCCTTTCATCGGTGAGACCCGCCTCCCTCAGCTTATCAACGACCTCTTTCAAAATACCTGCACTAAGGTCTTTGGGGATCATTCTACCGTTTTCATCATATCCGATAACAGTGCGGTAACGCATAAACGGCATCACAAGGGCGGTGTTAGCGGCACCCGACAAAGCATTGGTTCGTTCGATAAGCAGGGTTTTGACACCCTCACGGGCAGCGGCAACAGCGGCACCAAAGCCTGCAAAGCCTCCGCCGACAACAATGAGCTCATACTTATTCATAAATAACACTCCTTTATATTCTTAGAGCCACCTTCTGTTTTCAGTATAACACAGCAACGCACCAAAAATCTTTATCTATATTCGCTAAATACTTGAACAAAAGATACATTTATGATATAATTCAGCCGTAAGAGGTGAAATTAATGCAAGAATTTATACATCTTTCAAAACTGCTTAATACATATAATTCTTTGAACAACTTTTATATCAGCGTGACCGATCTTTCGGGAATACTGTCGCACCCATTGTTGAACATTCCTTTGAGCGAACGAATACATGCCAAAAAATTCTGCGATATCGCCAAAAGCACCTCCAAGGGTTACCGACGTTGTCGAAGATGTCGGAGATGTGCCGACCGAAAAGCGGTCGAAACTCAAAGCCTGTTTCACGGGCACTGCGTTTACGGTCTGTATGAAATAGGTCTCCCTGTTGTAGTCGCAGGCAAGACCTTGGCAGTAATATACGTAGGAAATTTGTTGCCCGATTACAAATATTCCCTTTCAAGAGCAGAAAGCGTATGCCGTAAGACGGACGTTAGTTTTAAAGACCTTGCTGATGAATTCGGGAATGCACAACCGGTCACCGAGCTTCAACAGTATTTCGATATTGCCGAAACGGTCAGCAGTTACATAAAACTGGTGCTTAAAGCCTTTCCTTTCGACACCGCCAACAACGCTCACTGGGTCATCCGAGAGATCGAGCTGTATGCAAGAGAAAATTTTCGCAATGCTGTAAGGTTATCCGATCTGGCACAACGCTACGGCTTTAACGAAAAATACATCGGCAGGCTTTTTAAAAGCACTACCGATGTATCGTTTACACAGTATGTCAATCGATTGAGAATGAGCTATGCGAAAAATCTATTGTTGAGCTCCGAAAAAAACATTATCGATGTAGCATTAGACAGCGGTTTTGAAAACGTCACATATTTCAACCGATGCTTTAAGCGTGAGCTTGATATGACACCCACCGAGTTCCGCCGTCAAAGGCCCATGCACTGATACACAAGATCACGGATAATATCAAAATTGATCAAAGCTACCTTAGATATTAATGTATCCCTCTTGGAGCATCTTTTGTGCGGCAAGCATTATGCCAACCTTGGCCGAATGGAAATTCAGTCCGCCCTGCATCCACACTGCAAACGGCTCACGCAAGGGTGCATCGGCCGAAAGCTCGATAGAAGCACCTAAGGTGAACGCACCTGCCGCCATTATGACCTGACTGTCATATCCGGGCATGTCACTCGGCTCGGGTGCGGCAAAGGAATCAACGGGCGAGCCGCTCTGAAGACCTCGGCAGAAGGCGATAAGACCCTCGGAGTGACCGCATTTTACGGTCTGAATGATATCGGCACGGGGCTCATCTGGTGACGGTGTGACCTCAAACCCAAGTATCTCAAATAACGAAGCCGTGAACACGGCGGTCTTGACGGCTTCTCCTACAACGTGAGGTGCGTTGAAAAGACCCATAAACAGCTCTCTTGTGTGTCCTAAGGTTGCACCGACCTCAAGACCGACACCTGCCGCCGTCAAACGGTAGCCACATTTTTCAACCAAGTCGGCACGTCCTGCGATATATCCTCCGGTGGGTGCAATACCACCGCCCGGATTTTTGATAAGCGAGCCTGCAATAAGGTCGGCTCCCACCTCTAACGGCTCTCTTTTTTCTACAAACTCGCCGTAGCAGTTATCAACCAAAACAAGCGTGTCAGGTGACAGCTTTTTGACCAAGCGAGCCATTTCACCGATTTTTTCAACCGAAAGACTGGGCCTTAAGCTGTACCCACGTGACCGCTGTATGTAAGCCACCTTGTATTTTTTGGACTTGATTCTTTCCTCGATAGCCGCCATATCAGGTGTGCCGTCCGCCTTCAGGTCAACCTGCTCGTAATTAACACCAAAGTCCTTTAAAGAACCGTCAACATGTCCGTCAATACCTAAAACGCCGATAAGCGTGTCATACGGACGACCCGTAAGACTAAGCATAGTGTCGTTTGGACGCAAAACACCAAACAGCATGACATTCAGTGTATGCGTTCCCGAAGCAAAGCTGTGGCGGAATATCGCACTTTCTGCACCTACGCAATCGGCAAAGACCTGCTCTAAGGTATCCCTGCCACGGTCATTATAGCCGTAACCCGTGGAGGCCGCAAAATGCGATTCGGCAACACCGTTTTTGATAAATGCCGACAGCACCTTTTGCTGATTGTACTCGGTGATATCGTCAATTCTCGCAAAGCTTGTCTGTGCTTTGCTAAGTGCCTCTTCGGACACCGAAAGCAGTCTTTCATCAATTTTGAAAAATCCCATTTTAAATCTCCTGATATTCACAAACGGCAACTGTATCACACTTGGTAAAACCGTTTTTTATGTAAAATCCGTCCGCATTACTCGTTGCGGCAAACACCCGACTACTCGGGTGTTTTTTCTTTATATTACTTAACAGTGTTTTCAAAGCGGCACTTGCTAAACCCACCTTACGGCAAGCAGGATCGGTTGCAACACCGGTAATAAGTGTGCTATCCTCGGTCACAAAGCCTGCTACCGCCACAGCACCGTCACACAAGGCATATTCCGCCGAGCCGTGGTTAAAGCGCACGCAGAAATCGGTATACCAAAAATCAAACGGCGGTAAAGCAATATCACCGTCCAGTCCCTTTTGCAGAGCTTCATAAACCTCCGCTATCCGACCGTAACTGTTGTTTTGCAAGACCGTTACATTTGCCGTCAGCACATATAAATTTGAAAATTGCTTTTTGCGGCATTGCAAATGTTGGGCGGTATGTCCAAAGCAAAATACGGTGGCTTGGAGCAAGGAAAAATATGCACTCAGCTCATCATAATCAGCACCGTCAAAAGCAATCAACGACAACGAACCGTCCATTCCGCCGAAAACTGCCGTCATTTTCCCGTCGACCGTTTGGGCGAAGATATCGATACCGACACTGTCTTGATACGTGGTGTAAAGTGCATTTATCCTGCACAGCGCAACATTTTCGGGCAGACCGTTTGGTAACCTGTCTATCCGTTGTATCACTCAAGCTCACCCGATGCCATTCTTTCTATCATAGCCTCGGTAAGGTCACGCACGGCTTTAACATCTTCTATTGTCGCTACGCATGAGGCTGAATGAATATATCGGCAAGGCACCGATATGGCTATTGTCTTTACTCCGTCGCCCGTCTGATGAATACCTGCCGCATTGTTTCCGCCTGAAACGTAGGATTTTATCTGGTGGCTGATTTTCCTTTCACGAGCCACCTCCAATGTCTTTTCAAACAACTGCTTATCGTACAAGGTGCCTCTGTCCATAAACGAAACAACGGCTCCCTGTCCCACCTTACAGACCTTTTTATCCTCAGGAACCCCTGCAATATCGGCAGCAGTGGTCGATTCGACCACCACTGCATAGTCAGGATCGACAGCAAAAGCGGCCGTTCTTGCTCCGTGGCCTATCTCCTCGCACACCGTAAAGGTAGCATAAAAATCGTACTTGGGGTCACTGTTTATTATGTCTATCAAAGCCCAACAACCCGCACGGTCGTCAAGCGCTTTGGATATCACAAGTTCGCCAAGCTGCTCACAAGGCTCATCAAACACGGCACAGTCACCAAGACCGACGACTGCTGAGGCCTCCTCAAAAGACCTTGCACCGATATCAATATACAGAGCATCCTTATCGGGCATCTTCTCCCTTTGGTCACTGTCAAGCATATGAATTGGCTTGGAGCTAATCACACCCACGGTTCCATTCTGAAACCTGACCCGCCGAGCAAGCATAACTGCCGTGTTGATTCCGCCAACCGTCGTAAATTTCAGCATACCGCCCGAGGTGATATAGGTCACAATAAAACCTACCTCGTCCATATGAGCATCGGCCATAACCTTTTTTACAGCTCGGTTTTTACCCCTGACAAATGCAATCACATTGCCTAAAGCATCGACCTTGACCTCGGCCTTGTCCTTGATTTTTTCTATTATATAGTGTCTCACGGCATCCTCACTACCCGAAACACCCTGTAGCTCACATAACGTTTTGAGTTGTTCCATATTTTTCTCCGTAATATAAGAACTTCTGTCATTCTGAGCGAATGTGAAGAATCTTTACTTATATCAGATTCTTCGTCGCTCCACTCCTCAGAATGACAAATCCTTGTTATTTTGAAAGTATATATTCTGCAAGTATCTGTGCCACCGTTTCGATATCGTTCATATCGACCACCTCTGTGGGTGTGTGCATATTGCGAAGCGGAATAGACAGCAGACCCGTCGGCACACCTGAGCGTGTCAACGCAACATGGTCGGCATTAGTTCCCGTCTTAGAGCCCATGACTTCAAACTGATACTTTATGCCCTTTTTGTCGGCAGTTTTTTTAAGCTCCTCGGTAACCCTTTTAGACAGCAACGGTGAAATACCAAGCATCGCTCCGTCACCTAAGGTGCCTGTTTTCTCAGGCTCAATATCAGGTGCATTTCCAAAGCTTACATCAACCGCTACCGCCTCATCGGGGAAAACCGAAAAGGCATTTGTCTTGGCACCCATTCCTCCGATTTCCTCGGCATCGCTCAGAAGAAATACAACGCTGCACGGCAAATTTTTGCCGTGCAAAGCCTCAGCACAACGTATCAGCGAGGCACAGCCTGCTCTGTTATCCAGCGATTTTGCCGTAACACAGGTACCCAACATTTCGGCAAACGACTGCTCGAAGGTCACACGGTCACCGACCGAGATAATATCCTGTGCACGCTCGCCAAGTCCCGTATCGATATACAAATCTTCAAATTTTTTAACCTCGTCTTCTTTGCCGAGGTGCGGCGGTGTACTGCAGAATACACCCCTTACAGGCTGTTTGCCGTGCACCGTGGCCCTCATTGCCGACAGCATTCTGCGGTCAATACCGCCGACATTTGCCACCCTCAAAAAGCCGTTATTGACACTCGTTACCACCATACCTATCTCATCAATATGAGCGTCCAACATAACTGTATAGTCATTTTGACCCTTTATCTCACCAATAAGGTTGTTGCCCTCACGGCGAACCTCTGCATATTTAGAAAGATGCTTTTCGGCAACCTTTAAAGCGTCTGTTAATCCGCCCAGTCCGTCTGCCTCACATAATTCCTTTAATATTTGCTTTAGATCTGACATTTGTTTCTCCATCAAAGTTTTTCTACAAGCTCTTTAAAATGCTTTCCTCGTGCGACAAAATTTGGATAAGCATCAAAGCTTGCGCAGGCAGGACTAAGGGCTACAATGTCCTCAGGCACCGCCATTTCGTGCGCCACCATGACTGCCTCTTCAAAATTATTGACCCTTACTATCTGAGGATTACCAACCTTATAGCTATCATCAGCCTTGACCGCCGCCTCGATCTTATCGGCGGTGGGGCCGTTTAAGATGAGCAGCTTGACCTTTTCAGTGACATAAGGTGCCATAGGCTCGAACGGAATATGCTTATCATAGCCGCCAGCAAGCAGGATCACCTTCTGCTTAAAGGCCTTTAAGCAGGCAATGGTTCGGGTAGGGCTGGACGCAATGGAATCATTATAATACCTTACGCCGTCAACCTCACGCACAAACTCGATTCGGTGCTCGACTCCCTTGAAATCATGAGCGACCTTAACTATACTGTCAGCGCCAACATAACCCCAAACCGCCGAAATTGCAGCGAGATAATTTTCAACATTATGGTCGCCCAAAATAGTTATATCATCCTTATGCAACAGCGGCACCGAGATTCCTCGGTAAGACAGATTAAGGTATCCGTCAGAGCTTAGCCATGCACCGTTCTTTACAGGCTGCTTCATTGAGAAATACAGCTTTTGGCCTCGGACATCATCCGAAAATCCCTTGGTTATCTCGTTATCGTAATTCAGCACCGAGCGTGAAAAAGCATTCTGATGCAGTAGGATATTCTTCTTAGCACCCACATATTCATCCATATCCTTGTGAACATCAAGATGATTGGGTGCAACATTGGTCACGACAGCAACATCAGGGCCCTTGCGCATTGAGATAAGCTGGAAGGATGACAGCTCTACTACGACAAAATCGTCCTTGGTCATTTTTTCTATCTCGGGCAAAAGCGGAGTACCGATATTACCGCCGACAAATACATTTTTACCCTCTGCCTTGAGCATTTCGGCAACAAGGGTGGTAGTAGTAGTCTTTCCGTCCGAGCCTGTTATGGCAAAAACCGTCGCAGGACAAAGGTCGAAAAACACCTCCATCTCGCTGGTTACGGCAATACCGTTGGCTCTTGCTTTTTTTAACTCAGGCAGATCGAACTGCATACCCGGAGTGCGGAATATCATATCGACCTCTAAGTTTTCAAGATAATCGGGGCCCAAACGAAGCTCAGCACCCTGCTGCTCGAGCGAATCGGCCAACGCACCGATCTGCTCACGGCTTCGGCGGTCACAAGCAACCACACGGGCGCCCATTTTTAAAAACTTTTCAATCAGAGGCGTGTTGCTGACACCGATACCGCACATTGCGATACGCTTGCCTGCTATCTGCTCAAAAAACTGCTTGCAGTCCATAGTCACTACTCCTTTATATGTAAAAGAATTACATTGGCATATACATATTTATTATACTTTTTCTTTAACCAAATATCAATACCAATAAACAAATTAAAAGGATAAATTATGTTGATTAACCATTTTGTATGGAATCGATTCATCCGTTCCGCAAAACGTTTCACGGCAGCACAACCGCAGACAAGCATGACATAGCATTTACGAAAAATTTATGAAAAAATTCAAAAAATGTTTTTCGAGTCCCTTTTTTAGTACTTTATGTGTGCTAAAATATAGTTGCAAGGTTAAAAAAGCCTTGACAAACCACTCACAAGATGCTAAAATAAAGATACCGAACAAATGTTCGGCAAAGGAGACGAGAACTATGTTTATGTTTATGCTTCAAACCGTTTTGGAAATTGCTGTTGCCACCTTTATCATCTGGGGCCTTTTTCATGAAAAGACCTTGGTCAGATTTGAGGACCGAATTATTGCTTACATAAAGAAAAAGGTCAAGGCCTCACGTTCAAAGAAAAATATTTACCGTCATGAGTCGCACCGTCATTATGACGACCGCAACTGTGCCTGACCGTCTTACTTCACTTTGCTTTCATCACTTCCTTTCTTTTTTCTTTTACCCAAAGCAACGACCCAAGGGCATTAGCCCTTGGGTCGTTGCGATTATTTTGCTGTTATATTAATCTACCATCCGCATATATGAGCCCTTTGCATTGCTCCGACCGTCTTTGCCTTAATATTCTTATAACTGTCACCCAACGTTTTAATTACTGCCTCAGTACGTGCTCGCTCGGTCTCACCATTGACAGTACAACGGCTTTCGATTATCGGCACGCTCTGCACTTTTGCCGCATGAATCACATCCCTCTCATCGGTCAAACACAGTGGACGGATGACGGTTATCCCTTTTTCCTTAAACTCCGTCACGGGACTAAAGCATCCGAGCGTACCGTTGTTGAGCAGATTCATATAAAAGGTGGCCGCCGCATCATCAAGATGATGTCCCAAAGCCACCTTGTTGCAGCCCAAAGCTTTGGCTGCCTGATATAAAGCGCCCTTGCGCATTCTTGAACAAAGACTGCAGGGATTATCCTCTCGCCGCTCTTTAAACACTATCTCCCATATATCGGTCTTTTCGATTTTGTAGTTTATACCTTTCTGCTCGGCAAATTCCGATATTTTTGAAAAATCGCCGTCGACACCCTCAAAACGTTGGTCTACGGTCAAACCTATGACCGTAAATTTCTTGGGGTAAAAGGTAGACAGCGTATGCAATGCCAAAAGCAGAATAAGTGAGTCCTTTCCACCCGAAACTCCGACAGCAATGCGGTCGCCTTCGGATATCATTTCATATTGTTGAACCGCTTTGCGAACGGTTTTGAGTATGTTCTGCATAACGCACCTCAAAATTTTTATAATTTACAATTTATTCTACCATATTGTGAGAGAATGTGCTATACTGTATATAACAAATATTTGAAAGGATGTAAAAATGCACGAGCTTATTCGACTTTTGAAGCACCGCAAGATAAAAGCCCTGTTTATGGCCAAGACCCACAACACCTTTATCCAATTCTTCCGATATCTATTTGTCGGCGGATTTGCAAGTGTTGTTGATTGGGCCGTGTTATGGCTTTTGTACGACAAGCTTGGACTTTTTAAAGCTATAGGCACATTTGACGAATATGTTTCGATCGCTCTGGCCTTCCTTTGCGGTCTGTTTGTCAACTACATACTTTCAAACCACTTTGTATTCACAGGCATCGCCAAGGATAAAAAGCACTCATCAAAATTTCCCGTGTACTTCATAACCGGTGTTATAGGACTGCTTTTCACCGAGTTGTTTATGCTGTTGTTTGACGGTGCGTTGGGTATGCATTATATGGTCGCCAAAATCATCACCACGGCAATAGTATTCTTGTGGAACTTCGGTTCGAAAAAGATCATCCTTTACAGAAAGCGTGACGACGAGTGAAAAAAATCATTATAATCGGCGCAGGTCCTGCAGGAATTACCGCCGCCTATGAATTGGCTAAAAGTGCTGAATACGACATAACCGTTTTAGAGGCCACCGACCGTGTTGGCGGTATCTCGCAGACGGTAGAATACAACGGCAATCGAATGGATATCGGCGGCCACCGTTTTTTCTCAAAGGACAGCCGTGTGTCGGCTTGGTGGCAGGAGCTTTTGCCTTTGCAGGGCGCACCGTCCAAGGACGATATCGCATTCAACCGCAAAAAAGACTTTGCCGAGGTCGGCCCCGACCCCGAAAAAACCAACGAGGTCATGCTGGTGCGTGATAGAATTTCGAGAATATACTATAAAAACCACTTTTTTGACTATCCTGTGACCTTGAAGTGGGACACCATTAAAATAATGGGCTTTATCACCACCGTAAAGGCAGGATTTTCATATCTCGGTGCCAAAATACATAAGCGACCTGAGACCTCGCTTGAAAATTTCTACATCAACCGCTTTGGCAAGGTACTGTACTCTATGTTTTTCGAGGGCTACACGGAAAAGCTTTGGGGCAGGCATCCGAGCGAGATTTCGGCAGATTGGGGCGCTCAGCGTGTCAAAGGTCTTTCAATAACCGCCGTACTACAGGATATGTTCCGTAAAATTTTCGGTAAATCTAAAAAAAACACCGAAACTTCCCTTATTGAAAGCTTTTCATACCCTAAATTCGGACCGGGTCAGCTTTGGGAATTGGCCTTAAATAAAGCCAAAGCCAATGGGGTTAAGGTACAGATGAACTGTAAGGTCACCGATTTTGAGGTGACCCACGGACAGATAACCTCGGTAACGTATATTGGAGAAAGCGGTCAAAAACAGACACTGGATTGCGACATTGTTATCTCAACTATGCCCGTAAATGAGCTTGTGAGCGGTTTGGGCGACACCGTGCCACAAAATGTGAAGACGGCCGCCGCAGGTCTGCCCTACCGTGATTTTATGACGGTGGGACTCCTGCTTAAAAAGACTAACCTTGAGAACAAAACCGATTATAAAACCTTGGGCAACATTGTTCCCGACTGTTGGATTTATGTTCAAGACACCTCGGTAAAGCTGGGACGCATTCAGGTGTTCAACAACTGGTCACCCTATCTTGTGAGTGACCCCGAACACACCGTTTGGGTAGGTCTTGAGTATTTCTGCCGTGAGGGTGACAAGCTTTGGAGCTTGACCGACGAAGACGCAGTTAAATTTGCGATAGACGAGCTCGTCTCGATGGGAATTATCGACCGTGGAGATGTGCTTGACAGCCACCGTGAACTCATTAAAAAGGCATATCCCGCCTATTTTGACACATACAGCGAAATGGACAGCATTATTGAGCACCTAAACACCTACGAAAACCTTTACTGTATAGGTCGAAACGGTCAGCACCGCTACAATAATATGGACCATTCAATGGCAACAGCCTTTGAAGCCGTGAACAATATAAAAAACAACGTGACCGACCGCACCAACATCTGGAACGTCAACACCGAAAAGGAATACCACGAGGAAAAGAAATAATATTTCAAACAAAAAACCATCCGACTGACTTTTGTCAGTCGGATGGTTTTTATACCTTTATTTCACCATGTTCTTTTTCAAATTCAGCAACGCATCTTTTAATGTATTGTTCTATCTCTTTATTTGCAGAACGACCTTCGGAATCGGCAATATACTTAAACTTCTGAAACAACAATCTGTCTACTCTTAATGTATATCGTAACAATTTTTCCTCCATTTTTACACCTCTTATCCACTATTATGATGTCATTACAACTTAATTATAGTGAAAATGTTGCGCAAAAACAAAATCGGTGATATAATGACGCTATTGTGACGCAATGTTTTTTTGAAAGGTGTTTTTTATGAAAATAGCAATAATTGGATCAAGAGGCTTGACAGTAACGGATTTGGAAAAATATTTGCCATCCAACATAACAGAAATCGTATCGGGCGGTGCAAAGGGAATCGATAGTTGTGCCAGAAATTACGCCTTAGCTAACGATATTCATTTAACCGAATTTTTGCCCGAGTACAACAAATATGGCCGCAGTGCCCCTCTAAAACGCAATCTACAAATCATCCGGTATGCCGACCAAGTAATTGCTTTTTGGGATGGTGTGTCACGTGGAACCAAATATGTAATAGAAAACTGCAAACGTGAGAACAAACAAGTTACTGTATATTTGAAGAAGAATAACCTCAAATAGCAAAAAATTCACTGCGTACAAATACGCAGTGAATTTGTATTCTTACCTTATTTCTTTGCGGCGATGGCCTGCTTTGCCTTCTCGACAATATCCTTTGCTCTGAGACCAAAGATGTCGAGCAGATCTGCTGCAGGACCCGACATGCCAAAGGTATCCTGAACACCCACCTTGATAACAGGAACGGGGTATTCCTCACAAACGACCTCGGCTACGGCAGAGCCAAGTCCACCGATAACTGAATGCTCTTCAGCGGTGACGATAGCACCGGTCTCCTTTGCGGCCTTGACAATGATGTCACGGTCAATAGGCTTGATGGTGGCCATATTGACGATACGAGCCGAAATACCCTCGGCAGCCAAGATGTCGTAAGCCTCCATAGCCTCCTTGACCATCAAACCGGTTGCGATGATGGTAACATCGGTACCTGCCTTCAGCTCAACGCCCTTGCCGATCTCGAACTTGTAATCGTCGTCGAAAACAACGGGAACAGCCAGACGGCCAAAACGCATATAAACGGGACCGTCCATCTCGGCGGCGGCCAAAACAGCCTGGCGAGCCTCGACAGCATCGGCAGGATTAATGATGGTCATGCCGGGGATGGTTCTCATAAGCGCAATATCCTCACAGCACTGATGGGTTGCACCATCCTCGCCGACCGAGATACCTGCGTGGGTAGCGCCGATCTTAACATTGAGGTGGGGATAACCGATAGAGTTTCTGACCTGCTCAAAGGCACGGCCTGCGGCAAACATAGCAAACGAGCTTGCAAATACAAGCTTGCCTGTTGCGGCAAAGCCTGCAGCAACGCTCATCATGTTCTGCTCGGCAATACCGCAGTTGTAGAACATTTCGGGGTGAACCTTCTTAAATGCGCCGGTCTTGGTTGCGGCAGCAAGGTCAGCATCAAAAACAACAAAATCATTTCTTTTTTCAGCCAGCTCGCAAAGGGCGGCACCGTATGCGTCTCTGGTAGCAATATTCTTAACTTCAGCCATTGTTACATCCTCCAATCATTAACCACTCAAAGTGCAGCAATCTTAGCGTCAAGCTCTGCGAGAGCCTCAGCAGCTTGTTCATCGTTCGGGCCCGCACCGTGCCAGTTGACCTGATTTTCCATAAAGGAAACATCCTTACCCTTAACGGTGTTGGCGATGATGGCGGTCGGCTTCTCAGTGCAAGCCTCGGCGGCGGCAACTGCGGCCTCGATCTGATCGAAGTCGTGTCCGTCGATCACGATAACATTCCAATTGAAGGCCTCAAACTTCTTATCAAGCGGCAGCGGAGAGTTGACCTCGTCCAAAGTGCCGTCGATCTGGAGATTGTTAAGATCGGCAAAAACGGTCAGGTTGTTGAGTTTCTTATGAGCGGCAAACATGGCGGCCTCCCATACCTGACCCTCTTCGGACTCACCGTCACCGATAATGGCATATACACGGTAATTATCACCAAAATGCTTGGCCGACAAAGCCATTCCTGCGGCGGCCGAGATGCCCTGACCGAGAGAGCCCGAGGACATATCTACACCGGGGATGTGTTTTTTATCAGGATGTCCTTGGAGCATAGCGTAAGGCTTACGGAGCTTTTTGATCTCATCGGTCGAAAAGAAGCCACGAACTGCCAAAACACCGTAAAGTGCGGGTGCGGCGTGTCCCTTGGAAAGAACAAGGCGGTCACGGTCAGTCTTGTCAGGGTTTTTAGGGTCGATATTCATCTTGTCGAAATACAAATAGGTCAGTATTTCGGTACATGAAAGCGATCCGCCCGGATGACCCGACTTGGCACAGTTAGTGCCGATGATGATCTGCTTTTTGGCCTCAAGAGAATACTTCTTGAGTGTGGATTTCCTCTGCTCGTTCATTTTGAACCTCCTGAAAAATATCTTAATTTTCTTTTAATTTTGATAAAAACGAAGTGAAGTACTGAGGTAATTCGCTTGAAAACTCCATATATTCACCCGTCGAAGGATGAATAAAGCCGATAAGCCCTGCATGAAGGCACTGTCCCGACAGCTCGGTTATTATTTTTCTCGGCCCATACACGGGATCTCCTGCCAAAGGATGTCCCATTGACGCCATATGCACCCTTATTTGATGTGTTCTGCCCGTTTGGAGGCGAAATTTCATAAAGGTAAAGCCATCATAACGCTTCAATACCTCATAATGGGTCACTGCAGGCTTGGAATTTACATATACCACCGCCATCCTCTGACGGTTTTTGGGGTCTCTGCCTATCGGCAGGTCGACAGTACCCGAATCAGTCTTGACATTGCCGTAAACAACAGCACGGTATTCACGGGTGAAGCTGTGCTCCTTTATCTGCTCGGCCAAAGCTTTATGCGCTTTATCGTTCTTTGCTACAATCAAAAGACCGCTTGTATCCTTGTCGATACGGTGTACGATACCAGGTCGCAAAACACCGTTTATGCCCGACAAAGTCCCCTTGCAATGGAAAAGCAGTGCATTGACCAATGTACCGTCGGGATTGCCCGATGCAGGATGTACCACCATACCCTTTTGTTTATTTACCACAAGCAGGTCCTCATCCTCGAAAACCACATCAATCGGAATATCCTGAGGTATAGCTTCAGGTTCACAAAGCTCGGGACGTTCAGCAATGACCTCATCACCGATGTTAAGCTTCATGCTCTTTTTGGCAGGCTTGCCGTTTACCGTTACCTTACCTTGATCGATAAGCTCGGCGGCAAGTGACCTCGAAATATCGCAAGCCGATGACACAAAGGCGTCAAGCCTTGTGCCGCCACCTTCACAAACAAATGTATCAGTTGTCATCATTTTCGATCGCATCGGGGGCTTCTGTCTTAATATTAAGCTCCTCCTCAGCATTTATCTCAGCGATATGGGTCTTTTTGCGTGCGTCACTGACAAATTCCATAATAAAATACAAAACTATCAGACCTGCGCCTACACATACTGCGATATCGGCAACATTGAAAACAGGAAAATCAATGAAATCGAATTCAAAGAAATCCACAACACTGCCGCCTCTGAAGATGCGGTCGATAAGATTTCCTATACCTCCGCCCAACACAAGACACAGCGCCCAAAACATTATTTTACTGTCAAAGGTCCTGCGAATAAGCATGCCTATACAGATTATCATAATTACGCAGGTCACCGTGATCAAAAACCACGTCTGTCCCTGCAGCATGCCGAAAGCAGCACCTGTATTAGGCGGTATGCGGTTAAGGCTTAGTATACCTGGGATAACGGTTATAACCTCATAAGTATCCATGTATGCTGTGACCAGATACTTGGTCAGCTGGTCAAGACCTATAACCAACACACCGCAGATTATAGCTAATACAGCGGACATAATTTCTCCTTATTTATTACTTTGCAATAATTGCACGGCAACGTGCACAAAGGGTAGGATGCTCACTGTCGGTTCCGACGGTTTCGGAGAAACTCCAGCAACGCTCACACTTTTCACCCTTAGCATGGGTAACGGTAACACCGATACCGCTGTCACCCTTGTGCTCACCGCCCTCGCCCTCAACTATCTCAACCGAGGACACGATGAATACAGTGGAAAGAATATCCTCAACCGACTTAAGGAACTCAAGCTCGGCACCCGTTGCGTAAACGGTGACAGCTCCCTCAAGTGATGCACCGATAACCTTTGCGGTACGTGCAAGCTCCAAAGCCTTCTTTACATCGTCACGAATGGCGTGGATCTTCTCCCAACGTGCAATGAAATCAGCATCGACCTCGCCCGAGGCTACAGGGAAATCGTTAAGAACAACGTTTCTGACGTCATCCGTAGCGTAGTGAGGCATAAACTTCCAGATCTCGTCCGAAGTAAACGACAAAATGGGAGCGATAAGACGGGTCAGCACGTGCAGAACCTTGTAAATGGTGGTCTGTGCGGCACGACGAGTCTCGGAATCCTTACCCTCAACATAAAGTCTGTCCTTAGCGGCATCGAGGTAGAAGTTAGACATATCAAGAACACAGAAGTTGTGAATTGCGTGGAAAATGAGGTGATACTCAAAATTCTCGTATGCCTCACGGCACTCGTGGACGAGCTGATCAAGACGCATCAAAGCAAACTTGTCCATCTCGTGCAGTTTACACTCGCAAACGGAATCCTTATCGGGATCAAAGTCACTGATACAGCCCAAAATGAAACGTGCTGTGTTACGGATCTTTCTATAGATCTCACTGAGCTGCTTCAAAATGTCTTTGGAGATACGAATATCAGCATGATAGTCAGACGATGCTACCCACAAACGCAGGATGTCAGCACCATACTGACCAACGATCTCGTCGGGGTTGATGGTGTTGCCGATAGATTTAGACATCTTCTTGCCCTCGCCGTCGACGACCCAACCATGCGTAACAACGGTCTTGTACGGAGTTTTGCCGTAAGCGGCAACGCTTGTCAACAGTGACGACTGGAACCAACCGCGATATTGGTCGGCACCCTCTAAATAAAGGTCGGCAGGGCTGGACAACTCATCACGCTCATCCAAAACAGCGGCATGAGATACACCCGAGTCGAACCATACATCCATGATGTCGGTCTCTTTCTTAAACGAGGTGCATCCACATGAGCACTTAAAGCCGTCGGGCATAAGCTCCTTAGCCTCTTTAGCATACCAGGCATCTGCACCCTCCTCACGGAAAATGTCAGAAACCTTGGCTATGGTTTCGGGAGTGATAGCCTCCTTGCCGCACTCCTCACAGTAGAAGATCGGAATGGGAACGCCCCAAGTACGCTGACGGGAGATACACCAGTCAGAACGGTCACGTATCATACCGGTGATACGGTCCTCACCCCAACCGGGAACCCACTTTACCTTTTTAATCTCTTCAATTGCCTGATCGGCAAAGGCCGAGATAGAGCAGAACCACTGCTCGGTAGCTCTAAAGAGGATAGGTGACTTACAACGCCAGCAATGGGGATACTGGTGGATTATCTTTTCAAGAGCAAACAGGTGGCCTGTTTCGTCAAGCTTAATAGCAATAGCCTTGTTGGCCTGCTCGGTGGTAAGTCCTTGGAACTCCCCTGCATCGGCAGTCATAATTCCCTTATGGTCAACGGGAACGACCATTCCAACCTCGGGGTAGTTACGGCAGACCTCAAAGTCGTCAACACCGTGACCGGGAGCGGTATGAACACAGCCCGTACCGCTTTCCAAAGTAACATGGTTACCAACGATAACCAACGAAACGCGGTCGATAAACGGATGAGCACATTTCATATATTCAAGCTCGGAACCACGGACGGTGCCGAGAAGCTCAAACTCCTCAATTTTAGCTGCCTTAAACGAATTTGCGGCAAGCTCGGTAGCCATTACGTAGTACTCACCGTTTGCCTTGTAAACACCGTAATCATAATCGGGGCCTACACAAATAGCGAGGTTAGCAGGCAAAGTCCAGGTAGTAGTAGTCCAAATTACAAAGTATGTTTTATCAACCTCAGCACCGAGCTTTGACAAAACACCCTTATCGTCGGTGACATTAAACTTAACGTAGATGGAATGGCACGGATCCTCAGCATACTCGATCTCAGCCTCAGCCAAAGCGGTCTGACACTCGGGGCACCAATAAACGGGCTTAAGTCCCTTGTAGATATAGCCTTTCTCGGCCATCTTGCCGAATATCTCAACCTGCTTGGCAACGTAAGCAGGCTTCAAGGTGAGGTACGGATCGGCCCAATCGCCCAAAATTCCGAGACGCTCAAACTGCTTGCGCTGATCGTCAACAAAGCCCAATGCAAAGTCGCGGCAGATCTTACGAAGCTCTAAAGCAGAAACCTGAGCTGCCGAGCCAACACCCGCCTTTTTGCGTGCCTTAAGCTCGGTAGGCAGACCGTGGGTATCGTAACCGGGGACATAAGGTGCTCTGAAGCCTGTCATGTTCTTATATCTGAGAACAAAATCCTTCAGCGACTTATTCAAAGCGGTACCCATATGGATAACGCCGTTAGCATACGGAGGGCCGTCATGAAGAATGTAGGAGGGCTTGCCCTCATTTTTCTTCATAAGCTCACCGTAAATGTCACTGTCCTGCCATTCCTTCAAAGCCTCGGGCTCACGGGTGGGCAGACCTGCTCTCATAGGGAATTCCGTTTGAGGCAGGTTAAGTGTTTGATTGTAATCCATTTTTAAATCTCCAATCTGTATCTCGGAACTGTAATTTTTATATGCCTTTTTAACGGCACATTCTCACGGCACACCTTAAGGTGCACCGTGAGAAGCATTTAACCTATTTATTTTTTCTTGCGACGGAAGAAGAGTCTCGGCTCATCGTCCTCGTCCTCATCATCATCGTAGTCGTCATCATCTTCCTCGCCGAAGCTTATGCGACTCTTGGGACTAGTCGGCTCCTCCTTGGTAACGGCAGTTGCAAAAGGAACTGTTTCTTCCTCATCATCTTGTTCATCGTCTTTGTCCTGCTCGTCATCGTCGTCGATTTCGAATTTGACGGAAGCCTCACTGCTAAACGACATCTGCTCGCTGTCAGCAAACTCAGTATCATTTACGGTAGCTACGCTTTCTGCCGACTCCTCAGAGGGCTCATCCTCAATTACTAAGGCAGCCTCCTCGGTTTCAACAGTGATGCTGGGCTCCGCATTTTCCTCAACGGTCTGGCTGACGGTGACGGCAGCCGTTGCCTCAGCCTCTGCCCTTTCCTTAGCCTCCGCCTCGGCTCTTTCCTTTTCAAGGCGCTCATCAACTGCCGCTTTTAACAACTCGGCAGGGTCACTGAAATCGACCGAAAGGACCGTCTTGGAGCGTTCCAAATTAAAGGGTATCTCGCTCGGTAGTTGATTGATAAGCTCGATCAATGCACCACACTGTGCAGCGGCCTTCTTGCGGAAGTCGGATATTTCGATCTTCATGCGGTCATAAAGCTTCTGTTCAAGCTCAACGCTCTCCTTTGCTTCAGCCACAATGGTCTGCGACTCAGCAACTGCGGCGGCAATTATCTTAGCCGCCTCGGTCTCGGCGGTCTCACCCAATAAAACAGCCTTGCTCTCAGCATCAGCAATTATCTCACGGGACTTAATGTCAGCCTCGGTAAGCTTAAGGCTGGCATCAGACACGATTCCCTGAGCGGTAACTTTGGCCTCCTCGATAACCTGCTCAGCTACCTTCTGTGCATTTACAAGCACACTCTGGATGCTAGCAGTGGAAAGTGCGGCCTCGGGAGCATTTTTGCTGAGCTCCTGTAGCTTGCGCTCGGCCTCAGCCTTTTGCTTCATGAGTATCTCGATCTGTGATGCAACCTCCTCAAGGAACAGCTCAACATCGCTCTGCTTGTAGCCGCCCATGGGAGATTTTTGAAATTCCATATCACGTATCTGTTCGGGTGTTTTCATGGTTTCCCTCCGTTGTATAAATTAAATGTATTTTCTGTATTTAAGGGCTATTCTGCCCTTTTTGGTAATATGACCCGTGTCATCAATAACAAATCGGCCCACACGCCTTATCGTAACGGTATCCCCGTCTTTTATTTCTGAGGTCAGCTTCACAGCTTCAAGGCCGTTGACCGAGACAAGCCCACCTTGAATAAGCTCGGCTGAACGGTTGCGTGAGCAATTCGAAAGCTCGCCGACGACACAATCAAGCCGCAACGAAGCAACGGTACCCGACCGTTCCTCAAAGCCTTGGGATGACGGTAAATAGTCCGATTCATCACGTATTATTTCAACACCTGCCGCAGCTATCCTGTCAACATGGGCAACGATATGCCCCGCAATGCCCTCAGCAACGAATATCACAGGATCCTTTCCGCTCGTCAGAATATCACCTACGGTATCCCGTTCAATGCCCGCCGACATCAGCGCTCCCAACACATCCCTGTGCGTAAGAGCTCGGTCGGAACGGTTGCAGATGCGAAGCTTGACAATAGGGAAATCCTCATCCGTTGGCTCACACCAATCAGGGAACACCCCGAAATATACTCTTTCAGCACCTTCAAATCCACCGAAGAGCATAAATCTCGCTCCCTCGCTTTTAGCTAAAGCTGTAGCGACGGATGCGCCCGACGCATCTAAAAAGCCTATGAACTTAGGCACATTGCGGTCGTTACACTGACGTATGCAGTCAACTATCCTTGCCTCAAGAAAGCTGCGTTCCTTTGAATTCATTAAAGATAACTGCCTGTACCCTCAAGCTCGTCCATGAGCAACTCGCCCATAACGTCAACATTGCTGGGAGTGATTATATAGGTGCTGTTGGCAACCTTCTTTATTCTTCCGCCGTGTGCATAAGCGGCACCGCTCAAAAAGTCGAGCAAGCGACGCTGAGTCTCACGGTTGGCAACCTCAAGATTCAAAACAACGGTTCTGCCATCGGCAAGATGGTCTGCGATCTGAGGAACATCCTCAAATCTCTCAGGCTTAACCAATGCCACCTGAAGCTGAGAATTAACTCTGCCGACAGTAGCATTCTTGCCCTTGCGATCGCTGGGGAACTGAGTAGTCTTTTCCTTTTCGTAGGTTCTGCCTGTGGACGAAGAGTAATAGTCATTTCCCGAAGCTGTCTCACGGGTGGAGGTGCTCTCCATCTCCTCGTAGCCCTCGTCCTCGTCGCTTGCGCTTACAATGTCCTTGATCTTATCAAAAAAGCCCATATTGATTTCTCCTTATGCTTTTATTTACTGTAATCTCGGGGGCCGAAAAGTGAGGTTCCGATACGGACAATATTGGCGCCGTATTCTATCGCTTCCTCAAAATCTCCCGACATCCCCATAGATAGATATACTATATTTACATTATCCATGTTTTTGGCCCTAATGTCAATAAACAGTTTGCTTAAAATTGCAAAATATTGCCGAAGTTCTTGTACTTTTTCACAAATCGGCGGTATTGACATCAATCCCTTGACCTTTATGTTGGTCATTTTGGCCATTTCTGTTATCGCTGACTCGACCTCGGAAACCGAAAATCCCGATTTGCTTTCCTCGTTTCCGACATTCACCTCGACCAAAACATCCATTACCTTGCCCTTTTTCTCACACAATCGGTTTATCTCCTTGGCAAGCTTTATCGAGTGAACCGACTGTATCATCTCGACCTCGTCGATTACGTCCTTAACCTTGTTAGTCTGCAGATGTCCTATAAAATGGCGGTGTGCCGACGGCAGAAGCCCGTCCTTTTTTGAAAGCAGCTCCTGCACACGGTTTTCTCCGATGTACTCTACACCTGCCTCTATCGCATGGTTGATAACGGCCGTCGGTACGGTTTTGGTTGCCGCTAACATTATGACCTCTTTAGGGTCACGTTCCGCTTTTTTGCAAGCGGCATCAATCCTGCTTTTGATGTCTTGATAGTTTTGGTCAAACCACAGACACCTTATCTGCTCATCATTCGATAATTTTTCCGTCATACAAATTCTTTCCCTTAACGATTATTTCGTCGTATATTCTCAATACCTTTTTCTCAGAAGCCTCACGCTTGACTATCGAGTAGTTTTCACCGCTCCAGATAACCTCAACGGGAACAAATTTCACCTGAGAGGCCAACAGTACGTAAACTCCCTTTTGTCCGTCGACTATTCTTATTGCACGGTTATCGACCTTGAGACCGCTATACTCCTCATACACTATCGTGATATCAAGATTTCTCGTCTGTGCAAGCTCCTTATTCATGGTGTCACAAGAAAGAACAACAACGGCATCCTCGCCGACCGATTGCTTGTTGATATACTTTACCGTTGCCGTAAGCTCAGGTACCGATTGCAAGGTTGTCTTAAGCGTGACCTTGCCACCCGATTTAAGGTTTAAGGATTCGTCAAACGGTATGGTTGCGGCAATATACCACTCGTAGTCGCTGACTATTTTGCATACCGCATTTTTCGACACATCCACCGCCTTGACCGATTTCAGCTGCTGTGCGTCAAGTGTCTTCATGTCATCCACCGTAACCGAGCCTTCATAACCGTCAACAGTATAGATAACATAACCCGACTGAGGTGAGATAAGCTTACCTGTAGGTTGGCCGACCGAGGCCTCAAGCCCATCACGTTGAGCCTTAAGTGAGGATATCAACGCATTAAAATCGGTTGCCTGTCCCGTAATTATCTGTCGGCGGGCCATGTTTTCAAGCAGTATGTCGTAGCTGTCATCCGATGCAACATGCCCGTTTTGAGTGTTATCGGCAATTTTCGACAATGCACCGTGTATATTGTTGTTGACCGAGCTGAGATCTGTAGCATTAAGATCGTTATAGGTCTGTATTTTTTCAAGCGTTGCTATATTTTCATTAAGCTCTGCGATCTTTATACGGCTATCGGCATCCGATGCAGTATTATACACCGTAGCTATTGTGCCGCCCTTTGACACACGTCCGCCGTCATTCACCGAAAAGCTTAAAATTCCGCTTATAGCGTCCTCAACCACCGTTTCATTGCGCACTACAAAGCCTGTCGTGTCATAGCCCTTGTAGGAAGAATAGATGTAAACAGTATCGGTGGTTACGGGGCTGACAAAGCCCGAGTAGACCTGCGCTATGACAAACACCGCAATAAAGATAACTGCGGCCCATTTCAAAATACTTACGACCCTTGCATTCATTTTTGTGACCGCTGCATCCTTTCTATAACCGTTATAATTCTCTCGGCCTCTGAAAACACATCGGGTGTTTCATCGGCATATATCCAATTTATGTCCTTGTTTCGGCGGAACCACGTCATTTGACGCTTGGCATACCGCCTTGTCTCCATTTTCAGGTTTTCAACAGCCGTTTCCAACGGGATTTCTCCTTTGAAATAGCCGAAAAGCTCCTTATGTCCTATCGCCTGTGCAGAGGTAGCACCGCCGTTTAAAAGGGCTTCCCTTGCCTCCTCAAGCAGGCCGTTTTTAAGCATTATATCAACACGTCGGTTGATACGGTCATACAAAAGCTCACGGTTGCGGTAGGTGATGCCTATCCAAACGGTATCGTACCGACTGCCGTTCAACTTTGACTCGTCATCAAGCTGTGATTTTGTTTTTTTGTGTAGCTCAAATATCTCAAGCGCACGTATTATGCGTTTTCGGTCATTAACGTGGTACTTTGCGGCCGTTTCGGGATCAATGAGACGCAATTCCTCGAGCATTTTCTCCATGCCCACCGTGTCGGCCTTTTTTTCAAGCCTTTCTCTCACTTCGGTGGAATCCTCATCCGAAAACCTTACACCTGAAACAAGTGAGTCGATATAAAGACCTGTTCCGCCAACCAAAATCGGCAGCTTGTTTCTTGCGTTTATATCGGCAACAACATCTGTCGCCAGCTCAATAAAATCGGCAACCGAGAACTTATCCTTCGGGTCTTTAAAACCCACAAGATGATGAGGTATGCCCTTTCTTTCTTCAAAGGTGGGCGCCGCCGAGGCTATCGGCATGCTGTTATACACCTGCATGGAATCGAAGGATACTACCTCTCCGTTAAAACGGGTTGCGATATCCACCCCAAGAGCAGTTTTGCCTGAGGCAGTCGGCCCGACAACTGCAATAATTTTAAAGCCTTCACAGAGCATTACTGTATCCTTCCGAACTGCTTTTCTATCTCTTTTTTCTTGAGCTCCATAGCAACGGGGCGGCCGTGAGGACAATACATTATTTCCTTTGAGCTCAGCACGGCCTCAGCCAATGCCTTAAGCTCTTCGGGTGAAGAAAGATTGCCCGCCTTCACTGCGGCACGGCAGGAAACCGTTTCATATATCCTCTCAAGGCGCTCTATCTCAACGGCATTCCTGTCGTTAAGACCTGCCGCAAGCTCTGATATAAGGTTATCAACGTTCTCCCCTACCAAAGCCGACGGCACCGAGCGGACCAGCACCGTGCTGTCGCCGAAGTCCTCAACCTCAAAGCCGGCCTTTTCAAGCAGGCTGACGCTGTCTACAATGACCGTATACTCGTCTTTTCTCAACACTACCTGCTGAGGACTCAGTAGCATCTGCGGATTGCTTTGAGCCTCGGATTTCAGTTTATTGAACAGCATACGTTCATGTGCAGCGTGCTTGTCAATAAGATAGAGGCTTTCCTCTTTTCTTACGATTATGTATGTCTTAAAGGCCTCACCGATGTACTCGACCTCCGATATCGGCTCGTCAGCTACATCCTGTAAGGTCTCGACCTCTGCTTTAGCCTCAGCCATGCCGACCGTTACACCCTCGGGCTCACTTACCGTGGCATTTTCAGCAAAAGTAGGAATATTATTATTTTTTGTTAAATATTCTTCTCGGACATGCGCATCCTCTGACACCGTCTCAACCGTTTTCAACGGTTGTTCAGCAGGGCTTACCGTATCAATTTCCGCCTTGGCCACATCGGGATTATCGTCCCACGGGAAATAGCTTTGCTTGGTCTCCTCCTGAGGCTTTTGCACGACAGGGAGCTCCTGCTTGAAGCCCGTACCGATGGTCGGCTGCCTGAAGGATAACGGACGGTTGTTACGCTCAGCATCGGCAATCAGCTTACTGTAGGTTTTTATGGGATCGGCCTGTTTATTATTAATTTCGGGTATTACGGTCTGCCGGTATTCCTCAACCGACATTCTTGCCTGCCCCATGCGCTTTGGCAATGTCATTTCGGGACGCTCGTCGCCCTTGGCAAGAGCATTTTTAACACTGAACATCACGCAATCAAAGATGCGCCGTTCATCCGAAAATCTGACCTCGGTCTTGGCGGGATGGACATTGATATCGACAGCACCGTACGGCACCGTAAGATGCAGTACTGCTGCAGGATAACGTCCCACCATGGCCATGTTTTTATAGGCGGCCTCCAATGCCGCCGCAACGGTGCCCGAGCGGACATATCTGCCGTTTAAAAACACAAATTGAGAGCTTTTCTTAGGCTTGCAGGCCGTCGGTCTGCAGGTGTAGCCCGAAACCCTTATACCGCCAAGCTCCCCCTCGACAGGAATGAGAGTTGACGCAAACTCACGTCCGCAAACGGCATATATGGCTGACAAAAGCTTACCGTCGCCTGCGGTTGTAAAGACCTGCTTGCCGTCACGTATGAAGCGGAACGACACCTCGGGATGCGACAGAGCAATGTGATCCAGCACCGCCGCAACCGAGTTTCCTTCGGCAACATCCTTTTTAAGAAATTTCATTCGTGCAGGGGTGTTGAAAAACAGATCCCTTACAATTATCGTTGTACCGTCAGGACAGCCTGCATCGTTAACCGTGACCTCAGACGAGCCCTCAGATGAATAGGCCGTACCGACCGTAGCCTCCTTAGGCTTGGTCAGCATATCGACCCGTGACACCGAAGAAATTGCCGCCAAGGCCTCACCTCTGAAACCCAAGGTTGCAATACTGTTGAGGTCGTCCTCGGTACTGACCTTGCTTGTTGCATGACGCTTAAAGGCGGTGGTGACATCCTCACGGGCGATACCGCAGCCGTTATCGGTCACACGCATAAAGGTCACACCGCCGTTTTTGATTTCAACGGTTATCAGCGTTGAGCCTGCATCTATTGAATTTTCAACCAATTCCTTTATGACCGAGGACGGACGTTCAACGACCTCTCCTGCGGCAATAAGCTCGGCCACCTGTTTCGGCAATACGTTTATAACTGCCATATGTCACCAGCCTCCTTTCATATGGTTTCTTATACCTTCGTAGCTTTTACATGTGTTTATTCATCGAAAAGTGCAATCAGCATATTTTCAAATTCCTTGACCATGGGCTTAACACTGCTTTTCTTTTCCTTGTAGCCAAACAGCGAAAAGACGCCGAAAGCCGAGATTAACAGCAACGGCACATACAGTGCAAGGTGAACAAGCTCCTTCAGTTCAAACTTAAAGTAAACCGTCAATGCGGCAATCAAGGGTACAAGGAAGCAGATTACCGACAGTATCTTAGTATACCAGCTGATAAAGCGGTCGTACACAAAGGCATATTCGATCCTTGTGCCGCCGTCCTCGGTCTCCTTTATCTCCACCAGCATGCAGTAGTTCTCATATACATCATTTTTACGGCTTGAAAGCTTGTATTCTATCTTAAATACGCCCGTCTCACGGTTGACGCTTCCCAAAAGCTTAGAGGACCGGTCGGAATTGCTCAGAGCCTCCTCAAAAACATCCAGCACCTCGTTATACGGCATGTCAAGTATTGCGTGCTTCTTTTTACCCATAAGCTTGTATCTTCCGCCTATTTTCATGAAATCCACCTTACCTTATTTAATCTCTCTGGCCTTTTGAACAAAGCCGTTCAATGCAGTCATGCATTCTATGGGGGTGAGGGTATTTATGTCAAGCAGTTTAAGCTCTTCAAGCAACTGCTTTGCTCCATGCAGCTCAAAGGTCATCTGAGCATCCGCCTCATCACCCGTAAACTTGGGTACAGAGGGTGCTCCCTCACTTTCAAGCGTTTGAAGTATCTCCTTTGCACGCTCAATAACAGCACTCGGAATGCCCGAAAGCTTGGCAACCTCAACACCGTAGCTGTCGTCAGCTCCTCCTCGGACGATACGTCTTAAGAAGGTGATGTCGTCACCTCTTTTTTTGACGGCAATATTGTAATTTTTCACACCGTCAAGCTGATCCTCCAATGCGGTCAGCTCATGATAATGGGTTGCAAACAGTGTTTTTGCGCCTATCTTTTTCTTTTCACAAACAAACTCAAGAACAGCCCTTGCGATAGCCATACCGTCATAGGTCGAGGTGCCTCGTCCGATTTCATCAAGTATCAAAAGACTCTTGGAGGTTGCATTTTTTAAGATATGTGCTACCTCACTCATTTCGACCATAAAGGTAGACTGTCCCGAGGCAAGATCATCCGAAGCACCGACACGTGTGAAAATAGCATCGGTTATTGGTATCTCTGCCGAGCCTGCAGGAACAAAGGAGCCTATCTGTGCCATAAGCACGATTATGGCGACCTGACGCATATAGGTTGATTTTCCTGCCATATTCGGGCCTGTAATAATAGCGCAACGGTTGGCACCGTTATCCAACACGGTATCGTTGGGCACAAACGGCATTGAGCTTAGCTGCTCAACAACAGGATGACGTCCGTTGATAATATTCAGCGCACCGCTTGTGTTAAGCGTGGGTCGGCAGTAGTTGTTCACCACAGCAACCTCGGCAAACGACGCAAGCACATCTACCAAGGCTAAGGCATCGGCAGTGTTCTGCACCCTCGGTAACGCATCGGCAACCGTTTTGCGAATACCGTCAAATATCTGGAATTCAAGCTGAGCTCCGTGCTCACGGGCGCCCAAAACTCTCGCCTCGATGTTTTTGAGCTCATCGGTTATATATCGCTCACAATTGGTAAGCGTCTGTTTTCTTATGTATGAGTCGGGCACCATATCCTTGAAGGAATTGGTGACCTCAATATAATATCCAAAGACCTTGTTATATCTGACCTTTAGCGTCTTGATTCCGGTCTTTTCACGTTCGGATGCCTCAATGTTGGCAATTATTTCCTTTCCGCCCGTAAGGTCGCTTCTTAAAAGATCGACTTGTTCATTGTAGCCCTCACGGATTATACCACCCTCACGCACCGAAAACGGCGGCTCGTCAACTATAGCACGGTCGATAAGGTAGCAGAGATCCTCACAAAGGTCAATGCTGTCGTTAGCGCCTGTCAGTATCCTTGAACGGCATTGGCCTAACTGCTGTTTTATTGCAGGCAGACTTTGCAGTGTATAGCATAATGATCTCAGCTCTCTTGCACCTGCAGTACCGTAAACTATCCTTGTCATTAAACGCTCGACATCATGGACAGCCGACAAAAGCTCTCTTATCTCACCTGTGAGCACGGTGTTACCTACCAGCTCGTCCACACCGTTATAACGGGTCTCAAGCGCCATTCTGTCCATAAGAGGTTGGCTTATCCAACGGCGTATAAGCCGTTTGCCCATGGCGGTTTTTGTTTTGTCAAGCACCCACAACAGAGAGCCTTTTTTCTCCTTGTTGCGCATGGTCTCGCACAGTTCGAGGTTGCGCATTGCAGTAACGTCTACCCTCATGAACTGATTATCGGAATACAGATTGAGCTCCGAAATTCGCTCCATGCCGCTCATCTGCGTCTTTTCGAGGTAATCCAATGCCGCTCCGAGCACTCTCACGGCAAGCGAGCCCGAAACCAGACCCTTTTGAGTAACCGAGGTAACCTTAAAATGATTGCAAACGGCAATGTCGGCCACTCCGCCGTCAAACCGCTCCTCATCAATCATGGTCACACAGCATTGTAAACGGTCTTTTATAAACGAAGCAAGCTCCTTTTTCTCAACAACGGTCTGCACCGTAATAAGCTCCTTCGGGTTAAATCGGCCAAGCTCACCTATAACTCTTTGAGCGGCATCTGCGCCCGATATCTCGGTCACATTTACCGTACCCGTCGATGCATCAACAAAGCACAGTCCGTACTCTTTAGCGGTAAAATAAAGCGCCGCAAGGTAGTTGTTGCGAGACTCATCCAGCATGCTGTCCTCTAAGACCGTGCCGGGAGTAATGACACGCACGATATCACGGCGGACAAGCCCCTTTGCCGTGGCAGGGTCCTCGGTCTGTTCGCATATTGCAACACGGTAGCCCTTTTCTATAAGTCTTGCAACATAGGCCTCGTAGCTGTGGTACGGCACGCCGCACATAGGTGCTCTTTCAGACAGTCCGCACTCCTTACCTGTAAGCACTATTTCCAGCTCACGGGAAGCAGTTACAGCATCGTCGAAAAACAGCTCGTAAAAGTCGCCCACTCTGAAAAACAGCAGGGTATCCTTATTTTGTTCCTTTATTTCAAGATACTGACGCATCATGGGCGACAGCTCAGCCATTGGTTTTCACCTCGAAGTTTGTTTTTATAAAATATCAGTGACAGCCCGAGCAGGTAGCACAGCTTCCCGTACAGCCTGTTGCAGGCTCACAGGTATTGGGATCCTCGCCCTCAATAGAAAGGTCAATAATGCCGTTTACTCTCTGCATGACTGCATCAAAATCAGCCTTAGCCTTATTAAACTCCATCATGGTGTCATTACACATGATCTTACCGTAAAGCTGACGGATGGTAACATTGAATTCCTTTATTTTCTCGCCGTCACGCTCGGCTTCTTCCTTTTGAAACTCGTTATCGACCTGCATTCTGGCAAGGTTGAACTCGCCCACCAGCTTTTGAAGCTCAGGATCTGCATCATTAGCCTTTCTGGCCTCAGAATATCTTTTGTATCTTTCGTCCTGCTGTAATACAGCACCTAACTGTCTTGCTGCTTCGATAATATCCATTTTCTATTCTCCTTATATCTTTTACATTATTGTTCCGTGAAGTACACCGTCAAATTCGGTTATCTTCGCATTTTTAAACGTTCCTATCATATCGGCCTCGCCCTTGACCCTTACGACAAGATTTTCGGACGAGCGACCCACCAACACATCACCATCAAGCTCTTCAATAAGTAGCCTTACCTCTTTACCGATAAGCTGTTCATTAAGCTCTCGTGAGATATCCTCCTGAAGCTTAAGCAGCTCGGCAAATCGCCGTGATTTGTCGGCCTTGGATTCGGGGTCGGGCATCTTTTCAGCGGGTGTATTGGGACGGGGCGAGAATATAAAGGTGAACAGCGAATAATACCTCACCTTTTTTATCAACTCAAGTGTTTTGTTGAAATCCTCCTCGTTTTCGCCGGGGAAGCCAACGATTATATCACTTGTAAGCTGTAGCTCGGGCATCAGCGACTTAGCCTTTTCGACCAATCCGAGATAATGCTCGGCTGTGTAACGTCGGTTCATTGCGGCAAGCACACGGTCAGAGCCGCATTGCACAGGCAGATGCAGGTGCTTTTCGACCTTCTCGCATTCCGCCATTGCTTTGAGCAGCTCTTCAGAGCAGTCCTTCGGGTGCGAGGTCATAAACCTGATTCTGAAATCGCCGTCCAGAGCATTTATCTCTCTCAAAAGCTGAGCAAAGCTCATCTTATTCTTACAGTTCTTTCCGTAAGAGTTAACATTCTGACCTAAAAGCATTATTTCCTTGGCTCCGCCCTCGATTATGCTCTTGGCCTCGGAAATAACCTCCTCGGGCTCACGGGAAAACTCCCTGCCTCTCACATAAGGCACAATACAGTAGGTACAGAAGTTGTTACAGCCCTGCATTATCGGTAACCACGCTTTAAAGGTGCCGTCACGATGAACAGGTATGCCCTCATAAATACCGCTGTCGTTCTCGGGATTTTCAAACACTCTTTTCCCCGTTGTCAGTTTGCGGTAGACAAATTCGGGAAATCTGTGGCGCACCTGAGTGCCGAACAAAATATCAACATACGGGTAGCTTTTTCTTATTTTTTCAGCGACCTCGGTCTGCTGTGCCATGCAACCGCACATACAGATGAGCATATCAGGCCGCAAACGCTTATTGGCCTTTAATATACCCACATTACCGAACACCCTTGACTCGGCATGCTCACGAACGGCACAGGTGTTGTAAAGCACAAGGTCAGCCTCATTAAGCTCATCGGTAAAGCCATATCCCATAAGCTCAAGATAGCCCTTAAGATGCTCCGAATCGCTAACGTTTTGCTGACAGCCGTAGGTGTGAACAAAGGCTAACGGCTTATATGTATACTTAGCAGTAACCAGTTCTCTGACACGCTCGGCAAAACCAAACTGAGCCGCCAGCTCCTGCTCTTTTTTATTGTCTGAAACCAAGTTTTCCAAATCAATTTTCTCCCAATAGGTATACTGTTCCATATTCCTATTGATTATACTATAAATCATTAGTCTTTGCAAGTGAAATAAGCCTAATCGTCAAGATTTTTTTGAAGCCCTCAGTAGGCCGAAGCAAAAAGGAAAACCGCCGACACAAAGTAAACGCTTGCGTCGGCGGTAAATTAAGTTTAAATTATCTTCTGCCTCTGAAACCAGAACGGCCACCATCTCTTCTGGGACGGCGCTCACCCTCGTCGGCACCCTCTTCAACGGTCATACCGTCAAGCTCAACAAGGGCATCACGGCGAGAGAGGTTGATCCTGTCTCTGTCGTCGATCTCGGTAACCTTGACCTTGATGATATCACCAACAGTGACAACATCCTCAACCTTGGCTACACGCTTGACATCGAGCTTGCTGACGTGAACAAGACCCTCAACACCGGGAGCGATCTCAACAAATGCACCAAACTCCATAAGACGGGTTACAGTGCCCTGATAGAAAGCGCCAACCTCGGGACCCTGAGCAATGATGTCGATAACATCCATAACAGCCTGACCCTTATCAGTATCAAGTGTCGAGATAAATACACGTCCATCCTCCTCGATGTTGATGACGCACTCATAAAGCTCCTGAAGCTTCTGAATAACCTTGCCCTGCTTACCGATAACATCACCGATCTTCTCAGGGTTGATGGTCATGGTGAGCATCTTGGGAGCATACTTGGAGAGCTCTGCACGAGGCTCAGCAATAACGGGGAGCATTATCTCATCAAGAATGTTGATTCTTGCATCATGAGTCTTCTGGAAAGCCTCTTTAATGATCTCGGGAGTAAGACCGTGAACCTTAAGGTCCATCTGGATAGCGGTGATACCCTTCTTAGTACCTGCCACCTTGAAGTCCATGTCACCATAGAAGTCCTCAAGGCCCTGAATGTCGACCATGGTCATGAAATCGCCCTTAACGCCGTCGTCACCGGTGATAAGACCGCAGGAAATACCTGCAACTGGAGCTTTGATGGGAACACCTGCTGCCATAAGCGACAAGGTAGAACCGCAGATAGAGCCCTGTGAGGTAGAACCGTTGGAGGAAAGGACCTCGGAAACGACACGGATGGTATAAGGGAACTCGTCTACAGAGGGGATGACCGGCAGCAATGCACGCTCTGCCAAAGCACCGTGACCAATCTCACGACGGCCGGGGCCACGGCTGGGCTTAGTCTCACCAACCGAGTAGGAGGGGAAATTGTAGTGATGGATATATCTCTTCTCGACCTCTTCATCAAGACCGTCGAGCTTCTGTGCTTCGGAAACAGGAGCAAGTGTCGTGACCGACAAAACCTGAGTTTGACCACGGGTGAACATACCCGAGCCGTGTACTCTGGGAAGAAGGTCGACCTGAGCGTTCAGAGGACGGATATCGTCGATACCACGGCCGTCAACACGCTTGTGCTCGTCCTTGAGCCATGCACGGACAACATGCTTCTGAACAAGATACATGATCTCATCGAGCTTGGCCTCACAGCCTTCAAAGCGCTCGTCAAACTTCTCGTGAACGGCATCGTAAATGGGCAACAAAGCGGCATCACGGACATTCTTATCATCGGTATCAAGAGCCTTCTTGACATCCTCGATGCAGAATTCCTCGATCTCGGCCATGATTGCAGGATCGGGATCGTTGGAAATAAACTCAAACTTAGGCTTGCCGATCTCAGCGACAATACCGTTTATGAACTTAACAACTTCCTTGTTGACCTCGTGAGCTGCCATAATAGCATCGAACATAAGGTCATCGGGGATCTCATTACCGCCTGCCTCGATCATAGCGACCAGTTCGCCTGTGGAAGCAACAGTTACGTCCATTTCGCTCTTGGCTCTCTGCTCAAGAGTGGGGTTGATGACGATCTCGCCATCGACAAGACCGACCTTAACGCCGCTGATAGGGCCATCCCACGGAATGTCTGAAATAGCGATAGCGGCAGAAACACCGATCATAGCGGTCACTTCGGGGCTGCAATCGGGGTCGACCGACATAACGGTAGCGACGACCGAGCAGTCGTTTCTCATATCCTTTGGGAACAAAGGACGGATGGGACGGTCGATGCAACGGCCTGTCAAGATTGCCTTTTCAGAGGGTCTTGACTCACGGCGCTGGAAAGAACCGGGGATACGGCCTACAGAATACATCTTTTCCTCATAATCTACTGACAGAGGGAAGAAATCGACACCCTCTCTGGGCTTTGCCGATGCGGTAACGTTACACAAAACTGAGGTATCACCGTAGGTTGCCATGATAGATGCATTGGAAAGACCGCACATCATGCCTGTCTCGAGCTTAAGCGGACGGCCTGCAAGTACAGTTTCATAAACCTTGTGATTGTTGAACTCTAACTTTTTGATCTGACTCATTTTTACACCTTCCATAAAATTTTTATTTCACGGGGGTGCGTAATTTAGCAATAGATCCAATTTCCGAAAATATTCGGACACTCGATCAACTGCTAAAAACAGCACGCGCCCCGTAAATTACACTTTTCTTTTTACTTTTAAAAAAGTAAATCAAGCCGACTGGGTTTCCCAGTCGGCTTTTCTCTTGCGGATTACTTACGCAGACCGAGACGAGCTACGATAGAACGATATCTCTCGATATCCTTCTTTTGAAGGTATGCGAGAAGGTTACGTCTGTGACCAACCATCTTCAAAAGACCACGACGGCTATGATGGTCGTGAGTGTTGGCCTTAAGATGCTCGGTAAGCTCGTTGATGCGACGGGTCAGAACAGCGATCTGAACCTCGGGAGAACCGGTGTCGCCCTCATGAGTTGCGTACTCAGCCATGATCTGGCTTTTTACTTCCTTAGTAAGCATTGTTTTTTCACCCTTTCTTAATATTTACACCGTGACCCGAGCAATCGGTTGGTGAATTCTTCATTAAAGAAGCTTACTCCGAAGACTCAGAAAACGGTAATTTCACATCGGCTCACACCGACACTCGGAGATTATACCACAAACTTTCCCGTTTGTAAAGTATTTTTTTAAAAAATCAATAAGTTATACACTTTGCAGGGCAAGCATCAACACACGCACCGCAAGCGACACATTTCGCAGGGTCAATACGTGCAAGGTTGTTTTCGACCATGACCGCATCAAAGTCACAGACCTTGACACACTTACCGCAACCGATACAAGCAACCTCACATACCTTTCGTGCGACAGCGCCCTTGTCCCTGTTTGAGCAGACCACCTTAGCATAAGCCTTGCCCTTGGGCATCATTTCAATTATAGACTTAGGACAAGCCTTGGCACATGCGGTACAAGCAGTACATTTTTCCTTATCAATAACCGCCTTGCCATTGACAACGGTAATGGCACCGTACTGGCAGGCTTGCTGGCAATCTCCAAAGCCCAGACAACCAAAGCTACATGCCAAAGTTCCGCCGTACATCATATTGGCGGCCTTACAGCTCGACACACCTGTGTAGTGCATTTTGTTCTGTACATGATCGCAGGTGCCGTTACACTTGACTGTAGCGACCATTGGCTCGGCCATTTCAACGGCGACACCCAAAATCTTGCCCAGCTTTGCATTCATTTCAGCTCCGCCGGGTGCACATGCACCGGGCTTTGCTTCACCTTTGGCTAAGGCCTCGGCATAGCCGTCACAGCCTGAATATCCACAAGCACCGCAGTTGGCACCGGGTAATTCTGCTCTTAAAGCCTCGACCCTTTCGTCGGTCTTGACCGACATAAGAACCGATGCGATAGACAGACCTAAGCCTGCGATAAGTCCGATAGCAGAAACGATAATTACGGCTATTAAAATACTATTCATCCCGTTCCTCCTTAACCGACTATTCCTGCAAAGCCCAGAAATGACAATGACACAATAGCGGCCGAAACAAGCGTTATCGGCAGACCCTTCATTGCTTCGGGGATGTTGCTGGTCTCAAGACGGGTACGAACACCCGAGAATATGAACATAGCGAACAAGAATCCTAAGCCTGCTCCCAAAGCGTTAAACAGTGCTTCGGGATAGTTAGTTATGCGTTCATTAGTAAAGTTGAGCATGGTAATACCCAAGACCGCACAGTTGGTGGTAATAAGCGGCAGATAAACACCAAGCGCAGTGTAAAGAGGCGGAATATATTTCTTCAGTACGATTTCAACAAGCTGTACCAATGCGGCAATTATAAGGATAAACACAATGGTTTGCAAATATCCCAAGCCGTAAGGATCAAGTAAATATACCTGAATAGGGTAGGTGACGGCAGTACTGAGCAGCATTACCAGTGTAACGGCAATACCCATACTGACGGCAGTGTTGGTCTTTTTGGAAACGCCAAGGAACGGGCAAATACCTAAAAACTTAGATAATACCATATTTTCGGTCAATATTCCGGCGAGCACAATGGTAATAATATTGGTCCAATTCATTACTGCTCACCTCCGTCGTTCTTTTTGGCCGTTTCGTCAGTGTCGGTCGGGACATCGGCCTCGGTACGTGTGGTTGCTTCGATCTCAGGGTCTTTCGGGGTAACATCCCCTATCGGTGCAGTGCCGTCAGAATCGGCAGGTAAAGCATCGGTTTCAGGAGTGACCTTAGGCTGGGCCTCGGTAGTATCGGCACGCTGGACCTCTTCGGCCTCGGTGCGCACAGCGATATGCGTTATACCGTCGCCGCTGACCGTTGTGGTCTCCTCGGTATCAGGGTAGGTCTCCCCTGCCTCCTTTGCTATATCGGCATTGGTAACAACTCCCTCATCGGCAGGTGCAGTCTCGTCGATCGACGCCATTTCACAGCCACCGCAGGCCTTACAGCTACCGCAGCCAAGATTTTTAGCAGGCTTCTTGCCCATCCTTTCGGCAAGCTTGTTCGAAAGCGCCACAAGCACACCAAACACAAAGAAGCCTCCCGGAGGAAGTATGAACACAAGCATAGGCTCAATAGTGCCCTGAGTTACAGGAATGCCGAACAGTGTTCCTGCGCCAAGCAGTTCACGTATCATACCCATGAGCGTTAATGCGGCGGTAAAGCCTATACCCATGCCTACAGCGTCAAGTATAGACGGCAAAACGGAATTTTTGGAAGCAAACATCTCTGCCCTTGCCAAAATGATACAGTTGACAACGATAAGCGGCAGGAAGATTCCCAATGCACTGTCAATGCTTGGCAGAAAAGCCTTTACAAGCATCTGGATAATGGTAACAAATGCCGCAATAATGGTGATATATGCAGGTATTCGTACCTTGTCGGGAATAACCTTTCTCAAAAGCGAGATTGCTACATTGGAGCCGATAAGCACCAACGTTGCGGCAACACCCATACCTATACCGTTGATAGCGGCAGTGGTGACCGCCAAGGTCGGACAGGTGCCAAGCACCAGACGAAACGTGGGGTTTTCTTTGATAATACCTTTTGTGAGGACGGACATTTTACTGTTTTCAGCCATTAGAACCATCCTCCTTTACAACTGCTTCGTAAAGCTTTAATGCCTGATTAACACTTTCGGTAACCGCTCTTGAGGAAATCGTGGCACCCGTAACAGGAGTTATCTCCTGCTTGACGGTAAGCTCACCGCTCTGACCCTTGAACTGCTCCCGAAAGCTTTTTCTTGTAACGTTTTGACCTAATCCCGGAGTCTCATTTGCGGCATCAAGCACCTCAACGGCAATAACCTTGCCATCGGTACCCACCCCCGTCATTACCTTGACTGCACCGCCGTAGCCATTAGTGGAAACAGTAAAGATATATCCTACTGCCTGATCACCCGACCTTGCAGTATAATAGACATGCTCGCCGTTTAAAGAAACAGTATCCTCGGCATATTCGTCGGCCTCAACTATCCTCGCCATTGCTTTTCGCTCCGCTTCATTGGAGGCTTTTGCAATACGGTCGGCCGTTAATTCATTGGTAAAAGCCAACGCACCCGTTGCCACGGCGCAAATAAGCGTCAGAATAACGGTGGTAACTATGATACTCTTTACATTTTTCATTTTGCCGCCTCCCATCCGAACGGTTTGGGAACAGTTATCTTATTGATAAACGGTACAAACAGATTCATAAGAAGTATGGCATAGGACACACCCTCGGGCAAATAGCCGAAATGGCGGATGACAAAGGTGATAAGTCCGCATCCGACACCAAATATCAACTTACCTTTCCAGTTTATCGGACTTGTTACGTAGTCGGTTGCCATGAAAACGGCGCCCAAGAGCAAGCCGCCTGAAAGTATCATATACAACGGATCTTCTCCGAAGATCCACGACATAAGCGCAACGGTACCTACTATCGAAAGCGGTGTAACAGGAGAAATGACCCTGCGTGCAACAAGATACAGACCTCCGATAATAATAAGCAACGAGAAGGTCTCTCCTATACAGCCCGGAATACGTCCCATAAATAACTGAGCATAGGTATATCCGTTGTTGGCAAGCGGAGTTGCGACGGTGTTGACATCGGTTGCCGAGGTAACAGCATTTTCAACTCCCAACGGCAACGTCCATGTTGTCATGGCGGTAGGGAATGACACCAACAAAACTATACGTGCAGTGATTGCAGGGTTGGCAAAGTTGTGTCCCAAGCCGCCAAACATCATTTTAACCACAACAATAGCGACAACACTTCCGATTGCTGCGATCCATAAGGGCAACTCAGGTGGCAGATTGAGTCCTAAAAGCAGACCGGTTACAACGGCCGAAAGGTCGCCTGTCGAATTAGGACGCTTCATCACCTTACAGCAGACAAATTCAGCCAAAACGGCAGAAACCACCGAGGTGACCAGCACCAATGCGGCATACCAGCCGAAAAGGATACAGCCTGCGACGGTAGCAGGAAGCAAAGCAATGATAACATCAAGCATTATACCCTTAGAGGAATCCTCATGCTGGATGTGCGGTGAATGCGATACTGATAATTTTTCCATTTAAAGATTCCTCCTTTACTTTTTATTTTTAAGCTCGGCCTTGGCCATACGCATGACCTGAGTGAGATGACGCTTGGACGGACACACATAAGAACAGCTTCCGCACTCGATACAGTACTCGGCGAAATGAGCCTTGACACGGTCGAGGTCACCGATACGAAGCGACGACTCTATCTCCAGCGGTTGCAAATGCATGGGGCATGCTTTGGCACAGCGTCCGCAACGGATACATGGGCTCTCTACCCTTTTTTCGGCCTGCTTGCGGTCAAGCACAAGCACCGCATTATTCTGCTTCAATATCGGCATATTTACATCGATAACGGCATTGCCCATCATCGGTCCGCCGTAAAGTATCTTTCTGGCAGGAGTCTTATAGCCGCCGCAGAATTCAACAATATCTTTAATAGCTGTACCGATGGGTACAACAACATTCTGAGGCTCCATAACCGCACCGCCGTCGACCGTAACGGTCTTAGCGACCAGCGGCATACCCGTCTTGATATATTTATTAAGGAACGACACGCTGGTAACGTTCATAACCATGCAACCGACATCCGACGGTAGCTTTCCAAGAGGAAGCTTACGTCCTGTGGCAGTATAGATGAGCACCTTCTCCGCACCCTGCGGATAACGTGATTTAAGCCTCATAAGTCTTACCGAATTGTCAGCATCACGCTCGTCTGTTGCAACCTTATAAAGTGCATGTGTCTTTTGGTCATCCGAAACATCAACACCTACATCCTGACCAATGACATTCTCTACAAACTTATTGAGGGCCTGGATGGCCTTTGGCTTGTTGTTTTCTACGGCGATTATGACCTGCTTGAAGCCGATAATGTTTTTCAAGAGATAAACTCCCTCTAAAATATTATCGGTATTTTCAACACACTCACGGTAGTCGGAGGTGATGTAAGGCTCACACTCTGCGCCGTTGATTATGAGAGTATCGGGCGGATTATCGGGATTGACATTAAGCTTGACATGTGTTGGAAAGCCTGCTCCGCCCAAGCCCACAAGTCCCGAATCTCTTGCAGCTTTGACAAGATCCTGTAAATTCTCCACCTTTGGTGGGTTTATATCGGGATCGGGTGTCATCTGACCGTCGGACTGGATAATGACCGTCTCGGTCGTCTGACCCGAGGGTAAAAGCAATGAGCCCAGCCCTGTTACGGTACCCGAAACACTGGAATGTATAGGTGCGCTGACAAACTTATCGCTGTCACCAATCTTGGTGCCGACATACACTGTATCGCCCTTTTTGACACAAGGTGTGCACGGTGCACCGATATGCTGCTGCATTGGAATAACCACCGTTTCGGGTGGCGGCATTATGACCGATTCCTTTTCAGCCGTGTTTTTTCGGTGAGGCAAACTTGCTCCGCCGCCAATGTCCTTTACAGGGCGCAGCACTTCTTCACTCTTGACCATTTTTGTTCCTCCTGACCACATTTTTGCGGCAATTCTATTTTTGGACTTTTATAATAAAATATACCGCTTATAAAGTCGTCCAAAGCTGTTAAACGTGAAATGTTATTCAATATTTTAACAATCTTTTTATATGGTAACACATTTTGCGCTGAAACACAATATTTTTTGATAGAAAAATTCCACTTTCTGCAAAATATAACCGAACAGTTTGTGTTTTTGTCCCAAACTGTTCGGTTTACTTGGGTTTTATATTTTTAGTTTTTAATTTTTCGCTTTCGTACAGTCACTATTACGGGTTTGGTCACACAACTGTCGAAATGCGCTAAAAAGCATTCAAACTGTTTTAACTCTCTTTCAGTCAGCAGACACCGAAGCCTAACTGCGGTGTTTTTATCAAGCGGTGTCAACAATTCATCTGCAGAGACATTAAAAAACGTAGATGCTCTATAGAGAAATCTGTACGACGGTTCAGCCTTTCCACTTTCATACTTGGCATATACATCCCTGCCGAGATCAAAAAGTCTTGCCATCTCAGTTTGTTTATATCCTTTACTATGTCTCAAAGCTCTCAGCTTCAACGCAAAGCATTCGAGAGAGAATTCCTGCATCTGTAACACCCCGAAAATAAAAAAGTGCGCAACCGAAGCTGCGCACGAAAAATGCACCGCTACAGTTAGCTGCAACACAAAACTGCAATTTCACCCAAACGCGCGAAAAAAGCGTGCATTTTTACCAAAGTAAAATGCGCGTATAGGTGATGAATTATGCAGTTGTTTTGTGTTGCGATATCATTATATCATGGGCACAAAAAAATAGCAACAAAAAATATACCCGAGGGAAAGCTCCCTCGGGTATGTACGTTTGTGCTTTGAATTATTCCTCGGAGATAGCCTCTACGGGACATCCGTCAGCGCAAGCACCACAGCTGATGCACTTGTCTGCATCGATAACGAACTTGTCGTCACCCTCAGCGATAGCCTCTACGGGGCACTGAGCTGCACATGCACCACAGCTGATGCAATCATCAGAAATTTTAAATGCCATTGGTTCGCACCTCACTTTATAAGAGATTTCAGTTGCCTGATTACAAATCTATTGTAGCACACTTTTTTAAAAATGCAAGCAAAATTATAATTTATGTATAAATTTACATTTACAGTTTACGGGAGTGTGTATCCGCTACAGCCTGCAAGGTACTTCACAAGATGCTCTGCGTCGGTCGCATCAATGGTACCGTCTGCGTTGCAGTCGCTTGTAAAGTCACAGACATTGGATGCATCGTATCCATCCCAGCCTGCTGCGAATCGGTCAAGCAATGCCACATCAAGCATATCAATGCTGCCGTCACAGTTAACATCTCCGACCGAGAAATCACCCTTAACGTATGTAACCATAATAAATACTATCTCATCACGGCTGAGGGTTTCCTGAGGTATACTCAATGCAACGTATCCAGCCATTTCCAAAGCCTTGGCATCGGTCTTTTCACCGTCTTTACCGGTCAGCTTTTCGGTCTTTAATACGGTTGTACCCTCATCGGTCTTAAGGATGTGCATTACGCTGTACTCTACAGGAACTTCCTGCCAGACAGCATAAAGATCAATGTCAGCGTTAGCTGTATATACATCGCCTGCCTTATACTCTGCCTCGGTTGCATCAGCGGTGGTGGCCCAACCGACGAACTCCATAAAGTTATAGAATGCCGAGGTTTTGGGTAAGGTCAGATCGAAGCCATCATTCTTCTTGATAACCTCGGTCTCATCGGTACCGTTGTTTGCGTAAAGCGTTACATTGTATTCGATGTTGTCAACAAAGGCAATATTGGTATTAGATGCCGACAAGGAATATGTAGCACCGTCCCAATACTTTGTAGAATCTATCTGAGCAACCTTGCCGTCGTCAGGCAGAAGCGTCAAAGCAGCAGTGCCGTTCATGGCACTGGTCACAGTACCGCCTGTGCCGACGGTTACTTTATAATCTGTGTAGTCGGTAAAAGAACCTCCAAGGGTATAATTGCTCGAAGTATTACCGTTAAGGAACACAAGTGTGCATATTTCATCAGAAAAAGCCGATTTATAACGGCTGCTGCCATAAAGGCCCATGTCGATTTTGTTGCCCGAAGAAAGCTCTGTACCTGAGCCTACCTTTGCGCCGAGTTCAAGCAGAACCGTAACAGAACCTATTACATGGTTATCTGAGCCCCAGCCACTAAGAAGTCCGTAATCGTTATAGCATCCGCCAAACACACGGCGAGAAACATCGGCATTGGCACCGAGGTAAATCTGAACATCACCGGTGATGCTTGTACTTTGACCTCCGCCGAAAATAGCCTCACAAAGGCCGCCTGTTACATTAATGTAGATTTCAGCATCCGTCATCTCATAAGAACGTGTACCGCAAACTGTGTTGACCTTACCACCGGTCATATTAACGGTTGCTTTGCCGTTAACCGAACCGGTTCCTGCACCGTTGGCTGAAATAATACGAGCCACAGCACTTTCGCCGAAGTTTACGGTCACATCACCGTTAACCGAGCCGTTATAGCAACCGCCGAATACCTGACAAGGTGAATAGGTCGCCTCATCACTATCATCAATTCCGTCACCGCTGTTGACATTACCGCCGATTGTCAGATAAACGTCTCCGTTAACGTCACCGCCATATCCTCCGCCGTAAATACGGTTATAGCTTCCGCCGAGAATGGTCATATTTGTGTCACTGGAAATAGCAGCAGTATAGCCACCGCCAAATACACGGATGCGATTGGGCATGGTAACCGTTTCAGTAACAACTAAGTTTCTTCCGTTAGCGGCAAAAACGGTATCCTCTTTAAACGTAACAGTGATCTGGTCGAACGTAATGCCACCTGAGCAACGAACTGCAAATGCAGTCTTGACTGAAAGGTCAAGACTTGAAGAAGCTGTTGCACCTTTTATAGTGGTATGCGTTGCTTTATTGCTTGTGTTAAGAGAAAAATTGCTACTAGCAAGTGTTGCACTATCAACAATAATAGTGTAATCAACTGCTTCGGAATTCTCCCAAGCCTTTTCAAAGGTTGCAAACGGAGCCGACTCGCTACCGTCATTGTCGTCACTTCCCGTTGACGAAACGTAAACCGTTTTCCCTGCCGCAGCATTGACCGCAGCTATGCCAAACATAGGCACAAGCATTATAGCCAACAAAACGACACAAATAAGCACGCTAAGGATTTTTCTGTGTTGCATTATAAAACGCACCTCCGTATATTCTTAACCACCTTGTATTATATAACATAGTTAACTTAATGTCAACATGAATATATTGTGTTCGTATGTGGTAGAAATACAAAACAACACCAAAACGCAGATGCGCTTCGGTGTTGTGACATTTAAAGCCTTGCTTTAAACCAATATTTTTATATTGAGCACTTAATAATGCTAAAAACTCACTCTGCATCGGGAGCTTCCCAGTTATGCCATACGTTCTGAACATCCTCGTTTTCGTCGAGCAGGTCAAGAAGCTTTTCCATTTTTGTTACAAGCTCAGGATCGTCAATGGTCGAGGTGGTGGCAGGAACATAAGCAGGCTCGGCCGAAACAAACTTGTAGCCCTTTTCACTTAAAGCCTCACTCACAGCACCGACTGAATTAGCATCGGTAGAGATCTCGAAGACATCACCGTCGAACGAAAAATCGTCAGCGCCTGCCTCCAGAGCATCCTCCATGACCTTGTCCTCACTGAGTCCCTCGCCCTCAATAACGATAAGACCCTTACGTTCAAACATAAAGGTGACCGAACCCGACTGGCCCAAATTGCCGCCGCACTTGTCAAAATAATGACGCATCTCGCCTGCGGTACGGTTGCGGTTGTCGGTCAAGGTCTCGACAATAACAGCGATACCCGAAGGGCCGTAGCCCTCGTACATCAAGGCCTCGTAATCGGCACCGCCTGTCTCACCTGCAGCCTTTTTGATGATACGGTCGATATTATCGTTGGGAACGTTGTTGGCCTTAGCCTTGGCAATAACGTCACGAAGCTTGCCGTTGACGTTGGGGTCGGGGCCACCTGCCTTAACAACCATAGCAAGCTCACGGCCGATACGGGTAAAAACCTTGGCTCTTGCCTGGTCGGTCTTTTCTTTCTTTCTTTTAATGGTACTCCATTTGGAATGTCCTGACATAATTTTTCCCCTTTCGGAAAATTGTTTTGAAATCATTAAATGGTATTTTAGCACACTTCTTGACAGTTATCAAGTGTCTTTTTAAGTATTCTTTGTGTTGGCACGGTGTCTTAAGTAATCCTCTAAAATAATCGTTGCCGCAACTGCGTCGACGGTTTGCTTGCGCTTTTTACCTCTCACATCGTTGAAATTCAGCGCAGTGTGTGCACTCACTGTGGTACAACGCTCGTCCCACAGCTCGACAGGTAAGCCGGTAGCCACCCTCAAAGCCTCGGCTGCGGCGGCACATTCCTGTGCCTTAAAGCCCTCGCTGCCGTCCATGTTCTTAGGGTAGCCTACCACTATCAACTCTGCACCAAGTTCCTTCGCCTTTTGAGCCAGTTTTTCTATCAATCTTTCACGGTTATACTCGGTAATAACGCACTTAGGGAAAGCAAAGCCCTCACCCTTGTCGCTCAGCGCAACACCGGTACGCGCCGTACCTACATCAACCGACATTATGTACATATTATCTAACCTACCTCTCGGTTCCTTGGCTCCCTCTGAGAGGGAGGCATCACGGGTTCAAATCACCTGATTATCTCCCAAAAATATTTCCTGTTTGATATTGGGAAATCGTCCGCCACCCCATGCTCAGGGTCGTAAAACACACCTTTAAAATACAACGACCAATGCCAGCACCTCGGCGTTTCGAGGCTTAATATGCAAATATCAGGCAGCCTGTCCTTGGACATCACCGCTATTCGCTCGCTGTTGTACCTTATTCGCAAAGCGTCGAGTGCCGAGAACATTTGTCGCAGATTAGTCTCACGGTCGGTGCCGACAAGAGCTATCATCTCTTCTACGGTTGACCCCGACAGCATAGCCAATACAGCCTGACCGCATTGCAGGTCGGTCGGTTCGTGAATATACCCTACTTCCTCAACCAATGGCATTATTTCGTTCCCTTTTCTCTCAGAGTTTCAAAAAACGAGCTCAGCAGCTCGGAGCATTCCTGCTCACATATTCCCGCCCAGACTTGGGGTCGGTGATTATAGGGCAGTTTAAAAAGGTCTACTACCGAGTCGTCGGAGCACGAGCCTGCTTTTTTATCAAAAGCGCCAAATACCACTTTACCTATACGTGCATTAATGATAGCTCCCGCACACATCGGGCAGGGTTCCAGCGTGACATACAGCTCGCAATCATCAAGTCTCCACCGTCCAAGCCTTTCGCAAGCGTTATGTATCGCTTCGATCTCGGCATGACCCAAGGCGTTTTTGTGAGCCTCACGTCGGTTACGGCCGACAGCTACGACCTCGCCGTTGCTCACCACCACTGCTCCGACAGGTATTTCACCCTCATGCCCCGCCTGCTTAGCTAACAAAAGGGCCTGTTGCATATACTTTTGCATGGCTATGTCACAATGCTACCGAAAGGCCAAGCGATGCAAGCACCTCAAGTCCAATGATAACAAGAAAAACAATTATCCATGCCGAGCCAAAAAACCATCTGGTATAACGTTTGGTATTCTCGGTACGTTCCCTCGACAGACGCAGAGCCGATTTATCGGTCTTGATAAGTATAATGAATCCGCAGGCACCCAACAGCAATGATACTGCATAATACAGCAACATGGTAACCTGACTCATCATGGGACTGGCCGAAGCCGTTGCGAAGCTCAGCACCACGGACAGGGAGTTGTTCATGGCGTGTATCAGCATCGCAGGCACCAACGACTTAGTATAAACGGTGGCATATCCAAGGATAAGTCCCACACCAAAGGCAAACGGTATCTGCTGAAGATTTCCGTGTAAAAGACCGAACAAAAGTGCCGAAATAAAAATCGATGCACCGTCACTAAACCTTTTACGCAAAAGCCCCATAACAACACCTCGGAGCGCAAATTCCTCAAGTATTGCAGGGAGAACACCTATGCACAAAAGCATCAGCAGGAAAGAATCCCAGCCTGTGCCGTAATCGCTCATAGAGGACTCGACCTCTATTCCAAAGAACTGTTCAAATACATTCGACAGCATTCCCGTGGCATAATTACTTACGGCACAGACACCCATTCCGAGCATTATAAATGTGACAACCTTAATGAACGATACCTTTTCGAACGGCAACAACTCACGTACATGAGAATCGGCAAATTTTGCCGCAAAAACATACGGCACCGTAAGTACCACAAGTGTTGTGACCGCATTTATAATGTAAAGCATGTTCGGGTCGGACATAAGGGCAGTCGTGTCACCGACACCCACCGTGAGGTACATCACGGCCAAAAGCAACAGCTGAATAACCGTACCAAAAAAGGCAAACATGCTGAGTGAAAAGCCTACCGAGTTGCCGATTCTACGAACCGATTGTTTCTCGGCAAAGCCTTTTTTGTCAAAAAACGGACTTCCTGCCCGTTGGTCAACAAAAGGCTTTGCGGGAGCCGCTTCGGTCACAGGCGCATAGTATCCGTACTGAGGCTGCTGATACTGCGGAGCGTTATACTGACCGCCTGCCGAACGTCCGTACATAGGCTGCTGATACACCTGCTGAGGCGGATACACAGGCTGTTCTGTAGGTGGCACTGTCGGCTGCTGAGTCTGAGGCTCGGCAGAATTGTGCTCAGTTTGATTGTATTGATTATCGTGTTCGTTCAAAACGTTCACCTCGTAATTATGTTTTGTTATAGAGTTATTTTACGGTGATTTTTATGCAATTTGCTAAAATTAACTTTTATGTTAGGGTAATTACAAGCTGTTTTTATAAAAAATACCTAAAAATTGGCGATATTTTCTACATAACAACTATTGCATTACCGACACTTTTGTATTATTATAATAAAGTATCCCGACAAAATAATCAATGTCTATTTCGTAAATTTTTATATTTTCGGAGGAATTTTATGTATTCAGTTAAAGAAGTCTATGATCTCATAGGTCAGAAAATGAAGCACAACTTCGGTGTTCTGCCTAATCAGGCATCTGACGAGCTTTTCTACAAAGCATCCGTACTTGCACTGCTTGATATCATGACCGAGCGAAGAGCCGCCTTCAGAGAGGATACCTCCAAGCAGGAAAGCAAAATGGTATATTATCTTTCCATGGAATTCCTGATGGGCCGTTCTCTCAAAAACAATCTCTTCAATATGAAGCTTGACGACACCTTTAAAAAGGCATTGGCCAAGTACGATGTAAAGCTTGACAATCTTTATGAGCTTGAGCCTGATGCAGGCTTGGGCAACGGCGGTCTCGGCCGTCTTGCCGCCTGCTTCTTGGACGGACTTACCACAGGCGGTTACCCTGCAATGGGCTACTGCATTAAATATGAGTTCGGTATATTCCGTCAAAAGTTTGTTGACGGTTGGCAGACCGAGATGCCTGATTTCTGGCTTCCGGGAGGCTCCGCTTGGCTTGTCCGCCGTGACACCTCAGCCGTTGAAGTAAACTTCGGCGGTCAGATAAAAGAAATATGGTGCGACAGCCACCACAGCGTTGAAATAGAAAATTATGATACCGTAAAGGCCGTGCCTTACGACCTTATGGTTGCAGGTGCCGACGGACGCAGTGTTAACATCCTCCGTTTGTGGAGCTCGGAAACCCCGTCCATTAACATGGCCGCCTTTAATCACGGTGACTATATCCGTGCTTTGGAGCATCAGGCTATGGCTGAGGTCATCAGCAAGGTACTATACCCCGAGGACAATCACCCTGAGGGAAAATCCCTGAGACTCCGTCAGCAGTATTTCCTCGTCTCGGCTTCCATTCAGGATATTTTACAGCGTCATCTTAGAAAATACGGCACATTGGATAATCTGCCCGAAAAAGCCGCCATTCACATTAACGACACGCATCCTGCCTTGGTAATTCCCGAGCTTATGCGTTACCTGCTTGACGAGTGCGGTTATACTTGGGATAAGGCATGGGATATCGTGACCCGCACCGCCGCCTACACCAACCACACCATCATGCGTGAGGCTTTGGAGTGCTGGCAGATTGACCTGTTTAGAGGACTTTTGCCCCGTATTTTCCAGATAGTGACCGAGATCGACAACCGTTTCAGAAAGCAGATGTGGGAAAAGACCCACGATGCCGACTATGTGGCACGCACCGCCATTGTTGAGGACGGTGTTGTCAGAATGGCTAACCTCTGTGTTGCCTCCTGCCACAGCGTCAACGGCGTGTCACGTTTGCACAGCAATATTCTTAAAGACAACCTCTTTAACGACTACTACCGTGTGACCCCTGAAAAGTTCACCAACGTCACCAACGGTATCGCTTTCCGCCGTTGGCTCTGTCAGTCCAACCCTGAGCTGACCAAGCTGATAACCGAGTGTATCGGCGATAAATTCATTCTTGACAACGCCGCTTTGAAGGAATTTGAAAAGTTCGCTGACGACAAGGCGGTTCTCGAGAAATTGGCTGCTGTAAAGCGTGCCAACAAGGAGCGCTTTGCCAAATTTGTCAAGAACGAATACAATGTAACACTCGACCCCGACTCGATCTTTGATATGCAGGTCAAACGCTTGCACGAGTACAAGCGTCAGCACCTTAACGCACTTCATATAATTGCAGATTATCTGTATCTTAAGGAAAACCCAAATGCAGAGTTCACACCTAAGACCTATATCTTCGGTGCAAAGGCTGCTCCCGGCTACCACCTTGCAAAAGAGATAATACAGATGATCCATTCTTTGGCCAAGGTTATCGAAAACGATCCTGCCGTTAAGGATAAGATAAAGATACTGTTCGTTGAGGACTACCGTGTCACCATGGCCGAGCTTATGATACCTTCGGCCGATATTTCGGAGCAGATCTCTCTGGCTTCGACCGAGGCTTCGGGCACAGGTAATATGAAGCTCATGCTCAACGGTGCCATCACCTTGGGTACCGAGGACGGCGCAAACGTTGAGATCCACGAGGCTGTTGGCGATGATAACATCATTATCTTCGGCATGCGTACACCCGAGGTTCTCAGAATGCGCAACAGCTACAGCCCTGCACCGTACTACAACAATAATCCCAAGCTTCGACGTGCAGTTGATTTTATTTTGGGAGGCATCGGCGGACATCAGTTCCCCGCCCTCTCCAACGCACTCAGAAACAGCGATTATTATATGGCCTTTGCCGACTTTGCCGACTACTGTGCGGCTCAGGAAAAGGCAAGCCGTCTGTACTCAGACCGCGAAAAGTGGAGCAGAATGTCGCTCATCAACATTGCCAACGCAGGCATATTCTCGGCCGACCGTTCGATCTACGACTACGCAACCACCATCTGGAACGCCAAGCCGTTGGATAAATAAAAAATAAAACAGACCCATTGCATTACAGTGCGGTGGGTCTGTTTTATTGTAAGTAAAAAACAAAAAGTGCGCAGCTTGAAACCACGCACCGAAAAACGACGCAATGATTTCTTCTGTGCGACCAGATACCCCCAAGAGGATAATGAATCAAAGCATACGTTTTTACCAAACGTATACCTCTTCGGGGGAACAATACTACTTTCTGGTCGCACGATTATATTATCACATATTTGCTTAAATTGCAAGCGAAAAGATTGTTGAATTGTGAAATATTTTCTTTAATTTGTGAATTATTTTCAAAATTATCGCCTTTTTAGGCCTTTAATACCCTATTGTTCTGATTAAACGTTCTCAACCTTATCTTGACACTGAATATAATATATAGTAAAATCTTCTTTGGGAGAATTATGTCAACCTCGCAATTTATGATTTATAACAGGAGTGATTTTATGTTTAAGGAAATATCGGCTAAGGAAATAGACGGCAATCTCATCTCGGCCATTGCCGATGAATACATGCTTATTACGGCAGGCAACCGTGAAAATTATAACATGATGACGGCATCATGGGGATTTGTGGGTGAGATGTGGGGCTCGGATTGTGCTATAGCTCAGGTACGCCCACAGCGTTACACCATGGAGTTTATTGATAAGTCTGACTATTTTACCTTAAGCTTCTACGGTAGCAACAAAGACATACACAAGGTCTGCGGCGGTCGTTCGGGCCGTGATTGCGATAAAACAGCGTTGACCGGATTGACCCCCATATTTTGCGATGATACGGTGTACTTTGAGGAAGCAAGATTGGTGCTTATCTGCCGCAAGCAGTATGTTCAGAAGATGGATAAAGCCTGCTTTACCGACGAAGCACCGTTGAAATGGTATCCGAACGACGATTTTCATTATCAGATTTATGGCAGGATCGAAAAGGTCCTGATCAAAGACTAAGGTCTTTTGGGGATGAACATGAGGAGTTACAGGAAAAACGCTAAACGTGCTCTGCGTATTTACGTTATGCCGGCAATCATAACGGTAATAGTGGCTGCTGTTGCGGTTGCAGTATTTGTAATCTGCGCCGACAGCGACGTCGAAAAATTGGGGGAATTGACGGTTCCGAGTTATGTAAATGTGGACTACATCGATCCCAGCGGTGCAAGAAGCACAAAAAAGCTTAAAGCTCTCAAAAATATCGTTATTCACTACACAGGTAACCCCAATACCACCGCCAAACAAAACCATCATTATTTCGACAAGGACGACACTGTGGTCTGTTCACATTTTTTGATTGGACTCGACGGTGAGATAATACAGTGTCTACCGCTTGACGAGCGATCGGCGGCAAGTAACCATCGAAATGTTGACACCATCTCCATCGAGATCTGCCACCCTGATGACAGTGGTAAGTTCAACGACGCAACCTACGCTTCGGCGGTGCGCCTTGTTGCGTGGCTGTGCGACAATACCGACCTTACGGAAAAAGACCTCATCCGCCACCACGATATTACGGGGAAAATTTGCCCGAAATATTTCGTAGACTACCCAGAGGAGTGGGAGCGGTTCAAATCAGACGTTAAGAAACAAATGCAAAAGTAAAAAGCGGAAACCGTTACGGTTTCCGCTTTTTACTGCCCCGGCTGATACCTAATATTTGCCCGTAGGGGGCGAGCTACTGTGCGATATAATCCATAGGAGATACCGCTTCGCCGTCGTTGTAAAATTCAAGATGCAGGTGCCTTTGCTCGACCGATTCACACGGTATGATGTCGACCGTGCCAAGCTGTGTGGAGGTGTCAACAGTATCCCCAACCTTGACAGCAGGAGAAGTATTCAAGCCGCAATACTTTGCCTCGATACCGTTGCCGTGGTCTATGACTACGGTGGTGCCGTACATAGGGTCGCTGTACACTTGGGTCACAACACCCTCTCCCGCCGCTATAACGGGTGTTCCTTGGTCAGCCGCAATGTCAACGGCCTTATGCAGACGCATATCACGCATTGTCATGGAATATTGCAGCTCGGTCGCAGAATAATCCTTTAGTACCTCACCCAGAACAGGGTTGATGAAAAAGCCTGCAACGGGTGCCGCAGCTTGCTCGGACTGCTCAGAATCGGATTCCGATTCTATTTCGGACTCGGACTGGGTTTCAAACGAGCCGTCGTCAGGCAGCTTTGCCTGTTCATCACCGTCATCATCAACGAGCCCTGTGTCCAACGGCTGTGACGGTACACTCGGCACCGATACTTTAGGCTCACTGCTTGGATTCTCTGACCGTTCGATGTTTTTAAGTCCCTCAACGCCTGACCACGCCGCAATACCAATGGCTAAAAAACAGACGCACAGCACAACATAGAACGTCTTGCCGTTAAGAAATCTTATGATTTTTGATCTATGTTTATTCTCAACCTTCATAATTTACCGTTCCTTTCATAATTATTGTTACCTACTTAACACTCTGGTATTCAAAAAAATTTTATTAACAAAGAAACCCCTGAATGTTAACTGCCTGTTCACAAAAAATCCACACATAAGGTCGGACTTTGCTTTATAATATAGACAGTTCGAAAGAGGAGCCGCACCTCTTTTGGACAATGCTCTACCCTCCTCAAAACAACCCTCGAAAAAAGCAAAGAGGCCGGCCCTTTGGTCGGTCTCTTTGCTTTTGCCTGAGCTTAGAAAAAGGTTACAAATATTTACAAATTATTACAAAATACATTACTTATTTGACATTTCGACTTTGTGTTGATATACTTTTGTATAGGTGATTATATGAGAAAATTTTTGACTGATTTCAGGCTAAATACAACGCTGTTTTTGTTTGCGTCGATCGTTTATGCCGAAATAATACTTAAGCTGTTTACCTGCGATGTATTCTTCGATGCAGGTCTTTTAATAATGCCAATTTTTTCTGTTGTACCGTGTTTGATGATGTCCTGCATCTGCTCACGTCTTAAACCAAAGACCTCGAAGATCGTCACCGTATCGGTTTTATCGTTTTTGTTTTTGCTCTATGCCGCACAGGTGGTATACCACGGTTTTTTCGGAAGCTACTTTATATTCTACTCACTTGTTGCAGGCGGTGCAGGTCAGATAACGGGCGAGGGTATGCTTGGCAGCACCCTCAAAGCCATCGTAAGCTCTATTCCTGCCATTATTTTGTTGGCTATCCCACTGGTGCTTTACATCATTTTCGGAAATAAAAATTTACGCTACCGCCGTGTGAAATGGCGCAGTATCGGACTTGGCGCTGCAGCGGCCGTGTGCATCCATGTATGTACGGTTCTGTGCATTTCCCTTTCAGGCAGTCTTGCTACCATACAATCGGGTGAATTTGACCCCAACCTTTCGGTAGGAAAATTTGGTCTGCTTCGTTCCGAGGTGTTAGACATCAAATATAATATACTCGGCTTTGAACAGGATGTTGAGTTCGAGGACGAAACCCCCATAATAATAGATACTGCAACAACTCCGTCAGAATCCGAGCCGACCGAAAAGCCTGTTGACACCTCGCCCAATATAATCGATATTGATTTTGAGGCACTTAACAGTGAGGACCCAAAATCATCTATCAAAAACCTTAATGATTACTTCGCCTCAAAAGAGCCTACCTTAAAAAATGAATATACGGGTATGTATGAGGGCTATAATCTCATCACCATTACAGCCGAGGGCTTTTCGCCCTACGCCGTTGACCCCGAGCTGACCCCTACGCTGTATAAAATGAGTCAGGAAGGCTTCAAATTCACTAACTTCTATACTCCCATATGGGGCGTCTCGACCTCTGACGGTGAATATGCCGCCTGCACAGGCCTTTTGCCGAAATCGGGTGTATGGAGCTTTTATCGTTCAGGCTCCAACTCAATGCCCTATACGCTCGGAAACATGTTCCAAAGTATAGGTGTGACTAAAACCTTCGCTTACCACAATCACACCCATGACTACTACAGACGTGATGTTTCCCATCCTAATATGGGTTACACCTATAAGGCAATGGGTACCGGTATTGAGGAATACGTTACCAAACGTTGGCCCGAGTCCGACCTTGAAATGATCTCGGGTTCGGTGAGCGACTATCTGTCAGACGATGAACAGTTCCACGCCTACTATATGACGGTCAGCGGACATTTACAGTACAGCTTTTCGGGTAACTCGATGTCCTCTAAAAACAAAGAGCTTGTTAAAGACCTTGATTGCTCGGATAAGCTAAAGGCCTATTATGCCTGTAATATCGAGCTTGACCGAGCCATGGAGGAGCTTTTGAAGAAGCTTAACGAGGCAGGTGTTGCTGACAAGACGGTCATAGCCATAACTCCTGACCATTACCCGTACGGACTTGAGAACGACACCGACAAATACTCGGTCTGGCGTGAGCTTTTAGGACATGATGTTGACACCACCTTTGAACTGTATGAAAGCAACTTCATACTCTATTGTCAAGGCACAAAGGATGCTCCCACGGTTGATAAATACTGCTCGGCCGTCGATATTCTGCCCACCATCTTAAATCTCTTTGGCTTCGAGTACGACTCACGTTTGCTCATCGGCAGTGATATCCTCTCAACCTCAGAGGGTATTGTGCAGTTCAACGACCGTTCCTTTATCACCAGTGTTGGTAAATACGATGCCAACACTAAGGAATTCACCCTGCATGAAGGCAAATCCTTCGACTCTGAGGAACAAAAGGAGCAGTATATTAAAAGCGTACGCAGCATTGTCAATAACCGATTCAAGATATCGGCAGGAATCTTAGAGACCGATTACTACGGATACCTGTTCGGAGACTGATAATCAACCTTGATAATACAGCAAAATATTGTAACAAAAACCTCTGACCTTTTGAAGTCAGAGGTTTTTTGCTATATTAGAACTTTCAATCACCACGTATCGGGAACTTCTCCGCCATCGAGGTAGATATCTATGCATTCCAGAATATCATCAAGGCTGGATTTGAGCACCTCTCCCAACGGGGTTCCGTCGACCCATGCTATATAATGATACATATCGTCGGGGCTTTCGGTAAACTCAACCACTCTCGGCTCACTGTCACCGATGAAGTTAATCGTGACGGTCAGTATAGGCTCGGCCTCCTCGGCCTCGATCACGAATTCAAGCAGAGTAAGCATCAGCACACGCTGATAGATAAGCTTAAAGGATTGCGTGTTCATAACTGTATTCGAAAGCTTGACCTCGGTGTCGTAGACTTCCTCATCCTCAGAACGCTGGGTGTGCTTCAGGTCAAATTTGTAATCGCCCGAATCCACTCCGAATTCAACGCTCTTTATGGTGTAAATATCCTCCATGATAAAGAACTGGTTGAACATCGTTGTGATGTCGTTGGACGCATTGATCAAAAATGCGAGATCATCCTGATCGATACCGAACACCATATCGCTACCGTTGACCATTGCGGTCAGACTTTCGGTACCGTCATTGCGTGAGCCTCCGATGGTGAGCTTATAGCTATAGTCACCAACCGTCAGTTCAATAAAGCCCTTGGGGTTATCAAGGCCGCACTCCTTGAGGTCGTTTTCGGTGGCGGCATAGCTGTAAAGCACCGTCGCCTGAAGACCGTCCTGAGCAAAGCCCAGCACATTAGAAAGGAACTCATCAGAGGCAGGACGCTCATACGGTGCCGTCATTCGGTAAGGCATATAATCGGCCGAAACACCCTTGTTCATTGTGAACTCATAGATCTCATCACCGAAAACATCACCGTAAATCTTAATCTTATCAAATCTTGCAAGCTGATTGCTTGTATTGAAATAGGCCGAGTTGTCGTCGGTTTTGACTATGGGTGAAATAACGTTGGGATTAGCAAACTCCTTAGACGAGCAGAAGAAATACTCGGCATAATCACTCTTTACGGCATAAACGGTATCACTTAGGCTGGTCATAAGATAATAGGAATCGTAGGTTGCCAGTGCGTCACCGACGCTGACGGTCAGCGAATCGGTACCGTCATTAAAGGTGATAACACAGCCAGCCGTCAGCTTGTCCTTCATACCGTAATGCTCGTGATACTCATCAACCGTATCAAAGGTGTTCTTTATCTCTCTAAAGGCGTTGATGGTGAGGCATTCCTCTATCTTGTCAAGAATCGCCTCGGAATCGGTCTTCTTCCTGTCAATGCCTTCAATATACCACTCGGTATCGTAAAGGTACTCCGTCTTGGTCGATGATGAGGTGGTTGACGTAGAAGAGCTTGCAGAGGAAGTAGAGGATGTAGCAGACGTTGTATCACCTTCTTCGGTCTCGGCCTTGACGAATTGATTGAGGAACTTGAACTCGTCATATCCGTTAACAAAGTAGACCGATTCGATATTGGTGTCGACAGTGACCTCCTCGCCGTCAAGCGTTACGGTCGAATCCTTAATAATATCGCCCTTTTTAAGTACGGTTATTGTCTCTTCCTCAACGGTGGAGGGAGTTGAGGTGACATCATCACTTTTCCAATACTTGCTGCCGAAGATCGCACCGACCGTAATTGCGGCACAGAGTACTCCTGCGGTGATGCAGATTATAATACGCTTCTTGCTGCCGTTTTGTGCCGGCTTTTTTGTATTATATACATGCTTTACAAATATTGTCGACTCTTGAGGAGCCGTATTTTCGCTTTCATTTGCTTGGGTATCGGGAGCAGTTGCCTGCTCCTCAATACCGTTTTTATTCTCGTTTTCAGGATTCAAACTCATTTTCTCTTTCTCCTGATCCAAACGACGATTCCGAGAGTTATTACAACTATGGGGACAATAGTGATGAATATCCATCTGATAGCACGGACCTTACCCTCGGTTACATAAGCATAATAGCTTTCGGTTACGATCTTCTTGGGTACAAAGTTAAAGGGAGTATCGCCGTTACCTGTTGCCTGATTGAAGATATCCAATACAAGGTTAAGGTTGCCAAATGTATCGGTAGCATACTCATCAGACAAAATATCTGCGGCTGCAAAAGCAACAACATAGCTCGAAACAAAGTTGTTATCGACCGTATCGGCATCCTCACATATCATTGCGGCGATACGCTTGTCGGTCTCAGCGCCCGTGGAGTCCCATTCATCCACATCGGCATCAGATGGCATTACCGCCGTCTGACCTAAACTCAATGTTGTCATCAAAACGGTCGTCTCACGGGTATGTGTGGCCGAGTTATTGGTCTGCCATAATACCCTCATGTTGGTGAGATTGCTGCCGATAAAGTACTTGCCCAAAGCATCAGACTTTTCAGTAAAATCAGAGCCTGCACTGTCCAAAGCTAAAATGGTGGGATCGCCCGTGCGGTGGTAACTTTCATCGGTCTCATAAAGAATGCCCTCTTCAAAGCCAATTCCCCAGTCACCCAAAAGACCGCAAATATTGGTAAGCTTCACAGTATTAACGCCCGCAAAATAGAACAGGGATTTACCCTTGTTGCCATTATTGTTGAGGAACTTCTCAATCAGCTCACGGTCGGAAACAGTAATGTCAGACTTACAATCAGACAGTATGATTCCGTCATACTTTTCATAATTCTCGGGAGCAAGCAAGGTTGACAGAACGGTGTCATTATACTCCACAGCAAAGTTATTGATCTGAAGGGTGTTCTGCAAGGCAGCCGCAACGCTCTCGTTGTCACTGATCGATGTCGGAACAAGAAATACAGGAGTGTCAGGAGAGGTCACCTTATAGATTGCCGAGGAAATAAGTGTTTCAATATTATTTTCCGTTATATAGTAGCCGTATCCCTGCCCACTGGTAGCAGTATAACCCATCATCTGATAGTAGGTGTTTGCCGACAGCGTCTCGGCCATTCCGCTGGTATCCTCCAGCGTATAGGTCTCGACAAACGGTACAACCGTACGACGTGTGACATCATTTCCGTCAAGCTTAAAGGTACTCTCAACAAGAATGTCTCCTATATACCAATCGAAATCGTCGAAGTTATCGGTTATGTCACGTGTTTTGCTGTCGTAAACATCAATAAAGGTCACCGAGATATTGTCATTATAATCAGCATATTTCTTTAAAAGCTCAACGCTCTGACTATAATAGCGGGCGTTGGATGCATTATAATCAATAAAATATTGGCTTGCTGCAATATATGCTAAATCAGCCGAGGTTCCCGTAGCACTGCTGTATTCCTCTTCGGTTGCGGCAACATATATCTTTATGGTCTCATCGACACTGCTGATATACTCAAAGTTATTGTCGCTTATGGAGTGTTCCTTATTGGTGGTAAGGTCGATTTCCAACGGATATTTTACCGCCAAGGCGGTCGAAAAGGCGATCAAAGCCACTACTGCAACAATGAATATGATCGACAAGACCGTTGCATATGCATTGCGCTTGAGAGCGATAGTGTTTTTCAATTTGCTTTTATTGTTTTTAGCCATTATAAAACACCCCTCTCTTAAGAATAACGGCGCTTGTCAAGCACACGTACGGTAAGGAATATGAATATAGCCGCAAAGCCAAGGAAGAATACGGCATTTGAGTAATCAATGATGCCCATGGCAAAGGTATTGTAACGGCCGATAAAGGAAATCTTTTCAACCACTGTAGTAATCCAACCTATGCTGATGCTCTGAGCTATTGAGTCCATCATATAAAGCAGTATCGATGCGGCAAAGCTGACTATAGCCGAAACTATCTGGCTTTCGGTAAGCGAGGAAATAAATATACCCAACGCTATAAGTGCCGAACCGATCAGCAGAACACCCAGAATATTTCCGATATAAATAAGCCAGTTGACCGTAACATCCTGAAATGCGATAATTATCTGGAAAACAAAGGTCATTGTGTAGCCGAGCATGAAAATTGCAAGCGTCGCAAAAAACTTGCCGAAAACAATGGAATAGAGGCTGACAGGCGAGGTCAAAAGAACCTGATCGACCTTTTGCCTGCGGTCCTCACTCATTGTTCTCATGGTAAGAATGGGAATGAGCAGGAATATTGCGGCGAATGAAAAGAAGGTGCTGAATATGTAGCTTATGTCTGCACTGCCATAAGAATACAGGTCTGTAAAGCTGAGACCGTGAGCAAACATCATTAGCGAAAGATACGCATATCCCAACGGAGTGGTAAAGAAGGCTTTAAATTCTCTTTTAAATATTGCACCCATTACTTATCCTCTCCTTCCGTAATTTCTGCGGCTTTAGCTTCAGTCGCTGTCTCGGCCGCTTCCGCCGAGGCGTCAGCCGCTTCCTCTGACTCCGTTACGCCATCAGTCGTTGGCGATTTACCGCCGAATATCTTTTTCTGCTCCTCATCCGACATCTCGGTCAGTCTGAGGAATATCTGCTCAAGTGACAGCTCATTAGACTGCATGAGCATGATAGGCCAATTACGTTCGGCAAGGCGATTGAATATGGTCCGTCTTACGTCCGTAAGACCGTCAGGCTCAATGATAAAGTCGTTAGAGTTCTTCTCCTGCATGCCTGTACAGGTGACATTCTTTACACCCTGAATACCCACCAACAGCTTCAGAACCTCGGTTCTCGGACCGCCTATACGAACGGTAAGGGTATGGTCATCCGACAAGACCTTAGACAGATTTCCAGGGGTATCGTCTGCTATGATCCTGCCGTGATTAATAACTATAACACGCTCACATACCGCCTGAATCTCGGACAGAATGTGCGAGCTGAGGATTACGGTATGGTTTTTACCGAGCTCGGTAATTAGTGTGCGTATCTCAATTATCTGCTTGGGGTCAAGACCGACGGTAGGCTCGTCCAAAATCAGAACATCAGGATTTCCCACCAAAGCCTGAGCAATACCGACACGCTGGCGGTATCCCTTTGAAAGATTCTTAATAAGTCTGCCCTTTACGTGGTCGATCTTAACAAGTCGGCATATCTCGTCAATATGCGGTGCTTTAGGGAATTTAACCTTTTTAAGATCGTAAATAAAATAGAGATACTCCTGTACCGTCATATCAAGATACAACGGCGGCTGCTCGGGCAGATAGCCGATACGCATCTTAGCCTCGTTCGGATTCTCAAGTATGTCGTATCCGTCAATTGATACGCTGCCCGAGGTTGCCGAAAGATAGCCCGTAACAATATTCATTGTGGTACTTTTACCTGCACCGTTGGGGCCCAAGAAACCTAAAATTTCGCCGTCATTAACGGTAAAGCTGACATCGTTGACCGCAACATGCGAACCGTATTTCTTGGATAGGTTCGTGACCTGAATCATAAGTGATTCCTCCAGACAAATTTATTTCATTCTTACATATTGTATCAAAGGTTTACCACGCATTTGTAAACGTACGGTAAACAATCGATAAAACTATAATAACTTAGTATTCATTGTAGCATAAACTTCACAAATAATAAAGTGTTTTTTAATAAACCACCGCAAATTTTATGTGATATACATTAATTCTGTTGACAAATCGGGTTTAAAACTATATTATATATTTGGAATTTTATGTTCCAAATAAAATTTGAATTGGAGTTTTTTAACAATGGACGACCCCGAACCTGATCCTAATACCATCATTTTTATTCTTGTGTACGCAGTATCAACCCTTGTGTGCATGCTGGTGACCATGGGCACCTCTGCCTTGAGAGATGTCAGCGAAAAGAAGATACACGATTTGGCAGAGGACGGAGATAAGACTGCATTAAAGCTTTCCAAGCTTATTGACCGTCGTCCCAAGCCTGCTGATACTTTAGGGATCTACACCTCTCTGTGCTCAATGTGTGCCGCAGGCTCCGCACTCCTGTGCTTTTTGCCTAAATACGCGGAACGTGGGCTTTTAGTGTCGAGCTATGAAAATCTTACAAAATGGCTTTTGGCCGTGGCATTGCCCGCATTTGTCACACTGCTTGCCGCAGCCGTGGTTTTTGCTGTGATCGGCATACTTGTCCCCCGACGCATCGGCAAACAGAATGCCGACTCTACCGCCTTTAAAATGGCGGGAATGCTAAGCTTTTTTAAGGTGATCATCCTACCCGTCAGCTTCATTGCCTCGGGCATTGCGAGAATTTTAGTCAAAATATTCGGCGGAGATCCCCATATCGACGAGGCTCCCGTTACCGAGGACGAGATACTCTCCATGGTCGACGAGGGCGAGGAAACCGGTGTGCTTGAAGAGATCGAGAAGGAAATGATAAACAACATTTTCGAATTCGGTGATCTTACCGCAGGCGAAGTTATGACCCACCGTACATATCTGACGGCTGTTGAGGTCAATGATCCGCTGAAAGAGGTTATTGACAAGGCCATCGATGCAGGCTGCTCAAGAATTCCCGTTTACGAGGATGAGTTGGACAACATAAAGGGTATTCTTTATGTTAAGGATCTTTTGAAATATATCGGCACCGCCATTCCCGAGGAGCTCAAGCCCAGCGACCTTATGCGTGAAGCCATGTTTATTCCCGAATCCAAAAAGTGCCGTGACCTGTTTAACGAAATGACCGAGAAGCATCTGCAGATGGTCATTGTTGCTGACGAGTACGGTGGAGTTGCAGGAATAGTCACGGTAGAAGACCTGCTCGAATCCATCGTCGGTAACATTCAGGATGAATTTGACGATGAGGAAGAAGAGTTCGAGCAGATCAGCGAGGATGTTTTCAATATTGACGGAGCCTCTGCTATCGATGAGGTAGCCGAGCTGCTTGATATCGAATTCCCCGAGGGTGAATATGACACGGTTGCAGGTTATATTATGTCGGTATTGGGACGTATCCCCGATGCTGACGAGCATCCGACCATCGACTATGAAGGCTTCTCATTCACTGTCGAGGAGATGGATGAGCGCAGAATTGTCCGTATAAAGGCCGAGCGTCTGACCGAGCCAGACGAGAAGGTTCAAGTCACCTCAGAGGAAAAGGACGACTGACGACCCGCATCATGCGGCGGTACTGCCGCCGCATGATTTTTACTTTTTATGAAAGGATTATTTGAATGATCGTATTTAATAAGGAATTTAATACCTTTTCCCTTAATACTAATAACACCACCTATCAGATCAAGGTATCTGATTTGGGTCACCTTTTGCATCTGTACTACGGTGAGCGTGTGGCCGACAGCGACCTTAGCTATCTTATTCCCAATGTCATCCGAAGTCATGAATCAAATCCCGACGAGGCAGGAGAAAACCGTGTGTATTCTCTTTGTGCATATCCGCAGGAGTTTTCCTCCAACGATGCGGGCGACTACCGTTTAAGCTCCGTAGAGGTTGTCAATCCCGACGGCAGCTATGCCTTTGTAGGCAAATACCGTTCGCATAAAATATACAAAGGCAAATACCGTCTTAACACCCTGCCCACCTTGTTCGCCAACCGGAACGAGGATGTTGAAACACTTGAAATTGAACTGGCTGACGAGGTTACAGGGGTTTCGGTCACACTGTACTACGGTGTGTTCGCCGAAAAGGATGTTATAACCCGTGCCGTAAAGCTGACTAACGGCCAAAAAGGCGAGCTCAGATTACAAAGAATAATGTCGGCAAGCGTTGATTTTATGACCGATGATTATGATATTCTGCATTTTTACGGCCATCATTATTTTGAACGAAGACCCGAGCGTCATCCTTTGCGCCACGGAGTTTTTGAGATCGGCTCGACCCGTGGCTCTTCGGGACACTTTCACAACCCGTTTGCCGTACTGTGCGACCCCAAGGCTAACGAATCCCACGGCGATGCTTACGGATTTCTTCTGATGTACAGCGGAAACTTTGAACTGTCAGCAGAGGTGGACGGTTATTCCCAGACCCGTGTTGCTTTGGGTATCAACCATAAGCAATTTGAATTCAGGCTCAGCTCGGGTGAATCGTTTGAAGCTCCCGAAGCGGTGCTGACCTATTCTAAAAACGGTTTTTCAACCGTTTCGCATAACTATCATAATATTTTCCGCAACAACGCCTGCGATTCAAAGTTTGTCAACTCCGAGCGACCCGTAATACTCAATAGCTGGGAGCCGTTTAGATTTACGTTTGATGAGGAAAAGCTTTTAAAAACTGCCGAGCTTGGCAAAAAATTAGGTGCCGACCTGTTTGTTTTGGATGACGGTTGGTTCGGTCAGGGCGAATTTGCCCGTGACAATGAAAAGGCAGGCTTGGGCGATTGGACCGAAGACCCCAAAAAACTACCCGGAGGACTCAAAGGTCTTGCAGACAAGCTGCATGCAATGGACTTAAAATTCGGCCTGTGGTTTGAACCCGAGATGGTCAATGAAAACTCCAATCTTTTCAAAGCACATCCCGATTGGTGCTTAAAAGTGCCCAACCGTGCACCGTCAAGAAGCCGTCATCAGCTCTGCCTTGACCTGTCACGACCCGATGTGTGTGACTACCTTATTTCAACGGTAAACAACATCCTTGACACAGGTTGCATTGACTACGTTAAGTGGGACTACAACCGATATGTCTGTGATGTTTACAGCAGTTACTATCCACAAGACCGACAGGGCGAAATTTACCACCGCTATATTTTGGGACTTTACCGCATACTTGACGGAATTGTCAAGACCCACCCCGACATTTTGTTTGAGGGCTGCAGCGGCGGCGGCGGACGGTTTGACGGTGCAATGCTGTGCTATCATCCTCAAATCTGGTGCAGTGACAACACCGATGCCGAGTCACGACTTACGGTACAATACGGTACCTCGTTTGCCTATCCCGTCAGCACAATGGGCGCACACGTTTCGGCCTGTCCAAATAAAAAGACCAAGCGTGTTTTCCCTTGGGAAACAAGAGCGGCCGTTGCCATGCACGGCACCTTCGGTTATGAGCTTGACCCCGCAAAAATGACCGAACAGGAGCTGAAAATCTGTGCTGAGCAGACAAAGCTTTACCGCAAAAACCAGCAGCTCATTTTTGAGGGCGACTATTATCGCCTGTCCTCGCCCGATGATAATAATATCTTCACCGCATGGCAGTTTGTATCAAAGGACAGAGCTCACAGCCTTGTTTTTGTTGTAACCGAGGATATCTCTATACTTGACAAAAACTACTACGTGCATATAAAGGGTCTCCTGCCTGACAGTATGTACAAGGTCGAAGGCATAGACCTCACCTTAAGCGGTAGAGCATTGGAAAAGATCGGCCTTCTTCTTCCCCATACCATACCACCATACAGCTCATTCATTTTTGAACTGAATGTTGTTAAATAATCGCAAAGGGAATATGATTTCTGACACTTTAAGACCTTTTACTATCGGTGCAATATTTCTGTGTTGACCAAGATTTGGAGTGTTTTTAATGAAACTGGCTTTCGAAAAAATAAAAGAAATTGCAAAGGGCGCCGTGCGATTTGAGGAGCACGAAGATTATGTAAACCTTTTTCGCTTCACAGAGGAACAGCAACGGTTTTACGAGGGCTACGACCTCGGCTTTTTTAAGAAAACCTTTGCCACGGCAGGCATACGCCTTTCATTTATAACCGATAGCAGTTATTTAAATCTTAAAGGAGCCATCTCGACCGTTTTCGCCTCAACAAGAAGATACTATTCGTTTGACATCACAGTCAACGGTGAGTATATCGGCTCGGTCGACAACTACGGCGATACGGTGTTCGAAGGCAATTACGCAAAAATCGAGCTTCCTTTGGACGATTTTGATAAAACATTTGATTTAGGTGCAGGACAAAAGACGGTCGAGGTATACTTTCCCTACACCGTCAAGGTCGACCTAAAAGAGGTCTGTGTTTCGGACCGTGCAATGGTCGAACCCACATCCAAACAGGACAAAATGCTGATGTTTGGCGACTCGATAACCCAAGGCTATGACTCGCTTCGCAACATACATCACTACACCGCACAGCTCGGCAATGCGTTGAATTTAGAAATAGTCAACAAAGGTATCGGCGGTGAGGTCTTCAAGCCCGAATTGGCACGTTGCCGTGAAGAATATGACCCTAAAATCGTCACGGTGGCCTACGGTACAAATGATTGGTCTAAGAGCAGCCCTGAGGTATTTGAACGTGACTGCCGTGAGTTTTACAAAACGGTAAGTGTACTTTACCCGAACGCTAAAATTTTTGGTATCACACCGCCGTGGGGCGAGAATTTTTACAGCACCTTGAAACCGATGACATTTGCAGAAATTGCCGAAAAAATTGAGTCCTTGACAAGCGACCTCAAGAATGTCACCGTCATCCGTGGTGATGACCTCATCCCACACGACCTAAAATACTTCGGCGACCTGCACGTCCACCCCTCAAACGAGGGATTTGACTGCTATTTCAAAAATCTATACACCGAGATAAAGAAGCATATATAAAAGAAGCATATATAAACGCAAACCGCCGTGGAAAATCCACGGCGGTTAGTTTTTGTTTTTAAATATTACTTCTTATCTCCCATTGTAAGAACAAGGACAGCTTTTTGGGCGTGCAGACGGTTTTCGGCCTCGTCGAAAATCTCGTCGGCATGCTTTTCAAAGGTCTCGGCAGTGATCTCCTCACCACGGTGAGCAGGCAGGCAGTGCATTACCATTGCGTCCTTGTGAGCAAGAGACATGAACTCCTCATTGACCTGATAGGACTTGAAGACCTTTTCTCTCTCGGTCTTTTCCTCCTCCTGACCCATCGATGCCCAAACATCGGTATAAACCGCATCGGCATCCTTCACTGCGGCCGCAATATCCTCGGTGCAGGTGAACTTACCGTTTTCTGCAGCCCATTTACAGATGTCTGCATCGGGCTCATATCCCTTAGGACAAGCAATAGCGACCTCCATACCCGTCTTGATACCGCCGACTATGAGCGAGTTTGCCATATTGTTACCGTCACCGACAAAGGTCAGCTTAAGACCCTTAAGCTCACCCTTGTGCTCACGGATGGTCATAAGGTCGGCCAATACCTGACAGGGATGGCAATAGTCGGTCAGACCGTTGATTATGGGTATCGAGCCGTATTTTGCTAAGTCCTCAACCTCTTGTTGAGCAAAGGTACGGATCATGATACCGTCGAGATAACGGCTGAGTACTCGTGCGGTGTCCTCAATAGGCTCGCCACGGCCGATCTGAAGGTCACGTGAGCTCAAGAACATAGCCTGACCGCCAAGATGGTACATGCCCGTTTCAAACGAGACACGGGTGCGTGTAGACGACTTCTGGAAAATCATTCCCAAGGTCTTGCCCTTCAAATAACGGTGGTCAACACCGTGCTTCTGGTCGTATTTCAACTGATCGGCAAGGTTCAAGACCTCCTCGATCTCAGCCGTAGAAAGATCGCCTAATTTCAAAAGATGCTTCATTCTTTTATTACCTCCCGTAAAATTTCGAGTGCTGTGTCTATCTGTTCAAATGTGATGTTGAGCGGCGGCAGCATTCTAAGTTTTGTTTTGGCAGTGAGTATCAGGACACCTTTTTTAAGCGCCTTTACCGCAAGCTCCTTAGCCGATTTTTCGGTCTCAATGCCTATCATAAGTCCAAGCCCCGAAACCGACTTAACACCGTTTATTTCGAGCAGTCTTCCCTTTATATAGTTGGCCTTTTCGGTGACCTCGTTGAGCAGCTTTTCATTAATTCTTTCAACTATCGAAATTGCACCCGCACAAATCGCAGGGTTGCCGCCAAAGGTCGAGCCGTGATCACTTGCGCCCAAAGTGAATTCCACTTTTTCACCCAAAAGACAAGCGCCTATCGGCAGACCGCCGCCAAGACCCTTGGCCGTTGTGATAATATCGGGTTTCAGGTCGAAATGCTCACATGCAAAATATTTACCCGTTCTGCCGTTACCTGTCTGAACCTCGTCAGTAATAATGAGGAAGCCATACTTTTCAGCGGACGACTTGATGCAATCGACAAATTTCTGTTCAAGAGCATTGACACCGCCCTCGCCCTGAACAAGCTCAATCATAACGGCGGCGGTATCGTCACCAACCGCATTAGTAAGTGCATCACAATCGTTAGCGGGAACAAACTCGAAGCCCTCGGTAAAGGGGCCGAAGTCCTTATGAAAAACATCCTGACCCGTGGCCGACAGTGTGGTAACAGTTCTGCCGTGGAACGAGTTCACCAAGGTGATTATCTTGCCTTGCTTGCCGCCGTGATTGTCGGAATAATACTTTCTTGCAGTCTTTATCGCACACTCGTTAGCCTCGGCGCCCGAGTTGCCGAAAAAGACCTTTTTCATACCCGACTTTTCACAAAGCAGCCCAGCCAATTTTGCACACGGCTCGGTGTAATAAAGATTTGATGTGTGTTGGATCAATCCCAACTGTGCAATGACGGCATTTTTCCATTCCTCATCGGCCGCACCGAAGGTGTTGACCGCAATACCGCTGCCAAGATCAATATACTCCTTGCCGTTTATGTCGTAAAGATATGCGCCTTTACCTGATACCAGCTCTACATCAAATCTGCCGTAGGTGTTGGCAACATACTGTTTATCCTTTTCTTTAAAGCTTTCCATAATATTATCCTTAAAACGTTAGCCTACAAACATTGTGCCGATACCTTCATCGGTCAGAGTTTCTATCAAAATTGCGTGAGGAATACGTCCGTCAATGATGAACACCTTCTGAACGCCCTGACGGATGGCCTCGATACAGCATTCGACCTTGGGAATCATACCGCCCTGAATAACACCGTTCTTAATGAGCAGGGTAGCCTCGCTGACGTTGATCTTGCGTATCAGCGAATCGGGGTCGTCCTTGTCACGCATAAGTCCCGAAATATCGGTCATTGAAATAAAGCTCTCGGCCTTAAGCTCACCTGCAATACGTGCGGCGGCAGTATCCGCATTGATATTGTAAACATTGCCCTCACTGTCGCAACCGACGGTTGAAATTACAGGGATATAGCCCTTTTCGAGCAGGTCTAAAATCGGTGTGGTGTCAACATTGGTGATCTCACCGACATAGCCGTGAATGTCGTCTAATCTTTCAGCAGTTATCATCTGTCCGTCAAGTCCGCAAAGGCCGATAGCCTTGCCGCCGACGGTACCAATGAGATTTACAAGGTCCTTATTGGTCTTGCCTGCAAGCACCATCTGAACAACCTCAACAGTTTCGGCATCGGTAACTCTGAGACCGTCAACGAACACGGACTCCTTGCCGATTTTTTTGAGCATTCCCGAAATTTCAGGGCCACCGCCGTGCACCAGCACGACCTTAACACCGATAAGTGACATCAGCACGATGTCGTGCATGACGGCCGACTTCAGCTCATCATCAATCATGGCATTGCCGCCATATTTTACAACGACGATCTTACCCGAGTATTTTTGAATATAAGGCAGAGCCTCGGTCAAAACTAAAGCTCTTTGTGCGTTATTTATTTCCATGTTGTTCTCCTTAGGTTCTGTAATCGCCGTTTATCTTAACGTAATCATAGGTCAGGTCGCAACCCCAAGCGGTGGCAGTCGCATCGCCCGAATCAAGGGTGATAAGGATCTGAATCTCCTCTTGGAGCAGGATCTCTTTAGCAATTTCCTCGCTGAAATCGACACCTGCACCGTTGCGGCAGACCTCAATGGTTCCTGCCTTGGACTTGAAGCATACACCAACCTTATTAACATCAAGGTCAGCACCGCTGTAGCCTATAGCACACAGCACTCTACCCCAGTTGGCATCAGCACCGAAGATAGCTGCCTTCAAAAGTGACGAGCAGGCAACCGACTTAGCAACCGTTTTGGCAACCGACTTGGTCGAAGCACCGCTAACAATAACCTCCATCAGTCGGGTAGCACCCTCTCCGTCACGGGCAATCATTCTGCAAAGATATGAGGTCACGGCAAATAAGGCCTCTTTGAACGCCTTGCAGTGCTCGCTGTCAACACTGTCGATAACAGGGTTTTCAGCCATACCGTTGGCCAGAACACAGCACATATCGTTGGTCGAGGTATCACCGTCGACGCTTACCATATTAAACGAATCCTCAACATCGGCCTTAAGTACAGCCTGTAATACCTCGGGAGTTATTGCAACATCGGTCGTGATGAACACCAACATGGTTGCCATATTGGGGTGTATCATACCCGAGCCCTTGGCAATACCGCCGATGGTGCATTCCTTGCCGCCGACCGTAAACTTGTATGCTATCTCCTTAACACGGGTATCGGTGGTCATGATTCCTTCGGCGGCACGTAAGCTTCCGTCATATGTAAGGTCCTCTACCAAAGCCTCCATGCCGTCGGCAATAGGTGCAAGGTTCAAGGGCTGACCGATAACACCTGTGGATGCTACGATAACATCGGTAGCATCTATTCCCGTAAACTGCTCGGTCAAACTGCACATTGCCTCGGCAATTTCAATACCGTTGGCATTACAGGTGTTGGCATTACCGCTGTTGCAGATAACAGCCTGAGCAAACCCATTGGCAATATTCTCTTTTGTGACGGTTATCGGAGCACCCTTTACAAGGTTGGTGGTATAGGTTGCCGCAGCCGAAGCCTTAACATCACTGACAATCAGTGACAGGTCTCTCTTGGTTTTGTTTTTTCTGATTCCGCAGTGAATTCCTGCAGCCTTAAAGCCCTTTGCGGCACAAATTCCGCCTTCTGTTTTTATCATTTTTAGCACCTACTTAGAATAAATGTAAAGAGGATTTATAATGGTTTCAATGGGCTCATCGACTCCCAACAGAAACAAACTATATGCTGTATCATCAGCCTCTTGCTTGGCAACATAGTAAATTTCATTGCCTATTACATATATCGGCTTGGCATTGATTGCGTCACGCATATTTTCAGCAAGCACTTCCGAGTTACCGTTCTGCCATTTCACAAGCTGCTTTGTATCGGAGTCGACATAGTAAATGCAACCGTCAAGATATCCCATATTATTGACATACATGAACTTCTGCAATATTTCTGTATAAGCACCGTCTCTCCAAATGCCAAAGCTTTTTTCTGATCCGCCTTTGGATACTAAAATCGCTCCGTCATTCAGGAAATTGACATCCGTGATATCTCCGTCTATAATCTGTTCATTCGAAATGCCGCTGTCCGACAAATCGTAAACATACAGCTTTTTGGAAGACATAGCAGCAAGGCGTTTACCGTCACGGGACAAAACAAGATTATAACCCGGAAGATCACCCAAACTCACGGCTTTACCGTTTTCAGTTATGTAATAATCTGTATCGGTATCTCCTTCGATACAGAAAAATTCATCATAATCAGAATTAATATAATATGAATCCTTTGCGGCCACAAGCTGAACTTGGCCATCGGTCCAATGATACAATCCATCAGGAGTTGTGTAATAGACTGATTTCTGTGCCACACGGTCGAGAAGATAGGTTACACTATCGGCAATCTTTGTCTTTTCAAGTGTTGAAAGGTCAACACAATACAATGTACCCTTTTCCTCATCGGTCTCACTTCTTGCGATATAAGCAGCCGTTTTGCCATCCGACGAGAAGCAAAGCATTTTATACATGCCGTCAAACATCATGATTTCGGAAGCCTCTATAACCGAATACTCAGCCTTGTTTATATCGGAGAAATAGCATATGCCCTCATCAAGCTGTGCAATCAATCCTTTTGACGCACGGTCAAAAATAATGAAGTCAACATTTTCGGCCAGCTTAACTTCATACTCTCCTGCTTTTTTTGAATAAAGATTCTGCGTTCTGTTTTCTCTTATAAGATAAACTATCTGTGTTTTATCGTCAGATATCGCAGGTGCTCCGTAAAATGCGTCATCCTCGGCCAACTGCTCAACCTCTCCGCCCTCAAGGACGGCATAGGCCGATTCGAAGCTACGGTCATCATTGAACAACAGCGTGTACTTTTTCTCCTTCTGCTCTTGCTGCTCAGAGTCTTCTGAAGCATCGGAGGCCGAGCCGACACCTGATGTATTGCCTATATCCTCTGTTTTATCACTTCCACAGGATGAAAAGGCCAAAAGCATAACTAATACAGATAACAGAATACATATTTTTTTCATTGTATACAACTCCAATCACAGGTCAAGTCCCTCGGCCTCATCAAAGCCAAGCATTATATTCATACACTGGACAGCGGCACCCGAAGCACCCTTGCCCAAGTTATCAAATCTTGCCGATACGGTAAATCGCTCCTCGTTGCCCGTAACGAATATCTGCAGCATGTCCTTGCCACTCAAATTATTCGAGCCGAGCATTGCCGACTTTTCACCGTTTAGGTCACTGATATCGATAAACTTTTTACCGCTATACTTATCAATGTAGACCTTTTTGACCGCCTCGATACCGCCATTGACCTGCGAACCGAAGAACGGCACGGTCACAAGCATTCCGCTATAATAGTCGTCAACTATCGGCGAAAAAACGGGCTTATTGTTGAGCCTTGAGATGGCCGCCATCTCAGGCAGATGCTTGTGCGACTGCGACAAAGCATATATCCTTGCACTGTAAAGCTCGTCTGATTTGTCGTTTTCATATTCGGCGATCATCTTTTTGCCACCACCGGAATAGCCTGTCAGAGAAAAGCAGGTCACGAGCGCATCATGCGAGAGCACTCCTGCCTCGGTCAACGGCGCTATTATTGCATTGAAGCCACTTGCGTGGCATCCGGGGACTGCAACTCTTTTTGCCGTGGGCAAGGCTTTGGCCAAATCTTCGTACAGCTCGGGGAAGCCGTAGACCCAATCAGGGTTCACACGGTGTGCTGTTGAGGTGTCGATTATTCTGACGTTCTCGTTTTCAACCATAGCCACTGCCTCTTTGGCCGCCGCATCAGGTAAACACAAAAAAGCAACATCACAGGCATTCAGGTATTTCTTTCGCTCATCGGGATCCTTTCGCAGTTCCTCGGGAATAAGCATAAGCTCAATATCCTGTCTTCCCGTCAAACGGTCAATAATCCTAAGTCCCGTAGTTCCCTCACGGCCGTCAATAAACACCTTGTACATAGGGCACCTCCGCACAACAAAAAATCTTCGGCATTTTAATAGTTATAATTATACACCAAAAATGAATAAAATCAAGTCATTTTTGCAAATTTATGTATAATGCTAAAAACCGCTGTTTTTTATCTGAATATATGTAAAAAAACAACAAAAACGACTACTTTTCCCCGTTCCGAGCCACTGTTGAGTCTAATGTTCAGGAAAAGTAAATATACACAATTTTCGAATAATTATACATTTTTATGTATATTTCATGCTTTGCCACCGCTATATTTTAATGCCTTTTACCGATTAAGTCAAGAAAAATTATTATATAATAAGGTGTGCGGTTGTAAAAAATATGTAAACACCGCCCGTATTTGTTTGCATTTTGATTTAGCGATGTTATAATGATTACAGATGTCGAAGCAACACTTTTAATCACTGTTTTGACTATCAACAACCAGATAGGTGTATCAACTTAATCGAATTTGCCGTTTCTGTTGCCACCCCAACAAATCCATCTTGGAGGAAACCATGCAATACATGTATCCAACACAACCTGCTCAGCCAACCTTTTCCGAAATAAAGAGCGCCGCTAAAAAAGCCTTGAAGCACCGATGGGGCGAAGCTATCGCAGTATCGCTCATTGTTTTAGGCACAGCCCTGCTCGACATCATCATGCAGGCTTTACTGATGACCATATTTAAAGTAGATGCGGTATGGTCGCCCTTTACTCCGACAAGCGTACCGTTCTACAGCATTGTAGCCAGCAACTGCATAACCGTTTTTTCGGCCATCTTCAGCCTTGTTATAATGTTTCCTCTCATATTCGGTGTGATGCGATGGTTTTGGCATGTCACGGGTGGGAACGACCCTGATATCAGCGATATTTTCTACTATTTTTCCTCGGCCAAGCAGTTCGGCAAGGCATTGCTTATCGCAATAGGATTGTTTTGGAGAATGGTGCTCGGTGCAGCCATTTGCTTTTTACCGTATACAGCGGTCAGCCTTCTCACTCAAAGCGAGTTCTATTCTCGCCTTGGTGTGACCATGCCGACCTACATGTCGGGAGCATATCCTCTTGTTTCACTTTTTGAGGCGCTCGGCTTCTTTATGCTGTTGCTTTGGATAAGCATTTATGCCATGTTCTACTCTGCAATGTTTTCTGAGCCCGAGCTTTCGGCACCCAGAACAATAAAGCTCGGCTCGGTTATTTCAAGAGGATACCGTATGAGATTCATCGGTTTTATACTCAGCTTTTTCGGTTGGATAGTCCTTAGTATTTTGGCATTGCCGCTACTGTTCTTTGTGCCGTTTTTTATGGCCTCGTTGAGCATTTACGGACGTGAGATATACCGCTCGGCCAGTCGCACCTCTGATACTGCCGTTCGTGACTCGGCTTTATGACTAACGCTGTAATATTTTAACGTATGCGTACTGACCAATGAAATGTAATGTGCATCGGTCATGCAGGATACCGGCTCTAGCAAGTATCTGTCATGCAGCTTCAATAAAAAATCAGAAAACCCTACTTTGTACCCTGTATCAACATCACGGCTGTTGCTTTGTAAAACAAAGCTATGCAGCCGTTTTTCATATATATTATGCTGTCTGACATTACCTGAAAATCCGATGTTATGAGTGTGAGTAAATGCGTCACAAAGGTAATGAAGCAGTACACCCAAGCCATAATAACCGCTGTTTCCCAGCCTTTCGGACTTGGACAGTATATATGTCTTAGCATTTTCCCAATTATGTCCGAAAAAAGGACGTATCTTGAATCCCCTTAAATAGGAAAATAGGTCGATATCAGGCATGACATTACCTAGAATAAAGCTGTTTCTTTGCGAAAGACTTGCCGTGGGAAAGTGTCGGTCAAAAAGCATGGCAGAATATTTCATGTGCGTTTCGGTCTTCATATATTTCCTCTTTCAATGATCTGGAAATATTGTTAACCTGAAACTTGTAATTATCACAAATACCGCTGTTTGGTAAAAATTCACTCGCTTTGATTGGATTTACAATGTATTCGCTTGCAAATCCAATCAACATTGTGGTTTCGTTTTGTAAAACTATTGACTTATTTGATCAATGTGCTACAATATATTTGTTAAAATAGGCTTTCTTTTTGAAAGGAGAAGTATTTATGAAAAAGATAGTAACATTCGGTGAAGTAATGCTTCGTCTGGCACCTGAGGGATATCTCCGCTTCGTGCAGGCCGACAGCTTCGGTGCAACCTTCGGCGGCGGCGAGGCCAACGTTGCTGTGTCACTTTGTAATTTCGGCTACGATGCCGCATTTGTTACCAAGCTTCCCAAACACGAGATCGGTCAGATGGCCGTAAACTCTTTGCGTAAATTTGGCGTTGATACCTCTAAGATAACACGTGGCGGCGAGCGTGTTGGAATTTATTTCCTCGAAAAAGGTGCTTCTCAGCGTCCCTCAAAGGTAGTATATGACCGTGCTTGGTCATCAATCGCACAGGCTACCGTTGAGGATTTCGATTGGAACACTATTTTCGAGGGTGTAGAATGGTTCCATTTCACAGGAATCACTCCTGCTTTGGGTGACAATGTTGCTGCCATCTGCCTTGAGGCTTGTAAGGCTGCAAAGGCACGTAACATCAAGGTCTCGTGCGACCTTAACTATCGCAAGAAGCTCTGGACCCGTGAAAAGGCAGGTCAGGTCATGGCCGAGCTTATGCCTTATGTTGATGTCTGCATCGCAAACGAAGAGGATGCTTCCGATGTATTCGGCATCAAGGCCGCCGACACCGACGTTACCAGCGGTAAGGTAAATCACAACGGCTACAAGGATGTTGCACGCCAGCTTAAAGACCGCTTTGGTTTTGAATATGTTGCAATTACTCTCCGCAGTTCGATATCTGCCAATGACAACGACTGGGCCGCAATGCTTTATGACGGAAATGAGTGCTACTTCAGCCGCCAGTACAGAATGCACATTGTTGACCGTGTCGGCGGCGGCGACAGCTTCGGCGCAGGTCTTATCTACTCCATGCTCGAGGGTAAATCCGCTCAGGACACCATCGAGTTTGCCGTTGCAGCAAGCTGCTTGAAGCATTCGGTCGAGGGCGACTACAACATGATGAGCGTTTCTGAGGTTGAAAGCTTGGCAGGCGGAAATGCCAGCGGACGTGTTCAGAGATAAGGGTAAACCGAAACTTTGCGGCAATAATAATTGTAATATAATATATTTATTGTCGGAGGTAGTAAATGTTCTACATTGATTGGACATACATTATTCTTGTTCTGCCGTTTGTTATTTTCTCAATGATAGCAAGCGCCAAGGTAAATTCGTCGTTCAAAAAATATTCCGAGGTGTATTCCCGTCGTGGCTTGACCGCTCACGAAGCGGCCCGCCGTGTACTTGAGGAAAACGGTGTTTCAGGTGTTAAGATCGAGCGTGTTCAAGGACACCTGACCGACCATTTTGACCCTAAGTCTAACATTATCCGTCTGTCTGAGAATGTCCATGATTCATCGTCGGTAGCTGCTATAGGCGTTGCCTGCCACGAGGCAGGACATGCCGTTCAGCATGCAGTGGGGTATATTCCCGTAAAAATACGCACTGCAATAGTTCCGATAACCAATATAGGCTCTAGGCTGTCTATTCCCTTGATCTTTATAGGAGTCGCCCTTTCGTATCTGGGCGAGGTCTACAGCACGATAGCGTATATCGGAGTTGCATTGTTCAGCCTGTGCGTCATTTTTCAGTTGGTGACACTCCCTACCGAGTTCAATGCCAGCCGCAGAGCGATCAGTGCCTTGTCATCGAACGGCATTCTTGAAAGGGATGAACTGAACGGTGCGAAAAAGGTGCTGTCATCCGCCGCTATGACATATGTTGCGGCCTTGGCCGTATCGGTCATGCAGCTTCTGAGACTTTTGCTGTTGGTCGGGAACACAAGAAGGAGAAATTAGACACGCAAAAATCCCTGAGCTACGTGTATAGCGTAGCTCAGGGATTTTTTATTAGTCATTCAAACATTGGAGTCGAAAGATATCGCTCACCTGTATCGGGAAGCAGGACGACTATAGTTTTGCCGTTGTTTTCGGGTCTTTTGGCAAGCTCGGTAGCGGCATGAAGTGCCGCTCCGGAAGAAATTCCGACCAAAACACCCTCTACACGGGCAAGCTCCTTGCCTGCTCGGTAGGCCTCCTCGGTTTTGACGGTGACGATCTCATCAATCACACCTCGGTCAAGGTTTTCGGGTACAAAATTTGCTCCAATTCCTTGAATTTTATGAGGTCCTGCCTCGCCTTTTGACAAAAGAGGTGAATCAAAAGGCTCTACAGCAACTATTTTCACATTTTTGTTCTGTTCCTTGAGATATTTACCGACACCCGAGACCGTTCCGCCTGTTCCGACGCCTGCAACAAATATGTCGACCTTACCGTCGGTATCTCTCCATATCTCGGGACCTGTGGTCTCATAATGTACCTTAGGGTTAACGGGATTATAAAACTGTCCCGCAATAAAGCTTGATGGTATTGTCTCAGCTAATTCCTCAGCTCTTTCCACAGCACCTGTCATGCCTTTTTTGCCATCGGTCAGCACTATCTCTGCGCCGTATGCCCTAAGTAGATTTCGCCGTTCGACACTCATAGTGTCGGGCATGGTGAGTATCACCTTATAGCCTCGGGCCGAGGCAACCGATGCAAGTCCGATGCCTGTGTTTCCGCTGGTCGGCTCAATTATGGTAGAGCCTTGCTTTAGAATCCCCTTTTGCTCGGCATCAAGAATCATAGCCAAGCCCACACGGTCTTTGGCGCTGCCTGCAGGATTAAAGCACTCAAGCTTGGCAAGCACAGTGGCCTCAAGCTTCTCATTATTTTGATAATTAACAAGCTCCAACAGCGGTGTATTGCCCACAAGCTCGGTTATCTGTCGGTATATCTTCATGTCGTAACTCCTTTTAGGTGCGCTTTGGCGAGTTTATCGGCATCGCCTTGTGAAGCCTTGTCAATGCCTTTACAAGCGGTAACACTAACATTCCCGCAAAAATATTCCCTATACAGTGTATGACATCAAACGGGATGCCTGCTACAATCCAAGGTATCATTTTGTTCCAATCACCGTTAAAAAACAGTATCACCTGCACAGGCGCGTATAATGTGCCGAACATCAGTCCGTGCAGACCCGAAACCGCTATATAAACGACCGAAGCAACTGCAGGATGCATGCGTCGGGGCAACAGCATCGCAATACCCCACAAAACGGTCCACACGTATAGGTACGGTATCCACCATGACGCAAATCCGCCGTAAAGACCACTCAAAAAGACATAGACATAAACAGGTATCAAGGCTTTCCAACGGTAGACCACGGTAAAGGTTACAGTGAACATAGCAATGAGGTGGATGTTAGGCAAGGCCTCCATCATAATGTCCGACAGAAACATCAGCGTGCCGAATGAGGCAAATAGCGCTATCTGGAACAGGACACGTCCTATTCTACTCATCCTTTTTCTATTTTAAAGCAGTATTCAGCATTCGGGGTGATCTCGGTGCTGTCAACACCCGTCATAGCGTACTCATTGTCAATGTAAAATGCCCAATAGGTCTTATCCCGATCGTAATCGGCTGTAATGCCGTTTACCGTTTTAACATATAATCCGTACTCACCATCCTCGCCCTGAATGAGATTGTACTTGATTAGTGCGGCACCTACGGTTTTTTCATCGGTGTATACCCTGTATAAAGTATCATACCCTTCGGCATCGGTCACACGGAAGATAAACGAAACCGAGCCTGAGCCAATATCCTTTGCGGCGACACCGTAGCCGTCGGCAGGTGCGCTTGATGCCGTTTCGGAAACGGTTGAGGATGGCGATGAGGACGAAACAGGAGTTTCGGTCTCTTCACCGCACGAGGTAAGTGCAAGTCCCATAGCCGCAATAAGGACAACACAAACAACAAATGACAGAACATTTTTTAAAAATTTTACTTTTTTCATTTTGTTTGCTCCTTTTTTAATTTTGAAAAACAATTCTTGGCCCTCGCAAGACTGCCTTTTGGCAATGTTTTTCTGTTTCGGATTCGGTCTTCCGACTCCCGCAAGGAACTTGTCAGCCTTCTCAAAGCAACGCTTCAATGACTCTTCTCCCCTTTGCGGCAAGGAGATAGACAACTTCCTATTCAAAGCGGTTACGGCGGCGTGCCCGTATCGGATTTTCACCGATTTCCCATTTAATCCGAGTCTATATTACCACTTTCTCAAGCGGTTTTCAAGGTCAATGATAAAAATCCTTCTACTTCTCTATAATATGCGTTTCCAAAACATCTCCGTTAGAGTCGGTGAACTGAACAGTTATTATCTCCTCGCCGAAAACGTATCCACAGCCTGCAAAATAGTTGTCCCCGGGCTTTGCACCCACAACAACGGTGCAGGGCTGACCAAAGCTGTCTTTTTCACAACTCGGCTCACGCACTTCTAAAGTGTGCTTGTGACCCGTTATCATAACATTCGGTTTTACGTGCTCTTTAAGCAACGAGCACCACTCGGTATAAACATCATCCTCGATATCAAACGGCGGCTCAAATCTTTGAGAAAACGGGCTGTGTGCCACAACGACTCGGGTGGTGATACCATCGGCATTGTAGGTGTTGTCGGCGTTGGCGATAAGCTCCTTTAACAACGCCGTCTGACGGCGGCGGAAGGCCTTGCAGTAAACGGTGTAGCCGTACTCGGGGCCGAAATCGTCCTTGTCCTCACCGCAATCGAGCAACAGACCCCAAATGGAGCCTAAGCGGAAGGTATAATAGGTCTTTCCTTGAAAATTCGGGGTGTATTCGGCAAATTTTTCAGCAAAATTGCCCCTCATATCGTGGTTGCCTCTTGAGAATACAGTCGGCTTTTCACCTTTGGTGATTATTGAGCACAGTTCATAAATATTCTTGAATTTTGACTGATTGCCGGAATGGTCAAGAATATCACCGTTTAGTATGAGAAAATCGATGTCACCGAATGCTTGGCAGGCCTTGACAGGCGTTTCAACACGGTTGTGAGCATCGGCAATATGATAGGCTTTGGGCTCTTTTTCAGGTACGGGTATGAACTTGTAGGTGAACTCCTGCTCGGGCTCGGTGGTGGTGAAGTACGGCTTGCGCTCGATAAGCGGACGGACGCAAACGGTGTATTCCTTTGCATTGTTCAAGGCATCGGCAGGCACGATGCAACGGTGCAGGTCGTTGAGTGATCTCATAATACCGTTGGACTCGTCGTAGTAATACTCGTCCCCTACCTTTATGCGGAAGACCGACGGCTTTTCCACCTCAACCATGATCTGATAATCATTCTCCACGGCAAATACCGCAGGTGCTGTTTTAAGCATTACTGTTTCCTCCTTCAAGTTGGTTCAAAAGGGCCTCACAACCCTCAAAAATATCGTTGTAACAGGTGGTGAAATCACGGCTGTACCAAGGGTCAGACACGTCACCCGACCGACCTGCAAACTCCAACAGCTTGTGTACCTTGCCGTCGGGGTCAGAACGTATTATGCGCATAAGATTTCGCACATTGTTGGAATCCATAACCACCAACAAATCGTATTTTTCATAGTCAGCACGTGTCACCTGAACTGCATGTTTGCCCGAGCAATCGATACCGTGCTTTTTGAGTTCATCACGTGCAGGCGGATAAACGGGATTGCCGATATCGCCCCATATCTCCTCGGTGCTGGTTGCCGAGGACTGAACGAAATATTTATCTTGCAGACCTTTTTTCTCAATAAGGTCCTTGAACACAAACTCCGCCATCGGCGAACGGCAGATGTTCCCGTGGCAGATGAACATTATTTTAGTCATATTTTCACTCCGACAGTTAACTTTAATGTTATTTTACGATATTGTGTTTTTCTCTCCCTCCGTCACGGCTTTGCCGTGCCACCTCCCTCGTCAGAGGGAGGTTCTAACAACCCCTATATCATAACAAATATGTTAATGCTAACTCAACCACCACAACCGCGGCACAGGACGACAGGGCTACCACAAACAGGTTGCCGCTTATCCAAGCGGTGATAAGTCCCACCGCAAATGCCGCCAAACCCGACCAAACGCTACCCGTGGCTTCAATAACGGCAGGGAAGGTCATAACTGCCAAAGTCACATAAGGAACATAGTACAAAAACGACCGTATAAATCGGCTTTTTATGGGTTTTCTGATAAGCGTTAACGGCAGAACGCGGATGGCATAGGTTACAACAAATGCCACCAATATGTAAATGATCGCTTTACTCAATTTCCTGTCCCTCCTCATCCTTTATGGGGAACAGCAACGCCGCAAGTGCCGAAATAGCCACCGTGAGAATGATTATCATTGTGCCGTTGGGGATATCCTTTATAACGGGTACAACGGTTGAGGCAAACGATGCCGCAAACGACACCAGCACAATGCCAAGAACAATAACGTTTTTACGAGCCTCGGGCACGATGACCGCCAAAAACATTCCGTAAAGACTGACGCTTAACGCACTTACGGCAAGTGCCGGCAAAACACTGCCCACGGCAACGCCCATGACCGTGCCAAGCGACCAACACGGCATAGCCACCGACATCATACCAAAATAATACCAATGGCTGACCTTGTCATGTCGGGCGATGGAGGCACCAAACATCTCATCGGTCACGGCAATGCCGATCAGCAGACGCTGAGGCAACCGTGTTTCGGACGACAACTTCTGACTCAATGCGCACGACATAAGCAGGTAACGGGCATTGGCCACCAGTTCCATTATGGCGACCTCTAAGTACCCTGCTCCCGATGCGATAAGCGTGAACAGGGCATACTCACCTGCCGAAGCATTGAGCAATAGACTGGCAAAACCTGCCTGCAAAGCAGTCAGCCCTGCGTTTTTGGCCGAGATACCCAGCGAAAACGCCACGGCAAAATATCCTAACCCTATAGGGATGCCCATTTTACAGCCGTTTAAGAATGTAAGCTTTTTATTCATAAGGTAAATGTCACCTCATAGCATTGACATGCACAACGTAGGGAATGGATTTATCCATTTCGAGAACTAACAATTTTCGGCAGGGATAAATCCCTGTCCTACAAAAGTGCAAATAGAAATTTCGCCCAATATTATAACACATCTGCATTTTCTTTACAAGACTTGTAATTGTATAAAACAATAACATAATACAAAAAAGATTCGCAGTTCGCCCCTGCGATGTAATCCCACGATTGGAGAAACATACCTTGTATTATTAGGCGAACGGATGGCAAAATAACCTTTTAGAAGGACACATTTGCGGCCAAATATGTAAATACTGTTAATTTTTTAACTTTTGGGTTAAAAAAACATTTTTTCGCTTGACGGGATTGCAGTTTTCCTATATAATGTCAGTTGTAGAAATTTGACTTTTGTTTGAAGTCAAGCCCCACAAAAATAAACTATGAACGGAGAATAATCATGACAAAGAATCCTACAGTTCTTAAGTGGCTGGAAGAAATGAAAGAGCTCCTTACTCCCGATCAGGTAGTTTGGATCGACGGCTCAGAGGCTCAGCTTGACGCTCTCAAGAAAGAGGCTGTTGAGTCCGGCGAGATGATCAAGCTGAATGAGGATCTTCTCCCTGACTGCTACCTCCACAGAACCAAGCAGAACGACGTTGCCCGTGTTGAGGACAGAACCTTCATCTGCGCCAAGACTAAGGAAAACGCAGGCCCCACCAACAACTGGTGCGACCCCGACGAAATGTACAAGAAGCTGTACAACATTGCCCGTGGCACCTACAAGGGCAGAACCATGTATATCATCCCCTTCTCGATGGGCCCCATCGGCTCTCCTCTTGCCAAGATCGGTATTGAGGTAACCGACTCTATCTATGTTGTTCTCAACATGGCTATCATGACCCGTGTAGGCTCCAAGGTCCTCGAAGTCCTCGGCGACTCCAATGACTGGGTACGCGGCCTCCACGCAAAGTGTGATGTTGATCCCGAGAATAGATACATCTGCCAGTTCCCCGAGGATAACACCATTATCTCGGTCAACTCGGCTTACGGCGGAAACGTTCTTCTCGGCAAGAAGTGCTTTGCACTCCGCATTGCTTCCTATCAGGGCTGGAAGGAAGGCTGGATGGCTGAGCATATGCTCATCCTTGGCCTCGAGAATCCCAAGGGCGAAGTCAAGTACATCGCAGCAGCATTCCCGTCTGCCTGCGGTAAGACCAACCTCGCCATGCTCATTCCTCCCGAGTATCTCCGTGAGAAGGGCTACAAGATCTGGACTGTCGGTGACGATATTGCCTGGATGCGCATAGGCGCAGACGGCAGACTTTACGCCATCAACCCCGAAAACGGCTTCTTCGGCGTTGCTCCCGGTACCAACGAGAAGTCCAACTTCAACGCTCTTGCTTCCACCAAGAAGGGCACTATTTTCACCAACGTTGCTCATGACCTCGACACCAACACTGTTTGGTGGGAGGGCTTAAATAAGGATCTTCCCCAGAACGCTATCGATTGGAAGGGCGAGAAGTGGGATCCTGCAAAGTTCGACAAGGCAGACAAGTCTACCTGTGCCGCACATCCCAACTCCCGTTTTACCGCTCCTGCAAAGAACTGCCCCTGCATTTCTGAGGAGTTTGACAAGGGAGCAGGTGTTCCCATTTCGGCTATCGTATTCGGCGGCCGCCGTGCTAAGTGCACCCCGCTCGTATATCAGTCAAAGGATTGGGAGAATGGTGTATTCATCGGTTCTGCAATGGCTTCTGAGACCACCGCTGCTGCTGCAGGCGCTGTCGGCGTAGTCCGTCGTGATCCTATGGCAATGCTTCCCTTCTGCGGCTATCATATGGCTGACTACTTCCAGCATTGGCTCGATATGGGTGAGAAACTTGGCGACAAGGCACCCAAGATCTTCAATGTTAACTGGTTCCGTACCGATGACGACGGCAACTTCCTGTGGCCCGGATTCGGTGACAACATGAGAGTCCTTAACTGGATCATCGACCGTTGCGAGGGCAAGGCAGACGCTACCGAGACCGCTATTGGTTACGTTCCAAAGCCTGAGGACATCGACCTTACCGACCTCGACATGGATATGGATACTTTGAAGAGCATCCTTACCGTTGATAAGGACGTTTGGGCAAAAGAGTGTGCTGAGATCGAGGAGCACTACAAGAAGTTTGGCGACAAGCTTCCCGCAGAGCTCAGAAAGCAGCTCGACACCCTTAAAGAAGCTATTAAGTAATAGCGCTGTATAGAAAATCGAATCGGAGTGAACGAAATGTTCACTCCGATTTTTTTGGCGCCTTCAGGTGCGTAAATAACCCCCCGTGGATAATAAAAAGCGTAGCAATAAAGAACCTCCCCCCTTGTCAGGGGAGGTGGATGCGGCGAAGCCGCAGACGGAGGGGTACTACCGGTTGAACCGAGACTTTGATTTGTATGAAAAAGATGGCAGGAATAAATCCTGCCACCTTTTTGTTTATACGGTTTTTTGAATTATTTAAACTCCAGATATTGGCCTTCTTTCTGGAAAAGCTGAACGTATTCAAGAGTCCATGTCGAATCGCCGTTGGTCCAATAATCGGCATCAAGAAGCGGATTCTTAATGATGGAGGCTCTGCCTTCCTCCTCAGTGTAGCCGTGCTGATTAGAGCCGACCAACATACTGAGTACAAAGTAGTGCGGATTGTTAAAGCAGTACTTATACTGATGGTCCGTGTAGTCAAAATGGAGCACCTCAACACCGTCACGGTAGTAGGTGATGTCGTGGTCGGTCCACTCGGCAGCAAAGTTGTGGAACTCATCATGCATTGAATCCATAGTCGCATAGCGGTGATTAGCGTCAAAATCGGCCCACTTATCGACCATATAGTCCTTAAAGACATAGTTCTCCTCGTCGGTGGTCGACTGACGCTTGCCGTTTTCGTCAATATAGAAGCTGTGAACAACGGCGGCATAGTAATTGGCGCCCGACCAGTTTTCCATAATGTCAAGCTCCATATAATCGGTCTGTCCGGGGAGATCCCCGTATGCCCAGAAATCGTGCCAGATTCCGTCACCGTCGGCGATAATGGCGCTCATCTCCATATAACCCTGGGTGAAGAGCATAGACTTGGAAGAATCCAGCCATACGCCGTAGAAGTTGTTTTCATCATAGGTGGCGGTGCAAAGAAGCTTGCCGTTTTCAACCCTCAGATTCTTAGGGTCGGTGGAACGTGCAGTACCCATTCCGTACCAATTTCCATAGAAGGGCTGAACCTCGTTTTTGGTATTCCAGAACGTAGTGTCAAGCGTTTCAAACTCGTCGGTCCAGACAAGCTTATACTCGTTATTATACATAGGCGTCTTGCCGTCAAACTTGCCCGACAAATTCGCCGTCACGGCAGATTTGGTCTTCAATTCATTAAGGAAAAGCTGAATGGCGTACGCAGTTGAATAGTTTCTTCCGCCATTGATATATACTGTATTGCCGCTTAAAGTAACGGAATAATCCTCATAAGAGCCAAGCGATTGAACCCCGCTACGGTTGCAGTTGTCAATAACTATCTCGTAATCGTTAGCTGCGGCAACGTTATCACGTATAATTGGCAGTAAATAGCCCGTCTGCTGATAAACTGTTTCTTGCAGCTCTTCGGCTTGGCGCATTACATAGTATGAAAGATTATACTGCGGTACAACTATTTTATATTTTCCGATATTATTTGAACCTATTTTCAAATCAGCATACTCACCGTTATCTACATAAACATAACAGTGATCGGTCATTATTTTACAGGTGGTGCAGTAATTATCAATAAAGTAGTTAACGGCTGTAGCCAAGGCATCCTCGGTAACCGCCTGAACAACAACGGCGCCGTCAACATAACAAATTATGTATTCAGAGGCTCTGCCTGTACCCTTTTCAAGTAACATATCCAAGGCCTTTTGAGATTGAGGGCGTGAGGTGTTGCCAATGATAATCTCACCTGCAGCATTAGCCTCGGAGGTATCGTCTTTGTTGGACACAGAGACACCTGTGGCATTTTTTATAGCTTTAAAAACCTTAGCGCCATAACCTGCAGCTACATCATCGTCTGCACGGCGAACTATATAAAATCCTAAGGTCGAAAAGTTGATCTCCTTAACGACAACGTTTGACGAGCCTGACGAAGAACCGTCGCCATCGCTTGAGCATCCGCCAAAAGCCGTCAATGCCATCAGTACGACAAGCATTAAAACTAATAGTTTTTTGAAATTCACAGAATGACCCTCCCATTAATTTGATTTGGCACATAGATAAACCACAACAAAAAATACGTGGTTATAAATCTATACCTAATAAGGTGTAATTTCAGTATAATGTTTTAATTTTATGTTTTACATAGTTTCATGTTGTAAAAACTTGTCATTTTGTTGTACAATGCTTCAATCCCTTTGATGTGATACCATAATCTTACAGCATCAATAAGCATTGACTCCTCCTTCACTCGTCTCTTTGTAACAAAAACCCGACCCTAAGGCTAACACCTCAAGGTCGGGTTTATTCAGCGTAAAATTACAGATTGAGGAAATCCTTTCTGTAAGGAAGGCCAAATGCCTCAATAACATCACGAAGCTCGGTATCAAGAATGGTATTAACATGCGGCATATGAGCGGTCAGCATGTAAAGCTGAGCAGCCTTTTCGACCGTCTCGATAAGACCGAAGGTCTCATCCATATCCTTACCTGCACCGTAGATGCCGTGAAGACCCCATACAACAAGACGGTAATCGTTCATTTTCTCGGCAGTAGCAATACCGATCTCATTATTACCGCAGACCATCCACGGAAGAACACCGATACCGTCGGGGAATACAACGATACACTCGGTGCACATTTCCCATATCGTGTGGGTGAACTTTTTATCGTCAAGCTCATGCACATGGGTCATAGCGAGGGTATATGTAGGATGTGTGTGCATAACAACACGGTGCTGAGGATCCTTCTTAAGACGTGCCATGTGGCTCATAAGATGGGCAGGGAATTCGCTGGTGAACTTACCGCCGTCGGAATATCCCCAAAGCAGCTCAGCAGTAACGCCGTCCTTAGCTATACGTACGATACCAAGGTTGTTTTCAGGATCAAACTCAACATTCTTGAAATACTTACCTGTACCTGTAACTATGAAGATCTTGCCGATAAGCTCGGTTGCATCAAAGCCTAAGGGAATGGTGCGAATGACCTTGTCAAGATCAAGATACTCGGCAACCTCTTCGGTCTCCAGCATATAGCTGATGTTGCCACCGTTACGCTCATCCCAGCCTAAGCGGTACATGTTAGCAGTTGTCTTTTTCATTTCCTCCACAAAGGGAGCAGTTAAAATATCTTTCATTCTCTTCACACTTTCTATCATTTTTTGACTATTTACTATTATATCTGATTTTTTCAATTTGTAAAGTGGTTTTGGTGAATTTCGTGTTGTTTTTGTTGGTTTTTCGCTTTAAAAGATTTATTTATGTACTTTTAGGAACCGCTATTCAAAATAGAATCCCCAATTCGTTGTAAACCAAAAGCGTTGTAAGAAAATAAAATAACGGCTTCCCATAAAATAACGGGAAGCCATTAACTGCTTCATAAAGTCCTACTTTGAAAGCTCTTTCTCGGCCAAGGCGATTATCTCACTGTACTTGTCGGGTACACTATGCGGCAAACGCTTTCTTTCCTTGCCAAGCTCGGTCAGCTCGGCATAAATACAACCGACCGTGCCGTTGCAGATGTCACGATACTCTTTGCCGTCAAGCTGAAAAGTAAACAGGTTGCTTCTTGAAGCAGTATCGCAAAGCGACCTAGCCATGCGGTAGCTTTCTACCCGTGAAACACGGCATAGAAGGTCATACACCTGCTCGTTGTGTTCCTTGGCAATCTTAAGAATGCTGTCCTGAGCGGCAGCTTCTGGCTCGATCTCATAAACTATAGGATTCTTGATAGTGCTCTTTCCGAGCAGATAATCACAGCTTACCGAATAATACTCGGAAAGTCTGAGCAAAAAATCCAATCCGCATTCACGGATGCCGTTTTCATAGTGCGACAAAAGTGCCGGTGAGATACCCAACTCGTCGGCTGCTTTTTTCTGTGAAATGCCCTTTGTGCGGCGAAGTTCAGATAAAATTTTAGGAAATTCGCAAAGCATTTGTAAAACCTCTCTTGAAAATATGTGTATGTGACATTATAATAATAATGATAATAGAAAGTTGAACGAACAGTCTCAGCGTGGATAATCATTATACTATAAAGAAATTGTTTTGTATAGAGTAAAACTATACAAATAGTATAATCGCTTTTTGTCAATTTCTCAAAAATATCCCATAAGTATTACATTTTACACATAATTCGGAGGAAAGCATGAAAACCTACAGAATACATTTCATCCGTCACGGTCTGACCGACGGAAATACCGACGGCCGCTACATCGGAGTAACCGATCTCGGGCTGTCCGACAACGGCGCTGACGAGCTTGACGCAATAAGGGTCAAGGGCGAGCTGCCCGAAACAGGCCTTGTTTTTTCAAGTCCTTTAAAAAGATGTCTTGAGACCTGCGATATTCTGTTTCCCGATGTCGACCCCGTTATCATCCCCGAGCTGCGTGAATTTGACTTTGGTGACTTTGAAAACAAAAAGGCCACCGAGCTTGAAAATAACCCTGAATATATTGAATGGATCTCGGGCCGTGCCTGTCCGCCCAACGGTGAGGCTTCCGAGGATTTCGTCAAGCGTATTGCGTTGGGCCTCAATATTATGGTGCGCAAAATGATGGAGACAGAGAATTTTGAAGCAACGGCCGTTATGCACGGCGGTGTTATGATGACACTGTTTGCGTCCTGTGCTTTGCCTCAACGCAGGGCTGTCGAATGGTCAAGTCCTGTTGGCGGTGGTTTTACCGCACTGATAACACCTTCGCTCTACGGTCGTAGCGGTGTTATTGAGATAATCGACACCGTACCGAGCAGTGCGATGCCCGTTGAGGAAGAATAATCGCCTCACATTGCCAATAATGTCGTAAAATTTGCAATAAACCATTGCAAAACATGAATATTGGTTGTATAATCAATTTGAAATCAATATCTTTAAGGAGAGATAATTTATGAACCCTATTGTTGAACAAATCAGTAACATCGGTCTTGTGCCGGTGATCAAAATCGATGATCCTGCAAAGGCTGTACCTTTAGCAAGAGCACTCAAAAAGGGTGGTATCCCTGTAGCAGAGGTCACCTTCAGAACCGCCTGTGCCGCAGAGGCCATCCGCAACATTGCCGAAGCCGAGCCCGATATTCTTGTCGGTGCAGGTACCGTTATCTCGGTTGAGCAGGCTAAGGCTGCTGTCGAGGCAGGCGCAAAGTACATTATCTCTCCCGGTTTTGATGCCGAGGTCGTAAAGTGGTGTGTTGACAACAACGTGCCCATCACCCCCGGTTGCTCCGACGCGAGTGACGTCAGTGTTGCCGCAAAAATGGGTCTTGAGGTCGTAAAATTCTTCCCTGCTGAGGCGGCAGGCGGTCTTAAAGTCCTTAAAGCTCTCTCAGGTCCGTTCCCCAATATGAAGTTCATCCCCACAGGCGGTATCGGCCCCGATAATCTGGGCGATTATCTTGCATTCAAGAAGGTCATTGCCTGCGGCGGTAGCTGGATGGTTCCCGGTGATATGATGGACAACAATGATTGGGACGGCATTACCGCTTTGGCTAAAGAGGCTATAATGAAGATGCTTGATATCAAGCTTCGTCACATTGGCATCAATTCGGCATCCGAAGAAGAGGCAGTCTGCACCACCGAACGCTTTGCCGCAATGACCGGCGGCGAGGTCAAGGACGGTAACAAATCGCTCTTCGCAGGCACCGAGTTTGAGATAATGAAGTATATGGGCATGGGAAAATGCGGGCACATTGCTCTGTCGGTTACCGACGTTGACCGTGCCGTGACCTTCTTCACCTCTCAGGGCTTTGAGTTCGATATGGACTCTGCTACCTATTCCGATGACGGCAAACGCAAGTTCATCTACTTTAAGGATGAAGTCGGCGGCTTCGCAGTCCACCTTGTTAAAGCATAATTAAAAAACACTAATATTTTATAATGTTAAAACGGACCGTCCGGGAGGCCGGTCCCTACATTGAGTCTGCTGACACTTTGTAGGGACTGACGTCCTCGGCGGTCCGTTAATTTTTTAAAACGTGCAAAAGGACAATACAGTGCAAAATAAACCCGCCTAGTGCATTTACATATCCTCATTTAAGACGGTATAATTCAAAATATAAACAATATTTTTGCTCAAAAGGAGTTTTTACCATGAGAAAAATTTCACTCGTCCTTTGCATTGTTTTGGTTTTCTCGATGTTTGTCGGTTGCGGCAGTGACGACACTCAAAGCGGCAGCGGTCAGTCGGGTGCAGCGGTGATATCAAAAGCCGACATTTCGTATATGCAAAACGGCGAATCGGTTTACACC
>CAYRIX010000002.1:0-111271 GCA_964424555.1 uncultured Eubacteriales bacterium
CTGCCTCAAAGTTTGCCAAAGGAACTGCTCCTTCGGTCTGGGTGTGGTCGATCCATGTTGCGAAGCGGACGGTCGTTCCCTTTATACTGTCTGCTATTGTTGCATACGGATCGAAGTTCTCCCACTCGGTACCTTGAACGCCTGAAGGCTTGGTTGCAATAACCTCGCTGTTGTTAGCGTCTCCCGTATTGGAAGCCTGCGATGAGGTGGTGTCCTTATCGCCACCGCCACATGCGGTCAGGGCAAGAACGAGCATGCACATAGCAAAAACTAAGCACAAAGCTCTCTTAATGCCGGTTTTCATAAAAATTCCTCCTAAATGTATTGTAGAATGTACAGTGCTTCTGTATTCGGCCTCACAACAGATCAAAAAGACACAAGCACCCATACTTCTTTTTTATAATATCAAATATAAATCGGGTTTTCAATAAAGTTTTTAATCTTTCTTCCGAAAAAATAACCAAATTTCAACCCGATTTATTGTTGATATTTCAGTATTAACCCGTGATACCTACACGGTCGATACTCTTGACGAACTTTTTCTGAAGAATTAGATAGACAATGAGTATCGGAATGATGAACATAAAGCAACCTGCCATCATGATAGCTATTCTCAACGGGTCATCACCTGAAAGCCTCAGTGTTCCGATAGCTTCGGCCGAGGTTATCTCGCTGAGCTTAACTGCCAGCGGCCACTTCTCTGCGTAAAGGTACATCGAAGCCAACTGATAGTCATTCCAATGCCAAATAAGCGAGAAGACGGTAACTGTAGTGATAACAACGCTGGAGGACGGAAGTGCAATTCTGATATAGGTCTTAAGAGGACCTGCACCATCGATCCAAGCTGCTTCCTCAAGCTCCTTGGGAAGTCCCTTAAAGAACTGAGTGTAGATGTAAATTATGATACCCGAACGGATGCCAACGCCCAATACTGCAGGCAACCAGAAGGTCCACACAGAGTTGAGAACATTGGGTCTTAGATCGATTCCTGTAAGGTCGTTAATCACGCCGAGCAATCCCAGAAAATCGAGCTTTGAGTAGTTCATGAATATCGGCAGCATCATCATCTGTGTAGGAACGAGGATGAGGAGGAACATGAAGAATGTGAGCACTCTCTTCTCCTTAAACTCGAAACGTGCCATACCGTATGCGCACAGTGAACAGCTGATGATCTGAATGCCTGCAGATACGATCTCGTACAAAATCGTGCTCCAGATAGCACTGCCGTACTTCATAACATGCCATGCATATTCAAAGTTTTCTAAAGTGACATCCGAGGTTATCCAAATGATAGACGGGTCATAGAAGGAATCTCTTGTTCTGATTGCCGAGCTTATCATGTAGAACAGAGGATACAGGATTATGTATCCTATAGCAATAAGAACAACGTAGCGGAGAAGCGAAGTGAGAACTCCGTTCGCCTTAATCACTGCCTTGTAGCGGGATTCTTTGGTAGAATTTTTTGCTTTGTCATACAAGCCTTTTACTCTGCTTATAATGTTTCCCATTAGCTTCTACCTCCTGTATCCCAACGTTTTAAGAACAGCTTAGAGAATATAAACATAATCAATGCCATACATACGCCGACGATTATGAAGTATATCCAAAGCATTGCAGATGCTGTACCGTAGCTTGAAGCGGCACCTCTCATAAGGGTGTAAGCCTGTGTCATAACCGCATTATTCTTAGCAGTGACCAGCTCAACCATTGTGAAGACGATAACCAGAATAAGCGTTCTGGACAGCATGGGGAGTGTGATAAACCAGAACTCCTCCCACTTTGTAGCACCCTCGACCTTAGAGACCTCATAGAGTGAATCTGGGATCGACTGCATACCTGAGATAAAGAGTACTATCTGGATACCGCTGTTCCAAACAAGGTTGAAAATATTGTTGAGCAAGCTGGCAAAGAAGGTTCCGATCTGTGTGGGCAAGGACAACCATGCTATAATGTCCTCTACCTTAAGCATGTTAGATGCGAACGAATCGGAAACACCTGCCGAAGAAATATCGCTTGTGGTGGTTTTAAACAGCAGGTCAATAACTACACCCGAAGCGATGATAACGGGAAGGAAGTAAAGACCTCTGAAGAAAAGTCTTCCACGGAACTTCTGATTAAGAAGCAGAGCCAAAATAAGGCTTATGATTACGATAACGGGAAGAGAGCCCGCCATGGAACCCAAGGAAGCCCATACATTATTTTGGAAGTTCGCATTGGTGTTCCATGCGTAATCGAAGTTCTTCATGCCTGCAAATTCGAAGTGGTATTCACCGCCCGAAAAGCTTACGTCACAGAAGGCATAATAGAAAGACTGGAAGAGCGGAACCACAAAGAACAGGAGAAGACCCAGCTCCCAATGGAGAACAAAACGGCGTCCGTATGTGCTCTTGAGTGACTCTATACCTCTGTATTTCTTCTTTTTCTTCAAAGAATTAAGAGGGGCACTGTTTTTCATATTATCTGCTGTCATCTCTTATGCCCCCTTTACTGTAAAATCGCTTGCTGCGACCGTGATATCGCCCTCGGTGTAATCGGTGCTTCCGTAGTTTACGTATACGGTAACACCGTTGTCGAAGGTCGTAACTCTGACATCATCTGTGAGTATCTTATGATCGACTATCTTAGCACCGTTGACCGAATCAAAATAGCTCTTGTATTCTGCAATATTTGCTTCAATGGTCTCTCGAGCGCCACGCTCGATCGTATCGTCCCAATACACAGAGCCGTAGAAAACATTCTGTGCCGAGGTAATAAGGTCGGTATCGTACTCACCGATAAGGGTATAGGTAAGACCTAAGCCCGACTCAACCGCCTTAAGAAGATTGGTGCGGTCGTTAGTGGAGAGATTGATCGAGGTACCCGACATGGAAACCGAGCCCTTAAAGACTATCTGATAGAAAGGAACGTCTGCCTCAAAAGAACGGTACTTTGAGGACTGCGTCGGTACATCGTATACATGAGAGCAAAGTGCTGCTGCAAAGGCATTGGCGTCACTGCCCGCTACCTTGTAGCCATCGGTCTTGTATGCACCGATGATTGCACCGACCTGATCGTCGGTATGTGCTCTTGAGTAGTATTGCTCATCGCAGTAATCAGAGTAGGTAATACTTGTCAAAGTATCAAGGCTGATACCCGGAAGCTTCCATTCTTTTGCAGCCTCGTTAATATTGGAGGCGACCTCGGACCACTTGGAACGAGATACAAGATAGTATGTGCGAAGCTTCTTATTAGGCGTTCTCAGGTTGTAGGAGAAGTAGTTAAGCTCGGTAAAGCTGCCGTTAGCTGCATCTGCCTTTCCAAAGCCAGTGGAAACTCCGCCGCCCGAACTGCTGAAGCGAACCATGTCAAAGTTCATGTAAAGGTTGATACCGTTACTGTTGGAATAGTCAACAAGCTTTTTGATATCGTCCTCATCGCCGAATACTTCATTTATCTCATAGTTACCTGCGACAACTCCGATATCGTTACCGCTTGAACCGAAGCCCACAAGGTTGACGTTAATATTGTCAAGCTTGGTTACTTCCTTGACATCCTTAACGATATCGTAAGCCTGTTCAAGAGTGGTTGCCGAAAGCATTGCATCACTCGGAATACCGAAATGGAATTCCTTAGTCTCAATACCGCCAACCAGCTTAAGGTTAAGCAACGAATCGTTGGACTTTTCACCGCTCAAAGAGCCTGTTTCGGTGAGATAATCACGGTAGGTATTTGCCATACCTACATATGAAGCATCGTCTCCGTAGAGCGGGTAGAAGCCGACACAGATCTTGTCGCTTGTAAAAGCATCCGCAAAGATCTTAGTCTTGACTATGGTTGAGGTGAACAGTGACTGAATGACCTCCTGATAGCCTCTGATATGGAACTCAGAGCTGATATAGGAGTAGCCCGTGAGCTTCTGAGCTATAACAGTGCTGATACGTGCCGTCTCTGCACCCTCTTTGATGATTGCACAAACACCCTTATCGCCGTTGACTGCGCCGTATACGGGCATTCTGACGGTCTCGGTGTTGGTTGCATTTTCAAACTGTGTAACGTTAGCATCCTGTCCATATACTACCTCGGTAAGCTCAACAGCAGCATCCTTAGTATTGTCGACTACGGGACGAACCAAAGCGCCTGAGCCCGAGGGAGTGAACAGATAGTAGCCATCGGTATCCGCATTATTATTGGAGACCGAGCAGAAGAACGGTGCAATGGTCACACCACAAACATTGTAATCGTCATTCTCGGTAATTCCGTAAGGATCGACCGAAACATCGACACCTTTATCGGTAAGGGTAAAGGTAACGGGTACAGAAAACGCACGGTCCTCAAAGTAACAGGTCATCACAAGACCATCTGCAATAGCCTTGACCGAATATGTACCCTTGTCGATAGACATGGCATAAGCGTTTGTCTCTTCTTCAAGGAGGTTGGAGGTTGCATAGTACTGTACAATGATGGGAGACTTTACTCTCGGGTGAGCGCTGACCTTTGAGCCCTCACCGTCAACACTGTAGTCGTACTGCGAGTTGAGCGCATCCTCGGGGATGTAGCTCCACTCGGTCTCGGTCACCTTGTCAAAAAGGATAACGCATTCATCATCTGCATTCCAGATCAAGCTGTAACGGTCGTTCTCGGCCACACAGGTGGTCTCGAGACGGTCAAGCTCTTCGGGAATTGCAAAATATTCTGCAGCTGCACGATCACTCGAGCAACCAACTCCGCAAAGGAGGAGGGCCGAACAAAGCAGCAAACACAGAACTGAACCTAAAATTCGTTTGAACTTCATTATAATCTCCTCCTTCTTAGAATAGTTTGAGTATCTCGGTATAAATGGTACCTACAAATCCTCCAAGCTGCTGCAACAGAACTGCAACGGCGATAAGCAGGAATATTACTATGGCACAACCGAACAGGGTCAGCAGTGTAGTACCGATGAACTTCATTACACCGTAGTCATGCACGATTATCGAGCCTGCGGTCAACAGAATCAATGTATATCCTGTGCAAATTACGGTCAAAACGCTGAGGAAAGCAGCCTCGTCGGGAACAAGGATGTTCGAGCAAATGATGTAAATAAGGCTTCCCAGCAACGACGGAATAAGGCTGTAGCTTATTACCGTGAAAATTTCCTTGATCTTACCCTTACCGCTGAACAGTGTACATACTGCCCAGTTAGTTACGGTCCACAGAATAACCAGACCTGCTGTTTTGGCAAGGATCAAAAGTGCGTTGTAGCTGGACGGGTCGAAATATGTGAATGCGAAGCCGCCCATTGTTGTTTCCATGACGTCGAAGACGTAATAGAGAGCAATTATCACGAGACATATGGGAATCGAGGTAAGACCCTTCTCCTTCATATCACGGAAGTTCTCGAAGGGATGTGTAATCATGGTTGCGGCAAGGTGAGCCTTCTCGTTCTTGATAAGTCTTACCTTCTTCTTGGTGGAGTAAACCAACAGAGCAATAAGAGCTGCTATCAAAACAACTGCAACAATAATTACCAGCGTGAAGTTTTCACGCAACCACTCGGTACGTACGCTGTCAAAAGCGAGAGCATATGTCTCACGGTCGTAGCCCTGCTCAGCAAGCTCTATAGACTTATTCATGTAGGTTGCCGAAAGCTCAGCATCCTCGGTAGTCTGACCCATTGCGTAGTAAGCTCTTGCAAGACCTGCGTAGGCCATCTGACAGTTGCGGTCAGCGGCAAGCACATCGGTCCACTCCTGCATGGCTTCCTCGTAATCGCCGACAACAGTCTTAGCCTGAGCCGTCTTGATGAGCTTTCCGTGCTCGGTAATATTGAACACGGTAACGGTATCCTGATTGTTATCAGTGATAATTACCGACTGGGTAGCGAGATTGTAGCTGATAGAACTGGGGTTGTAGAAGGTTCCGTCCTGAAGGCCGCCCTTAAGACCGCCACCGAATGCCGAAACAAGGTTACATTCGCTATCATAAATATATATTCTGCCGTAAGTAGCATCGATGGTATAAACGAAACCGTCGTTATCTGCTGCAACACCAATCAAGCTCTGAGTACGCAAGCTCTTAGTGGTGGGGTTGCTGCCAACCTCGTCATCAACGAAGTTAATGCTGTCAGAGGGCAAAATATTGGTTCCGCCCGGATTAAGGCGCTTTATCTGAGCCGACTGACTTGTCGCACCGGTTGAGCTGGTTGCGGTATACACGAAGCCTTCGCCGTCAACCCAAAGGTCGGAGAAGGTGTACGGCAGAGAACGGGTCATCTCGGCACGCTTTTCGTTGTTCATGAACAATCTGTTCCACAGGGTGGTAAGTGCCTGTGTAAAGGTAGCGGGAACATCGTTAGCACCGTAGAAGCCAAGGAACTCATCCTCAGGTGAGTAAAGGATAGCACCGTAGTACGAACCGTTACTGAGAATGTAAACATATCCCTTTTGGTCAACTGCAACCTTGACGGGCTGATAGTTGAAGCCTGTGGGGATGAGGTGAGAATCCGGCAGAGTGTAAAGTCTTATAAGCTTGCCTTCAGCATCGCATTTAATAACACGCTGATGCTGGGTATCGGCAATATAGACGTTTTCAGCTTCATCAACAAAGATGCCCTTGGCCTTCAAGAAGTCTAATCTGGTGCCATCCTCATCAAGAACATAGGAAAACTGGCTCTTAATATTATACTCTTCATCAAGGAGTAATACTCTGGACGCACCGCCGTCGAGAACATAGGTAATTCCCGAGTCTGATACATGAGCATCGTCGATAGTAGAGCTGGCCGAACAGCCAAGATCAAGAGCAGTCAGCACCTTGCCTGTTTCATACATAGGCTTGGTAGGAACGACTCGGTTGGTCTGACCTGTAAAATTGTACCAATATGTGTAGGAATCATAGCCTATCTCGTCGGTCTTTTCAGAAACGGCTGAAACACCGATCACAGGGACGAGCACGAGAACAGCCATCACACAAAGCAGGACACGGATAAGGAGCTTGCCAAAATTTGTTTTCTTCATATCTTTGCCCTCCTTATTCCTTAATACCTGCACTACTCATGGATTCCATAACGTTACTCTGAGAAATCAGATAAACTATTATTGGCGGTAGCATGAGTATACACGTAACAGCCATAGCACTACCCGAACGGGCGATACCGCCGGCCGTTATCTGTCCCATGATGGTCGGCAAGGTCTTCAGTGCCTCGCTGAAGATGGTACCGCCCGGTACCGATGCCCAAACATCACGGAAAGTAAAGAGGGTCAAGGTCAGCCACATCGGCTTAACAATGGGCATTACTATTCTCCAGAAGATTCTGAAATAGCCCGCACCGTCGATCTTGGCCGCTTCGAGCAATGCATTAGGTAACGCACCCTCCATATACTGTTTCATAAGGAAGACACCCATTGTTGACGCAAAGTGCGGCAGTATATATACCCAATATGTATCAACTATGTGGATGCTTGTATATATAATGTAACGTGGGATGTTGAGGGTGTAACCGTTAAACAAAAGCGAAAACTGGATGATGTAGAATATTGTCTTCTTGAACTTGATATTCGACTTACACAGAACGAATGCAGCCATCGAAGCGATAACGACATAAAGGAAAGTCGTACCGAGGGTTACAAACAAGCTGTTGAAGACGTATCTTGACAACGGGATTCTAAGATTTGAAAGCAGCTCGGGCAGTGCGGCATAGTTCGCAAAGGTCGGGCGCTTAACGAAGAACTGGGGCGGGAAGATCATGATCTCGTCCAAGGGCTTCAAGGATGTACAAATACAGTAGATGAGCGGCAGGATAGAGAAGCAGCCTGCTGCGATGATAAAGAAGAAGTAGAAGAAATTACCTACTTTTGAGCGTGTATAACGCTTTGCCTCAGACTTCGAAGCACGTCTGCGCTTCGGAGCTTTGGTTTCGTTGACCGAGTCACGCAAAGCCTTGGCACCGCTCGGTAAAATCAAAACTTCCTGTTTTCTTCTGAATAAACTCACTATCCCACCTCCTTACTTTCCTGTCATATTGAGTAGTTTTCCTATCAATAGTCGGAAGACGACCATCATCAGGAATAGCACAACCGAGACCGATGACGCATAGCCCAGCTCGTATCGTACCGTACCAAGGTCCTGCATATGTGATACTATCGTATCTGCCGCATAGCTGACGCTTGGGAAACCTGCAAGCTCTATCGCTATTGCGCTGATAGAGAATGCACTGGATATCTGCATAACAGCACTAAAGAGAAGCATGTGCTTCATAGTGGGCAGGGTTATGTACCAAAGCTCCTGCCAACGGCTCTTGATACCGTCAATAGAGCCTGCTTCATAAAGCTCCTGATTGACGTTCTGCAAGCCTGAAATGTTGGAAAGGAAGGAAACACCCATGCTGGACCAAAGCTGAACTGCGATGATTATCGGCTTTATGTATTCAGCGGTCGACAGCCATGTAACAGGCTCGGTAATAAGACCGAGTGAAAGAAGTGCCGAGTTGATGTAACCGTAGCTGTCACTTGAGAAAGCAACCGTCCAAATGAAGTGTGCGTTACCGACAAGTGCGGGAGCGTAGAACATGAAGGACAGAAGCGTACGGACCATCGGAGAAAATTCATTAATAAACCATGCAAGAACAAAGGAGAGAAGGAAGCCTGCAGGTCCGCAAATGATGGCGAATAACATAGTGTTCTTGAACACAACAGGGAAAACGTCGTCATCAAGGAACATTCTCATGTAGTTACCCAATCCTGCGAAGGAAGGGGAATTGACCATATCGAAGTTTGTAAAGCTGAGAACTATTGAAGAAGCTATCGGCAATACAAGGAAGACGATAAAGAAGATGAAGAACGGTGAAAGCATGATATATGACGGAAGCTGTTCACGCAATAAAGCTCTTCTTTTGATCTTTTTCAAATTTACACTGTTTTCCATATATACCCTCCTCCTTTCTTACTTTTTATACTCTGAAATCTTACGTGCGATCTCATTGTCAGCAACTTCGCCCCACTCAAGCATGGCGTCTTTTTCGTTGCTTTCGTTATTGAGAACTGCCCAGTAAGCCTGATCGACTGCACGAGATACGTAGTAGCCGCCCGGCAGTTCGGGAAGCTCCTCGACCTTAGACCACTGCTCAAGCAGTATCTGGAGGTCGTCAGCATTCCAGGAATATGAGCTGAATGCCTCTTTGTTGGCAGTTGCAGTACGGGATACAACACCAAGTATAGACTCAACGTTATTATTGTATCTGAGCTGAGTGTCAGCCGAAGTCCACCAACAGATGAACTCCCATGCGCCATCCTTGTTGGGTGAACGCTTAACAACACCGCATCCGGTTCCCGATCCTGCGATGGAGTTATTGATTCCGGTCATTTCGCCGGCCTCATCATAGACGGGATTGCCGGGGATAGTTGTGATCTTCCAGCGTCCCTGAATTTCAGGAGCTGCCTGAGTAAGCTGAGTATATGTGGTATAGCTCGAGATTCCCAAGGGAGCGGTACCTGTACGGAAACGGTTGTAGAAGTCGATCTGCTTTTCAATACCGTACTTGGTATAGAAGTCAGTCCACTGAGTAAACGCTGCTATAGCGTCGCCGCCTGTGAGATTGGTCTTGTTACGGCCGTCATTATAAAGAGTAACATCATTCTGGGTCAGCATGGTCGGGAACATATGCAAGCTACCCATACCCGCATTGACCGTAGTAGTGGATGCTATCTTGGTGTACGGCACATAAGCGTCCATGTTATTACGCTGAAGAATTGTGGCGGCATCAAGGAACTCGGTCCATGTCCAACCCAATCCGTCGTTGGCGGTGGCGGGATCTTCAATTCCAAGATCCTCAAATATATCGGTACGGTAGTACATTATAAAGAAGCCCTGAGTATCGGGGAGAGCAAACAACTGCATATCGCCCGTACCGTCATCGTACCAATAAGGAGTGGATGCATGGTCGTTTACAATGTCAACATAATCGCCATTCTCGTCATATTTACCTTGGAAGCGCTTAAGAACGGTCTTGTAGTCCAACAGATATGTGGAGCCGTCATCTACAGTGGAGTACTTTGGATCTACCTCTGCCGAGAAATTAGTTAGATCATACAAAGCACCACGCATACCGAGGTTAACAGGATCGGTGCGGCTCATATGGAGTCTTATATCAGGGAAGTTACCTGCAAGAAGACCGTTGATAAGCGAAGCGTTAACTATTTCAAGCTCAACGCCGATACCTGTCTCATAGGTGAACGAGTCCTGAATGAGGTTGCTCAGAACCTGTGTCTGATCACGTCCCCAGTTAACCCATATACGGACCGAGCCTCTGGCATCGGCCGCAACAGAGCCACCGATAGAGGTGAAATCATCGGTAAAGGAGGCGAAGAAACGCTTACAGCTAAAGGCGAATGACTTACCGAAGGATGAGGTATTGTCCTTAAAGCCCTTGGACGGAGATGCAAGCTGCATCTGATCAACGCTCAAAGGCATCGTCTTCATTTCATACAGCCAAGAACATACAGTGGTGTAGTTGGAATAGAAGTCCGATACATAGTTCTGAGCAGTGTACTGGTTATCGTACATCTCCTTGAGAACACGGGCCATATTGTTCAATGCTGCGATGTATTTGTTGCTTCGGTCACCCGAAAGAGCCTTCATGTCCGAAGAAAGCTTGTTAAGGTCTTCATAGCAGCCGAGCAAGGTCTCTTGGAAGTTCGGTATCTGTCTGAACAGATCATAGTCACGGTTCGGGTCGGGAGAGTCACTGGTGATCATGATGATATCAATATAGGTATCACCGATAACATCAACAATCTCCTCGAGTCTTGAATAGAACTCAGCAGTCTCACCGAGGGTGACGGTAAGAGCAAAGGTGTGCGTACCCTTGGTAAGATAGAACTTATAAGGCTCTACCTTTTCTTCGCTTACTGTCTCACCTATAGTTTTGAAGCTCCAATCGGTGCAGTAGTCAAATCTGAGGTTCTTGCACTCCTCGAACGGAATTACTCCGTCGATAGCCAATGAGCGGTATGTGAAGCCGTCGATAATGGCAGCCTGCTTATAATTGATGCCAAAGGTATACAGACCATCAGCAGGGACCTCGACCATCCATGTAATGGTCTCGCCGGGGACCTGCCAGTTAGTGCTACCTATGTAGTTAAGAATAGACTTAACGGGGCTGTTGGGAGTAATATCCGACGAGCTGTTGTCTGCCTTAGCAACAAGCGAGTTGGTTGACTTAAGCCAAGCATCCTCACCCTCAAATTCGATAACCTCGCCCGAATAATCGGCTTTGCCGTTATTGGCAGCCGAATACTCGTCGTAAGTAACAACAGTCTCGGGAACCTTTAATATAATACTTGCAAGGGCAACGGGCTCGTATACAGATTCAACAGTGATGGTGTGTTTGCCTGCAGTAAGCAATACCTTGTAGGGGTCAGCAACGACACCGACAGGATCTACTGCATACTGTGTGACAAACTGACCGTACTCAACCTGCTCGGGAGTAAGCTCATTTCCGATGGTATCAACACGAACATCACCTGCAGGCTTGTCAGCTGTGGAACCGCTGTTTACAAACATGCGGGGCAAAGACAATGCCTCAAGACCGGAATAAAGATATTTACCGTCGATCTTAATACCAAGCTCAACAGGGCTGGTGCTGCTCTTGTCGTCAGAGGTATCTGCAGTGCCGCCTGTCTTGGTAAGAGGAAGGTATGTAAAAGCAAGATTATAAATACCGTCCTCAGGAACCTCTACCTCATAGGTAACATAGCCCTGCTGCTGGAAAGTAAGATTATCCCTCCATGTAAGACAGGTCTTGCTCTCCTTCTTCTGAGATACAGCGTCCAACAGGACCTCATACTGCTCCTGTGACAAAACACTGACAGTACCGTCGGCACCCTCGTACTCATGCTCGGCCGCTTCTACATAGTTCAGCGGATCGATAACTATGTCTTCCTTGGCATAGCTGCTTGAGGATATGGATTCGAGGTACTTGACATACTCGTCTGACACATCGCCGCCAGTAACTGTGTTCTCGGTTACGGGAGCATCACTGTTTTGTACTTCCTCCGCCGAGGCAGGAAGCACAGCAAAAAGCGATACCATGAGCACGGTTACAAGAACAATGGCCAGCAATCGGATTTTACCAGAATTCATTTCTTCACCTTCAAAAAAGAGATTTAAACAATGCCCCTTGCAAGAGCAACAAAGCGAATTTGCAGACAAATATCCACTTTGCATAATGTTCTACGTAGTATTATCTAACAAATCGGTCATTTTGTCAATAACAATTTAGCAAAAATATACGAAATTCGGCAAAAAATTTTTATTTTTTATACCAACACTTATATGCAATTTTCCTTATTTAGGTTTCGAGAAGACCTTTTCGTTGTCATATTGCACAAATTTTATCGCCACCTCCCACATGATATTCGAGTCCCCAATCGCTATCTACGGTACATTGTTACGCTTTAAGCGACATATTATCTAACATGTCCGACTCTTTTAAATAATATATATTGCAAAATGGCCGATTGAATGTTGATTTTGACCAATATGCACAAAAAATCCGAGCTGTTTTACAGCTCGGACTCAATTTTCAGCAGTCGATTGTATTTTGAAGTGCGGTCGGTACGGCAGGGAGCTCCCGACTTTATATATTCTGCACCCACGCCCACCGCAAGGTCGGCAATGAAGGTATCCTCGGTCTCGCCCGAGCGGTGTGAGATAACGGCGGTATAGCCCGCCTGCTTGGCAATTTCAATGACCTCAAGCGTTTCGGACAGCGTGCCTATCTGGTTAAGCTTAACCAGAACGGCGTTGGCTATTCCCTGCTCTATCCCGCTTTTCAGACGCTCGGGGTTGGTCACAAACAGATCATCTCCCACAAGCATTGCCCTGCCTGACAGCTTTTGGGTCATGGTCTTCCAGCCCGAGTAATCCTCCTCGCTCAAGCCGTCTTCTACCGAGATAATAGGATAATCACGGATAAGCCCCGATATCTTCTCGGTCAGACTTTGTGATGTCAGCGTTTCGCCGCACTTCGGCAAGCGGTATTCCCCATCCCTATACCATTCGCTCGAGGCAACATCAAGAGCGATCTTAACGTCATCGGTTGAATATCCTGCGGTGCTGATACCCTTGATTATATACTCTATGACCTCACGGTCATCACGGAGATCGGGTGAGAAGCCGCCCTCGTCTCCGACACCCGTAGATTTCCCCGCCGCCTTGAGTACGGTGCCTAACGCATGGTATACCTCAGCGCCTGCTCTGAGCTTTTCTGAAAAGCTTCCTTTGGTCGGCACTATCATGAATTCCTGAATATCGATATTATTGGCTGCGTGCGCTCCGCCGTTAAGAATGTTCATCATCGGAGTAGGGAGTCTTAGCCCGCTTATTCCACCCAGATAGCGGTATAAGGGCACTCGGTAGTGACGTGCCGAGGCACGTGCCACAGCCATTGATACGGCCAACATGGCATTAGCACCCAAATGGCTTTTGTTGGGTGTTCCGTCGAGCTTTATCAACTCACGGTCTATCTGTTTTTGATTAAGAGTGCCTATCTCACGCAGGCGGGGTGCAATAACCGTGTTTATGTTGTTGACCGCCTTGCTTACACCCTTTCCGCAATATCTCTCACCGCCGTCACGCAGCTCATGTGCCTCGAATTTTCCCGTGGAAGCACCCGACGGAGCTATAGCCACCGCACGACAGCCGTCGCTGAGCATTACCTCTGCCGCAACTGTCGGATTACCTCTTGAATCCAATACCTCAAGACCCTTGACCTCGATTATCACAAAATCATCCTTTCTGTCGCTGCTTAAAACCTATCTTTGAGCATATTTTTGACAGCAATGCGGTATTTTATTAAAATTTAGGACTATTTATTCTGCAAAATCTGTAAAAGCTTAAAATTCGTTGACTTTTTAATGTAAAAGATTTATTATATATATTATAATAATTACAGGATGTCAAAAACCAAACTGGAGGTTTTGTATGAGCTACGGTCAATACCTGATAGCTGGTCTCAAGGTCGAGATGGAGGTAAACGGAGAAATGCTTCGTTCACGAAGCGAGAAATACCGTACCGAATTCGACGGAGAGCCTGATATGGTCATCGTTCCGTCAAGAGAAAATCTTGATCGCATGCAGAGTGATTATCCGAGGCTGTCACCCGACGCCGTGGAGTACCTCGGTACAGGCTGTATGTTTTATTACAGATTGCTCAGGTTTGATGGCTTCCTGCTTCACTCCTCGACCATAAGCTACAACGGTAAAGCGTACATATTCACGGCCGACAGCGGTACGGGTAAGTCGACCCACACTTCACTCTGGCGTCAATATCTTGACGGTGTTGTTATGATAAACGACGACAAGCCTGCCATCAAGCTCATTGACGGACAGTTTCAGGCCATTGGAACACCGTGGAGCGGAAAGACCGACCAGAATGCCGATATCTCGGTGCCTGTTGGCGGTGTTGTATTGCTCCACCGTGGCAGTGTAAACACCATCCGCCCTGCAACAACGCTCGAAGCAATACCCTTTCTGATGCGTCAGACACAGGTGCCCTCTAAGCCCGAAACCGTTGATATGCTGACCAACCTGTTGGACAAGTTCCTGCGCCAGACCCCGATATATGTGCTGGAATGTGATATGAGTGAGGATGCCGTTAAAACGTCCTTTGAAGCTTTAACGGGAACAAAATACGAAAAAAGGAAATAATTATGTCCGAATTTGAATTTAAAGAAGAAAATACCGAAGGGTCGGGAGATGCCCGATTTACCGATGTTATCGTCGGTCGAAACCCTGTTGCCGAGGCACTGCGCTCAGGCCGTGAGATAGATAAGCTGCTTATTGCCCACGGTTCTATGAACGGTTCGGTAAGAGCATTGGTGGCAAAGTGCCGTGAAAAAGGCATTCCTGTCAAGGAGGTCGCTCCTCAAAAGCTTGATTTTATGAGCGGCGGAGCGTCACATCAAGGCGTAGCGTTGGTCGTTGCCTCTCATAAATACTGTGAAGTAAGCGATATATTGGAGCATGCTGCCGAAAAAGGAGAGGCTCCGTTTATTATAATCTGCGACGGAATAGAGGATCCTCACAATCTCGGCGCTATAATCCGTACTGCAGAGGCCTGCTCGGTTCACGGTATAATTATCCCGAAGCGTCGCAGTGCTTCCTTGAATGCCGTTGTTGCCAAAGCATCGGCCGGTGCCTTGGAGTATATGCATGTTGCACGTGTAACTAACATCACCTCATGCATTGAAGAACTTAAGGAGAAAGGTCTTTGGATCTATGCCGCCGACATGGACGGTCAGCCTTGGTGCTCGGTTGATTACAGAGGAGCCTGTGCGTTTGTTATAGGCTCGGAGGGCAGAGGAGTCAGTGCTCTTGTAAAAAAGAGCTGTGATGTCACTGTCGCAATGCCTATGATGGGCAAGATCAATTCTCTCAACGCTTCGGTAGCTGCCGGAGTGCTGATGTATGAAGCCGCAAGGCAAAAGCAAGGAATCAAGGCTAATAACTAAGCAATAATGGAGTTGATAATATGGGAATTTTCGGAAAGAAAAAGGCTGATGAGTTTGAAAGCTTACATAACGACAACCTTTTTAACGATGATGATGATATCATAATACCTGCAGGGAAAGGCAGGGTCGGTACTCACCGTATAGGTCAGAACAGTGCTTATGCGCCTCATGCTTTGACCGCCAACGAGGTAACTAACAGCCGCACCGAGGACATACCGATGACCTCTCATCCTCAGCCTGATTCGGTATACAAGCGTATGAAGGAGCGTGAGCAGCAAAACGTTGCCACGGCCATAGAAGATGATTATGTTCCGTCTTGGGCAACCGCATCTGCCTCGCCTGCGGCCGTTACAGCCCAAGCTGTAATGTCAAGCTCTACCCCCATTGCCGAAGCCACTCCAAAGCAGACGCACACCGAACCTGCGGTTGAAAAGACACCTGCTCACTCGGCTTCGACCGATGCTTTTCTTGAGCGCTGCAGAATAGCTGTTGAGAAGGCCACTCAGGAAGAGAGTGCTCCCTCATCGGTAAGACATACCGAAATCAAACCGAAGGCAGAGGATTCTGCGCCTATTAAAGCTCCCGAGTCTGAGGAGTCAAAGCCTCAGAAACCCACTAAGCCCGAAACACGCTCGGTCGACGATATAATCCGAATGCTCAGAGGCGAGTCAAGCGACGGACGCAATGAAAAACCGTCCTCCGACGGTGTTGTTGCCGCCGCCTTGGATAATTCTGCAACTGACGAAGCTTCTACCGCGCCCGTTGTAGACAAACCCCAAGAACAGCCTACAGCCGTTGTCGGACAATCCGTTGCACCTGAAGTCGCCGAAACGGTTGAGCAACAAGACGGTGAACTTAAGGTTGAGGTTGAAGTTATACCGACCGATTCTGACTCGGATATAATGCATACCACCGGTGGCCGCCATATGGGCGATGAGGACGTACGTATATACGGCAAAATCGTTCGGGGAGCTGTAATTCAACACACCCCCGAGGGAGACGTTGAAGCATCAGATTTTGTGCGTGCGCCAAAGATCTCGCAGGACACTATTGTGGCCGATGACAAAACTGTCATGTTCGGCGACCTTGGCGATATGATTTCACAAAGAGCCGATGCTGACCTTAACTCGGATCAGCTTTACGACCAAGACGACGATTTTGATGATGATGAATATTTTGAGGATCGCCCGTATTACGAAACCACCGATCCTAAGCTTGACGGTATTGATGATTACAAGGATCTTAACGATGCCGCACGCTTGCGTACAAAATTAATGACCGAAAAGTCAAAAAACAAAACGGTCATGCTGTTTACAATGGCCACCACGGTAATAATGCTGGCCATTGCGTTGTTGCCGTCGGGATTTTTACCCAATGTAACGGTCGCCGTTATCAATTTCATCTTGCTCTTTGCGGCAACCGTCATGAACTATGATATATTCAGCGACTTTAAAAATCTTGCCAATATGCGTCCGAAGTTTGATTCGTGTGTTGCGGTTGCCTCTTGTGTAGCCTTGTTGCACGGCGGTATCTCTGCCTTTTTTATGAACGGTGAAAGCATGGGCTTTGCCGCCGCTGTTGCAGTACTGCTGTTCTGCAACCGTATCTCACGTTTCATGAGCTCCTCACGTATTCTGAGGGGACTTGAGCTTATTGCCAACTCTGAGGAGAAGCGTGCAATAGTTTCGGTCGGCGGTAACAACGCCAAGGTTATTTCCTCGGGTGCTATCGACGGTGAGTCTCTTGTTCTTTGCGACCGCAAAGCAGTAAATGTCAAGGATTATCTTAAAAACTGCGGCTACGACAGTCCCATTGACCGAAAGATCAAGGTACTGCTCATTGCTTCGTCGGCTATAGCATTGGTGATCGGTATAATTTCAGGATATTTCAACGGTGTTCCGGCAGGCTTGTCGGCCGCATCGTTGGTGCTTTGCTGCTTGTTCCCTGCCTCTGCCGCATTCGTATGTGAACTGCCTATGTACATCGCCTCTAAAAAGGCCGATAAATACGGTGCAATGCTTGCAGGCTACAAGGGTGCTTACGAGCTTAATCTTGCTAACCTTGTTGCCGTAAGCTCGACCGACCTTTTCCCCGAGGGCTCGGTAAAGCTTTACAACATGAAAACGCTCGGAGAAAACGAGATAGGAAAAACCCTGATCGATGCCGCCGCAGTAGCCATTGCTGCCAACAGTCCTTTAAGTGCTATCTTCACCGAGATACTCGGCAACACCGAGGGCAATACACTCCCCAAGGTCAACGGTGTCCAATACGAGGATAAGATGGGTATATCGGGTTGGATCGGCGAACGAACCATTCTTATCGGTAACCGCAACCTTATGCAGGGACACAACATATCGGTGCCGTCCGCATCGGTCGACCAGAAGATACTAAAAGCAGGCTACTTCCCCGTTTATATTGCTGTTGACGGAGTACCCTGTCTGCTGTTTGTTGTGCAATATGAAACCGACCCTGAGGTCACACGTGAGCTGCAGGTGCTCTGCAACACAGGTATGACCGTCGTTGTAGACCCCAAAGACCCTAATACAACCGAGGCTATGATATGCGACTACTTCGGATTGCCTAACGATGCCTTAAAGGTCATGAACCATAACGGAAGAGTAAGCTATGAGCGCACTGCCGCACCGACCGAGTCGGCCTCGGCTCCTGCCGCTTTCGGTAAAAATGTTTGCGGTTTCTTCTCATGCGTCACCTCTGCCATACGCTTGGGAGGAATATACTCGCTTCTTACCGCTCTGTTCGTCATTGCCGCCGTGCTGGGCATAGTCTTGGTTGCATATCTTGGAATTTCAGGTAAGACCTCGCTTATCAATCCGTTGACCCTCACAGGCTTCCAGCTTTTGTTTGCGGCAATATCTGCAATCATTTCTAAGATTAAGCTATCATGATAAAAGCTTTATTTTACCCCGACAAGCTCCAAGCAGACCGAATAAATCGCTTGGCAAAATTTGCTGTCATGCTGATAGCCTTCAGTGTGTTTCTTCCGTATCCGATAACGTCCTCTTTAACACTTGGCACAGGCCTTGCTTTCTGCCTCCTGCCGAGTATAAGAAAGACGCTGTTCGCAAAAAAATCCGTTTTTATTGCTTTCGGGTTTTTGCTGCTGACCGCTACCGTAGCCTTGTGCTACGGTAACTATGTGGGCTTCAGGCGCACCTGTGTTTTTGCGGCACTGGTGGGTGTTGTGTCGGTAGCACGGGCTTTGGCAGATAAATCCTTTTTTGAAAAACTGATGAACGTTTTTGTTATCGGTGGCTGTCTTGCCTCGTTGCAGGGGATAATTGAGTTTGCAGTAAATCTCAGCGTCGCCGATTACCGCAGTATTGGATTTTATACCAATCCTAATTTCTTTGGAACGGCTCTGACCTTGGTTATTTTGATATGTGCCTACAAAGCATCGACCCACGCAAGCCATGTTTGGCTCTATTATGCGGTCGCAGTGCTTAATGCCGTTGCTTTGTATCTCAGCGGAAGTATGAGTCTTTGGCTGGTGGCAATTATCTGTATAATCCTTATGCTCGCACTGCATCGTGAATATAAACTGCTCATCATATTCTCTTCGCTGATTTTGTTGGCTGTCATTGTACTGCTCGCTGTACCCGATCTTATTCACCGTTTGGATGAGCTTTCGGCCACCATTGACAACCGTGTAAAAATATGGACATTTGCCATTAAAAATTTCAAAGAAGCTCCTTTGTTCGGTCATGGCTTTTACAGCTACAAATTCCTTTACTCACAGCTTGCTCAGCCTAATGATGTCTACCCTGCTTCAATGTCGCACAGCATTTATCTCGACAGTCTTCTGTGCCATGGTATAGTAGGAACAGCCGTGGTCGCAACCGCCTTTATAAGCTATTTTGTTTCTCTGTTCTCCTGCCGCATCGGTTTGAAACGGCAATCCAAAAAATCTCCTATAACAGGCTTTATTATCGCACTTTCAGTGGCCTTCGCACTGTACGGTCTTATGGATACCACCTTTATCTGGATACAGACGGGTGCTATATTAATGCTGATAGGCAGCGGTTTAGGTGTTGAAGAAAAAGAATTGAACAGTATGTGAGACAATCGAAAGCCAAGCAATAGTATATAATATTTCTCAGTCGTTAAAAAATCCGTGAGAGACTACTTGTATCAAGTATCTCTCACGGATTTTCTGCTTTTCTCTATAGCTCACAGGATAATATCCCCGAATGAAATGCCTTTACGGCCTTTTCTTTGTCATTTTCAATGGCATCAGCCAGCTCCTCAAGGCTACCGAACCTTTCCTCTTCACGCATGTAGTCAAGCAGCTTTAAGGTTACGGTCTTCCCGTAAAGGTCACCGTCAAAGTTAATAATATAGGTCTCACTCAAGGGCTTTTTAAGCACGAAGGTGGGACGTATTCCGATATTTGTGACAGCAGGGTAGTCCTTTCCGTCAACCGTAACAGCCGAAGCATATACACCAAACCTCGGTGTTACAAGTTGCTCATCCAAGCACTGATTAATTGTGGGGAAGCCCATCGTTCTTCCCCGCTCCTCGCCGTGGACAACCTCGCTTTCGAAGGAAAAGGGCCGACCCAAGAGTACATTGGCAAATGAAATATTGCCATCCGCAATCAGCTCACGTATAAGGGAAGAGGAAACTGTCTGGCCCGAAACAGTGGTAGCGGGAACAACAACCGCCTCTGCGCCGTGTTCAAAGCAGTAATGCGATATTAAAGCCGCATCGCCTTGACCTCCCTTGCCAAAACGATAGTTAAAGCCGCAAACAACGGCCTTGACATTGTACTTTTCAAACAAAAGCTCCAGAAATTCCACGGGATGATAATCATGCACTTGGTCGTAATCAAGCATGAATATCTCGGAGAACCCCATTGTTTTTAACAACTCAATTTTCCGCTCGGTGCTCAAAAGCATGGGGACAAAGATATTCTGTGTTCTTCGCTTGGGTGGCTCGGGGAAGGTCACTGCAACCGGTGTCAGATCCTTAAAATTCAGAGCCGCCTTTAGCACCGCAATGTGGCCCTTGTGAAGCCCGTCAAACGTGCCCAACACAATAACATGCCCGTTAATAACACCTCTCCCCTTTCGTCGATTTTACTCGTATATGACACACTTTGTAGTTATCTCTCTTGATTCATTGTCGTATTCCGACAGTCCCAAAAATGTTTTGTCGGTGTATATTTTGAATATTTCCCCGACGCTTGCATCGCTCGGAAATCTCAATCTGTCCGTGCTTAAAGCCGCTCCGTTCAGGAACCGCTTGGCCTGTGCCTCGGAAACATTAAGGCTTCTAAAGCTCGGCACAGCACGGTCCGCAGGTAAAAGGCAACCCGTAGGGTCGGCTTCTATCTCCTCGAGGGTCTTGCACTCGTTGATGGAAAACCCTGCCGCATCGGTACGCCTTAACGAAATCAATGTTGCTCCACAGCCCAAGGCCTTTCCGATGTCGTCTGCCAACGACCTTATATAAGTACCCTTTGAGCAATGGACATCCATAACAAAATCGTTGCCGATTCGGGATATGAGCTTTATGCCGAGAACCGTTACGGTTCTCGGCTCACGTTCTATATCATGACCCTTTCGTGCAAGGTCATAAAGCCTTACACCGTCTTTTTTTATGGCCGAAAACATCGGTGGAATCTGGTCATAAGTACATGTGAAATGCCGAATGACATCATGCAACTGCTCATCGGTAACCGAAGCCTCACATTCCGACAAAACCTCGCCCGTAATATCGAGCGTATCGGTTGTGACGCCTAATCTTACACCTGCGGTGTAGCTTTTGTCGGCCTCCAATACATACGAGCAAAGCCGTGTGGCTCTGCCTATGAGAATCGGCAGGACACCCGTTGCCATCGGATCTAACGTACCAGTATGGCCAACACGCTTTGTGCCGTATATACGTCTTAACACTGCGGCCGCCTTAAAGGAGGTAAAGCCTTCGGGTTTATCAAGCAGGATAAGTCCGTTCATATCTTCCTCCAAAATTACATAAGCGATGTTATATAAGCCTTAAGCTTGGTTTTGGCTTCATCACAGGTATCAAACTCACAGCCTGCGGCACGTATGTGACCGCCGCCGCCGAATTGATGGCATATAGCCGCCGCATCATAAGGCTCAAAGGTGCGAAGTGAAACCTTCCACTTACCGTCGGCCTTTTCACGTACCGTTATGCCTATCAGCACACCCTCGATCTGACGAGAAAGAGCGGCTATGCCGTCCATATCGCTTGAGTCACAGCTTGTTTCCTTGATCATGGCCTGAGTGACCGTGACAATAGCACATTTTCCGTCGCAAATATATTCAATACCGTTGAGCACCCGACGTTCCATTTCGAGTCGGCTCTGCGATTTGACCTCAAACATTACACGGTTGATCTCGTCATAATCGGCACCAAGCTGCATCAGCTCGGCAGCAAAAACATGGGTTCTCGGTGTGGTGTTTGAGAATTTAAAGCACCCTGTATCGGTGGCAATTCCTGTATAAAGACAGTTTGCGATAAAGGGCGTAATTTCAGCGCTCATTTCCTTTATCACAAGATAAACGCACTCAGCCGCAGCCGCACTGTCGCCCTCAAGATACAGCCTTTCGGCAAATCCGACATTGGTTGAATGGTGATCGATAGCAAGCTCTATTTTATCCTTATATTCATCCCTTAAGCTTCCCAACAGCTTGTCGTCTGCCACATCGACCGAGATGACCGTTTCGGTCTCGAATTCCTGTCGGCCCTTGACGGTAAGATAGCCAAACTTATGTGGAATCGGATCAGAACAAAGGACATTCGCCTTTTTACCCAAGCTCCTCAAAGCCGAACAAAGCGCAAAGGCAGAGCCCAACGTATCACCGTCGGGATGGGCATGGGTCAAAATAGCGTATTTGTCATTTTTCAGAAGAAATGATGCAGCCTCTTGAGCTGATATCAGCTTACTCATCACTGTTTTCCTCTTCTGCTTTAACGGTCTCGGGGAAAGAATCGATTATTCTTGCAATATGTGCGCTGTGCTCGATGGAGTTATCGGCCACAAAACGCAGCTCAGGCGTTTTTCTGAGCTTCAGGCGCACACCCAACTCACGGCGCAAAAAGCCTGCCGCATTTTTGAGGCCTTTGACGCTTTCAACCGTCTTGTCAAAGCCCTCAATAGCACTGACATAGACAGTGGCATACGAAAGGTCGCCCGAAACATCGACCTTAACGATACTTAAAAGCTTGCTGACTCGTGGGTCTTTCATTTCACGGAAAAGATCGGATAACTCACGCTGGATATCAGCAGCGGCTCGTCCAATTTTAAAACTCGGCATAATTTCTTTCCTTTTCGTCTTATTGTTATACAATTTTGAAAACGGCGATTAGCCTCCCTCTTGGAGGGAGGTAGCACACCGTAGGTGTGATGGAAGGAGTACTCCCTCAAAGAGGGCACCATCGGGTGACCCTAAGACCACCCGATGCTAAAATAATTTGTGATGGATTAAAATGTTTTTAATCTCTATACTCTTCCATTATGAAGGCTTCGAAGATATCGCCTTCCTTGATGTCACCGAACTTCTCAAGTCCGACACCGCACTCGTAGCCGTCGGCGACCTCTTTGACATCATCCTTGAAGCGGCGGAGAGAGCCTATCTCATCCTCGGCAACAACGATACCGTCACGGACAACACGGACCTTGGCATCACGGGTGATCTTACCGTTCTTGACATAACAGCCTGCAATGGTGCCGATACCGCTGACCTTATAGGTCTGACGGACTTCAAGCTCACCCAAAACAGCCTCACGGTACTTGGGTGCGAGCATTCCCTTCATTGCGGCGGTTATCTCGTCGATACAGTCATAAATTACTCGGTAAAGTCTTATCTCGACGTTGTCACGCTCGGCTGCCTCCTTGGCAACGGGGTCAGGACGAACATTGAAGCCGACTATAATAGCACCGGAGGTTGCGGCCAGCATCTCATCCGACTCATTAATAGCTCCTACTCCGCCGTGAATAACATTAACACGCACCTCGTCATTGGATATCTTGACAAGGCTCTCACGTACAGCCTCAACCGAGCCCTGAACGTCAGCTTTAACTATAACATTAAGGTCTTTGACCTCTCCCTGCTCAAGCTGGCTGAATAGATTATCAAGTGTGACCTTCTGTGTGGATTTAAATATTTCATCCTTGGCCTTTTGCTTACGCTGTTCAACAAGCTGACGTGCAAGACGCTCATCGGATACGGCGTCGAAATTGTCACCTGCTGACGGCACCTCATCAAGACCTGTTATCTCAACAGGAACCGACGGGCCTGCCTCCTTGACACTGCGGCCGTTTTCATCAAGCATTACTCTGACACGTCCGACCGAAGTGCCTGCGACGATTATATCGCCCGAACGCAGTGTTCCGTTTTGAACAAGCAATGTCGCAACAGGACCACGACCCTTATCAAGACGGGCCTCGATGACGACACCCTTACCCTTACGGTCGGGGTTGGCCTTAAGCTCCTGCATTTCGGCGATAAGCAATACGTTGGCGAGCAGCTCATCGATACCGTCGTGAGTCTTGGCCGAAACGGGAACGCAGATGATGTCTCCGCCCCATTCCTCGGGGACAAGACCGTGCTCAGTCAACTGCTGCTTAATGCGGTCGGGATTAGCCTCGGGCTTATCCATCTTATTGATTGCAACAATTATCTGAACCTCTGCCGCCTTGGCATGGTTGATAGCCTCGATCGTCTGTGGCATAATACCGTCATCAGCGGCAACGACAAGAATAGCGATATCGGTAGCCATAGCACCACGCTGACGCATCGAGGTAAATGCGGCATGTCCGGGAGTATCAAGGAAGGTGATCTCGTTGCCCTCGTGGTTTACACGGTAAGCACCGATGTGCTGGGTAATACCGCCTGCCTCACCCGAGGCTACCTTAGCATTTCGAATGGCATCAAGCAAAGAGGTCTTACCGTGGTCAACGTGACCCATAACGACAACAATGGGGCTACGGGGCTTCAAGGTCTCCTCGGTATCCTCGGAAATATCCATAATACGCTCTTCAATGGTGACCACTACAGCACGCTCGACCTTACAGCCCATTTCGGTTGCAACTATCTCAGCGGTATCATAGTCAATGGTCTGGTTGACAGCAGCCATCATTCCAAGCTTCATCAACTGCTTGATGACCTCGGCCGCAGTCTTTTTCATGGCGGCGGCAAGCTCGCCAACCGTGATCTCCTCACCGATGGTAACGGTGATAGGAGTCTTTTTGATCTTTTCGAGCTGAAGTCTGCGAAGCTTATCGGCCTCGGTCTCGCGCTTTGCGCCCTGCGGACGGCGGTAGTCCTGTGACTTCTGCTTTATCTTCTGCTTACGCTGAACGTTATCGTTGCGCATAGCATTTGCAGGAGCAATATTTTCATATCGCTCGTTGTACTTATCAATATTAATATTTGAGGCACGGGTGTCGACCTTGCGTATTTCGACAGGTCCACGGTTGGGAGCCTCACCCTTCTTTTCCTTCTTGGGTCTGGGCGGAATGTTGACCGGCTCGTGCGCCTTCTCGGGCTTCTGCTCGGATTTGGGAGCCTCCTCTTTAGTCTCTGGCTTCTTATCCTGCTTAGGCGCTGATTTCTTCTCAGGCTTTGCCTCGACCTTATGCTCAGTCTTCTTGTTAGATGCAGCTTCAGCCTTTGCCTCTTTTTTTACTTCGGGCTTTTCTTCTGCCTTCTTTTCGGCAGCCTTTTGAGCCGCCTGAGCAGCCTTAAGCTGTTCAAGAACAGCCATCTGTTCTGCAAGCTTACGGTCCTTTTCAGCCTTGCGCTCCTTGGCACGCTCCTCACGTGCACGCTCGCCTGCAGCGAAATATTCATCAAAATTTTCAACCTCACGACTTTGAGTTACATAGTCAAAAATAAGGTCAAGCTCAGTATCCTCCAAAGAGGTCTGGCTTTTTTTGTCCACTCCCAGTTTTTCTTTAAGGAGTGTAATAATATCCTTGCTGTTGATATTAAAATCCTTGGATACCTCGTGTATCTTATACTTAATCAGCATGTGTGAATTCCTCCTTCGATCTCATCAAGACTTTGGTCAGAGCATCTGCAAAGCCTTCGTCGCATACGGCCACAATGCCGGCCTTTATTCCGATTTTTGCGGAAACCTCAAGAATAGTATACGGTATTCTTTCAACAGGTATTTTTCCGCCACTGAAATATTTTATTTCTTTTTCACTTTTTTCGGATATGTCGGACGCAACGGCGATAAACCTTGCCTTGTGCTTTAAGCAAGCCTCTTTAGAGGCGGCAAAGCCGATGCTGAGCTTTCCTGCCTTACGTGCCAGTCCTACATAGGACAGTACGGGGTCATTATTCATCCGACTCAAGCTCCTTCACTATCTGTTCGGAAACGCTGTCGGGGATCGCCATTGAAAAGGCTCGCTCAAGTCTTTTTGCTTTGACCGCTTTTTTATAGCATTCGGTGCTGTGACAAATATATGCACCTCGGCCGTTGGCCTTGCCTGAACGGTCAAGCATAACATTACCCTCGGGTGTCTTGACAACACGTACAAGCTCTCTTTTTGGCTTCATTTCACCGCAGCCCGTGCACTGTCTTAGGGGTTGCTTTTTCGGTGTCATTGCGTTTCCTCCGTTTATTCTTTATTTCAGTTTCGGTTACTGAATGCTGTCGTCACCCTCACCGTAGAATCCGCTTTCAGGGTGAATATCGATCTTCCAGCCTGTCAATCTTGCGGCAAGACGAACATTCTGACCCTTGTTGCCTATAGCCAACGAAAGCTGGCTGTCGGGAACGGTTACACGGCATACCTTCGGGTCTTCGCTTTCGACCGTTACGGTAAGGACCTTTGCAGGTGACAAAGCCTCGGTAATAAATGCAACAGGATCATCCGAATATTTTACGATATCGATCTTCTCTCCGCCCAATTCATCAACGATAGCGTTGACACGTGCGCCTCTCTGACCGATACATGCACCGACTGCATCGATGTCGGGATTCTGTGACCAGACAGCCATCTTGGTTCTGGAGCCTGCCTGACGGGAGACTGCCTTTATCTCTATGGTGCCGTCGTATATTTCGGGGACCTCGGTCTCAAACAAACGTTTAACGAGTCCGGGATGGGTTCTCGATATCATGGCACGGGGACCTCTGTCCTCATTTTTAACATCAACAATATAGACCTTGATATGATCGCCCTCATGAAGCTCTTCATCGGGCACCTGCTCTGTCTTGGGCAGAACTGCCTCGCCACGGCCGATGGTAATGGTTGCGTTGCCCGTCTTGGGATCGATACGCTGAACTATGGCAGTAACAAGCTCCTTATTACGGCTCTGGAATTCCTCAAAGGTCTGGCCACGTTCTGCCTCTTTAACACCCTGACGGATGACGTGCTTGGCGTTCTGAGCAACTATACGGCCGAACTTTCTGGTCTCGAGCGGAATATCTATAAACTCTCCTACCATAGCATTCTTGTCGACCTTCAAAGCATCCTCCAAAAGGATCTGGGTATATTCATCCTCGATCTCGTTCACAACGGTCTTACGGACGTATACCTTAAACACTCGGTTTTCAATGTCCATCTCGCAAAAAACCACATCTTTGGAACCGTAGTCCTTTTTGGCGGCGGTGATAATAGCCGTTCTTATCTTGTCTGCAAGATAAGCCTCGGGGATACCGCTCTCCTCTGCCATCATCTTGAGTGCATCAAAAATCTCTGCTGTAATGTCGATCTCGGTTTCTTTAACCTTCTTAGCCCTTGCCATTTTCTGATTTACCTCCAATATATTATTTGAAATATTAAACTAAACTAAAACGAAGCATCGTCAAGCTTGACGTACACCAGCTCGGCCTTGGTAAAGCTTATGTCAGCACCGTCACTTTCTATCGTGACACCACCGTCGTATGACTTTAATTTGCCCGAAAACTCACGCTGACCGTCCTTGGGACGTATCAGTTTTACCTTGACATCGGCACCCATATACTTCTCAAAGTGCCAACTTTCGGTCAGCTCACGCTCAAGACCGGGTGAGCATACCTCAAGATAATACGAGACATTGATAGGGTCAGCCTCGTCAATGATCGGGTCAATAAGTCGGGAAACATCGGTACAATCGTTGATGTCAACGCCCTCCTCCTTGTCGATAAAGACCCTCAAATACCATGATGCGCCCTCTTTGACGAACTTTACATCCCAAAGCTGAACGCCCAAGGCTTCAACTGCATCTTTTATCAGTGCCGAGACCTTCAAAGCGGTCGGGTTCTGTGCCAAAACACTCACTCCTTACTTCAAACTTCCGAACAAAAACTAAAGAGCGGGTCGCCCCACTCTCCTTCGTTTGAATATCTTACCTAAGGAATATACCACAAACTGACCTTTTTGTCAATAGTTTTGGGAAAGATATTTTTACAAAAATTCTCTTGAACCCTCTTGACGGTCACGGGACCGTGTGATATAATCTTAATAACATCAAGTGATAGAAATGCCACTTATGAAAAACGGAGGTGGACCAAATGGCAACCGTATTGCCCGGAACCCAAATTGAGGTCTCAAAAATAGAGAAAGGTGTATCTCGAGCGATGGCCGACGGAATGTTTGCCGCAGGAGGTATTACACTTTCGCAGGTATCGGTCATGACAGGCCTTGAGTCGTATGTCATTCAAAACTGGGTCAAGCGCAAATTTGTTTCGTCACCACAAAAACGGATGTACTCTCAAAATCAGTTTGCACGTATATGTATTATAAATATGTTGCGTGAGTCGCTGCAGTTGGAAAAGATAATAGAGTTAATGCAGTACATAAACGGAACATTAAGTGACGAAAGCGACGACCTTATAGGTGACGGTGAGCTTTATCACAGGTATGTTGACATGCTGGCAGGGCTTGATGCCTCACACATTGATGATCAAGCCATAAACACAGCAGCGGAAACCGCCTCGGCTGATTATAAGGAGCCAACCGAGGGTGCAAAACAGAGATTAAAAAAGGTGCTTACCGTTTTTGCTTATGCGCATTTTGCATCGGTCGCACGCAAAAAAGCCGAATTGATGTTAAACGACCTTGAATAATTTGAGCCTTTTGGAAAGGAAGGATTGTATGTTTCAGTGGTGGGATTCTTTGAGCACAGTTTCGCAAATATTGGCTTGTATGGCCATACCTGCAACGTTAATTCTTGTAATTCAGACAGTATTGATGCTGATAGGTCTTGGCTCAGGCGATGACGCAGATATTGACGCAGATGCCGATATTGACGTTGATACCGAAGTTGATGTAGGTACAGACCTTGATGCCGACGGAGATATAAGCGATGTTGGAGACGGCGTATTCGGCGACGATATTCCCGATGGCGACATTGACCCGTCAGGCTTCGACGGACTGAGGATTTTCTCGGTCAGAGGCATCATCGCGTTCTTCGTCGTCTTCGGTTGGATGGGCATAGCGCTTGATTCGGCCAATGTATCCACCTACATCACCTTGCCTGTATCCATAGCTGCCGGCTTCGGAATGATGGTTCTTATCGCATTTCTTTTTAAGGCAATAATGAAGCTGGAATCCAACGGCAACATCGACATCCGCAACGCATTAGGTGTTTCGGGTACGGTATATCTGAAAATACCCGCTAACCGCAACGGTCACGGTAAGGTCAACGTTATGATCCAAGGCACCTACTGTGAAAAGGACGCCGTAACCGACTCGGCAGAGCCGTTGCCCACGGGCAGTGAGATCGTCGTAACAGGCTTCAGCGGTCAAAACACACTTGTAGTCAGAAAGAAATAAAAGTAGTATTAAGGTTTTAAGTGCCCACACACAATATGACGTGCCAAGCACTGAAATATAAATTTTAGGAGGTAAAGCTATGAACTCATCAACAATTATTCTCATTTGCGCACTTGTACTTGTGGCATTTTCCTTTATCATATGGATATGCTCACGCTATAAAAAGTGCCCGTCTGACAAGATCATGGTCAAGTACGGTAAGGTTGGCAAGAACAAAGACGGCACCAACCGAAGCGCAAAATGTATCCACGGTGGTGCGTCCTTCGTAATTCCGGTATTCCAGTCTTACGAATTTTTGGATCTGACCCCTATTTCCATTCAGGTCGATCTTAAAAATGCACTTTCCCGTCAGAACATCCGTATCGACGTTCCGTCACGTTTCACCGTCGGTATTTCCACCGAGCCCGGTGTTATGCAGAATGCGGCAGAACGCTTGCTCGGACTCCAGCTCTCTGAAATTCAGGAGCTTTCCAAGGACATCATCTTCGGTCAGCTGCGTCTTATCATCGCAACCATGGACATTGAGGAGATAAACACCGACCGTGACAAGTTCCTCGCTGCCGTGTCTTCCAACGTTGAGACCGAGCTGAAAAAGATCGGACTCCGTCTTATCAACGTTAACGTAACCGATATCAGTGACGAATCAGGCTACATTGTAGCCCTCGGTAAAGAGGCCGCCGCTAAGGCTATCAATGACGCTAAGAAAAGCGTTGCCGAGCAGGACCGTGAGGGTTCTATCGGTCAGGCAAATGCTCAGATGGATGAGCGTATCAAGGTTTCCGAGGCCAACTCGATCGCTATTCAGGGTGAAAACGACGCCAAGATGAAGATTGCCATGTCGGATGCCGCTTTGAAGGAAAAGCAGGCAGAAGCACAGCGTATTGCCACCGCCGCCGAAAAAATCCAGGCCGCAAAGGCTTTGGAGGAGTCCTACTCTGCCGAGCGTGAGGCTGAAGAAGCCAGACGTGCCAAAGAGCAGGCAACTTTGGAGGCTGACGTTATTGTTCAGACCGAGGCTAAAAAGCGTCAGCTTGAGCTTGAGGCCGAGGCCGAGGCTGAGCAGATTCGCCGCAGAGCACAGGGTGAAGCCGATGCTATCTATGCAAAAATGGAGGCTCAGGCCCGAGGTGCTGAGGAAATCCTCAGAAAGCAGGCCGCAGGTTTTGCCGAGATTGTAAAATCTGCCAACGGAGACGCCGACGCAGCATTGAGATTGCTCATTGCCGACAAATTAGAGGACCTTATGCGTGTACAGGTCGACGCTATCAAGAACATCAAGATCGACAAGGTCACCGTTTGGGACAACGGTCAGAACGGCGATGGCAAAAATGCCACTGCAAACTTTTTGTCCGGTATGATGAAATCGGTACCCCCGTTGCAGGAGGTATTCGCAATGGCCGGTATGGAGTTACCCGAACTGCTGGGTAAAAAGCTCCCCGAGACCGAGGCTGAGTCCGAAGTTCCCACCGTTGAAGCCGAAAAGGTAACACCTGAAGAAAAATAATCCTCCGATCGTGAATTTGTAGGGGACGGGTTTCCCGTCCCGCTGGAGGCGAAACGCCTCCCCTACGATATAAAAGCAAGAGGTGAAGCCCTTACGTTTAAGTTATATTTAAAAAAACTGCTTTTGATAGTATGTTTGTTTTTGATGTGGCTTGCTGTCAGCGTCTTTATTGCTACGGCGTTGGGATTGGCAAATGACACTGGAATAAACTATACCTCATATGCCCTGTGTATGGCTGCAAGCGGTGTCATTACCACCGTTGCCGCAGGTGTGGTAAAGGCTCGTGATCTTAGTCATAAGGTCGAATATGTGACCGAAGCCTTGGTAAACCGTCCGACATTTTGGGGTGAGGTGCGCTCAATACTGAAATCCAAGCCCTTTATTGCCGAACTGCTTGGCTTCGCTACGTGGCTTGGGCCTTTGATGGTGTATGTATGCACATCACCCGAAAACGTCTCCAAGCCGATTGGAAGACTTATTTTGACATCCTTGTTTGTGATTGTAAATTTCACCGCAATATTTGCATTTCTTGACCTTTTGGTGACATTCATTATCCGCAAAATATGGATGAGAGGATATTAAAATGAAACTATATCGTTGCCCGCATTGTGGAAAAAAGGTGTTTAACTCTTCGCACTATTCTATTATACGCTTATTAAGTCTACGACCCATACATGCCGAGATACCATTATATGAGTCCTCGGTTATGCACTGTCCCGGCTGTACACAAGTGAGTGCCTTTTTTCACCACAACAAAACGTACATTTACTTAGAGGCTGCTGTATTGCTCAGCTACTTGGTAACCTTTGTAGGTGCAATGATTGCGATGCTATACTGTAGTACCCTCGCATTATTGATCGGGTCATTGTTTTTGGTTGAACTCTGTTTTATGGTATATCTTAAACGCCATCGCTCTTTGATACCTCTACACAAATATAATGATTACTATAAGTCGGCATTGCCAATGTCAAACTGCCAAATTAAGGTCAATAGCGTAAAATATCTGAAGCCGTATGGAACTTATGCATTCAAATTAAAAGAGACAACCAATGATGCCGAGTTTAAAGTGGCATTTCCCGATGGTTTGATTCCAATACAATTGTTTCAAAGTGTCACCAACCCGCTCATTTTTTCGGCACATATCCTATCGGTCTCAAAAGTACCTCAAAATATTCTTTCTGAGGGTGCTGAATTTTTAATTGAAGATACCGACGGTATATTCGTTGCAAAAGGCATATTCGAAAAGCTGTTTTACTAAACAACAATAATGCCACCCCATCTGTTACGTTTGGTCACAGATGGGGTGGCTTTTTAGTTTAGTTATTTACTTTCTCTCAAATTTTACTGCAGCCTCTTCGGTTACAATATAGAGAGCCTTGTCGGTCAGCTTATACTCAACCGCATCATCCTCAGCAAACTGTCTTGTGTCGGAAATATAAAGCTTTCCGCTGTCGATCTTGTAGAAGAATTCGGTCGACTTAAGCTCATCAGCCAGTTCTTCGGTCAGATTTTCGGCTTTAATTTTCTCAAGCACACTGTCGACAAGCTCCTGCTCGGTCATTCCAACGCTATCAAGGTACTCTGCCCACTCATCATCAGTGACATCAAGCTTTTCTCTGATATATTTGACAGCACCGTCACAAACCAAGTCCAAAACCTTTTCAGCCAGCTCCTTCACGGCATCCTTGGACATGGTCATTTCACCCTTGCCGCCGTTGGCAAAACGAAGCGAAACCTCAAGGGTTAAGGTCGATAGGTCAACATATTCCTCCATGTCACCAAGCTCGGCCTCTAATTCATCAACCATGATTTCGGGCATAATAACATTACCCGTCCAATCACCGATAATAAGCTCTTTGGCCTCTTCGTCAGTGACTACGGCGGAGTCCTCAGGATACTCACCGCCGCATGCAGTAAGACCTACTGTTAAAGACAGACACATTAAAAGACATAACATTAATGCTAACAGTTTTTTCATAGCGCATTTCTCCTTAAAAAGATTTTTGTACAAGCACTCCACCTCTACAATATTATTATACATAAAGGTCTATTGTATGTCAACAAAAATATAAGCCTCGGGCAAATAATAATGTCCGAGGCTTATAGCTTGATTTTATTTTACTTTGGTAAAAGTTGCTTTCACACCATCCTTGAATGACATCTTAAGGGTGGTGGCAGTGAGTTCGTAATCAGAAACCTCTACATCATCACCTTTGAAATCCTTGTCCTCGGATGTATAAAGCTTGCCGTTTTCAAGCTTGTAATACTCGGCCTCGGGTTCTATTTCGTCCCTCATTTCCTTAAGGAGCTCTTCTCGGTCTACCTCAGCCAATATGGCATCCTTAAACTCCTGCTCGGTCATACCTGCAGCGTCAAGGTATTCCTCCCAAGAGGTGCCGTTTGCCTCGGCAAGGTCCTTTACATACTCGATCATTCCGTCACAAAGTATATCGATAAGATTATCAACGTACTTTTCAGCGGCTTCGTCGGTGATGACCGAAATATACGTTCCGTCATCCTTAAAGGTGAGTGTAAAATCTACATCCAGCAGCTTATTAAGATCGAAATATTCACTCATTTCACCGGCATCTTCGCCAATCAGCTCTGAGAGATAGTCATCAGAGACAGACATTTTTCCTGTCCATGAACCGATTATCATTTCCTCATCAGTCAGGGTCACGGAAGAAGTACTTTCGGTAACCTGAGACGTACTGCTGTCAGGTGTCTGAGACGGACTGCTGTCGGCAGTACCGCTACTCTCACTGCTGACACCGTTATCCTTAACCTTATCGGGCATCTCGCCGCCGCATGCTGTCATCGAAAAACAAAGCACAGCCAGCATTGCAACACACATTAATATTGCTAATATTCTCTTCATAACTGTCTCCTTATTGAAAATTTTATACATAGTATAGTCTATGTCACGTAGATTATACACTATTTTGTGCGATTTGTCAAGTAATAATGAGCTTGCTAAAAGCTAACTTCGCCGAGAGCATCCGTTTTTCTATAATAAAATGACAAAAACCGCCCGTGACATTTAGCCACGGGCGGAAAATTAAGTTTAGTTAATTTTTAATTATTTACCATAGAGTTCCTGGAGCTTCTCGAGGTGTGCACGAGCAGCCTTTGCATTCTCAGCGGCCTTCTCGAACAGCTCTTCAGCACGCTCGGGGAACGAGCGGGTAAGCGAAGAATAACGAGCCTCGCCGAGGATGAACTCCTTGTAGTCTGCAGTAGCAGGCTTGGAGTCGATGGTGAAGGGGTTCTTGCCTTCTGCCTTCAAAGCAGGGTTGAAGCGGAACATATTCCAGTAGCCGCACTCAACAGCCTTCTTCATCTCGTTCTGGCAGTTGACCATACCACCCTTAATAGAGTGCATCTCACAGGGAGAGTATGCGATGATGATGGAGGGTCCCTTGTAAGCTTCTGCTTCCTTGATAGCCTTCAGGGTCTGGTTCTGATCAGCACCCATAGCGATCTGTGCTACGTATACGTAACCGTAAGACATTGCGATCTCGGAGAGCGACTTCTTGGAGATGGCCTTACCTGCAGCAGCGAACTGTGCAACCTGACCAATCTGAGAAGCCTTGGAAGCCTGACCGCCGGTGTTGGAGTAAACCTCGGTATCGAATACCATGATGTTTACATCTTCGCCGCTGGCCAGAACGTGGTCAACACCGCCGAAGCCGATGTCGTATGCCCAACCGTCACCACCGAAGATCCAAACGGACTTCTTGGAGAGGAATTCTTTTTCTGCAAGGATTGCAGGAGCAGTGGGGCAACCTTGTGCAGCAGCCTTTTCGAGCTCAGCAACAAGTGCCTTAGTAGCTGCGGTATTCTTGTCACCGTCTTCGACGGTTGCAAGATATTCCTCGGCAGCAGCCTTGAACTCGGCAGATGCCTTGTCGGAAGCCATCATCTCTTCGACCTGAGCGATCAAGCGAGCACGGACAGCCTTCTGACCGAGGTACATACCGAAGCCGTGCTCAGCGTTATCCTCGAACAAGGAGTTAGCCCAAGCAGGACCGTGGCCTTCAGCGTTAACGGTGTACGGAGAAGTAGCAGCAGGGCCACCCCAAATGGACGAACAACCGGTAGCGTTGGAGATATACATTCTGTCACCGAACAACTGGGTAACAAGACGTGCATAAGCGGTTTCTGCACAGCCTGCGCAAGAGCCCGAGAACTCGAGGAGAGGCTTCTTGTACTGAGAAGCAATGATGTTCTGAGAACCTGCAACGCCGTCCTTCTCGGTGACGTTAGCTACGCAGTAGTCAAAGCTCTTCTGCTCTTCAAGCTGGGTATCCTGAGCCACCATCTTGAGAGAGTTGGTGGGACATACGCCGATACATACGCCGCATCCCATACAATCCATCGGAGAAACAGCCAGAGTATAGGTGTACTCGGTCTTAACGATGGGCTTGGGAGCCTTCTTCATGTTAGCGGGAGCCTTTGCGAGCTCGTCAGCATCAAGTGCGAAGGGACGGATGGTAGCGTGCGGACATACGTAAGCACACTTGTTACACTTTGCACAGGTGTCAGCATTCCACTCGGGAACGAGAACGGCAACGCCGCGCTTCTCGTAAGCGGATGCACCCTGCTCAAAGGTACCGTCAGCGTGGTCAACGAATGCGGAAACAGGCAGGCTGTCGCCGTTCATGAGACCAACAGGCTTCATGATGTTGTCGACCATCTTTACGAGCTTGTCGCGGCCTTCAGACTTCTCGGCAACAGTGGTGTCAACAGCATTAGCCCAAGCTGCGGGAACATCGATCTTAACGAATGCGGTTGCACCGGCATCGATTGCCTTCTCGTTCATTTCGACGATCTCTTTACCCTTCTTCATGAACTTCTGTGCCTTTTCCTTCATGTAGCCGATTGCTTCCTCAGCGGGAAGAACCTTGGAAAGTGCAAAGAATGCAGACTGAAGAACGGTGTTGGTACGCTTGCCGAGACCGATCTGTGCGGCCAGGTCGATAGCGTTAACGGTGTAAAGCTGAATGTTGTTTTCAGCGATATACTTCTTAGCTTCAGCAGGCATATGCTCGTCGAGCTCCTCAGCAGTCCACTGGCAGTTGATGAGGAATACGCCGCCGGGCTTAACGTCGTTGACCATCTTGTAACCCTTGATTACGTAAGAGGGGTTGTGGCAAGCAACGAAGTCAGCCTTGTTGATGTAGTAGGGGCTCTTGATGGGCTTGTCGCCGAATCTCAAGTGAGAAATGGTGATACCGCCGGTCTTCTTAGAGTCATACTGGAAGTATGCCTGAACATACTTGTCGGTGTGGTCACCGATGATCTTGATAGAGTCTTTGTTAGCACCAACGGTACCGTCACCGCCAAGACCCCAGAACTTGCACTCGATGGTGCCTTCTGCTGCGGTGTTGGGAGCAGGTTTCTCTTCGAGAGAAAGATGGGTAACGTCGTCGTTGATACCGAGGGTGAAGTGAGCCTTGGGCTCGTCCTTCTTCAATTCATCATATACAGCAAAGATGCTGGAAGGAGGAGTATCCTTGGAACCGAGACCGTAGCGGCCGCCGATAACCTTAGCACTTCTTCCGCAAGCTGCAAGACCTGCAACAACATCGAGGTACAAAGGCTCGCCCAAAGAACCGGGCTCCTTAGTTCTGTCAAGAACTGCGATCTTCTTAGCGGTTGCGGGGATAGCCTCGCAAAGCTTCTCAGCAACGAAAGGACGGTACAGGCGAACCTTAACAAGACCGACCTTCTCGCCTGCAGCGAGCATATAATCGATAACCTCTTCTGCAACGTCGCAGATAGAGCCCATAGCGATAATGACCTTGTCAGCATCGGGAGCACCGTAGTAGTTGAAGAGCTTATAGTCAGTGCCAAGCTTTGCATTGACCTTGTCCATGTACTCCTCTACGATAGCGGGAAGCTTGTCGTAGTACTCGTTGCAGGACTCTCTGTGCTGGAAAAAGATGTCGCCGTTCTCGTGAGAACCGCGCATTACGGGACGCTCAGGGTTGAGAGCTCTCTTTCTGAAAGCGTCAACAGCATCCATATCGCACATTTCCTTAAGATCCTCGTAGTCCCAAACCTCGATCTTCTGGAGCTCGTGAGAGGTACGGAATCCGTCGAAGAAGTTGATGAAAGGTACGCGGCCCTTGATGGTTGCAAGGTGAGCAACTGCACCGAGGTCCATAACCTCCTGAGTGTTGGTCTCAGCAAGCATTGCGAAACCGGTCTGACGGCAAGCATAAACGTCAGAATGGTCGCCGAATATGTTAAGAGCCTGAGAAGCTACGCAACGTGCCGATACGTGGAATACGGAAGGCAGAAGTTCACCGGCGATCTTGTACATGTTGGGGATCATCAGAAGAAGACCCTGAGATGCGGTGTAGGTAGTGGTGAGAGCGCCTGCGTTCAACGAACCGTGAACGGTACCTGCAGCACCTGCTTCAGACTGCATTTCGGAAACCTTAACGGTGGTTCCGAAGATGTTCTTGAGGCCCTGAGCCGACCACATATCAACATAGTCTGCCATCGGGCTGGACGGTGTGATAGGATAAATACCTGCTACTTCGGTAAACGCATAGGATACGTGAGCAGCGGCATTGTTACCGTCCATGGTTTTCATTTTTCTTGCCATGGGATAATTTCCTCCTTATGTGAATTAACTTTAGCAAATATGGTATAAGCAGACAAGAAAGCCTACTTGTCCACGTACACATTAACTATACCACTTTTCAAGTGCGAAGTAAATAGTAAACTTTGAAAAATTCGTGATTTTTTTCACAAAGTTTATGGTAAAAGTGCAATAATCTGACTTTATCGGCCCAATTCAGGCCGCTTGTCAGGATCGGACAGCTCTTTCAGCACCTTGACCGTGACAGGTATAGCCATCAGAAGCGCGATCATATCGGCCACGGGCTGAGCCAGCAGTACACCGTCAAGACCGAAAATAAACGGCAGTATCAGAACGGCAGGGATGAACGACAGACCGTTTCGGGAGACAGACAAAACGGTTGCGCTGAAAACTCGTCCCATTGTCTGCAGCATCATATTGCTCATGACCACCCAGGACATTACCGGAAATGTGATTATCTGCCATCGCATTGCGTTGGTGCCTATCTCAAGTGCTATGGGGTCGTTGGCACGGAAGATTGCCACGATATTTTCGGATAAAAGGTAGGCAGGAACGGCAATGACAATAATAAAACCAACTGCCACCTTAACGCAGAACCAGAACGACCTTGTGACACGCTTGTAAAGACCTGCACCGTAGTTAAAGCCGCAAACGGGCTGAAAGCCCTGACCGAAGCCGATGAGCGTTGATGCGGCAAACATCATAATTCGTCCGACCACCGTCATTGCGGCAACCGCCGAGGTTGCGGCCGAAGCGACACCGGGATAGGCCAACGCACCGTAGATGCCTGCCATATTGTTGAGACAGGCGGTTGAAATGCTGTTGAGACCCTGACGTCCCAAGGACGGCAGACCGCCCTTGCATATCTCACTAACCGTCGCCTTGCTGAAACTGACGTTTTTAAGCCTTATCTTAATGCAATCCGAGCGCTCGGTGCCGACAAGCAGCAGAATAAAGCTGACCGTCTGACCGATAATGGTAGCCAACGCGGCACCGACGACCTCCATATCCCAAACGAGGATAAACAGCGCGTCAAGTCCGACATTCAGCACCGCACCTGCCGAAATACCAAGCATCGCATAGGTTGCATTACCCTGAAAGCGTATCTGATTGTTGAGCACCAAGGATGCCATTGTAATAGGTGCACCTATGAGGATTATTCTCATATACTGCACGGTGTAATCAAGGAAATCACCGCCGGTTCCCAGCAGATACGCCAACGGCTCGGCAAATATCTGTCCAAGAACAAGTATGACACTACCCAAAATAACAGAATACCAAAAACCCGACGATGCCACGCGCTCGGCAGACTTCAGGTCGTGTTTGCCAAGTGCCCTGGAAACGAAATTACCCGAGCCGTGTCCGAAGAAAAAGCCGAAGGCCTGAATGACCGCCATAAGTGACATTACAACACCGACTGCCGCCTGGGCTCGGGTCTGCATCACAGCCTGTACGGCTTCAGCCTCACCTAAACCGATCTTGCCGACGAAATAGGTATCGGCCATATTGTAAAAGGTGGTGACCAGCATACTGACAATGGTTGGGACAGCCAATTTCAGGATCAGCTTTTCAACAGGCTCTGTGGTCATCCTTTTGAACTTTTCCTCCCGATTCAGTTCGACGTTTGAAGTCACGGACAAAATTACAACTTCCCTTCCCTGTACAATTCCAAAAGGTATTTTGCAACACCGTCATTGTCATTAGTATCAACAACGATATCTGCATGCTTTTTTGCTACATCCTGAGCATTACCGACAACGACTGCAACATCAGCGTTTTGAAGCATCTCCACGTCATTCCCGTTGTCACCGAACGCCACAACCCGATCGAAGCCGTACATTTCTTTAAGACGTTTTATAGTATTCCACTTGCCTGCTGCATCAACATAAACCTCTACAAAATATTTGTCACCGCTGTAGGTGTCGAGATAATGTGAGAACTTTATCCCGTCAATGCTTTGCAGAGCGTGTACCACCGCATTCATCGTGTCTTTAAGGTCAATTCCGTTGATATAAACCGTGTTGTCCCCAACGGTATAGTCCTCCACCTTTTCAAATCGGCGGTACAGCTTTTGACGTTTGGCAACAAATTGCCGCTCATAGTCGTTTTTGAGTTGGGTAAACTCACACTCGATATACTCGCCGTTAAAACTGTAGACAAACGGCGGACGGCCATTGGATTTGAAAACATCTATCACACGACGAGCAAGTTCAGTTGGGTATCGGTTTACATAAACCTGCGTTTTGGTGGGCACATCGGTCAAAAATACACCGTTCATCATAACGGCGGGGATCTTGAGGCGTAGTCCGTCAAGCAGACCCGATGCCGAAGAGACCGAGCGCGCCGTTGCAACGGTAAAATTCATACCATTATCAATCAGAAAATTCAATGTTTCCTTGCTGAATTTTGAAAGATGTCCGTGTGAATCAAACAATGTGCCGTCGAGGTCGCTTACATAAAGTGTCTTCATTGAAGCTCCTCCAGCTCAGCGCCCAAGCGCTCCCATTCCGTCATCAATTCTTCAAGCTTCGTGTTGAGCGCGTCGGCCTCAGCCGACAGCTCGGCCACCCTTTCATAGTCCGACACTACCTCGTCGGACGACATGAGAGCATTGACCTCATCCAATTTACCTTCGGTCTCGGCTATCTCCTGCTCGCACTTGGCAAAGGCCGTTTTCAGCTTGCGGAGACGCGAAGCCTCCTCCTTTTTGCGGAGGTATTCGTTTTTATTCTGTGATACCGCCTTTTCCCTTTTAGGAGCCTCGGCTGATTGGCGCACCTCAGTATATTTATCATAGTTACCCTCTAAAATTTTGACGGTGCCGTTTTCAAAATACATGACCTTTGAGGCCAGCCTGTTTATAAGATAACGGTCATGCGAAACGCAGACCAAGGTTCCGTCAAAGCCATCCAAAGCCTCCTCCAAGACCTCACGCGATTCGAGGTCTAAGTGGTTGGTCGGCTCGTCCAATAAAAGCAGGTTGTTGTGGGACAGCATCAGGCGGCAAAGCGCGACCCTTGCCCGTTCGCCGCCCGAAAGGGTTTCGATTTTTTCAAAGACCTCCTCACCCTTAAAAAGGAACAGGGCAAGCGCACTTCTCAAAGCCGTGTCACCCAAGGCGGGATAGTCGTCACGCAATTGTTGGAAAATAGTTTTATCAAGACACAGGTCGCGCTGGTGCTGATCGAAATATCCGACCGACACACCGACACCGTACTGAACGGCGGTCTTGTCCAGAATCTGCCTGAGCAAGGTGGTTTTTCCGCAACCGTTGGGGCCGATTATGAAAATTCGGTCTCCTCGGCGCACATCCAACGAAACATTATTATAAAGATAACGGCCGTCGAACGCTCTTGACAAATCTTCACCCTTCAAAACCTCGTCGCCGCTTCTGACGGCGGCTGAAAAGGACAAACTCATTCCCTCTTTTTCGGAGTCAGGTATCTCAAGGTCACGTAACAAGCGATCGATCATTTTTTGCTTATTTTCGGCCGTTTTTATATTCTTTTCACGGTTCCAGCGACGCTGCTGTTCGATGATTTTCTCGATTCTCGAAACCTCACGCATGGTGTTGTCGTAATTGCGCTGAACAGTCAGCTTGCGCTCCTCTTTCACCTTCTGATACTTAGTATAGTTGCCGTCACAGCAGTACAGCTTGTGATTGTCCATTTCAAAAATGCGGTTGGCAACACGGTCAAGAAAATAACGGTCATGTGAAATGATAATAACCGCTTTTTTGCAGGTGCGGATATACCCGTCGAGCCACTCGATAGCGTCAATATCAAGATGGTTGGTCGGCTCGTCCAAAAGAATAACATCGGGCGCCGACAAAAGAAGTTTACATAATTCTATTTTTGAACGCTGGCCGCCTGAAAGCTGAGGCACATTCAAAAGCAGTTCCTCGTCCGAAAAGCCGAGGCCTAAAAGAGCCGACCTTGTGCGTGCACGGTAGGTGAGTCCCCCTAAAGCCTCAAATTTTTCACGAAGAGCATGATGCCTTTCAATTAGCTCGGCACTTTGGTCGGTCTCAAGCCGTAATGTCAGCTCACTCAGCTCATCCTCTGATTTAATAAGTTCGTCAAAGACCGACAAGGCCTCATGGTAAGCGGTTTTTTGTGAGCCTTGGCAGGCATGCTGATTGAGTACACCGATGCTCACACCGCTTTTGCGGACGACACTGCCCGAATCAGGCAATTCTTCACCCGAAATCATGCGAAAAAGCGTGGTCTTGCCGCAACCGTTGCCGCCGATAAGACCAACAATATCATCGGGCTCGATATCGAACCCGATGTTTTCAAAAAGTAAATTGTCACCGTAGGACTTTGAAAGTCCGTTGACACTTACAAGCATTTGTTTCTCCTAAAATTTTGTTACAGAAGCTCGGCCATATCAAGCACCAACCGCTCGGTCTTTTCCCAGCCGAGGCAGGGGTCGGTTATGGATTTGCCGAACACACCCTCTCCTATTTTCTGGCATCCGTCCTCAATATAGCTTTCTATCATAAAGCCCTTGACCAATTTTTTGATGTCGGCAGAATGGCGGCAGCTATGCAGTACTTCTTTACAGATACGGATCTGCTCTAAATACTGCTTACCCGAGTTGGAATGGTTGGTATCAACAATAAGCGCCATATTCTTGAGATTGCGCTCGGAATAATCCTGACAAAGATTGATGAGATCCTCGTAGTGGTAGTTGGGGTGCGAACGTCCCTTGCTGTCGACCGAGCCTCTGAGGATTGCGTGGGTCAAGGGGTTGCCGTCGGTCGTGACCTCCCATCCTCGTGAAATAAAGGTCTGCGGATGCTGAGCAGCCGTAATGGAGTTAAGCATGACCGACACATCACCACTGGTGGGGTTCTTCATTCCGACAGGAATCTCGATACCGCTGGCAACAAGGCGGTGCTGTTGATTTTCGACCGAACGTGCGCCGACCGCTACATACGATAAAACATCCGACAGATAATAATAGTTATCGGGGTAAAGCATCTCATCGGCGCTCGAAAGACCTGTCTCTTTAATAGCTCGGATGTGCAGATGACGGATAGCCATAAGACCCTTTATCATATCGGGCTTTTCGTTGGGGTTAGGCTGATGCACCATACCCTTATAGCCGTCACCCGTGGTTCTCGGCTTATTGGTGTATATGCGGGGTATCATAAGTATCTTGTCCTTGACCTCTGACTGCAGACGTGCAAGACGGTTGATGTATTCGATGACAGGCTCCTCGGTGTCGGCCGAGCACGGGCCTATTACCAAGATCATTCGGTCATCCTTGCCCTCAAACACCTTGGCTATTTCAGCATCCCGCTGTGCCTTTGCCTTGGCGGCATCGGCTGGCAAAGGAAGTTCCTTTATAATTTCCTCAGGATGAGGTAATACTCTTTCATTAATTACTGCCATTTTACATTTCCTCCCAAACAAGGCGACACCTTATTGTTATCATCATATTTTATCACATCTTTTTGCGAATTTAAAGTACCTTAAGCAATAAAATTATACATTTTACGGAATATATTTGCACTTTTTTGCTGTTTTACAGACTAATTCTTCGGTTTTGAGTGTATATTTTTAAGGTACAACTATAAAAGTTACAAATCCTTAATTGAAAAAGGTGAGAATTTGTGCTACAATGTTTTACGTTAAAAACATTCCATACCATATTTTAAGGTGAAACGTAATGAGTTTAAAAGAAAATCTTAAAGGCTTTGGCTCCAACGTTCTCCATGTATTAAAAAGAGCGTTCTCATTTTTAGGCCGTCACACTTATGTTTTAAGTCTTGTGCTTGGTCTTGTGCTTAATTTTATAATAGAATGCCTGCACCGTCACTCGCTTGTTGACGGCCTTCTTCATGTTGTTCAAAGTCCGCTACCCTTTATTTTTAACTCACTTGTCATTGCAACCGTAATGGCAGTGTGCTCGCTTTTTAAGCGCCGATATTTTCTTTACTGTCTTTTCGGCGCACTGTTTCTGGGCTTTGGCATTGCCAACTGTGTACTGCTCGCCATGCGTGTTACTCCGCTTGAATGGGCCGACCTGCAGGTCGTAAAAATAAGCCTTATCACCAAATATCTCACGCCCTTTTATATCGGACTGATAATTTTTGCCATCTCGCTCGCACTTGCGGCACTGGTTTGGCTTTTTGTAAAGCTTCCCAAAGCACGGGTGAACTATCTTCGTGAAGGTATCTCGGCCGTGTCGTATATCGCTGTGCTGACGGTGTGTCTTCTGACCTTCAGAGCAACGGGCATTCTGTTGGCAAGCCACACCAAAAACCTTGCCAACGCATATAAGCAGTACGGCTTTAACTATTGCTTCCTGTGCAGTGTATTTGATCTTGGTATCGACCAGCCCGAGCTTTATACTAAGGATGACATTGACCGCATCACATCATCTGTCACCGAAGCCTCCCGTAACAATCAGACCGTAAAACAGCAGGCAGCCTCGGTTCAGAACAAAGAGCCCTCACCTAACGTAATTTATCTGCAGCTTGAGACCTTCTTTGATGTCAATCATTTATCTAATGTAGAGTTTTCAGAGGATCCTATCCCTAATTTTACAAAGCTTCACACCGAGTATTCCTCGGGTTACCTCGGTGTTCCGTCCATCGGTGCGGGCACAGCCAATACAGAGTTTGAGATAATCTCGGGAATGTCGCTGAACGACTTCGGTATGGGTGAATACCCTTATAAGACCATTTTGCAGACCGAGCCGAGCGAAAGTGTGTGCTATAATCTGAAAAACCGAGGCTATACCACACATGCGATACACAACAACACGGGAGTGTTTTACGACCGTAATCTTGTTTTCTCCAACCTCGGCTTTGATACCTTTACCTCGCTCGAATATATGCAGGATGTTGAGTACACCTCGGCAGGCTGGGCAAAGGATAATGTACTGTTGGGCTGTATAAACGATTGCCTTGATTCAAGCGAGGGCAGTGATGTTGTATACACCATAACCGTTCAAAGCCATGGCAAGTACCCTTCGGACTATCAGGATGAATTGCCGATAGATGCCGTTGGCTTCAGCGATGATGAGGATACCAATAAGGAATTCAGATATTACATCAACCAGCTTTATGAGGTTGACCAATTTATCGGTGAATTGATTGCTTCACTTGAGGCAAGAAACGAGCGTACCGTTGTTGTAATGTACGGCGACCACCTGCCGAGCTTCGACATATCACCCGAGGATCTTGAGGGCGGTGACCTTTTTGCAACCGAATATGTTATATGGAACAACTTCGGACTTGAAAAGCAGGATGGCAACATTATGGCATACCAGATATCGGCAAAGATCATGGAGCTTATCGGCCTTGACGACGGTATGCTGACCAAGCTGCATCAGAACTTCAGCCAAGAGCCTCAATATCACGATTGGCTTCGCACTTTAGAGTACGACATGCTTTACGGTGAAAAATATTCCTTTGGCGGAAAGGAAAACTATCCTTATAAAACAACCGATATCAAGATGGGTGTTAAGGATGTCACCATCTCGGATGTCGAGCTTAATGCTGACGAAACCGTAACAGTTTCGGGACTGCATTTTACCGATCACAGCCGCATAATGATAAACGACAGCATGGTCGACACAATATTTGTTGACAACTTCACGCTCACGACCGATGAAAGCGTTGAAATTCTTACGGGCGACCACCTTGCCGTTGTTCAGGTGGACAACAGCGGAAATGCTTTAAGCAGCAGTAAATATTACCTTATCGGCGGAACCGAGGAATACCCCACCGTCACCGAAGACAAGGACAATATCATATACAAGCCAAAGGGCTTCAAGCTTTCGACCGCCATTGCAATAATAGTTGCAGGCATAGCTGTTATTTCCTTATCCATAACGATTTTGACTGTAACGATCCGCCGTCGCAGGTCGAACAACACTAAAGATTAATCTTTCTTAAATAAAACTAAGACCGCTCAAGGTGTAAAGCCTTAAGCGGTCTTGATTTTTACAGACTGTCAAGATACTGCAGCACATCCTCAAACAGCTCGGTGCCGCTGTCCTTTTTCAAATACAGTGGATGGTGCGGATGTCCCTTAGCCTTAGACCTTGCACCAACGGTATACCATTTTGCACCGAAGCGCTCACCTCGAACTATCATATCCTTTACGCAATCCTTAAGATACGGTCGCTTTTCGATTATCGTACCCCAAGCCGCCCATATAGCAGGCTTGTGCCCATCACCGTAAGACGACAGAATATACTCAAACGCTCTCATGTTTTCCGTGTGCATAGGCTCATTGAAATCGGGGTCCATATCATCGGGATTGGTTGCCCTCTGCGGATACACATTAAACATTATAAATGAGTCATAGCCGTTATGTAACGCAATACGCTCAACGCTTTTAAGCGTATTGTCAAGATTATCAGGCTCGGCAGTCGATGGGTTTATCCCAATGCAGATAAGCGGATTTTTGCCCTTAGTACCTAAAATATAACGGTATTCCGAATATCGGCACGGTATATACAGCCATTTTTTTGCATCATATTCGTGCTCCGAGGTCTGCTCCTCGGCTAACGCAGTCTTAAAGGCAAGTATCTCAACCTTTTGAGACACCGTCGACGGGATATGCATTTAGTCGACATCCTTTCCGCAACAGCGCTTGTACTTCAGACCGCTTCCGCAGGGGCAGGGAGAATTTTTGCTTACTACACCCTTGCCACGTACAGTGGTATTCTTATCCACCTTTTCTTCCTCGGCCACCTTTTCACGCTTGGGCTCCTCATCCTTGCGGCGCACCCTTGCGCAAATCACCATTTTGGTAGTATCCTCACGAATGGCATCGGTCATGGCACTGAACATATCATAGCCCTCATTACGGTACTCGACAACGGGATTATGCTGACCGTAAGCACGAAGACCTATGCCCTGTCTCAGCTCATCCATGGCATCAATATGATCCATCCAATGTGTATCAACGCTTCTGAGCAGCATAACTCGTTCTATCTCTCGCATCATCTCAGAGCCGTATTCCTCTTCCTTGCGGTCGAGCAAATCGATAGCCTTATTCTTAAGCAGATCGGCCACATCACCCTTGTCAAGCTTGTTCAACTCATCCACGGTGAATTTAAGGTCGTTCTCTCCGCAAAGCCAGCCACGGAAATAATCTCTTAAGCCGTCGAGATTCCAATCATCGGGAATGTCACTTGTGAGATATGTGCCGACTGCCGACTCGATGGTATCGCTGACCATCTTTCGAACTGTATCCTTGATATCCTCGCCGTCAAGCACACGGTTACGCTGAGCATAGATAAGCTCACGCTGCTTGTTCATAACGTCATCATAATCAAGAACATTCTTACGGATTCCGAAGTTGCGTCCCTCAATACGTTGCTGAGCACTTTCGATGGATTTGGTCAGTATGCCTGTTTCGATAGGCATGTTCTCATCTACCCTGAGCATGTTCATCATATTATATATACGCTCACCGCCAAAAAGACGCATAAGGTCATCCTCTAAGGAAACGTAGAAACGGCTTGCGCCGGGGTCACCCTGACGTCCTGCTCGGCCTCTCAGCTGATTGTCGATACGTCTTGACTCGTGACGTTCGGTGCCAATGATAAACAGACCGCCTGCTTCCCTTACCTTTTCGGCCTCGGGCTCAATTTCGGACTTGAACTGACCGTGGAACTTGTGATACTCCTCACGTGCCTTTAAAATATCGGTATCCTGAGTTTCGGCAAAGCCTGTAGCCGCCGAGATTAGCTCCTCAGAATAGCCCAGTTTACGAAGCTCGGATTTGGCAAGGTATTCGGCATTACCGCCCAGCATAATATCGGTGCCTCGTCCTGCCATGTTGGTGGCAATGGTCACAGCACCAAACTTACCTGCCTGAGCGATTATCTCGGCTTCCTTATCGTGATATTTTGCATTCAAAACATTGTGCTTGATACCTTTTTTTCTAAGCAAGGTGGAAAGCTGTTCGGATTTTTCAATCGAAATAGTGCCGACCAGCACAGGCTGACCCTTTTGATGGCATTCAGCGATATTTTCAATAACAGCGTTGAACTTCGCCCTTTCGGTCTTGTAGATAACATCATCCATATCCTGACGTACAACGGGCTTGTTGGTAGGTATCTCAACAACGTCGAGCTTATATATCTGCTGGAACTCGGTCTCTTCAGTCATGGCTGTACCCGTCATACCTGCCAGCTTATCATAAAGGCGGAAGAAGTTCTGGAATGTAATGGTAGCAAGCGTTCTCGATTCATGGGCGATCTTGACACCCTCTTTGGCCTCGATTGCCTGATGCAGACCCTCGTTGTAACGGCGTCCGTACATAATACGTCCCGTAAACTCATCAACGATAAGCACCTCGCCGTCCTTGACAACATAGTCAACATCACGCTTCATAATACCGTAAGCACGGATGGCCTGCTGAATGTGGTGTGATATCGTGATATTCTCGGGGTCGTTAAGATTTTCAAGGTTAAAGAAAGCCTCAGCCTTTTCGACACCCGAAGGAGTCAGCGTGCAGGTCTTGGCCTTTTCGTCAACAACGTAGTCTCCGTCTATTGCCAATTCTTCATCGGTCTTTTTATCGTCGGTCTCACGGATACGGACGCATTTGAGTGAGCGTGCCAGCTTGTTGGCCGACACATAAAGGTCTGATGACTTATCTCCTCGACCCGAAATGATAAGCGGAGTTCTGGCTTCGTCGATCAAGATAGAGTCAACCTCATCGACAATGGCATAATTATGACCTCTTTGTACCCTCTGCTCCTTATAAATGACCATATTGTCACGAAGATAGTCGAAGCCCAACTCGTTATTGGTGCAATAGGTGATGTCGGCATTGTATGCGACCTTTTTCTCCTCGTTGGTCATACCCGGCACAACAAGCCCTACGGTCAGTCCCAAGAAACTGTAGACCTTGCCCATCCATTCGCTGTCTCGACGTGCAAGATAGTCGTTGACCGTAACGATATGAACACCCTTTTCAGTCAAAGCATTAAGGTATGCAGGCAGAGTTGCGACCAAGGTCTTACCCTCACCTGTGCGCATCTCACTGATACGTCCCTGATGAAGTATGATACCACCTAAAATCTGCACAGGAAAATGCTTCATTGAAAGCACACGCCAGCTTGCCTCTCTACAGACGGCAAAGGCATCAGGCAGTATGGCATCCAAAGGCTTGCCCTCTTTTAACTGTGCTTTGAGCTTGTCGGTCATACCTTTAAGCTCGTCATCGCTCATTGCGGCATATTTTTCTTCAAGGTCTAAGACCTGCTGCTGCAACGGTCTTATACGCTTGATCTCTTTTTCACTGTAGTTTCCGAAAAGTTTTTGCAGTAAACCCATTTTAAAGCTTTCTCCTTAAAGTATGTATTTTAATGAGCACACCCATATTTCCTTCATAACCCGTCATTCTAAAACCATTTACGGCTGAAGAAGCTTTCCAAAAGCTCCTCGGCTTGGTTCGAAATGACAACACATTATATAGTGTACCACATAATTGTTAAAATTTAAAGTATTTTTAATAAGCATTTATATTATTTTTGTGTTGAAATTTATGTCTGTTTAATGTATACTGTTACCGATTAGAGTACTAATTTAAACTTTAAGCAAAGGAAGATGAAAATGTATTCGGATATTTTAGATTCGGTCGGCTTTGTAAGTTCGAAAGACCCCGAGGTCGGTGCTTCTATGGAAAAAGAACTGCGCCGTCAGCAGAATAATATTGAGCTTATCGCATCGGAGAACTTTGTCTCCCCCGCAGTTATGGCTGCTATGGGCTCGGTGCTCACCAACAAGTATGCCGAAGGGTATCCCGGTAAGCGTTACTACGGCGGATGTCAGTTTGTCGACATCGTTGAGGATATAGCAAGGGACCGTGCCTGCAAGCTGTTCGGTGCAAGCTTTGCCAACGTTCAGCCCCACTCGGGTGCGCAGGCAAATCAGGCTGTTTATCTTGCGCTCTTGCAGCCCGGTGATACCGTTATGGGTATGAATCTTGCCCACGGCGGACACCTCACCCACGGCTCACCCGTAAACTCCTCGGGTAAGCTTTACAACTTTGTCGCCTATGGTGTAAACGATGAAGGCTACATTGATTACGATGAGATGAGAAAAATTGCAGAGGACTGCAAGCCTAAGCTCATCGTTGCAGGTGCTTCGGCTTATGCCCGTGAGATAAAATTCGACGTAATTTCCGACATTGCCAAGTCGGTCGGCGCTCTGTTTATGGTCGATATGGCTCATATCGCAGGTCTCGTTGCCGCAGGTCTTCACATCAATCCCTGTAAATATGCCGACGTTGTTACCACCACCACCCACAAGACCCTCAGGGGTCCCCGTGGCGGTATGATCCTTTGCAACGACGAGGAGATATTCAAGGCTATCAACAAGGCCGTATTCCCCGGCAATCAAGGCGGTCCCTTGATGCACGTCATCGCAGGTAAGGCCGTTTGCTTCGGCGAGGCTTTGACCCCCGAATTTAAAGCATATCAGGAGCAGATCGTAAAGAACGCCGACGCTCTTGCAGGCTCGCTTATCGCAGAGGGTATCAACCTTGTTTCCATGGGCACCGATAACCACCTGATGCTCTTGGACCTGCGCGGAACAGGTGTTACAGGTAAAGAACTCGAGCACCGTCTTGACGAGGTCAACATCACCGCTAACAAGAACGCCATTCCCAACGACCCCGAAAAGCCGTTTGTGACAAGCGGTGTCCGTCTTGGCACCCCCGCTGCAACCACCAGAGGTCTCAAAGAAGAGGATTTTGTTGAGATCGGCAAGGTCATCGCTCTGTGCGTAAAGGACTTCGACTCGAAAAAGGACGAGATCAAGCAGCGTGTTGCCGCAATCTGTGAGAAATATCCCTTATACAAATAAACTTATCAAAACGGTCAAAAGCACTTGATTTTATTAGCTTAAAAGTGTAAAATAACAGTGTAGATTATATTCTTTGGAGGAATTATAAATGTTAGTATCTGCAAAAGAAATGCTAAATTCGGCAAAGGCCGGCAAATATGCCGTCGGTCAGTTCAACATCAACAACCTTGAGTGGACCAAGGCTATCCTTCTCACTGCTGAGGAGCTTAAGTCTCCTGTTATCCTCGGTGTTTCCGAGGGTGCAGGCAAGTATATGTGCGGCTACACCACCGTTGTCGGTATGGTAAACGGCATGATAAACGAGCTTGGTATCACCGTTCCCGTAGCACTTCATCTTGACCACGGCTCTTACGAGGGCGCAAAGAAGTGCATTGAGGCAGGCTTCTCTTCGGTTATGTTCGACGGTTCTCACTATCCTATTGAAGAAAACATCCAGAAGACCAAGGAATTGGTTGCTATCTGTGAGGAAAAGGGCCTCTCTTTGGAGGCTGAGGTCGGCGCTATCGGCGGCGAGGAAGACGGCGTTATCGGCTCGGGTGAGGTTGCAGATCCCGAGGAGTGCAAGATGATCGCAGACCTTGGTGTTACCATGTTGGCCGCAGGTATCGGCAACATCCACGGTAAGTACCCCGAAAACTGGGCAGGTCTTTCCTTTGACACCCTTGATGCTATCCAGCAGCTTACAGGCACCATGCCTCTCGTTCTCCACGGCGGCACAGGTATCCCTGCCGATATGATAAAGAAGGCTATCTCTCTTGGCGTTTCCAAGATCAATGTCAACACCGAGTGCCAGTTGGCATTTGCCGCTGCAACCCGTGAGTATGTTGAAGCAGGCAAGGATCTGCAGGGTAAGGGCTTCGACCCCAGAAAGCTTCTCGCCCCCGGCTTTGAGGCAATTAAGGCTACTGTTAAGGAAAAGATGGAGCTCTTCGGCTCGGTCGGCAAGGCTTGATTCCTGCTTTATCTAAAAACCAATTAAATGGGGCGAACTCAGTTCGCCCCTACATTTATACAAAAAAGTTTGAGGTGCATCATGTCCAAACGTCCGTTACTCGTTTTTGCAGGTCAGTCCAATATGATGGGTGCGGCTGTGTACCCTGCAAGTGAGCAGATTACTTTTGAAAACTCGTTTGAGTATCTGCACAAGCCCAAAAGAATGGGAGAGCTTGTCGGCAACTTTAAAAATCACGGTTTTCCGTCGGGTGAATTTTCATATATCGACATGAAAGCCGCCTACGGTAATATCACTTTTCCTCAATTTAAAAGCAGTCTGACCGATTACAAAAATAATACCTACTTTTGCCCGTCGATGTGCAATCTGGTTGACGATGCTGCTAAGATTACCGCACCCTTTAACTCATACAGCGAAAAGACTGCCGGGTTGGGGGTCTGCGTAGCACCTTTTGTAGTAAAAGCTCTCGAAGAAAACGGCTACCCCTGTTGCTATGCCCACATTGCAAAGGCTGCAGTTTCAATAAGGCATTACCTTGAAGGAGGTGCTTCGAAGTATTTTGACCAAAAGGTCACCGACTTTTTCAAGGATTCGGCCAAAAAATTTCCCGATGATGACCTGAGTGAAAAAGTGCTTTTGTGGTTGCAGGGCGAAAGCGACGGCAACACCGAGGATTGCTATGACCGTTATCTTACATGCCTTGAGCAGTTGTGGCAAAAGGCGAAAAGATTGGGATTCACAAAATTCCTTATTATCCGTGTGGGATATTGGGGCTTAAAAACCATATCAGGCATAATGCGTGCACAGGAACATTTCTGTGAAAGAACCGAAAATGCCTACATCATTACCAGAGCCATGTCTTATTTCAAGCACCCAACCCTGAACGAGGACGGATGGTTCAAAACGCCTCCAACAGATGAGTACTGCAACTGCCGTGACAGCTTCTTCGGTTTTGGCAACAACCACATCAACGAAAAAGGCTTTAAAGTTATCACCGACCACGCCGTACCCAACATCCTCCGCATCTTAAACGGCGATGAGCCTGTTTTAGAGGAAGAAAACATAATACCGCTTATATAAAAAAGCTGTATCGCTTCAATGAAGTGATACAGCTTTTAATTTTAGAACAAATGCTTGATCTTGGAAAGCTCTGCCTGATGCTGATCGATCTCAACTCGGTCGTGAATCGGAACGTAGGTCAACGGATGGATGGTGCTCTTGTAAGCAGGGCGGATGATCCTGCCGCCTGTCATGAGCTCCTCGGCACGGTGAGCGCACCAGCCTGCTACACGGGAGATGGCAAACAGAGCTGTATACATCTCAACAGGCAGATCCATCATGGAATATACGAAGCCTGAATAGTAATCAACATTGGGGCAGATAATCTTGCTTCCACCCTTAACCTCGGCGAACAGACCGGGTGCCAACTCGGCTATTTTATCCATCAACCTCAGTTCGTCCAGCTTGCCCTTGGCTATGGCAAGCTTTTCAGCACTGCGGCGAAGCAATACAGCTCTCGGGTCAGACAGAGTATATATAGCATGACCCATTCCGTAAATAAGACCCGAACCGTCAAATGCCTGTTTTTTAAGTATTTTCGTGAGATAATCGGCGATCTCATTCTCGTCATCCCAGTTTTTAACGTGCTCTTTAATGTCGTTCATCATTTCTACGACCTTAATATTGGCACCACCGTGCTTAGGACCCTTGAGCGAGCTTACCGAACCTGCGATAGCAGAGTAAATATCGGTACCCGAGGAGGTCAACACACGGGTGGTGAAGGTCGAGTTATTACCGCCGCCGTGCTCTGCATGAAGCATCAAAGCAAGATCTAAGAGATGCACCTCATCCTCGGTATAGCTCGAATCGGGACGTATGATGTGGAGAATATTCTCGGCCGTAGACAACTCAGGCTTGGGGAAATGCATGTAAAGGCTCTCTTTATCATAAAAATGCTTTTTGGCCTGATATGCATATGCAACGATTATCGGGAAACGTGCAAAAAGCTCAATACTCTGACGCAGGTTGTTCTCAATGGAATTGTCGTCAGCCTTTTCGTCAAACGGAGACAAGGCAAGCACCGCACGTGACAGATTGCTCATAATATTGCGGCTGGGCAGACGCAGGATCATATCCTCGGCAAAATAATCGGGCAGCATACGCATTGAGCCAACAACACTGTTGAACTTCTGAAGCTCCTCTTCGGTCGGCAGCTTGCCCATCATAAGAAGATATGCTACCTCTTCAAATCCAAATCGATTTTCTTTGATGCAGTTATCGACAAGATCCTCAATAGAATATCCTCGGTAGGTCAGCTCGCCGTGGATGGGCATACGCTCACCCTCGTTGAGCAGATAACCGTGAACATTGCATATCTGAGTTACACCTGCCAGAACTCCCGTTCCGTCAGAGTTTCTGAGGCCGCGCTTGACGTTATAGCGCTCAAAATCCGATTGCGGTATTGAGTTGTGTTTTTTGTATTCCGTACTGAGGGTCTCGAAATAGCCCTCGGGAATATTAAATTTGATTTCAGACATAATAACCTCTCTATTAGACCTGCATCCTCGGCAGGCTTCTTAAAAAATTTAAGTTAACGGGCAATATTTTACTAAAATATTCTAAAATAGTCAAGCAAAAACCCGAAAAACTTAATTTTGTTAACCTAAATACTTAATTTCTGCGTATCAGCACTAATATAATAAACCGACCGCCTCACTTTTTAAGGGAAACGGTCGGCTCAGACTAATGAAAATAAAGTTAGTTTTTGAGACTTTGCAACGGTGCAGGTATTCTTCCGCCGCGTGAAATAAACTTCATCGGAGAATATTTGCTTACCGGCATAACAGGGCCCGAACCGAGCAGACCGCCGAAATTGAGCTCCTCGCCCACTTCAAGTCCGATTGCGGGGATGACACGGACGGCGGTGGTCTTGGAGTTGACCATTCCGATAGCAGCCTCGTCGGCAATGATGGCCGAAATAACCTCACTGGGGGTATCGCCCGGAATGTTTATCATATCAAGACCGACCGAGCAAACAGCTGTCATGGCTTCTAACTTTTCAATTGTCAAAGCACCGCTTCTTGCGGCATCTATCATACCTGCATCCTCGGTAACGGGGATAAATGCACCCGAAAGACCGCCAACGTGGCTGGATGCCATAACGCCACCTTTTTTAACAGCGTCGTTCAGCATTGCAAGACAGGCGGTAGTGCCACAGGCACCGACCGATTCAAGACCGATCTCCTCCAAAATATGAGCCACCGAGTCACCAACCGCAGGGGTAGGTGCCAATGACAGATCAATAATTCCAAACTGAACACCAAGGCGCTGGCTGGCTCTTTGGGCTACCAACTGACCCATTCGAGTGATCTTGAAGGCAGTACGCTTGATAAGATCGGCAACACCCGAAAGATCAAGGTCTTGAGCCTCGGGGCGTGCCAATGCGGCACGGACGACACCCGGGCCCGAAACACCGACATTGATAACACAGTCGGGTTCACCGGGGCCATGGAATGCACCTGCCATGAAGGGGTTATCCTCGGGAGCGTTACAGAAAACGACCAGCTTAGCCGCACCGATACACTGACGGTCTGCTGTCTTTTCAGCCGTCCTGCGAACCACCTGACCCATCATGGCAACAGCGTCCATATTAAGACCCGTCTTGGTAGAGCCGATATTGACTGAAGAACAGATATGGTCAGTAACACTGAGGGCCTCGGGGATGCTTTCGATAAGCTCTTTGTCGCCTGCGGCAAAGCCCTTCTGAACAAGTGCCGAATACCCGCCGATGAAGTTTACGCCTACCTCACGTGCTGCTTTTTCAAGTGTGACAGCGAATTTTACAACATCCTTTGAACGGCATGCGGCGGCTATCATTGCGATAGGTGTGACTGAAATTCGTTTGTTGATGATGGGAATACCAAGCTCTTTTTCTATTTCCTGACACACAGGAACAAGGTTCTTGGCCTTTCTTGTTATCTTCTCATAAATACGCTCACAGGCCTTATCAATATCACTGTCGATACAGTCGAGCAGTGAAATACCCATGGTTACGGTACGGATATCAAGATTCTCGTCCTGTATCATGCTTATGGTTTCGAGAATATCTCTGGTTTCTAACATTTCAGTTCACCCTCAGATTCTGTGCATAGAGTTAAAAAGATCCTCATGCATAACATGGACCGCCATGCCGATCTCCTCGCCTAATTTGGCCATAGCATCGCTGAAATCACCGAAAGGAATATTCAGCTTATCAACATCACCTATCATTATCATACAGAACATATCCTGTAAAATAGACTGCGAAACATCGAGAATGTTTACGTTATATTTTGCACACTCGGTCGATACCTTGGCCAAAATACCAACAGTATCCTTGCCGACAACCGTCAAAACCGCTTTCATTGAAAACACTTCCTTAATATATATTGGGATTATTTTATCACAATTCGCACATAAAGTAAACACCCAAAATTCAAAACTCTGAAATACGCTTCTTCCCTGCCTTCTTAAAAAGGCTTATTGAAATTTGATACAATGTGTGATAGAATTAGTAAAAACAGTTTCGCATTGAAGGAGTTCTTATGGCTAAGAAAAAACCTGCTGACAGCTTCAGCATTAAGGATAGTATGATCTACGAGCGCTCTGACCGCAAAAGAGCCGACGAAGCAGAAGCATTACCCAAAAAGCCGAAAAAACACGGTAAGATAATCCTGACTGTGTTTATTATAGCCGTAATACTGTTTGTCGGTGTGCCATGGATAATCGTCACGGTAGTCGACTCGCCTGCAGAGTCAATCGCCAACGACGGCAAGCCCGACCGCACCTATGAGCAGATCTTGGCTGATACCGTTGCAACCGATAAGTCAACCGAGCTGTATAACATGAAAAATCCCAATATCACCGACCACACGGCGGTCGAAGCTCTGATCCGCCATCTGCAGATAGAGTCTGAGCTTGGCGGCTATACCGTGGAGATTCAATCCGACACCAAGCCTTACACCGTAACCTTAAGCTTCGAGCTTTCGCACGATGTACCGGAGGATGGGCACGACATGTGGGAGCAAAAGATGATAAAGTACTCCTGCGCCATCATGTCACTTATCGACAACATTGCTCAGGTGAATTGGACGTTTCCCGTTTCAGGCGGTACCGACGGTGCATTCTTTAACCGTGCCGATGCCGAAAAGCTTTACAACCTTGGTGTAACACCTGCAACCTTTGCCAAGAGCCCTCAAAGTGTTCAGCTCATGCTTAACCAATTAGGAATTGATCTTTACTGATAAAGCTTCTTGACAGTCTCAAAAAGCAGTTGGATCTGCAATGCGCCCTAATGAACGCAATGCATCGACAAAATAAGCTACCCGAAAAAGAGATTTTGTTTTTCTCTTCTTCGGGTAGTTTTGTTTTTATCATTCATCGCTATGCATATAGATACCTGTTATCAGCAAGCTGCTTTTTTGCAGCCATTTCACTAAGGATTTGACTATACCCTTCTTGCAATAACCAAAGTCAACAGCTATCCGCACCATTTTTCGGTCTTCAAAAACCTTATCTAAACAAATGTAGCGTATGCTATATCTGTGATGCCTGTTCCAGCTATGCATAAAATTAAATATCTCTTTCTCGGTGTCCTTGCCAAGCTTATGAGAGACAAGTACCGAAAAGGTTATATCAAGATAAACCTGCGGATAGCTATTATCCTCTGCCTCACGAAATATGTTGCCGCTTTCCCGCTTTGAAAATATATCTAAGAAATCACGAATGTGCATTAACCTTAATCCCTTTTCAGTTTCAAATATATTATATGTAACATTATATGTGTTATGTCCGATAATATATTATTGTAACTTATGTGCAAATTCTTGTCAAGTTAAGTTTAATTTTTAAGGTGCTTACGGTCTATCGGCATAAAAACAGCATCCGAGAAAAGCAGATCTCGGATGCTGTTGGTTTTATTTTTGATCAACAAAAACCTTTTTAATGGCTTCAAGATATCCGTAGCCGTAAAGGTCATCGGGCAGAAGATAGCTCGACTCGGTCCACTCGTTCCACGAATTTACCGTGATGAGCGGTGCAGGCAGCTCATGCGTATCGACAAACTCTTTGGCGGCACGAAAAGCCTTTTCAACATTTTCGGGCGTGTTGTTTGTGCAGATCCAGCCCTTAAAATCGGTATGTCGGGGGCTGTTATCCCAACCGACCGAAACATGCGGAAAATACGGCGCACCATAATCATTATAAAGCCTTTCCCAATTACACTTGACATCTTTGAAAGCCTCGGTATAATCACGGTTCATATTGGTCATATGTACAAACTGATAGCTTGCAATGCTGTCATAGCCTAAGGTGCTTATTATATCCTTAAGACCGAACTTGAGCTCGCTACCGTCAACACCCGATGCATTGACGGTATTACTACCTTGCGGACAGTATTGCAGGTGAAGTCCCTCAAAACCTGCCTCCACGGTCTCATCACGCAACCAATCCAATGCGGCTCGGGCATTTTCGAGACCGCCCAAACCGTTTACAAAAGCAGGGGTGTCGTAAATCATCAAAACAGGCTTGCCGTCAATTTTATAATAGCTTGGATGTCCAAAGTATTTATCTATCCAACGACGGCCGATCTTTTTAAACTGCTCAAAGCTCACACTGCCCTGCCAAATTACCGTCTTACCGTATTCCGATGAAGCAAGTGACTTGCACCACAGATGATTTGCGTCATGGTTTGCCCACATAACGTAGAACTTCATTTTGTCTACATTCTTGGCCTTTAAAAAACCATCGTTAAGGCACTGTTCCAAAAACGGGCGGTCGTCATACCAATACCAGTCATAAATAAATACATTAACACCGTGCTTTACTGCAAGGTCAATCTGTTGCTCCATCGCCTCGGGGTCGGCCTCGTCCTGAAAACCGAGCAACGGCTTTCTGGGCCAGTTGTGTCCATCCCTTACAGCCTTGGCATCCCGTACGGTCTGCCATTCGCCCATGCCCTCGGGCCAAAATATACGTGTGCGTGGCTCCTTGCCCGTATATGCAGGCCAGATAAATGCCGCTATATCATATTGCTTTCTCAATCAGATTACCTCTTTTTTACTTTTTTAAAATTATACCTTGGAATTCCACAAAAGTCAACACAAATATAACAAAAACCTCAATTTGTATTGCCTTTTATTTAAAATTTTGAAAAAATATAGATAAAGCAGTGGAGAGTCGAACCTGAATCTCCACTGCTTAAAACTCATTATTTTACAGTCAACTTATATGCCGTGGTACGACGGTAGATCTCGGCCTTTTTAAGCACAGGCGACGGGAAATGTGCAAACGAGGTCGCATTGGGATAGCCTTGGGTCTCAAGACATATAGCACCGTGGCGCTGATACTCAACATCATATTTTCCCTTTAACGGTTTCATACCGTTGCCTGCATAGATTTGGCAACCCGGCTGATCGGTGTAGCAGACCATCTCAATACCGGTTTTATCGCTGTAAAGACGTGCAAACTCACGGTATCCCTTGCCGTCAAGGATAAAGTTGTGGTCGATACCGTTGACTAACTTGGCAGGAGCATAATCTGAGTTTATTACCTCGCCCAAATTTTTACCCTGTCTGAAATCAAACGGTGTTCCGCGGACTGCCAAAATATTACCGTTAGCAAGGCACTTGTCATCGGTCTCGCAGAAGGCCGAAGCCGACATCTGCAGTGTGTGGTTAAGGATGGTCTCGGGCTTGTCAGCACCGTTCAGGTTGAAATAGGTGTGGTTGGTGAGATTCAACACAGTATCAGCATCACTGATTGCGTAATAATCCAGCACCAAGGTACCGTCAAGCTTCAAGGAATAGGTTATCTGCATATCAAGGTTGCCGGGGTAACCCTCGTCACCGTCACGGCTGAGCAAGCTGAACTCAATAGTGTGATTGTTTATATCACGCACATTAAAGAAACGGTGGCTAAAGCCTACATTTCCGCCGTGCAGATGGTTAGGGCCGTTATTGGTGGCAAGCGTGTACTCCTTGCCGTTTAAAGTGAATTTTCCGCCCTCGATACGGTTTCCGAAACGGCCGATAGTGGCACCCATATAACCGATCTTTCCTGTATAAGGCTCAACACTGTCGAAGCCTAATACAACGTCGGTATTATTTCCGTCACGGTCAGGACCGCAGAATTTTACCAAGGTTGCGCCAAAATCGGTGACATAGGCTGTGTACTTGCCTCTTTTAAGCTTGTACAGCTTAGCCTCACGTCCGTCAGGGGTAATGCCGAATGATGTTGATTTGATCATAAATTAACCACCTTTTATATTACACCGTAGGAACGACACCCTCGCCGTCCCGAGCGGTTTATTTTATTGAAAACAACTGTTTCGCATTTTCCGAGGTAACCTTCAGCACCTCATTAACGCTGATATTTTTTATTTCTGCAACCTTCATTGCAGTGTAATAGATATATGCCGAATGACAGGTCTTACCACGGTAGGGCACAGGTGACAGATACGGCGCATCGGTCTCAAGCAGTATACTTTCGAGCGGTATTGCCTGAACCGTTTCGACCAGCTTACGTGCGTTATTGAACGTAATCACGCCGCCGACACCGATATGCATTCCGAGCTTTATAAGCTCTAACGCCATCTCACGGCTGCCCGAAAAGCAGTGCAGACTGCCCTTAGGTTTTACCTTACGGATAATTTCCAGAGTATCGCCGTGAGCATCACGATCATGGACGATGACGGGCAACCCCAATTCGTTCGCCAATTCAAGCTGGCGGCGAAATACCGCCTTTTGCTGCTCCTTACGATCGGCAGAGTAATGATAGTCCAAGCCTATCTCTCCTATCGCCACTACCTTTGGTCGTTTGACGAGCTCCGAAAGCCTTACTTCATCAAGTTCGAGCCCTTGGGTCTCGACCAGCTCGGGATGGATACCTACCGCCGTATAACAAAAGCTGTAGGCATCGGACATCCTCAAACAGTTTTCAGCAGAAAATCCGAGGTCGGTCGAATTATTGATAATATATCCTACGCCGTGTCCCGACAAAGTATTCAGCAACTCATCACGGTCAGCATCAAAGCGCTCGTCGTCATAATGCGCATGCGTGTCGAAAATACTGTGAGGCGGTGCAAAAAACTCCTGCTCCAGTTCCATTATCTTACCTTGGCACCTGCAGGAACACCGTCGAGGAATACCACCTTGACATCGTCCCCGCCTGCATCGGCAGCAAGTATCATTCCTTGGGACTCAACACCGCAAAGCACAGCCGGCTTAAGGTTTGCGACACAGATGACTGTCTTGCCGACAAGCTCGTCGGGAGTGTACCACTTGGCAATACCCGATGCGACAATTCTTTCCTTACCGCTACCGTCATCCAAGGTGAGCTTCAAGAGCTTCTTGGCCTTTTTGATGGGCTCGCAATTAACGATTTTGCAGGCACGAAGATCAATCTTCATAAACTCGTCAAAGGTGATTTCATCAAGGAAGGCAATGCCCTCTGCTTTTTCAGCCTCAACTTCGGCGGCTTTTACGGCGGCCTCTTGCTCAGCTGCCAACTCGGCCAATACCTTTTCAGTATCAAGACGGGCGAACAACGGTTGACCCTCACCTACGGTGTAGGAGTCAACTGCACCAAACTCCAAAGCATCGCAATCGCACTTGATCTGTGCGATGATCTTGTCAGAGCTTTCAGGGCAGATGGGTGCGATCAACTGAGCAAGAATGCGAATGCCCTCAAGCAGGTTGTACATAACAGCCGAGAGACGATCCTTTTTATCCTCGTCCTTGGCCAAAGCCCAAGGCATTGTCTCATCAATATACTTATTGCAACGGCGTGCGAGATTCATAACGGTCTCGCAAGCATCGGCGTTGCGGTAAACATCCATTAGCTGATCGTACTTCTTGACCGTTTCAAGAGCTACATTGCGAAGATCGGTGTCGAACTCGTCAAAATCGGCGTTAGGCTTAGAAACAGTACCGCCGAAATACTTATTAGTCATGGCGATGGTACGGTTGACAAGGTTGCCCAAGGTGTTGGCAAGGTCGGTGTTATACTTATTCATAAAGTTCTCGTAGGTGATAACACCATCCTGAGCAAAGGGCATCTCGGAAAGCAGATAGTAACGGACAGCATCGGTACCGAAACGCTTGACCATATCATCGGCATAGATAACATTGCCCTTAGATTTGCTCATCTTGTCGTCGCCCGACAAAAGCCACGGATGACCCAAAACCTGCTTCGGCAACGGCTCACCCAATGCCATAAGAATTATGGGCCAATAAATGGTGTGAAAACGGACAATGTCCTTACCGATAACATGCAAATCGGCAGGCCAGTATTTCTTGTAATCGTCAGAACTGCCGTCGGGATTGTAGCCAACACCCGTGATATAGTTGGTCAACGCATCAAGCCAGACATATATAACATGCTTGTCGTCAAAATCAACGGGGATACCCCATTTGAACGAGGTACGGGATACGCAAAGGTCGGAAAGACCGGGCTTGATGAAGTTATTTACCATTTCGGCTTTACGGGATGCAGGAGTGAAGAAGTCGGGATTGCTCTCGTAATACTCAACAAGGCGGTCCTGATACTTGGAAAGCTTTAAGAAATATGCCTCTTCCTTGGAATCGATACAGTCACGGCCGCAATCGGGGCACTTGCCGTCGACCAACTGTGAGGATGTGAAGAACGACTCACAAGGTACACAGTATTTACCCTCGTATTCGCTCTTATAGATGTCGCCCTGCTCATAGAGCTTTTTGAATATCTTTTTGACGGCATCCTCGTGGTCGGCATCGGTGGTACGGATGAAACGGTCATAGGTGACATTAAGACAATCCCAGACTGACTTTATCTCACCTGCGACATTGTCAACAAGCTGTTTTGGGGTGAGACCCATTCCTTTTGCGTTTTCTTCGATCTTCTGTCCATGCTCGTCAGAGCCTGTGAGGAAACGGACGTCAAAGCCCTTTTTCCTCTTATATCTTGCTATCATATCGGCCAGCACGATATCATAAGAATTGCCGATATGCGGCTTCTTTGAGGCATAAGCGATAGCTGTTGTAATGTAAAATTTCTGTTTGTCCATAGCTAGTTACCTTCCTTTACACTAATGATGTGTTTGAATTTTCATGCACCGAATGAAAGCACATAAATTTATATTTTATTTTACCACAATTACCCTATTTTTACAAGTGAAAACATCAGAAAAGACAAAAAACACAAGACCGCAAGAACGGTTTTGTGTTTTTATACCCTATATTTGCTTTTCCATGGACTTTATGTAAGCACCCTTGGAGTCGCCGTCACACGCACATTGGAGCATGAGATACGATATTCCCGTCGGGCATTCTTGGGTCATTTTTACGTCAAACAGTACGGCATCTTCAAAATACACCCTTGCAAGCTCTTTGTCAATATCGTACTCGACCGAAAGCTTGGCCATATCGCTTCCTATATCCTTTGTACTAACCTCAAAGCAAAGCGGTGATTGTACGCCGGCGTATTCGTCACAAGGGTTATACCAACGGTCGGTCAGTATAAAGCGGATGCTCTTTTCAATAAGCTTGAGCTGTACCTTAACCGTTCCCTTTCTTGACATTGGGAAATTCCATACAACACCCTCAATATCATACATCAAACGCTCGTCACGGTGCTTTGAAACAAGCAGCATCTCACCGTAGCCGCCGTCAGGATCAGGCATTAAAACAGCACCGTGGGTGCGGTTCCATGCACAGTGACCGTTGCCTGCAATATGAGCCGTATGTCCCGAAAGGCTTTTGACATAGACTTGGGTAGAAACCTTATTAAGACCTGTCAAAAAATCCTCTTTTGCAGACTGTTGATAAAGCCAGTCAATATCAAATATCACAAATCGGCGTGAAGCGACATTCTGTCCCACCGACACAAGCACCTTGTTAAAGGGCAGTTCAAAGGCCTGAAACTGGTGTACGCTTTTATCATTTGACGACCCGACACCGCCTCTGTAACGGAAGTCGGAATTATTCCGTATCTCGTTCAGTAATATTTCACGGTAACCTATCCAACTGTCACCGCCGTCATCCGATATTGCAGCATGTGCAGCATCACGGTTTGTGAAAGCATCCTCACCCGTGCCGTTTGCGACACCCTCACTGAACGGCTGCTGTGTCGTGTGATCGACCTCAGGCAGAGGCTTGGTATTGTTCCAAAATGTCACCACCCTGCCGTCCGACAGCCTTAATAAAAACGCTGTTGTGTTTGTGCCGTAAAAGGTCGACGGCACCGCCTCGGTCCAGCTTTCTCCACCATCACAAGAAAAGCTTTGGTAGAATTGGTCGGTAGGAGTGCGGATGATCATCATCATTTTATTCGGCGACAGCTCAACTGCATACGGCTCCGAGCCGCTTCCCTTACACCAACGCAAGCCTTTATGGGGCGGCACAAGCTCGAACTCGGCATTAAGGCTTACCTCGCTTATGCTCCATGTGAGTCCGAAATCATCCGAGTAAAAGAAGGTTGGTGTACAGGTGCCCCACTTCTGAGCTGTTATCCACACACGGTCGGAAAATGAGGAACCCACAGGCAGGAACGAATCATAATAATCATCATCCGATATCTTTATCCACTGTGGGTCTGAATCATCAGGCCCGAGCTTTGACCTTAAGCACCAAAAGCCTTCGACTTTATGAGAATATTTATCGGCAACACTCAGATACACGTCGGCCTGCTCTATATATGTACATGCATTCATGGCACCGTGAGAATACTTCGTTACCCACGATATTCCGCCGTCATGCGATGCCAGATACTGAGTAACCTCTTGGCTGATTGTTTTGCCGTGAAGTCTTTCGTAGGACCTTATCTCGCCGTCGGGCAATATGCAGACATCTCGCCTTGAGTCAGCGAGCGGGACACCGACAACCGTCGGCTCAAAAACCTCCTTTAAAGCCCTTGTTTGGTCTTCGTTCAGTCGATCTTGGATAGCTTTTATATATCCGTGCATAGCGGTATCCTCCTGTTGCTTCACATCTTTTCAATGACATAATATCATGGCCCGAAAACAAAAGCAACAAATTTGCCCCTATTTCTTTAGTATCATTGTTCCGTAAGCAGGAAGATTTATCGCTCCCGTCACCTCTCTGCCTGTGTCGACCTCGGTCCAGTTTATAATCATTATGGCGGTCTTGGTTTCAAAATCATCAATGGGTATAGTATCCGCCATAACAAAGTGCTTAAAATTCAGGCTGCATGGTATAATTGAAATGTATTAAATCATTTCCCAAATTGCAAATACAACGAATAGAAAATAACACTTGCAAATTTTAAACTATGGGTGTATAATGGGTTGAAAATAGAATATTTCGTTCCAAAAACGCTATGATGAAGTAAAGTAACCGTCTTTGAAGCTCACAGAGAGGCGCACCTTGGCTGGAAGTGTGCTGACCGACATTGCGGTGAAGTTCCCTTCGGAGCGGCGGCGCTGAAGCTGAGTAGGTGCTGACGGAAAGACACCGTTACAGGTCTTAAGAGTGTTTGCTCCAAGCAAAAATGCGGGTGGTACCGCGGAGTTTTGTATTTTCACAACTTCGTCCCTTTATTCTTAAAGTAGGGACGAAGTTTTATTTTGCACATTTCACATTCATATAGGAGGAAGAAAAATGAAAGAGAAACTCGAACTGTTAAAGTCCGAAGCTTTGGCCGCCGTGGCCGCCGCCACCGACGAAAAGCTTTTGGACGAGGTGCGTGTCAAGTACCTTGGTAAAAAGGGTGAGCTGACCGCAATTTTGAAGCAGATGGGAGGACTTTCCCCCGAGGAACGCCCCATTATGGGTCAGTTGGTCAACAAGGCCAAGGCCGAGCTGGAGGAGGCTATCGCCGCCGCCAATGCCGATTTCAAGGCCAAGGCCGCTGATGCCAAACTCAAGGCTGAGACCTTGGACATCACAATGCCTGCAAAGCCTGCCGTAAAGGGCGGTCTGCATCCTTTGAATGTTGTTCTCAATGATATGATCGACATTTTTCAGTCTATGGGCTTTGACGTTGTGGACGGTCCCGAGGTTGAGACCGATTATTACAACTTTGAGGCGCTGAACGTTCCGCAGGATCACCCTGCACGCGATATGCAGGACACCTTCTACTTGGCTGAAAATCTGTTGCTCAGAACTCAGACCTCTGCCGCACAGATCAGAACCATGGAAACAAGAAAGCCTCCCATCAAGATAATCTGCCCCGGCCGTGTTTACCGTGCTGATGAGGTTGACGCAACCCATTCGCCCGTTTTCCACCAGATCGAGGGTCTTGTTGTTGACAAGAACATCACCATGTGTGACCTGAAGGGTGTTTTGGAGCAGTTTGCTCACGAAATTTACGGCAAGGAGACCGAGGTTAAATTCCGTCCGTCGTTCTTCCCGTTCACCGAACCGAGTGTTGAGGTCGACGTAACCTGCTCAGAATGTAAGGGTAAGGGTTGCCGTGTATGCAAGGGCAGCGGTTGGATAGAAATTTTGGGTGCAGGTATGGTTCACCCGAGAGTGCTTAAGGCCTGCGGTATCGACCCCGAGGAGTATTCGGGCTTTGCGTTCGGTATCGGTCTTGACCGTCTGACCACCACCCGCTACAAGATAAGCGATATCCGCCTGCTGTTTGAAAACGATCTTCGTTTCCTCAAGCAGTTCTAATCAAAAGAAGGTGAATTGAAATGAAAGTAAGTTTAAGTTGGCTTAAAAATTATGTTGATATAGACGTTCCCGTAGAAGTCCTTTGCGACAAAATGGTCATGGCAGGCTTTGAGGTTGAGGAGATGATCGACCTCTCCAAGTCGATGCGCAATGTTGTTGTCGGCAAGGTCACCAAAATGGAGCGCCACCCCGATTCCGACCATATGTTTATCTGTCAGGTGGACTGCGGTTTGGGTGAGGATGTTCAGATAGTCACTGGTGCGCAGAACGTTCATGAGGGCGACCTTGTTCCTGCCGCCCTGCACGACTCCGATCTGCCCAACGGTATGCACATCAAAAAGGGCAAGCTGAGAGGTGTACCGTCCAACGGTATGCTCTGCTCGGGTGAAGAGCTGTGCGTCACCGAGGATGATTATGAGGGCGCATCCGTTTACGGAATTATGATTCTCAAATCCGACGCAGGTGCACCCGGTACCGATATGCGTGAGGTTTTGGGATTGAACGATTATATTATCGACTTCAAGATCACTGCCAACCGTCCCGACTGTCAGTCGGTGCTCGGTATCGCACGTGAGGCGGCCGTCGTCTTGGGCAAGCCGTTTAACGAGCCCAAGCCTACCTTTAAGACTGTCGGTGAGAATATTGCCGATTACATTAATGTGGAGGTCAAGAATTTTGACCTTTGCCCAAGATACTATGGTCGTGTTATCAAGAATGTCAAAATCGCTGAGTCGCCTGCTTGGATGAAAAAGTGCTTGCTTGCCGCAGGCATGCGTCCCATCAGCAATATTGTCGACATTACCAACTTTGTAATGCTCGAGACAGGTATGCCGATGCATGCGTTTGACCTTCGTGATGTCAAGGAACACAAAATAATCGTCCGCAATGCCTTGGAGGGTGAGCAGATAACCACTCTCGACGGCAAGGAGCATACGCTCGCCTCCGATATGCTGGTTATTGCTGACGGAAAAGAACCCTCCTGCATTGCGGGTATTATGGGCGGTATGGATTCCGAAATCAAGGACGACACCGCTGAGATATTCTTAGAGTGCGCCAAGTTCCGCCGTGACAGTGTGCGTAAGACTGCCCGCAAACTCGGCGTGCGTACCGAGGCAAGCGGTCGTTTTGAACGTGGTGTTGACATTATCACCGTTGAGTACGCCATGAACCGTTGCCTGCAGTTGGTAGATGAGTTGGGTGCAGGTGAGATAGTTGACGGCAATATTGACTGCAACGCAGGTCTTCCCACCGACCGTGAGCTGAACGTTAAGGTCAGTGATGTCGTGGCATTACTCGGTATCGATATTCCTGCCGAAAAAATGGTTGAGATACTCAATTCTCTACAGATAAAAACAACCCTTTCCGACGGAGTGCTGCACTGCCTCGTTCCGTCGTTCCGTGACGACGTTGAGGGCAGAGCCGACATAGCCGAGGAGGTTATGAGAATATACGGCTACGACCACATCAAGGGAAGCACCATGACGGGTGCTATCGTCCGTGGACGCAAGCTACCCGAGCGCATTAAGGCTGACAAGGTCAAGGACACACTCATTGCTAACGCCTTTAACGAGATCGCAACCTATTCCTTTATAGGCTCCAAGGCCATCGATGCTCTGAACCTCGATGAAAACGACACTCGCAGAAATGCTGTTACTATTCTGAATCCCCTTGGTGATGAGTACTCCACCATGCGTACACAGCTGGTCACCAGCATGATGACCGTGCTTGCCACCAACTACAACCGTAAGGTTCAATCGGCAAGATTGTTTGAGCTGAGCAAGGTATTTATACCCAAAGCTCTGCCTGTAGTCGAGCAGCCCGACGAGGTGCCCGCACTTTGCTTAGGTCTTTACGGTGAGGGTGAGGATTTCTTCACCTTGAAGGGTATCGTTGAGGCGGTAGTTGCTTTGTTCAGTGATGCTATGCCGAGCTATGAGAGAGCAACCGAACCCTATCTCCATCCGGGTCGCAGTGCCGTGATGAGTGTTACAGGCAAGAAGATCGCCACCTTTGGTGAGGTACACCCGAAGGTTGCCGAAACCTACGGCATCGACGGCAAGGTATTTATTGCCGAAATAGCCGCTGATAAGCTTTACATGCAGGAAAAGGCCAAGATCACCTATAAGCCGTTGCCTAAGTTCCCTGCTGTTGACCGTGATTTAGCTCTTGTATGCGATGCCGAGACCCCTGTCGGCACACTTGAGGCCGCTATCCGTGAGGGTGCCGGAAAGCTTTGTGAGGACATCAAGTTGTTTGACATCTATCAGGGCAGTCAGATTGCAGAGGGTAAAAAGAGTGTTGCCTACCGTGTAACACTTCGCTCGGCTGAGGGTACCCTGACCGACGAGGTCATCGACCGTGCCGTCAACAAAATGATCAAAAAGTTAGACGCCGTCGGCGCAACCTTGAGAAGCTGATAAAACAGTTTATCTAAAAATACAAGGGCAAGGATCTTAAGCGATCCTTGCCCTTGCAGTTTTTGGTATCAGTTGGTCAAATAATATTTTACAAGATATTGCAGCAATGTATCACGGTCTATCTTGCGGATGAGATTACGTGCGTTATTGTGCGTGGTGATATAGGTCGGATCCTCTGACAGAATATATCCCACTATCTGATTAACAGGGTTATAGCCTTTTTCCTTGAGAGCGTTATACACCACAAGCATTATTCTTCTGACTTCCTGCTCGTTCTCGTTGCCGAGGCTGAAGGTAATTGTGTTCTGATTGTTTCCAATGCTCATAGTTTACAGCACCTCTTTTTAACTCTTTTTTATTATTGTACAATACGCCGTATGATTTTACAAGTAAAATTTTGTAAAATTTTAGTATTACTATATTTTTTCAAGCCTTGCAAAGTTGGCCATAAGCTTCTTCGTGCCCTTGAGATCAAAGGCTATCTCCAAAAGGGTATCGTTGCCCATAGGCTTGGCCGACAGTATCATACCCTCACCGAAAACCTTGTGTCGAACACGCTGTCCCACCGAGTAACTGCCCTTACTTGAGGTTGCCGAGGTTTTTGCTCTGGACTTTTGCAGCAGTGTACCCTCAGAGCGCTGAGGCTTTTGCCTTGACGGTGCAAAGAAGTCATCAAAGCCTGCCGGCTGACGGCCACCAAAATCGGAATTATAAGCCTTACCTGAACCAAAGCCACCGTATGACGAGCTTCGCCCGTCGGAATAACGGAACTCAGCACTACCCATTCCAAAGGCCGACATACCGCTTCTGACACTCTTTATATTGCAAAGCTCCTTAGGTATCTCCTCCAAAAAGCGTGACGGCAGATTTCTTCCGGTCTGACCGTACAGCATACGGGTGTAGGCATTAGATATGTGCAAGGTCTTTCTTGCACGGGTTATGGCAACATATGCAAGTCTGCGTTCCTCTTCAATATCCTCTTCGGTGCCGTATATCGACTGATTGCCGGGGAAAATCCCCTCCTCAAGACCGACAAGGAATACATTGTTGAACTCAAGACCCTTGGCCGAGTGCACCGTCATAAGGACCACTGCGTCAGCATCAGGGTCAAACTGGTCAATATCACTGATAAGTGCGACCTCCTCCAAAAAGCCCGAGAGGCTTGGATCGTCATGCTCTTTTTCATACTGAGCAATGCTCGAAGCCAATTCCTTGACGTTGTCAAGTCGGTCGGCACCCTCCTTGCCCTCGGCGATAAGCGCTAAGGTATAGCTTGATTTATCAAGCATTTCCTCAAACAGCTCGACCAGACTGACCTTGCCTACAAGCTCGGTCAGTTTCTCTATCATCCGGCAAAATTCCTTAAGCTTTTTAGCCGCACGTTGCAACGGCGGGAAATCGTCGGCTGATTTGAACACCTCGAAAAGGGTCAGCCCTGTCTGGTCGGAAATCTCGATTGCTCGGGCAACCGTAGTGTCGCCTATACCTCGCTTGGGCTCGTTAATAATACGGGTTAGCCTTACACGGTCGCCGTGGTTGTTTATTACGTTCAGATAAGCGATAACATCCTTGATCTCCTTACGGTCGTAGAACCTATGACCGCCGACAACACGGTAAGGGACTCCCGAGCGTGCCAACACATTTTCTATAGCATTGGATTGTGCGTTCATACGGTAAAGAACGGCATTATCGGAATATCTTCCGCCCGATGCTACTGAATTCAAGATATTATCCACAACATGGGAGGCTTCACCCTGCTCGTCGGGTGCTGTAAAGACCTCTATTCTTTCACCGCCGTCGGCATCGGTCCAAAGATTTTTACCTTTACGTGCCTTGTTGTTGGCAATAACGGCATTGGCCGCATCAAGTATGACCGAGGTGGAACGGTAGTTCTGCTCAAGCCGTATAACCACGGCATCGGTGTATGTATCCTCGAAGCTCAGGATATTTTCAATGGTAGCTCCTCTGAAGCGGTATATACTTTGGTCATCATCACCGACAACACATATATTTCGGCTCTTTTCGGCAAGCAGGCTTACCAGCTCATACTGAGCGTGGTTAGTATCCTGATACTCGTCGACCATTATATAGCGGAAACGACGGTGATAAAAATCCAACGCCTCCTTTGATTCACGGAACAGCTTGACGGTATTAACTATCATATCGTCAAAATCCATGGCGTCGGCCTCTTTAAGTGCCTTTTGATAATAGGAATAGGCCTTGCCTATCTTGGACAGACGGATGTCGCCTGCGTTTTCCTCGATAAACTGCTCAGGAGTTATAAGCCTGTCCTTGGCATTTGAAATGGCATTAAGAGTCGACTTAATGGGTATCATTTTTTCATCCAAACCAATGTTTTTGTAGACCTCTTTCATGACACGCTTTGAGTCATCGGTATCGTAAATGGTGAAGTGTGAGGAGTAACCGATATGATCTCCGAAGCGGCGTAAAATGCGTCCGCATACCGAATGGAAGGTGCCTGCCCAGATGTCAAGCCCGTCGTTGCCCAGCATGGCGGCAATACGGTCCTTAAGCTCCCCTGCCGCCTTGTTGGTAAAGGTGATGGCAAGTATTTCCCACGGACGGGCAGCGTCTACCGAGAAGATACCGCCATTCTCGAGCTCACCGCTTTGTGCGGCCTGTTCTATCTGTGGAAAGGTGTCCTCATTGACAAACGGCGGCACATAGTCGGAATTAAAGGCATCACCGAACTTGACAAGCGAAGCAATACGGTTAACAAGCACAGTGGTTTTTCCGCTCCCTGCGCCTGCCAAAATCAGAACGGGTCCTTTAGCGGTAACAACGCCCTTAAACTGCATATTATTCATACGGCTGAAATATTTTTTGATGACCTCTCGCCGTAACGCTATAAATCGGGTATTTATATCAGGCATTTTAAAACTCCTAATGAATAGAATGGGTTTATTATACTATAATTTCGGTCTCTTTTCAACTGTATTAAAGATTATTTTGAAGTCACGATGTGTAGGTTTACAATAAAATACTTATTAACTGCAGAAAAAACTGTTGTATTTTTCTGCGGTTTGTTGTATACTAACCAATAGGTACGCTTTTGGGCGTGCGAACGGTCGGGTCCTGTGCGACAGGGTGCCGTGAACCATGTCAGGCGGGGAACCGAGCAGCATTAAGCGGATTTCCTTGTGTGCCGCAGCCAACTCGGTCGTTCGTACGCCTAAGGGCGTACCTTTTTAAACGGTTTTCAAGAAAGGAGTGTTACCGTGTATCAGGCTTTATACCGCAAATACCGTCCGAAAAACTTTACCGATGTCGTGGGTGAAGAGCATATTACCGACATTTTGAAGAATGAGCTTCGTTCGGGCAAGATATTCCATGCCTATCTGTTCACAGGTCCCCGTGGTACGGGTAAGACAAGCTGTGCCAAAATACTGGCCAAGGCTGTCAACTGTCTCAATTCAAAGGACGGGGATGCTTGCTGTGAGTGCGAATCCTGCCGTGCCATTGAACAGGGCGACGTGCTTGATATAACCGAGATCGATGCCGCCTCAAACAACGGTGTTGAGAATATCCGTGACTTGAAAGAGCAGGTGTCCTACACTCCGACCTCGGCGAAATACCGTGTTTACATCATTGATGAGGTGCATATGCTGTCCATCGGTGCTTTCAATGCGCTTTTAAAGACGCTTGAAGAACCGCCCGCACACATCATATTTATCCTTGCCACCACCGAAGTGCACAAGCTTCCTGCAACCATTCTTTCCCGTTGCCAAAGATTTGATTTTCACCGCATTTCGTCCGAAGCCATCAGCCGCCGTATTCAGTACATTGCCGAAAAGGAAGGCTTTACCATAGAGCAGTCGGCCGCCGATATGATCGCCGCTCTCTCCGACGGCGGTATGCGTGACGCATTGTCAACGCTTGATCTGTGTGCCGCAAGGTCGCACCACATCACCGACCAAGATGTTATGAGTGTTTGCTCGCTGGCAGGTAACAATTACTGTCTTGAACTGGCCGAGAAAATACGTACCTCAAATGTTGGCGAGGCTTTGAAAAAGGTGGACGAGCTTCATAAAAACGCTGTCGACCTTCAGCGCCTTTGCACCGAAATGATAAGTCACTACCGCAACCTTATGGTAGCACGCACCGTGAAGGACTGCGCATCGCTTATAGTCTGTGCTCCCAAGGAGCTTGAGGACATAAAGGCGCAGGCCGCCGAATATCCGTTGGAAGGTATTGTCAACGCTATCAACGTGCTGTCGGTTTCACTTGACAGAATGTCGATGTGCGACCGCAGAACGGAATTTGAGACGGCTATAGTAAAACTTTGCTCACCTCAGCTGGGATCGACCCCTGAGGCCTTGCTTGACCGACTTGAAAGGCTTGAAAGGACCTTGAAATATTCGGTTCAAAGAACTGCAACTGCCGTCACGGCAACAGCTGCGGAAACTCCTACCGTTAAAGAAACTGCATCTGCGGTCGAAACTGTTGAAAGCACTCCTGAAGACAATGGAATGCCTCCGATACCCTCGGAGGTCGACACACCTCTTGATACCGCAGTACCTACCGCACCAAACACACCGACACCCGTGCCCGCCGTTGAAGAAAAGGCTCCGCCCGAAATATTCGACGCTTGGGCCGATGTTCAGAGCGAGCTTTCAAAATCGGCTCCCCTGCTTGCCGCCGTTTTGCGAGGCTCAAAGGCTTATGTACAGGGTGAGTTTTTGCTGATAGATTCAGAGAACGACCAGTTCTTCTCTTTGATGAGAAGCGACGACCCCATCTATCGCACACAGATACGCAATGCAGTCAATGCAGTTGTGGGCAGAACATATCGCTTAGGCCCTTACAAAAAGCCTCAGGTTGAAACAACCGACCCGTTGCAGAATATTATAAACAAGCTGAAATCACTTGAAGTACCCGGCTCAGAAGCTTGAGCCGATAGAAAGGAACATAAAAAATGAGAGCAAGAATACCCGGAGCAAACCAAGGACAGAGCCAGGCCGCAATGATGCGTCAGGTTCAGAAGATGCAGGAGGATATGCAGAACTTTCAGGCCGAATTTGAGAACCGTGAGTTTACTGCAACTGCCGGTGGCGGAATGATCGAGGTGACCATGACCGGCAGCCACGAGATGAAGAAGATCACCATTGACCCTGAGGCAGTCGACCCCGAGGATGTCGAGATGCTTGAGGATTACCTCGTTATTGCTATCAATGATGTTGTCAAGAAGATTGCCGAAACGCAAGAAGCCGAGATGGGTGCCATCACAGGCGGACTTAACATTCCGGGATTGTTCTGATGGCATACAGTGTTGCACCGCTCGATAAGCTTTGCGAGCAGTTTGAACGTTTACCCGGCATTGGCAAAAAAACGGCGCGCCGTCTGGCTTACTATGTCATAACCCGTCCCGACGATATGGCAGGTAAGTTTTCGGATGCCCTGCTTTCGGCCAAGGCAAAGATAAAATATTGCAGTGTTTGTCAAAACCTTACCGACGGTGAGGTCTGTTCGTTGTGCTCGGCAGCCGACCGTGACCGCAGTGTGATCTGCGTTGTTGAGGATGCACAGGATGTTATGGCTTTTGAGCGCACACGTGAGTTCAGAGGACTTTATCATGTTCTGCACGGTGCAATCAGCCCGCTTGACGGCATCGGTCCCGACCAATTAAAGCTGCGTGAGCTTATGGCAAGATTGTCTGACGGTAAGGTGCAGGAGATAATCGTTGCCACCAACCCGACGGTTGAGGGAGAGGCCACTGCGAGCTACATTTCACGCCTTGTCAAGGCAATGGGCATAAAGGTTACACGGCTTGCCTACGGTATCCCCGTCGGCGGCGACCTTGAATATGCCGACGAGGTCACCCTTTCACGTGCATTGGAAGGAAGAAAAGAACTGTGAGCGATGTTGTCCGTTATGTTCAGCGCCATCTGTTGAATTTGGCCGATGAAAACTATCGGGAATTTAATAGTAAACTAATGCCAACGGTCGAGAAATCGACCGTTTTTGGCGTTCGCACACCCGTTCTCCGTAAATTCGCTAAAAACTTTTTCAAAGACCAAAAGTCGAATGAGTTTTTGTGTGCTTTGCCGCATGAATTTTTTGAAGAAAATCAACTCCATGCATTTTTGGTGGAGCAGGTAAAGGACTTTGACCGTTGTATAGACTTGGTCGAAGCCTTTTTGCCGTTTGTGGATAACTGGGCAACCTGCGACTGCTTTTCACCGTCTGTTTTCAAAACCAACCCCGACCGGCTTTTACCGTATATCGAAAAATGGCTTGTGTCGCCGCACGTTTACACCGTGCGTTACGGTATTGTGATGCTGATGCGATACTTTTTGGACAAGCGGTTCGACGAAAAATACCTAAGAATGGTAGCAAATGTGCCTACTGATGATTATTATTTGCACATGGCGGTGGCGTGGTTCTTTGCAACGGCATTGGCCAAGCAATATGAGGCCACCCTGCCATATATCGAAAACCGCCTGCTCGACAAGGCAACCCACAACAAAACTATTCAAAAGGCTATCGAAAGCTTCCGTGTGAGCGATGAAAATAAGAGAATTTTGAAAATTTTAAGATAAATTAGCCTTTTGTTGCCTAAAACAATGCAACAAAACACATTTTTACGCCTATGTTTAGAAGGACAGTTGTTCTTACTAAATTAAAAAGGAGTTAAAATGTTGATGTATTCAAAAAAATGGGTGGCTTATATCTGCAATGACACTATACCAGCTATTTCAAATTCTAAATCCAACACTTACCCGAATTGGGTGATTTGGATACACCAAAGCCAAGGTAATACACATTGTGAGGAATGTTTGAAGCTTGATAATTGTTGGTTTTGGGATTCCAAGACACCAAAACATCCGCATCATTTATTCTGCCACTGTATTTTGGAGGAATTACCTTATAGCATGGTTTTAGCACAGGCACGTGCCGATGCGGATTACAGAAAATTCGACCCGTATTTATTTAACACAGATGGGACACAAACACACCACAAGGAAGACATGTTAAAGCAATGGGGTTATACCGTTGAGGACTCCATGTGGCTTCATCAAGAGTTCATCCGCCAAGGACTGGAAAAGTATATAAAAGGTGAGTATGATTTGGGGTTGTTAAACGAGCACGGTCAGCGAATAAATATTGCTATAGAAATACCTCGAAAAGATATACCTGACAAAGCCGCATTCCGAACCGGTTGGATGGTATATCCAAATGGAAAAATCCAATTAGTTACACCCTACGGAGGCAAAATAAAAAATGAAATATTTAGATAAAGTTATCGTTATTGTTGAAAAAGAAAAATATGCGAAATATGGAGTACACCAAGGTATGCATGGGTGGATATGTGACGAAAGAAAAATTAACGGAACGTGGCTTGTCAATTTTCCGCAATGCGGAGAAAAACCGGATATTGAAACCATCTCCGTTAAAGAGGAAGATTTAGAGGTCATCCCCATAATGTATGCAATTATCAACGAACAAATCAAGTCACAGTTTGATAAAAATGCGAATGATGAAAAAAGATGAAGTATTTATAGACAAATGCGATATGGAGTGCCAACTTCATATAGACACTTGGAAAAATATTGAAACTTACGCACGTTTTAAAAATCTCAACAACAACGCTTAATGAATATTAGCGTCCCATGATTATTACGCGGGTTTGAACGATATCAAATGATATTATTCAAGCCTGCTTTTTACACAACAACATCATTTCGGTTTACATAACGCTCTCAAACCTCAAAATATACGATTTTTGTGTCGAAATTTGGGCATATATTGATATAATGTTTGACAAAACACAACTGTGTGTGTATAATGTTAGATAGAGTTATTGTAAATTGAAGTAAGTGTGCGGTCATTTAAGTCGGCCGCTTTTTGCCGTTTATATTTTCCCATGTCTTTTGCAATTAAAAACGGCAATACTATTTTGGGTTTTAAAAGAAATTTGAGGGAGTGCATCCTGTGGAAAAGATTATTGTGAACGGAGGAAATGCCCTAAGCGGTGAGGTTATGATCAGCGGTGCTAAAAATGCCGCCGTTGCAATCATCCCCGCCGTGCTTCTGTGCGACGGTGTCTGCCGTATTGAAAACGTACCGTCCATTTCCGATGTTAATGTTATAATCCGCATCCTTTATGAGCTGGGCGCCAGCGTAAAGGTTATAAATAATACCACTGTTGAAATAGATCCTACTCATATACATTCTCACGTTTTGTCGGCTTCAATGGCCTCCAAAATGCGTGCAAGCAGTTACTTTATCGGCGCAATGCTTGGCCGTTTTAAAAAGGCCCGTGTCGCACCTCCGGGTGGCTGTGACTTCGGTGTCCGTCCTATCGACCAGCACATCAAGGGCTTTGAGGCTTTGGGCGCCACCGTCACTATCGACGGCGGTATGGTCAATGCCCATGCCGATGAGCTGACAGGCAGCTCCATTTACCTTGACAAGGTCTCGGTCGGTGCAACGGTCAACATCATGCTGGCCGCTGTCAAAGCCAGAGGCTTGACCATTATTGAAAATGCCGCAAGAGAGCCGCATATTGTTGACCTTGCCAACTTTTTGAACTCGATGGGCGCTAACATTATGGGCGCAGGTACCGATGTTATCAAGATTCGTGGCGTATCGGAGCTTCACGGAACGACCTACAGCATAATACCCGACCAGATCGAGGCCGGTACTTATATGATAGCCGCCGCAATCACAGGCGGTGACCTCACCATAACCAATGTCATACCCAAGCACTTAGAGTCGATCAGCGCAAAATTGATCGAAGCAGGTGCCGTTGTTCAGGAATATGACGAGGCTGTGCGTGTTATCATGAGAAAACGTCCTAAGTGTTGCAATGTCCTAACCATGCCTCACCCCGGCTTCCCCACCGATATGCAACCTCAGATGACCACTCTGTTGGCCCTTTGCGAGGGTGTCAGCGTTATGACCGAGGGCGTTTGGGATAACCGCTTCAAATATGTCGACCAATTAACCATGATGGGCGCCAAGATAAAGGTCGACGGTAAGGTCGCCATTATTAACGGAGTTGAGAGCTTGGTGGCCGCTCCCGTTAAGGCTACAGACCTTCGAGCAGGTGCCGCTATGGTCTTGGCAGGACTTGCCGCTGAGGGCACGACCGAGATTGAGAATGTCGAGTTTATCGACCGAGGCTATGACAACATTGTTGAAAAGCTGTCTGCCGTCGGTGCGGATATCCGCCGTGTCACATATATTGACCCCAACATCGGACGTTCGGCTGTATAAATTTCAGACACAAGAGCACAACGTAGTAGGGGCGAACGCAGTTCGCCCCTTATATTATTTTTAACGAAAGGAGCCTCTTTATGTCACGTCTGTTCCCATTAGCCAGCTCAAGCTCGGGCAACTGTACATATATCGGTTGCGGTAAAGACGGCATTTTGGTCGATGCAGGTATAAGCTGTAAGGGAATCCATGATGCTCTGTCGTTAGGTGCTGTCGACCCAAAAGCTTTGGGCGGTATCTTCATCACCCATGAGCACACCGATCACATTCAGGGGCTGCGTGTTTTTGTTAAAAGGTTTCAAGTTCCCGTTTTTGCGAGTGCCCTGACCGCCAATGCACTCATCACTGAGCTCCCTGAGCTCGAGGATCATATACATATAATAGAAGCTGATATTTCGGTCGGTGATATGTGCATCCGCCGTTTCGCCACAAGTCATGACTGCGCAGGCTCGAGCGGATATGTAGTATATCTTCCTGACGGTAAAAAGTGCGCCGTGTGTACTGACTTAGGCTTTGTTTCGGAGGAGGTACACAAGGCATTGACTGGTTGCTCGGCAATTTTGTTTGAGTCGAACCACGACGTTGCAATGCTACAAAAGGGGCCCTACCCACCACACCTTAAAACAAGAATTCTGAGTGACAAGGGTCACCTCTCAAATGTAGCATGTGCCACGGAACTGCAACGGTTGGTTGAATCAGGCACCACAAGAATCGTCTTGGGACACCTGAGCCGTGAGAATAACCGCCCCGAGCTTGCCAGAGGCTCGGCAACCGCCGCTTTGATGGATTGTGGGTTGGTTGAGGATCAGGACTATACATTATATATAGCACCGCCAAAGAACGGAAAAGCAATCATTTTTTAAATTATACATTTTAGGGATCGATCCCCTCGACGACCCACAGGAGTTTTAAAATGTTAAAAATCACACTCATCACGGTTGGCCGACTCAAAGAGCAGTATCTTAGAGACGCCGTTAAGGAATATGAAAAACGGCTGTCGACCTTGTGCACGCTTAAAAATATCGAACTCGAGGCGGCACGCTTGCCCGACTCCCCCAACGCTTCGCAGGTGTCATCCGCGTTAGAGGCCGAGGCTGACAAGATACTTGGCAACATCCCGTCGAGTGCTTACGTGATACCTATGTGCATTGAGGGCAAGCAGATGGACAGCGAGGAGCTGTCGCAGAAGCTCGGCAACTTAGGCGTTTCGGGTGTGAGCAACGTGGTGTTCATCATCGGCGGCTCTTATGGGTTGTCCGACCGGGTAAAACAAAAGGCCGACTACAAGCTGTCGATGTCAAAAATGACCTTCCCACACCAGTTGGCAAGGGTGATGCTGTTAGAACAGATCTACCGTGCCTTTAAAATTTCACAGGGCGGGACATATCATAAATAAAATAAAAAAATACTTGACCTTTGTGGTGGGTTGTGCTATAATATCAATACCTCTGCGAGGGTCTTTTTTTAATTTAAGATCCTTTTCGGATAACGGCCATACTGCACGTTGTTTGCGCTTTCAAAAGCACTACAATATATGGTGTTTTTGCTGCGTGCGACGCTGTCCGATTCGAGGGAGGCTCGAGTTCTCTGAAACAATGGGAACAAAAATATTTCCGTAAAACGGGAGGTGCCGTCATGAGAGTTAAAATCACATTGGCTTGTTCTGAGTGCAAACAGCGCAACTACAACACCATGAAGAACAAGAAAAACGACCCGGATCGCCTTGAGATGAACAAGTATTGCAGATTCTGCAAGAAGCACACCGTTCACAAAGAGACGAAGTAAGGAGGTACACATGAAATTAGTTAAAAACATTTCCGGTGTACTCGCAATCCTCTTCTCTTTGGCAGCTTTAGTGCTGTTCTTCATGCCCTTCGGTGAGATCAATTTCAACGGTGACGTTATTGTAAGATCGGGAACCGAATTTGCTTTCGGCTCTGATTACGAAAACGGTGCTGAGGGCGCTCAGTCCTCGCAGTTGCTTTTCTGCCTGATCCTGACAGCCTTTACGGTCCTGTTCACAATACTGTCATTCGCTTGGAAAAAAGCAAAGAACGTCAGATGGGCAGCCATCGGCTTCTCAGCCGTTGATGCCGTTTACATGCTGGTCGTTGCCTGCCGCCACTCCAACTATTTTCTGGATGTCCGCGGTCTCATTCCCTCCAACCTGTGGAATGACAACACGACTGCTTACGTAAACTCTGCTCCTTTGATGATTTCCATTGCTTTGTTCCTCGCACTTATCGCATCTGTAGCATTGTTGCTCAGTGCAGACAAGCTGGCCGTAATGGCTTCGGAGAAACCTACACTCACCATTCCGAAGAAGATAATCAAATATCTTCGTGATTATAAGGGTGAGGTCAAGAAGATCGTATGGCCCGGCCCCAGAGCTGTTGTTAAGAACACACTCATCGTTCTTGCAATATGCCTTATCGTGGGTCTCTTTATCTGGACTGTCGACTTCGGTCTCGGCAAATTGCTCGACCTTATTTACCAGAGTTAAGCGCAACTCATTGGAGGTTAAGCTATGGCAGATTTAGGAGAAGCTAAGTGGTATGTAGTACACACATACTCAGGCTATGAAAACAAGGTCATGACCGACCTTGAAAAAATGGTCGAAAACCGCGGAATGCAGGATCTTATTCAGGATATCAAGATCCCTACCGAAATTGTTACCGAGATCGGTGCAGACGGTAAGGAAAAACAGGTCGAGAGAAAGATCTTCCCCGGTTACGTAATGATCAAAATGATCGTTACCGATGACTCGTGGTACGTCGTGCGTAATACACGTGGTTGCACGGGCTTCGTTGGTCCGGCATCCAAGCCGGTTCCGCTTACCGATAAAGAGGTTGAGTCCTTGGGCGTTGAAAAGCGCAGCGTCGAGGTTAAATACTCGGTCGGAGACTCCGTTAATATCATTGACGGTCCTCTGGAAGGCTTTACCGGTATAGTTGACGAGATCGACGTTGATAGCAACAGCGTTCGCGTCACCATTTCAATGTTCGGCAGAGAAACACCTGTCGAGCTTGAACTCAATCAGATTGAGCTGATTGATGACTAATTGAAAAAACAGCGGCAATATGTCGCTTTCACCGACGCAATATGCGTCACCCGTGGGAGGAACGCCAAATTCTTATTTTATGGGCGCTCCGTGTGCGTTTAAAAACGCCGCCACCACTATTTTTGGAGGTGCAACTAATGGCACAGAAAATTACTGGCTATATCAAACTTCAGATCCCTGCCGGAAAAGCAACTCCGGCTCCCCCTGTTGGTCCGGCTCTCGGTCAGCACGGTGTAAACATCATGGCATTCACCAAGGAATTCAACGAGCGTACCAAGAATGACGCAGGTCTTATCATCCCTGTTGTTATCACCGTTTACGCCGACCGTTCCTTTACTTTCATCACCAAGACTCCTCCTGCAGCCGTTCTTATTAAGAAGGCTTGCGGAATTGACAAGGCTTCCGGTGTTCCTAACAAGCAGAAGGTTGCTAAGATCACTTCGGAGCAGGTAAGAAAGATCGCCGAACAGAAAATGCCCGACCTCAACGCAGCTTCCATCGAAGCAGCCATGTCTATGGTTGCAGGTACTGCACGTTCAATGGGCATCACTGTCGAAGACTGATGCTCCCTTGTGGGAGGAAATATCCGATTTAACCACTATTTTGGGAGGAAATTATAATGAAACACGGAAAGAAATATGTTGCAAGCGCTGGGCTTGTTGATACTACCAAGCAGTATGACATTGCCGAGGCAATGGACCTTACTGTAAAAACCAAAACCGCTAAATTTGACGAGACCGTTGAGGCTCACGTCCGTCTGGGCGTTGACTCGCGTCACGCTGACCAGCAGGTTCGTGGCGCTGTCGTTCTCCCCAACGGAACCGGTAAGAACGTTCGCGTTCTCGTATTCTGCAAGGAAGACAAGGCTGAAGCTGCAAAGGCAGCAGGCGCAGATTATGTCGGAGCTGAGGACATGGTCGCAAAGATTCAGGGCGAAAACTGGATGGAATTCGACGTTGTAGTCGCTTCCCCTGACATGATGGGTCTTGTCGGTCGTTTGGGTAAGGTCCTCGGTCCCCGTGGTCTTATGCCGAACCCCAAGGCAGGTACCGTTACCCCTGACGTAGCTAAGGCTGTTGCCGAGGCTAAGGCAGGTAAGATCGAGTACCGTCTTGACAAACAGAACATTATCCACTGCCCCATCGGCAAGGTCTCCTTTGGCCCCGAAAAGCTTCAGGAGAACTTCGAGACTCTGCTCGGTGCTATTGCTAAGGCAAAGCCTGCAGCAGCTAAGGGTCAGTATATTAAGTCCTGCGTAGTTGCTACTACCATGGGCCCCGGAATTAAGGTCAACGCTTCTAAGTACGGCGCTTAATTTTAAGAATTTACGGACAGTGCCGACGGCACTGTCCGTTATTTTTCGTTTGTTACGGCTTTTTCTTTTTTGCTAAAAAGGTGGGATGATTGTGTCGCAGAAAACTGCAAATAAAGACCTGCTTCAAGGCTCACTCGTAAAAAACATGCTGCTGTTCACCATACCCGTTATACTTTCGGGTATTTTGCAGCTTGTGTTTAACGCAGCCGACCTTATCGTCGTTGGTAAGTTTGACACCATTAACGGATCGTTGGCGCAGGCGGCCATCGGTTCAACAGGCTCGCTCATCAACCTCATCATCGGTGTTTTCATCGGCGTTTCGGTCGGTGTCAACGTTGTTATTGCACGTATAATCGGCTCCAAAAACAACGAGCACCTTCGTTCGGCAATTCAGACCGCTATGCTGTTAGGCTTTATTGCAGGTGCTATAATTGCGGTGCTCGGCTTCATTTTTGCTAAGCCCCTGCTCCGTCTTATCGGAACGGAGGCTAACGTGCTCCCGTTTGCCGAGGATTACCTACAGATATATTTTATAGGCGCACCGTTTTCAATGATATATAACTTCGGCTCAGCCATAATGCGAGCTTACGGTGACACCAAAAGGCCTATGATCTACCTGGCTGTTGGTGGCGTGGCCAACGTTATCCTTAATCTCGTTACAGTCATCGGATTTGACATGAGTGTCAAGGGTGTTGCTATTGCAACATCGGCCTCTCACTTCATTGCCTGTGCCTTGACAGTTTTAACACTTATCCGCACAAATGAGCCTATAAAGCTTTATTTGAAAGGACTTAAACTAAATACTACTTGGGTCAAGCAAATAATTGCTCTCGGCGTACCTGCAGGTATTCAAGGCTCTCTATTTTCAATTTCTAACGTTGTTATCCAATCGGCTATCAATTCTTTCAACGATCCGCACATTATTGCGGGAAACGGTAATGCCGCCAACGTGGAAGGTTTTTTGTACCTCGCAATGCACGCGTTTTATCAGACCATAATCACCTTTACGGGTCAGTGCTGCGGTGCAAGGCGGTATGATATGCTCAAAAAGATATACTACACCGCGTTTTTGCTGGTCGGTATAACCGGTTTAGTGTCAGGTCTGCTTGCCTTTGCCTTTGACCGTCAGTTGATGACACTCTATGCATCCAACGAGGCCGACATTACCGCAGGAATGGTGCGTTTGGCCATCATTTGCCCGACCTATTTCCTTTGCGGATTTATGGATATAACCACAGGCTCGTTACGCGGAATGGGCAAATCCATTGTCCCGATGATCATTTCGCTGATCGGTGCCTGCGGTCTGCGTGTTGTATGGGTGTTCACCGCATTCAAGGTCTGGAACACTGCGGAGTGTCTTTACCTCTCCTACCCCATTTCATGGGCCATCACGTTTGTTGCGCTGTACATTTACAGTGCCCACGTTCGCAAAACTCTTACTTCGTCCGACCGTTTGAAGCAAGCGGCTCAAGAAAATTTGTAAATTATAAAAAATAATGCTTGACAAACCGTATGGTTTGTGGTAGTATACTGTTGTTAATTCCAAAGACAGTAGGTGCATTGCGTAAAGACCACGGTCTGCCTGCCGAGGATGAACACTTAAAACGTCTTTTTATTTATGACTTTTTTCGTGCCTGTCCGTCTTTGGAACAGGCACTTTTCATTTTTCGGAGGTGAATATTTTGCCCAGTCAGTCAGTTTTGGAAATGAAGCAGCAGCAGGTTGCTGAGATCAAGGCCAAGGTTGAAGGCGCAGTTGCCGGTGTTATCGTAGACTACAAGGGTATCTCTGTTGCAGACGACACCATGCTCCGTAAAGAGCTCCGTGAAGCAGGCGTTCAGTACTCTGTTGTAAAGAACACCCTTCTCCACCTCGCAATCGAAGGCTCTGACCTTAGTGAAATGGATCCGTTCCTCAACGGTACCACCGCACTTGCTACCAGCGCAGACGACCACGTCGCTGCCGCCAGAATCCTCAGCAAGTACGCTGAGAAGAGCGATAGCTTCAAGATCAAGACCGGATTCCTCGATGGAAAGGTCATCGATCTCGCAACTATCGACAGTCTTGCTAAGCTGCCCCCGAGAGATATCCTTCTCGCAACAGTTTGCAACGCATTCAATGCACCTATTTCTGCATTCGCCCGTGTCATTCAGGCCATCGTTGATAAAGACGGTGAAGGCGCAGCAGAGCCCGCAGCAGAATAATCTCGTTGCGTAAAACAAATCAAAACAAAAAACTAAAAATTTATTTATTGGAGGAAATTAAAATGGCATCTGAGAAGATTGCAGCCATGATCGAAGAAATCAAGGCTCTTACCGTTCTTGAGCTTTCTGAGCTCGTACACGCAGTAGAAGAGGAGTTTGGCGTTTCTGCAGCAGCAGCTGTAGCAGTAGCAGGCCCCGTAGCAGCAGCAGGCCCCGCTGAGGAAGAGAAGACTGAGTTTGACGTTGTTCTCGCAGAGGCAGGCGCAGAGAAGATCAAGGTTATCAAGGCTGTTCGTGAGATCACCGGTCTGGGCCTTGCAGACGCTAAGGCTGTTGTTGACGGCGCTCCCAAGACCCTCAAAGAGGCTGTCGCTAAGGAAGAGGCTGAAGAGATCAAGAAGAAGCTCGAAGAAGTCGGCGCTAAGGTTGAGCTTAAGTAATTTATAATGATTGTAGTATGTCGAAACGCTGAAAAGCATTTCGACAAACCATAACCATTATTACTAAAGACGATCAAAACCCTATCGGTCAAACCGATAGGGTTTATTTTTGCTGTTTTTGAGCTTTACGCGTTGCATATTTTCAATCATTATGTTATACTGTTTTTACTAAAAACGCTTGGAGGCGCAAAATATGAAGCTTTCTGATATAAATATCCGCGATCCGTTTGTGCTGGTTGACAACGGCATATATTATATGTACGGCTCACGAGGCTCAAACCAGTTCGGTTTTGAGGTATATGTAAGCGACGATCTTGAAAACTGGAGCGATGGCAAAACAGTCTTTGAGTATTATGACGGCTTTTGGGGCGTGTGTGATTTTTGGGCGCCCGAGGTTCATAAATTCAACGGCAAATTCTATATGTTTGCCACCTTCAAGCCTGAGGAGGGCCCCCGAGGCACAGGCATTTTAATGTGCGACACGCCCGACGGCACCTTTAAGGATTGGTCATGCGGCAAAGTCACACCCGAGGATTGGTCAAGCCTTGACGGCACCTTTTATGTTGAGGGCGGCGTGCCTTATATGATCTTCTGCCACGAATGGATCCAGATCCACAACGGTGCGGTCTGCGCCATGAAGCTTACCGATGACCTTAAAAAAGCCGACGGTGAACCGTTTGTTCTCTGGCACGCTTCGGATGCATCCTGGGTCAGAAGCGTGAAGGGCGAGGGCAATTTTGTCACCGACGGACCGTTTATGATAAAGCACGGTGAAAAATTAGCCTGCATTTGGGCAAGCTTTATTAAAGGCGGCGGCTACTGCGAGGGTATTGCCTACTCCGACAACGGCAAGATAGGTGGTCATTGGTCGGTATCCGACAACCTTGTTTTCAAGGATGACGGCGGTCACGGAATGATGTTCAAGGCACTTGACGGCAAGGAATACTTTATTTTCCACAAGCCCAACAATCCTGCTCTTGCGGAGCGACCCGTTCTTACACCGTACACCGCCAAGGAAATAGTTGAAAAATGCTGAAAAAAGCCTCTCAAAGCGTTTGCTTTGAGAGGCTTTAAGTTTACTTGGTTAAGAGCTTTTCTTCAAAATGCGCTAATTAAGTATTCTTCATAATAACCGATCCGACACATTCGCTGACATGCTCGCAGGCATCGGCACACGACTCGAAGCAGTCGTATATTTTACGCATCGAAACTATTGTGAGCGCATCGTTCTGACTCTTGGTAAGCTCACGCATGGAGGAAAGATAAAGCTTGTCGCATTCTTCCTCAACATCATTAAGCGAAATAATTAGTTCACGAATCTTCTTGGAGCGCTTGAAATTCTCAAACTCACTCATAAGCGCACACAGCATATCGCAGGCCTTGATCAGACGCTTGGCAAATTCAATAACCGAAGTATCCGCAGTCTGAATATCATAAATATAAAACTTCTGCATAATTTCTTCGAGCGCATCGGTCACGTGGTCGAGATTCTGGCTCAGCATATCAAGGTCTTCACGGTCAACAGGTGTTACGAATGCCTTTGCAAGTGCATCGTTCATCTCGTGCTTTTTGATGTCGGCGGCATGCTCGATCTCGTGCATATTTTTGAGCATTTCTTCAATATTGTTCGGATCGTAGTTTTCGAGACATTCTACAAGATAAGCCGCAGCTTTTTTGGAGAGTGCGGCACACTCTGCGAAATTTTCAAAATAAAATTTATCACCTTTAGCCATTTTCAAAAATCCTTTCTGTTAGTTGAATATCGCTAAGAACAGTTTTGTTACTAAAAAGGCAAGCAGTCCACAACCGGGGAAGGTCAGTACCCAGGTCAGCACCATTTCCTTTACAACACCGAAGTTGATGGCTGAAATTCGTTTTACAGCACCAACACCCATTATAGATGTGGTCTTTACGTGGGTTGTAGAGACAGGAAGACCGAATACCGAGCAGAACACCAATGCGATAGAAGATGCAATGTCAGCCGAGAAGCCTTGATACTTTTCGAGCTTTACCATATCCATTCCAACCGACTTAATTATCTTTTTGCCGCCCATAGCTGTGCCAAGACCCATTACGATAGAGCAAAGGATCATAAGCCACATCGGGATTTCAAATGTGGTCTGTCCTGTTCCTGCGCCCTGCAACGTGAACACACAGAGCAGGATGATACCCATAAACTTCTGACCGTCCTGAGCACCGTGCATAAATGCCATAGAAGCGGCACCTACGATCTGTGCTCCTCTGAAGAACGGCTCTGTTTTGGGTCGATTTGCGTTATAGAAGATCTTTGTTACAAGCTTGCATATCAGCCATGCCAGACCAAAGCCCAAGACAACCGATATTACAATACCGTAAACGACCTTCAACCACTGATCCCACACGATGGCTTCAAGGCCCCTAAGAGCCATGGCTCCACCCGTGAGACCTGCTATGAGTGCGTGGCTTTCGCTGGTGGGAATTCCAAATACCCAGGCCAGCGTTGCCCAGATAACGATAGCCAGCATTGCCGCACACAAAACGATGATTACGGTCTTACCTGCGGTCTCTCCGAAGTTTACCATACTTGTAATTGTTACAGCGACCTCATTGCTGATTTTGGTCATCACGAAAACGCCAAGGAAATTAAATACCGCCGCCATAAGTATTGCGGCCCTCGGCGACATACACCGTGTAACCACACAGGTAGCGATCGCATTCGGTGCATCGGTCCAACCGTTGACCAGAATAACGCCGAGTGTCAAAACCACGGCAACCAACAACAACGGATTGGCCGTCATCTGACCCCAAAATTCCAATATTGACTCCATAATGGCCTCCTTTTTTAAAACTGCTTACCGCCACGGCAAGCCAAACCGCATTCATTGTATAAAATAGTACAGAAACTGTCAAGTTGGTTTTGACATTTTTAACACAGATTTTACACGATTTAATATAGTTTTAGCATAGCCTTTACACAATGTAAATACAATAGCAAAATCGCCTTTTCTCCAGCAACAAAGCCACCGAACTCCAAGGTTCGGTGGCTTTGTTTGTTTAGTTAAAACTTTGTGAGCCTCGCTCCAAGAGGGAGCCTTGCAAAGCGAATTTTCTACTGTACGCTTTTGCCGCCGTCGACAAAGATGTTCTGACCCGTGATATAGCGACCCTCGTCGGAGCAAAGGAGCGCCACAGTGGGTGCACAGTCCTCAGGCTCGCCGTAGAAGGCGACGGGGATGGATGCCGTGACCTTGGCGGCATATTCGGGGTCGGATAATGCCTCAACATTGCGGTCGGTGTAGATAACACCGGGGGCCATGTTGTTGACTGTGATGCCGTCGGGTGCCAACTGCAACGACAACGATTTTACCATGTTGGTCTGTGCCGCCTTGGTGGCAGAGTAGACCAGCATATCGGGGTGCGGCTTGGCCTCCTGCACACTGCCTACTGTAACGATTCTTCCCCACTTCTGCTCACGCATATAGGGTACGGCCGACTGGATCAACAGCATCGATGCCAAAAAGTTGCAGTTGACCTGCGTGTTGAAATCCTCAACCGTAATGGTTTCCCATTTCTTCTTTATCTGAACCGAAGCATTTATCACCAGAATGTCGACGTTGCCGATATCGTTAATGATATTCATCACCTTTTCAGTGTTGCAAAGGTCGCAGATATAGGCCGTTGCCTTGCCGCCGTTTGCGGTGATGATATCGACCGTTTCCTGTGCTTTTTTGATATTGCTTGCACCGTGGACTACGACCTCGGCACCACACTCGGCAAGCTTTATTGCAATGGCACGACCGATTCCACGGCTTGAACCCGTAACAAGGGCACGTTTTCCTTTTAAATCAAACATAATTTATCCTCAAATCTCAATTTCGGTACAGTTGTCTTCAAACTTATGAATGCCGAAGTTAGCGGCGGCACCGTCGATCTCGGCGGTGTAATCGCCGTAGAAGCCGCGGAACTCAACGTAGCCGTTGTCGTCGGTCGTAAGCTCAAGGTCGGTGTGCCAACGCTTGTTAAACAGCTCCCACAAACGCTCGGCTGACTTCTTAGGTGTCAGGTCATGACGCCACAGACCGCCCTTGCAGTTGTTCTCGTTGCGGCTGGCATCGGGCTCAACAAACGCATAGCCGTCGGGCACGTTCCAATAAATAATGGTCTCGATTGCAGGATGTCCGAAGCAAACGGTGTAGAACATTTCAAGCAGGTCGGCCTGCAGTTCCTCGTCCTCCAAGGTTGTGCCAAAGGTCGGGATGGTAATTTCGGTTATCTCAAGCGGAAGTCCTAAGTTAGAAAGCACGTCAAGACCCTTGAAAAGCGTCTTGGGGTTGAAAAGAAGACTTCCCTTCATAACCATTTCCTCATACTGCTCGTCGGTCTTAGCACGTGAGCCTCTGAAATCGTGGTGCTGAACACCGATCTTGTCGACCTCGGCACCCTTTAAAATAGCGTTTTCAACCAACAAATAATACGGGTGACGGTAATCTTCGGTGCCTATTGCGGCAAGGTAGTTACCGTCGTTGAAAAGCAGGGTCTCGTTGGGGAAATATTTGCGAGCAAGGTCAAACGACCATTCAATAACGTCGGGCTTGTCGCAGATGACCGTTTGGGTCGTCCAACGACCCTCCTGCAACATCTCATTGATGACCTCAACCTCGTACAGTCGACCGGCAAATCGCTCGGACAATTGACGGGCACGTTCTTCGTAAAGCTTTTCCATTGCCGCCATATCGTTTTTCGGCAACCAATCAGGTGTGAATTTGTCATAAACCAAGCAGTGCAGCTTGGCCTCAATGCCGTTTTCCTCGCAGTATTCGAGGCAAAGCTCGGGTGCGGGGCGGCGGTATACTTTGGGACTGTCCTTAGCATAACGTGGTTTTCCCTGCTCAGGCTCTAAATCGCCCCAATAAAACGGAACAGTAGCAAGATTGAAATACTTTTTAAAGTTCTCGCGGTACTTGGCGTTCAAGTTCTCGTCGTCGAACTCGTCAAGCATAAAGATATTTGCGCCGTATTTGAAATCGTGCGACTGCTGACTGAGCTTTACCTTTTTACCAACGATCGGTCTTCCCTCTTCGTCAACAAACTTAAGCTTGCACCAGCCCTTGCGGTGCTTTTCAATAGTCTCAGCGGCACGACCCTCAAGCAGGTCATGGTGTTCGAGCGTGTCCTTCATCCAGAGTTCTCTGGCGGCTTTTCTGTCAATCATAATTTTCTCCTTAAATTTCAATCGCACAAACGCACAGCGGATGCTTCATTGAAAGTGCGGTTTTGTATTTTACGGGCTTGCCGTTATTGAGTTCCTGCACGGTGATACTGTCGGTCAGCTCGTTGGTGCAGAATAAAACGCCGTCGACCACCAAAATATCACGCGGTGAAACACCGCCGGTGGGTGTATTTTCAAGCAATTTGAGGTCGCCGTTGGCCAAAATCTCAAAACGGGCCACGGTATCGGCACCACGGTGCGAAACGTAAAGGAAATTATCCACCCTGCGAATGGCAGCAGCGGTGTTTACGCCCTCAAAATCAGGCAGAGCGCTTACTGTTTCACGCAAATTCAGGACACCGTTCTCGTAACCAAAAACACTGACGGTATTGCCCATTTCGTTGACACACCAGACGGTTTCCCCATCCTCGGAAAACTCCAGATGGCGGCAACCCATGCCATCAGGAACTTTGGAACGCGAAACCTCATTCAAGTCTTTGTCGTATGTAAAAATCGTATCAAGTCCAAGGTCACAGCAAAGGATATGGCCGTCGGGTGCGACACAGACAAAATGCGTGTGCGGTGCCTCCTGACGGATGGGGTTGACCCCTTTGCCCTCGTGCGTTACGACCGAATCGGGCAGTTTGACAAGGTTGCCCGAAAGATAATTCACGGTGTAAATATCGCCGTCATTTACGCACAAATGGCACGGAACGATACCAAGGCTTGACTGCGGCTCACTTAAGTTGACAAGTCGGCCGTTTTCATCAATATCAGCCGTTACAATGCCGCCGAAATGTGTGGTCGCATCGATCTCACGCAAGGCAATGTACGCCTTGCGACCTGAAATGACCATATACATCGGGCGGTCGAGATCGAGCTTTTCATTGAAAGTCAACTCGCCATCGAACAATGTGTAATGGTATATTCCTTCTGCCTCATCGCAGGCACAAAAATATAAATGCCTCATAGCTTACAGTGCGGTCTGGGTATCGTTGGGGTCACCGTTGATGGCAAGGTCATATTCCTTCGACCAGTCGAGGTCACGGTATTCCTCGCCTCTCGGGTCGGTCTTGATCCACTCTAAGAGCATATCAAGCATCTCGACCGACCAAGTGTTACGGTCGATCTGTGCGGTGGTAAACTTGCCCTCTGCGATCATTTCAAAACCGAAATCATCCTTAACGTGGGTCTTGGCAGCACCCTCAACAACGTCGGCAACAAGGTGGCTGGGAATAAACAGAACACCGCCGCCTGCACCGAATACAACGTCACCGGGCAAGCAAACTGCACCGCCGAAGTTGGTAATATCATTCCAATCCTTCATAACGAATTCACGGATGGGAGTAGGATCGATTCCGCGATAATAAACCTGAACGTCGGGCACTTTTTTCATCTGCTCAACGTCACGGATACCGCCCCAAATGACGGCACCGCCGGTCTTGGTGCGGTTGTGCAAAGCGGTGGTGAGGTTACCGCCGAGAAAAGTACCCTTGTAAATTTTATCGTACATATCGCAGACAACAACATCACGCTCAACCAAAGAATCGATAACCCATTGGTTGTAGTTGCCGATTAAGCCGTCGGCGGCACCACGGGCAAACTGAACATCGTGAAGGTCGGGGCGTGTAGGAGCGTAGGTGCAGGTAACGGCACGGCCGACAAGCTTTCTGTCATCGTTGTGAAGCGTCTGCAACGGAGCAAGACCGCCGCCGACAAACTGATGCTCATAGCCCAGAACGAAGATAGGCTTCCAGACCTCTTCAAGGGTCATTCCGTAAAGAGCATCGAGGTACTTATCGGGCACCTTGGGACGTCCGTCCTCAAATCTTTCGCCTTTCCACAGCGGGGTCAACTGAATGATTTTTTCTCTGTCGTTAAAATTTTTCATAGCTTTCTCTCCTTATTTACCTTCCTTAATAACCTTTTTAAGTGCTTCGGTTGTGTCTGAAGTTGCTTCATTATTGTTTCTTCTTTGCCTGAACATCCAATTCCAGATCTCGGGGTCGGTATAGGTTGGCGTCCAGGCGTCATGAGCCGCATTGGGAAATATGGTTATTTTTGCGTTACCGCCGTTTGAGTTGATCGCCTTAACCATGTGGATGGATTCTTCGGGCAGAACAACGGGGTCAAGTGCACCGTGGGTTGCCCAAATAGGAAGATTTTTCAATCCTGCGCCTGCCCAGTACATTCCACCGCCGCAAACGGGCACCGCCGCGGCAAACCAATCGGGATGCGACAAACACATCTGCCAGGTAGTATATCCACCCATACTGCCGCCCGTGATATAAACACGGTCGGTATCGACATTCTCGGCCTGTCGCCAAGTATCAATAAACTCGGTCAAGACCTCAAACAGATCAAACCAATATTTTTTGTGGCATTGGGGCGCAACGATAACGGCCTTGTCGCCCACGTGCTTTACGGCCTCATTGACGGAAAGCGAGGTCTCAATAAGCGAAATATCATCGCCCCGACTGCCTGCGCCGTGGATACAAATTACCAACGGCAGTTTTTCAGTGCTGTCAGGACAATGATAAATATAATTCAGGTATTCACCCTTGTGCAATTTTGATGTAAACTTCCGTCTTTCCATTTTGCCGACTCCTTAAAGTGAATATATATTCACTTTACCAAGTTTTAAGATGGTTGTCAATTTAAAGCCTCGTTTTCGGGCGGCCTGCTTATATCTTGATTTCTACACTGTGTTCGCCGTCTTTGAAGAGTTCAGTGGTGACGGTTTTTGTCACGCTGCCTACCGTGACGGTTATGTCATAGGTGCCAAAAAAGCCTCTGAAATCTGCGTCGCCGTTATTTAGCTTGTCTTCGCCCTCGGTATGCCATTCGTGGTTTATAAGGCGGTCAAGCACCTCGTAAGCCTTTTTGGGCACGCCGTTTCTGACAAGTCCGCTGTTGGGCAGATTCTCACCCAAAGCGTCACGTGATTTGACGCTCAAAACACCGTTGTCGTCGAGATTCCACCAGAAAACACCAGACATTGCGGGGTGCGAGAAGCATATCTTATACAACTGCTCTACTGCCTCGGCCTGAATCTGCTCGTCCTCACACGACAAACCGATTTCGGACATAACCAACGGACGGCCTAACTCTGCATATCCGTCAAGCACGCCGTAAAGTCTTTTGGCGTTGTATATGTTTTTGAAGGTGTCAATGTCATAGCAATGGCACTGCAGACCGATTCGGTCAATTTTTACTCCTTGCTTTATCAGTCGGTCGAGCATCTGATAATATGCACCGTAAGGACCTCTGAACTCACAAAGTGCCGCACCGACGGCCTCATTCAAAATAAACTCGTTGTTTGGGAAATACTTTTGTGCAAGCTCGAAAACCTGCTCGATATAGCCGAACGGAGGCTGAATACGCTTGAAACCTTCTGCAACTATCTCATATCGCTGGTCAAAAAGTCTCGACGGCTCGTTCACAACATCGAAAACAGGCACTCTGTCCTTGAAAATGGCCGATATCTCCTGAAAACGCTTTTCGATAAGCGACAAAAGCTCATTCCAATCATCGGGCAACCAATTTGGAATAAACTCCTGCCAGAAAAGCGGATGACCTTTAGGTTTTACTCCGTTCTTTTCACACCATTCAACCACCCTTTCGGCAGGCGGACGGCGGTAAATGTCATTAGGTGCAGATATATCGTAGCGAAGATAACCCTGAGTGGGCTCGGTGCCCTCCCAATAAAGCGGAACGACGCCCGTATTGAACACCTTCAGCCACAGCTCCTCATAGGTTTTCTGTGCCTCTTCGTTATCATATTGCTCAAGCATAAACAGATTGCAACCAAACTCAAAATCGTGTTTTTTAAGCTTATACGATACCTTAGCATCGACTGGTTTGCCGTTCTTGGTTACCGATATTTTGAAATCACCCTTGCGGTAACGCTCGATATCACGGTTGCAACGCTCGTCAAAATATTCCTTGCCAAAAGCCATGATTCTTTTTATGTGCGACATAATTTCACCTTTTGTGATTGCAATGTTTTCGGGAGGGCGCAGAGGCCCTCCCCTACAATATATTTATCAGCTCCAGAGGCGGTCGTTGGAGAACTCTCTGTCCCAAGCAGAGGTATCCTCCCACATACCGGGAATGTCCTTGTTGATGTGCTCTCTGATAAGCTCCTCGTTCAGCTCGTCAAAGCCAAGACCGGGCTTCGAGGGCACCTGAATGAAGCCGTCCTTGATAAGGGGATCGGGCAGACCCTTTACGATATCCTGCCACCACGGAACATCGACCGAGTGGAACTCGAGAGCAAGTACGTTGTGCATTGCGGCGGCAGTCTGAACTGCGGCCATGCAGGCAACAGGGCTTTCGGCCATGTGAACGGCAACGGCAACACCGTTTTCGTCGGCGATATCGGCAATCTTTTTAAGCTCTAAAGCGCCGCCGCAGGTCAAAATGTCGGGGTGGATAACCGAAACGCCGCCTGCCTTGATGATGGTCTCAAAGCCTTCCTTCAAATAGATATCCTCACCTGTGCAAACAGGGATTGTGGTGCTGTTCTTGAGACGAACGTACTGATCGGTGTACATCCAGGGAACCATATCCTCTATCCAAGCGAGGTTGTACGGCTCCATTCTGCGTGCGAACTTGATGCAGTCTTCAACACAAACGTGACCGAAGTGGTCGATTGCGAGCGGAACCTCATAACCGATGACCTCACGAACCTCTTTGATATAGTTCTCGAGGTAGTCAAGACCCTTTTCGGTCAGGTGGATACCGGTGTGAGGATGTGCGGTGGTGACGATGGAGTAGCTCTTCTGATGCTTGACCATGTCAGCGGTAACCGAGCCACCCTGAACGTTAAGAATATGGCTTGCGTACTTCTTCATATCGTCGATAAAGCCCAAGGGTGCGTTGAGGCAGCCGGGCTCATCAAGCAAAAGGCCGATACCAAGATCCATTTTAAGGAAGGTGAAGCCCATGTCCATTCTCTTTTTGAGAGCAAGACCCATATCGTGACCGGTGTGTTTTCCGTCAACGTCGGTATCGCAGTAAACACGGATCTCGTCACGGAACTTACCGCCAAGCATCTGATAAAGCGGCACGCCATAGGCTTTTCCTGCCAAGTCCCAAAGAGCGATCTCAACACCGCTGACACCGCCGCCCTGACGGCTGGGGCCGCCAAACTGCTTTATCTTGCGGAAAATTTTGTCTACATTACAGGGATTTTCACCGATGATACGGCTCTTGAGCATCAAAGCATAGGTCTTGGAGGAAGCATCACGAACCTCGCCGTAGCCGACAAGGCCCTGATTGGTCATGATCTTTAAAAGTGTGCATCTTTTGGGTGCGCCGTCGATATCCACGAAACGCATGTCGGTTATACGAAGATCCGACGGATTGGAGTAGGTGTTGATGTTGTTTAACATTTCTTTTCTTACCTTTCTTCTTTTTTACGGTTGACTTTTGGATTTGAGGGTTTATAATCTAATTAAAGCATACTACCCTTAAGGTTTGTTTTCTATAACTATGTTACTTAATTTGCAAACTATTTTACGATGAGACCCTTGTGTGTTTCATTAATACGATTTGAGGTGAGGTCAAATGGTCAGAGAGGCGTTTATTCCCGAAAATGTGAAGTCGGGATTTATGTTCAAGCTGTGGAACAACACGGTGTCACCTTTTCACCGCAATATCTTAGAGCACCGCCACCTGCAGTTTGAAATAGTGCTTTTTAAAAGCGGAAAAGGGCTTTATACCACAAAAAGCGGCATACACGACATTCAGCCTCAGGATATTTTCATATTTGCCTCGAATGAACAACACTGTATCACCGATATTTTTGAGGGTGAAGATTTTCATTTTATGAACATCCACTTTGAACCTCGGTACGTGTGGGGGTCGAGCAATAACGGTCTCTCAAACGAGGCAATGAACATGTGCTTTTTGCACAATGACGATTTTTGCAACCGCCTGCCACGAAGTAATCCTTATACCGACCGTGTGCGCCAACTTATTTACGATATTGAAAGCGAGCTTGAGGCAAAAGCACCCGAGTATGAGCTTATGGTACACAACAAAGTGTATGAGATTTTGGTTGTTTTGGCACGGCATTTAGGCTACGGCACAGGGCGCACGGTCACGGCCGAGGAGTACCGTCATATAAAGGCGGTAAGAACGGCGATAGATTACATTAACCGACATCTGACCGAGGATCTGACCTTGAACGAACTTGCTCAAAAGGCCGATTTCAGCCCAAACTATTTCTCATTTATTTTCAAAAGGACAGCGGGAGTGCCGCTTTGGGATTACATTACATCCAAACGCATTGAGCTTGCGATGGCCATGCTGACCGACACCACCGACCGCAATATGCTGGACATTGCCGTAGATTGCGGCTTTAACAACACCGCCAACTTCAACAAAATGTTCCGCAAGGTCACAGGCCTTACCCCCAGCCAATTCCGCCGCCACAGAGAATATATAGGATAGGTGATTTTATGAACGAAATAAAGTTAGGTAAATACCGCCATTTTAAGGGCAACGAATATGAGGTCATAGGCATCGCACAACACAGCGAAACGCTGGAGCCGATGGTGGTCTACAAAGCACTTTACGGCGACGGAGGACTTTGGGTACGCCCTCTTTCAATGTGGGACGAAACCATAACCCGCGACGGCAAGACCTTCAAGAGATTTGAGTATATTGGAGAATAAGAAAAAGCGTTCGAGCAATTTTGACTGCCTGAACGCTTTTCAGTTGTATTCTTCAATTTGCGAAGGCTCCCTCTGAGAGGGTAACTCCCCATAAAATGGGGAGATGTCACGTAGTGACAGAGGGGACCGCCACAGTAAGTGGCTGTCAGCGTAGCTGACTGAGGGAGTACTCCTTCCGTCACGGCACAGCCGTGCCACCTTCCTCAAAGAGGAAGGCTGAACTCTATTTTGATATTTCTTTCACCGTCAGCGTTTCGCCGTCGACGGTGAATTTTATCGAATATCCCGACACATCTATCCCGTAAACACGCTCAGGGTCGTTTTGATACGACGGTCTTGGATCACAGGCCAAAAGGTCGGTTATGGGCTTTTGCAGGTCGGGGTCGATTTTTTCGAGCAAGCCGTCCTCAAATTCGACCTTTAATTTATATTCCTTGTACCCCTCGGAAAAGCCGCAAACGGCATCGGGGTGACTGTCGGTAAAGGCGATGTACGGCTTGATGTCGAAGATCGGTGTGCCGTCTAATATGTCAGCTCCGATAACGTGCAGGACAGGGCCACGATCGGCCGTCAGCTCCACACTTTCCAACTTGAGAGATGAAAGACCGATGGAATTAGGTCGAAACGGCGAGCGTGTTGCAAACACACCCATCCTTTTGTTGCCGCCCAATCTCGGCGGACGTACGGTGGGCTGCCACCCATCAATATTAGCCTCGGAAAACTGCCACAGTACCCATATGTGCGAAAATCCGTCGAGACCCCGAACAGCATTGGGGTCACGGTACTCAGGCTCGAAAACTATCTCAGCAGGAAGTTCAACCATCCCACTCTGCCTCGGAATTCCGAACTTTTCCTTGTGCGCCGTGTGAATTTTCGCAATAACCTTCAAACTCTGTTCCATAATCGTCCCTCAAAAAATTTGTTAGTTACGTTATGCGCTTTTACTACTCCTCTGCAGTTCCGGTTAATAGAATCGGTTACTCGTAACTGTACTCACGGTCTATTATTCCGCCGAGTCCGATGGTGCTTATAACCTTAGACTGAGTATCGATCATAACGACCTCGGCATAACTGCCGCCGTTTTTGAAGGAAATGTGCAGGTGACCGCTTTCGTCAACCTGAACATTCTGTGCATGAACGTGGCCGTACATATAAGCGATAAACTGACCTCCGCTGTTGGTGAAATCCTGCACTGCGGCAAGTATAGCCTCACGGTTAGGCACACTGTTTGTGTCGGGAAAGCCCGGCATAAGTGGTACGTGGGTCATAACAATAACCGCATTGTCAGTGTTGAGTGCCTCGGTCTTGAACCATTCAACCTGCTTGTCACTTATATTAAAGGTTTTGGAATATTGAGTTCCGTCATAAGTGCCGTTAGCCGAGTTAAGCATTATCACACGAACCTTATCCTCGGGAAAATCCATGTAGTAATAAGAACCGTCATCATCAGTGACCATTTTGTCTCCGTTATACTGCTTTAAGGGTTGGAATATTCTTTCATACTGCTCCTGAGGGGTTATCTGTGCAGTATGATCCGCCCATTTTTCGCACCACATTTTATTGGTATCATGGTTACCGACCGTCAGAAAAACAGGGCACTGTGTACGGTTAGTGAATCGGTAGAATACATCATCCATACAAGCACGCATGTTTTCGGGACTGTCAACATCTATCACCGAATAGCCTCTGACAAGGTCTCCAAGGTTGGCGATGAACTTCAGGTCAACAAAATTCGACAATGCGGCAATGTTTTTCCCTAAGTTATCTGCATAAATGTCATGATGATGCGTGTCGGTCTGAACAGCAAAGGTGAACTTGCCGACCTTGGCTTGATTTATAGTATCAAGCTTTTCAGACCAATTTCCGAGATGTCCCGACATTACTATCTGGTCATCAGTCAGACGGCTGGTGGTCTGCTTCGATGAGGTTTCTGAGGAATCGGTCGACTGCGACGGCTGAGCATCAGATGCAGTCGAACCGTTTCCCGAGGTATCATCAGCATTTGACGAGCATCCGCAAGCAAAAACCATACAGGTCACAAGCAAAATAGAAATTAAGCATTTGAACAAGGAACGCTTTTTCATCTTATAACCTCCTATATTTCAAAAGCATGTACACATACTACCACAAACCCACCCAAAAGTCAACGCAAATGTAAAATCGATAAAATATATCCTTGACATTTTTTGAATGCGGTTGTATTATATATTGTAACAAAGCGTTGACGGGAAGAGTAACCGAAGTGGATATCCTAAAGAGAGCACAGTCACCGGCTGAAAGCTGTGCGGAGAAGGCCTTTGGCGAAGACCACCCCTGAGTGCAGTCGGTAACAAGTCTGACGTTTGACCTGCGTTAAAGGTAAAGAGTAATAAATCAAGGTGGAACCGAGCTGTATTTCCAGCGCCCTTGGTGTGCAAAAGCACATCAAAGGCGTTTTTTGTTTTTTGTAGGGAATGGATTTATCCATTCCGTATAAATCGTTTATCAGAGCCTTTCGGAAGGCATAAATGCCTTCCCTACAGGATATTCTTAAGCATTTGTAGGGAGCGACGCCCCCGTCGCTCCGTAAAAAATAAACAACCTGAAAAGGAGTAATAAAAAATGAAAGTTATCTACAACAACGGTACTGTTGATCAGTGTCCCGAGGCAGCGGAGCTTGAGGTTCTTCGCCACTCGGCGGCACACATTATGGCTCAGGCGGTAAAGCGTCTGTACCCTCAGGCAAAATTTGCCTACGGCCCCGCAACCGACAAGGGCTTTTACTATGATGTTGACCTCGGCGATATCAAGCTTGTCGACTCAGACCTTGTCGCAATAGAGGCCGAGATGAAAAAGATCACCAAGGAAAATCTCCCCATCAAGCCCGAGATACTGCCCCGTGATGAGGCAATCAAGCTTATGGAGGAACAGGGCGAGGTCTATAAGGTTGAGCATATTGCCGATCTTGCCGATTCGGAGCCCATCAGCTTCTACCGTCAGGGCGACTACATCGATATGTGCCGTGGACCGCACATCACCTACACAAAGGCACTCAAGGCCTTTAAGCTGACCTCGATTTCGGGCGCATATTGGAAGAACGATTCCAACAACAAGATGCTTACCCGTATTTACGGTACTGCTTTCCCCACCCAGCCCGAGCTTGATGAGTATCTCAGGGCGGTCGAGGAAGCCAAAATGCGTGACCATAACAAGATCGGCCGTGAGCTTGAATACTTCACCACTGTGGACTACATCGGCCAAGGCCTCCCTATCATGCTGCCGAAGGGCGCTCGCACAATTCAGCTTTTACAGCGCTTTGTTGAGGATGAAGAGCAAAGACGTGGTTATCTGCTTACCAAAACTCCGCTTATGGCCAAGCGTGAGCTTTACAAGATATCGGGCCACTGGGATCACTATTTAGACGGTATGTTCGTCTTGGGCGACCCTAATGATGAGGAAAAGGAATGCTTCGCACTTCGCCCTATGACCTGCCCGTTCCAGTATCAGGTCTTCCTTAATAAAATGCGCTCCTACCGTGATCTACCGATGCGTCTCGGTGAGACCTCTACCCTTTTCCGTAACGAAGATTCGGGTGAAATGCACGGTCTTATACGTGTGCGCCAGTTCACCATTTCCGAGGGACATCTAATACTTCGCCCCGAGCAGTTGGAGGACGAGTTCAGAGGCTGTTTGGAGCTTGCCAACTACATGCTCAAGGCCGTTGGCCTCGACGAGGATGTAACCTACCGCTTCTCGCAGTGGGATCCCGAAAGAAAGGACAAGTACGAGGGCACCCCCGAGCAGTGGAACGAGGCTCAGGCTCTTATGGGTAAGATCCTCGACAATCTCGGTCTGAAGTATTCTATCGGTATTGATGAGGCTGCATTCTACGGCCCTAAGCTCGACATTCAGATCAAGAATGTCCACGGCAAAGAGGACACGCTTATCACCATTCAGATCGACATGCTGCTTGCCAAAAAGTTTGGCATGGAATATGTAGATGTTGACGGTGAGAAGAAAATCCCCTACATCATCCACCGTACCTCTTTGGGCTGCTATGAGAGAACTTTGGCTTTGTTGCTTGAAAAGTTTGCAGGTGCAATGCCCACATGGCTTGCTCCCGAGCAGGTAAGAATCATCCCCATTTCAGAGAGACTGCGTGACGAGGGTATGGCAGTATGCGACAGTCTTAAGGCTCAGGGCATCAAGGTCACCTGTGACGACCGAAATGAGAAGATGGGCTACCGCATCCGTGAGGCTCAGCTCGAAAAAATACCTTATATGCTTATTATCGGCGATAAGGAAGTCGAGACCAATACCGTTTCGGTCAGAAAGCGTGGCGGCGTAGACCTCGGTTCGATGTCTTTGGAGGATTTCACCGCAATGATAAAAGAGGAGATCGCTACCCTCAAAATTGATAAATAACCTTAAAACAGGCCGTTTCACCTTACTCGGTGAAACGGCCTGTAATGTATCTTTTGAAAACAGCGGCAGGCTTTAAGGGTATGAGCTATTCGGGCTCCTTACCGCACAAAAGTCTCACCGCCGATGCCAACAGAAGACAGTCCACATCACGTGAACCCGTTTCAACCGTAAACTCGGCAGGCTCACGCAGACCTCCGCCTACTGTCGGGATTCGGCGTTGCAGGCAGACCGTCAAACGGTCCATGTTGGAGGACAGCGTCACGGTATCTCTATACGACATACCGCATGTGACCGTCCTCACTCCGCTTTGCATAAGCACCTGCAACCCGATTTTGTTGTCAGAATGAACGACCCCTATTGAACCGATAGGCACCTTCGTGCTCTTTATAGGCTCGGCATCTATCACTATGACATCTACCGAATTCAAAGGCGGCAAGCAGTCGGTCTTTATCAGTTCAAGCCGACCTGCTGCCAGCCTGAACTCTTCAAACCTATTCCCAAAATACGCAACTGTCGGCATAAAGCACTCCGAAAGGTTATTCCGGCAGCCGTTAATGTATTTCTTTTCACAGCCCTTGCTCCGGTAATCATAGTATGTGATATTGCAAATGAATTATTATTGGAAAAATAAATAACAATAGGCAATAAAATCTAAAATCAATTTATAATAATATATAGTAAGACCGCCGTACAGCACTAATGTACGGCGGTCTTTTTGTTAATTATTCGTGTTCTTTAAGCCAAGCCTCGGCCTTTTCCTTAGAGATGCTCTTAATGTTCTCCTTGGCGTAGGCTGATTCCTCGCCGCCGTTCACATAAAGGAACAGCTTGCCGTCAGGCATCTGATAAAGCGATTCCTCGTAACCCTTGGGGTCACCAAACTCTCCTACCGAATACTTTTTTACGAGAGTTGCGACATCGGTATCGTACTCACGCTTGCAAATGATCTTTTTCATTTGACAGTCTCCTTAAAATTAGTTTTATGTTAAACCATGCTTGAAGCATAGTTTGCACGTATTATCAAAATTTATTCTTTCCGCTGCTCTCGTCCGACGGGACATAGGTGAAATTGTCATAATCACGGCAGTCGTACGAGCCATTTACATAGTCAACGGGTACTCCGTTTATATAAACCACAGTGCCCTGATTTTCAGGCCAATATACAAGGCTTTCAGAGGTGCCGATCTGCCAATATATCGTACGGTCTACACCTATCACATCGTTTTTAACGGCAACACGGATAGCATTTTGATGAGAACCTGAGACTTCTCCGTCGGGCACGACCTCAAAAACCTGCAGATAATAGCCTGTGCTGAAAAAGATGTCCTGATTGATCTCTCTTTGACGGATACATTCGCCCGTTGGCAGATCCTCCAAAGAATAAAAAAACTCATCCTTTACAACATACGCTATGTTGACTGCGGTTATTACAACAACCAACAGTGCAATTATCATACACGCTTTTCGTTTCATTTTATAGCTCCTTTACATTTTCGCACAAATACTGCGAATACTGTTCTTGAGGTGCGAATAATGAAGAAAACATCCAACAACAAATCAAAGCTTACCGAATTCGGCCAAGATACCGTAATACCGTGTACCGTGGGACAGCCAAGCCATCCTCAAACGGTGGCCGAGATATCACGCACAGCCAAAAGTACGGCAGAGTTGCGCCGATGAGATCACTTTGAGATCTTAAGCGAGATATCAAAGGCCTTGACCGAATGTGTCAAAGCACCTATAGAGATGATATCAACACCCGTTTCGGCAACGGGGCGAATGGTCTCGGCGGTTATATTACCAGATGCTTCAAGCAATGCTTTGCCGTTGGTCATTTTCACCGCCTTGCGCATGGTCTCACAGTCCATATTGTCCAGCATGATTATTTCACAGCCTGTTGACAGAGCCTCCGAGACCTCCTCCAAAGTACGGGTCTCGACCTCTATCTTGACGGTGTGGCCTATCTTTTCCCTTAAAGTAGAAACGGCTTTGGTAATACTTCCGCAGGCATCGATATGATTATCCTTTAGCATTGCGGCATCTGATAAATTAAAACGATGGTTTTTGCCGCCACCGCAGGTGACTGCGTACTTTTGTAAAGCACGAAGTCCCGGTAAGGTCTTTCTTGTATCGGTCACGGTAGCATTAGTTCCCTTGACAAGCTCCACAGCCTCATTTGTCATAGTAGCAATACCCGACATGTGCTGAATAAGGTTAAGCGAGGTGCGCTCGCCCTTTAAAAGCAGCTTAGTTGGGCCCTCTATCTCGGCAATAATATCACCTTTTTTAAGCTTCTGCCCGTCATTCATGTACTTTTCAATACGGAAACTGCCCAGCAGCTCGAACACTCTCAGCGCAACATCGACACCGCAAAGCACACCGTCGGCTTTTGCTAAAAACTTAGCGGTCGAGACCTGAGTATCGGGCAAAAGATTGTCGGCCGCCATATCAATATAGTTGATATCCTCAAGCAGAGCCTTTTTTATAATATCATCAATGTAAAACTGCATCATTTGTGAAGTACCTCCTTCAGTACTATCGAGGCTACCGTTGCAAGACTGCGTGCCTCAAGGTAGTCGTTGGTTATCTGAAAACGCTTATTGTTAAGCCTTGCCGCAATGTCCTCAACCTCAGGACGGTATTTTCTTGCCGCCTCCAAATTAGGAAGCACAAAGTGGCATTTTTGCATAATGTTACGTATGGAAGTGCGTGTTCCTGTCGGCATTGGCGCACCGTCGGTCGGATGAACGGGAGCTTTCCCGAAAACGGAGGTATCATTATAACAACGGTTTATATCCTCGGCCGCTCTGCGTCCGAAAACAAGAGCCTCCAAAAGGCTGTTGGACGCCAGACGGTTTTTGCCGTGAACACCTGTATGTGAGCACTCACCAACCGCATAAAGACGGTTGATACGTGTTCTTGAATTAAGGTCGACATTTATTCCGCCCATGAGATAATGATGGGTGGGGAATACGGGAATGGGTTCTCGGGTTATGTCAATACCCTCCGAAAGACAGCGCTCGTGTATCATTGGGAAACGGTCACGTATAAACTCGGGACTTCGGTGGGTAATATCGAGATAAAACTTATCACTGCCCGTTCTTCTTGATTCAAGAATAATGCCTCTGGATACAACATCACGTGGAGCAAGCTCCAGACGCTCGTCATAACGGTGCATAAAGCGTTCGTGGTGGCAGTTTACAAGGTATGCACCCTCACCTCTTACCGCTTCGCTTATCAAGAAACGCTCACGGCAGTTGTCCCCTGCAAAGCCTGTCGGGTGAAATTGGATATAGCTTAAGTTTTCTATCCTTGCACCAAGAGACGCCGCAATAGCTATACCGTCACCTGTTGCAATGGATGAGTTGGTGGTATACTTATAAACACGTCCGATGCCACCCGTGGCAATTATCACATATGAGGCGGCAACGGTATGAAGTCTGCCGTCCTTAAGCAGTGACGCATGGTATCCGTTATTGGCCTCATCCAAAAAGGCCAGCGAGGTGTTTTCCTCAATATCGATATTGGGGAGCTTATAAGTAGCGGAGATGATGGTACGCATCAGCTCCTCGCCCGTGGTGTCACGGTGGTGAACTATACGGCGGCGGCAGTGGCCACCCTCTAAGGTGGAATGGATAGACCCATTGACCTTATCAAACTCAGCGCCAAGCTCAATCATCTTGCGTACATCGTCAGGACCTTCCTTTACCAGCACCTCGACCGATTCGGGACGGTTTTCGTGTCCGCCCGCTATCATGGTATCCTCGATATGCAGTTGGAAGCTGTCGTTTACGGTATCAAGCACTGCGGCAACACCACCCTGTGCAAGATTACTGTTGCACAGCCTCAAGTCACGCTTTGATACCACAAGAGCATTTATTCGGTTGTCGAGATTATAGGCGGCATAAAGTCCCGAAAGACCTGCACCGACTATTAATACATCATACTTATCACGCATTTTAAACGCCTCTTATAGAATGTGTCTGTACCTAACCATTACATTGTAACACATATTTTATAAAAAGAAAAGAGGAAAACATAAGAAAAAGCCGCCTGAAATCAGGCGGCTTTACTCAGTGTCGGCATTACCTATTTTCCCGGGCCGTCACCAGCCAAGTATTTTCGGCGCAAATGAGCTTAACTTCCGTGTTCGGGATGGGAACGGGTGGACCCTCATCGCAATCAACACCGACTTGCAATCGTCACTGCACCCGACCACCGACTGCCTGTGTTTTGTCGAGCGCAGGATGTATATTACCACACTTCATTTCAAAATGCAAGTGTTTTTTTAAAAAATATGAAAAAATTTTTAAAACAGGAGTTTTCAAGGGATTTGGTTCCGGAAATTTAGTGCAATATGCGTAATTTTTTGAATTTTACACCGTTAAATTGTTAAAAAAATAACAATTTCTTAATTTCCAAGAAAATTTGACATAAAAATGTAGACTTTTCTGTTCACATCTGTTATAATTTTAACAAGTTATGCAAAAATGAGTTGGTCTGCCATTTTGACACCGACCGTTTTGCCGTAATTGCATTTTAATTTCAGGAGGAAAAAGCTTATGAAGAAACATGCCAGCTCAATACCTTTTAACGGTACACCCGAGCAGGAAGCCCAGCTGAAGGCTGTCATCGAAGCTAAAAAGGATATTCCCGGCTCGTTGATGTCTATCATGCAGGACGCACAGGGAATCTACGGCTATTTGCCGCTTGAGGTTCAGACCATGATCGCTGAAGGTGTCGGCGTATCTGTAGAGGATGTCTACGGTATCGCAACCTTCTATGCACAGTTTGCACTCTCTCCCAAGGGTAAGTACAACATCTCGGTATGTCTTGGTACTGCCTGCTATGTTAAGGGCGCACAGGATCTTATCGACCGTCTGACAGAGGTTCTCGGAATCGCTCCCGGCGAATGCACCGCCGACGGAAAGTTCTCGCTCGAGGCCTGCCGCTGTATCGGTGCTTGCGGTCTTGCTCCCGTTCTTACCGTTAATGAGGATGTTTACGGCCGTTTGGTCAAATCCGATATCGACGGAATTCTGGCAAAGTATGCCGACTAATCTTTAAATTAAGGACCATACAGGTATGAAAATCAGTGTGATCAAAGAACTGCTTAAGGCAGAGGTCATCTGCGGCGAGGAAGACCTTGAAAGAGAGGTATACTCGGCCTGCGGAAGCGACATGATGAGCGACGTTTTGGCTTATGTCAAGGATCAGGGAGTTTTGCTCACGGGTCTTGTTAATTCACAGGTCATCAGAACCGCTGAAATGATGGACATGGTCTGCATAGTGTTCGTCCGTAACAAGCGTCCTACCGAAGAAATGGTGGAGCTTGCACGGGAAATGGGCATTGTGATGATGTGTTCACCCAAGCGTATGTACGAGGCCTGCGGTAAGCTTTATATGAACGGACTCAACGGAAACGGAGCAGCATCATGAGTGAGCCGTTGAAGTTTCGATTTGAGGTTCAAGGAGGAAACTTCACCTCCGCAGGTCAGGCATCGGTTTTGGTCAAAAAAAACCTTCGCCAGTTAGGCCTCTCCCCCGAAATAATCCGCAGAGTTTCTATTGCCATGTATGAAGGTGAGATCAATATGGTGATACATGCAGGAGGCGGCATTGCCGAGGTGATAGTCCATGAGGACAAGGTTGAAATCATCCTCGACGATCACGGCCCGGGTATTCCCAATATCGACCTTGCCATGAAGGAAGGCTTCTCCACCGCACCTGACAATATAAGGTCTTTGGGCTTCGGCGCAGGTATGGGTCTTCCCAACATGAAACGGTACACCGACAGTATGAATATTGAGACCCAGCTCGGAAAGGGCACCAAAATAACTATGGTGGTAAATTTCTGAGACTAAGGTCTTGAAAAAGGAACGCTATGAATACATATTTACATTCAGTCTCTCTTGACAGAGCAAAATGCACCGGCTGCACGACCTGTTTAAGGCATTGTCCGACCGAGGCTATCAGGGTCAAAGACGGATGTGCTGTCATAAATCCCGACAGATGTATCGACTGCGGCGAGTGTATCAGAGTTTGTCCAAGCAAGGCAAAGCGTGCCGAGTGTAACAAGTTCTCCGATATGGAGAAGTTTAAGTGGCGCATTGCTCTGCCTGCACCCACGCTTTACGGTCAGTTTGAAGAGCTTGAGGATATCGATTATTGCCTGCAAGGTCTTCTTGATATGGGCTTTGACGAGGTGTATGAGGTCTCTCAGGCCGCTGAGATAGTTTCGGAGTACACACGTCTGCTGCTCAAGACCGAAGGCATTAAAAAGCCTGTCATAAGCTCGGCCTGCCCCGTAATTGCACGGCTTATCGCCTTGAGATTCCCTTATTTAAAGGATAATCTGTTGCCGCTGCTGCCTCCGATGGAGATAGCCGCCAAAAAGGCTGTTGAAAGAGCAATGAAAGAACACCCCGAGCTAAAACGCGAGGATATCGGCGTTTGCTTCATATCCCCGTGTCCCGCCAAAGCAAGTTATGTTAAAAACGGCTTTGGAGATTACAAAAGCAATGTTGACTTGGTGGTATCCATCAGTGATATTTATTTCCGCCTCATCAATTCGATGAAGCGTGAGATAACACCGATGCCGTTCTCCCGTTCGGGTGTTATCGGCATAAGCTGGGCAACCTCGGGAGGGGAAGCCACCGCCATTTTCAACGACAAATATCTTGCGGCTGACGGAATTGAGAACGTCATAAAAATGCTGGATCAGATCGAGAACGGTATGATCCCTCAGCTTGAGTTTATTGAGCTGAACGCCTGCACCGGCGGTTGCGTCGGCGGTGTTATGACGGTTGAAAATCCGTTTATAGCCAAGGCAAGATTGCAGACCCTGCGTCGTTACCTGCCTGTATCACAGAACTTTTTGGATGAGGACGAACGGTATGTGCCTACCGATTGCTTTTTCGGTGATGTGCCTGCCTACAAGCCTATCTCAAGACTTGGCAACAATATCGGCGAATCAATGAGAATGATGGCCGATATTCAAAGACTTCGTGAGGAACTGCCGGGTACCGATTGCGGTTCGTGCGGAGCACCGACCTGCCGTGCCTTTGCCGAGGATGTCGTTAAGGGCGAAGCTGAGATAGATGCCTGTGTTATAAGGTCTGCAAAACTGAGATGTAAGGGCTGTAACGATAAAAAAGAGGATAAGGAGTAACAGGAATGACGGTTAATGAGCTTTGCGAAAAAATGGGACTTGCCGCAATCACCCTGCCCGACGGCGACCGTGAGATACACGGTGCCTACTGCTGTGACCTTTTAAGCTGGGTCATGGGACGGGCCAAGGCGGATGATGTGTGGGTAACCATTATGTCCAATGCCAATATCGTCGCGGTTGCTTCGCTTGCCGATACGGCATGTATACTGCTTGCTGAGGGCGTCGAGCTTGACGAAAATGTCAAGTCGATAGCCGAAGCCAAGGGTGTCAATATCGTTTCATCGGCCAAGCCTATTTACGAACTCGCTTCTGAGTTGTCCTCATTTTTAAAATGAGCCGTTATACCTACGACTTTCACATTCACTCCTGTTTGTCACCCTGTGCCGATAATGATATGACTCCTGCGAACATTGCAGGAATGGCCACACTGGCCGGCATTCAGATAATGGCACTGACCGACCACAACACCGTCAAAAACTGTCCTGCCTTTTTTAAGGCGGCTAAACTGAATGGCGTCATCCCTGTTGCGGGAATGGAGCTGACCACCGCCGAGGATATCCATGTGGTGTGTCTGTTTGAACAGCTTGACGATGCTCTCGCCTTCGGTGAGGAGATCGAAAAACACAGGATACTCATTAAAAACCGTACCGATATTTTCGGTGACCAGTTTATAATGGACCACGAAGACAATATCATCGGTACCGATGAGTACCTTTTGTCCAACGCGACCGACATTTCGGTCGATGAGGCACCAAAGGTGGTCGAACGCTTCAACGGTGTGTGCTATCCCGCACACGTTGACCGAACCTCCAACGGAATCATCGCAACACTCGGTGATTTTCCACCGACTCCGAAATTTTCATGTGCCGAGTTTCACGACAAGGCCAAGATCGACGAGCATTTGGAAAAATACTCTGAACTGCGTGACAAAAGGCTTCTGATAGCTTCAGACGCACATTATCTGTGGGACATCAGAGACGCCGATGCCTCCATTGAGATTGACGACGAGCCATATAGCAGTGATCTTGTGAGAAAAAGACTTTTTGAGATCTTGAGGTGTGAGAAGTGAAGGAATTATCGCTCAATATCCTCGATATTGCCGAAAATTCGGTGAGAGCAGGAGCGAATTTAACCAAAATAATCATCGATGAGACCGATGATACCATCAAGGTAGCAATTTCGGATAACGGCCACGGTATGACAGCGGAGATCCTCCGCAATGTGACCGATCCGTTTTGCACCACAAGAACGACCCGTAAGGTGGGTCTCGGCATTCCGCTTTTAAAGCTGGCGGCCGAGCAAACTGGTGGTCGGGTGGATATCACCTCGAAGCACGAGAGTGAATACCCTGACGATCACGGCACCGCCACAACGGCGCTGTTCTATAAAAACCACATAGATATGACTCCGTTAGGAGATATCAGCGCCACCATAGTCACTTTGATACAGTGCAATCCGCACATTGATTTTCTCTTTAATCACAAGTTGCCCGACAAAACGGTCAGCCTTGATACAAGAGAGCTTCGTGAAGTGCTGGGTGACGTGCCGCTGAACACCGTTGATGTTATAATGTGGATAAAGGATAACCTCAACGAACAGTACAACGGCTGAATATATAAGTAAATTATTTCAGAAAGGAAACGATAATATGAAATCATTGGCAGAACTCGCAGCAATCAGAGACAAGATGAAGGACAAGGTCGTTATCCGTGAAGGCTCTCAGGGAATCCGTGTTGTAGTCGGTATGGCTACCTGCGGTATCGCAGCAGGCGCTCGTCCCGTTCTCAACACCTTTGTTGAGGAGATCTCTAAGGCAGACCTTTCCGATAAGGTTTCGGTTACTCAGACCGGATGCATCGGCATTTGCCAGTATGAGCCCGTTGTCGAGGTTTATGAAGACGGCAAGGACAAGGTTACCTATGTTAAGATGACCCCCGAAAAGGCAGCCGAGGTCGTTGAGAAGCATCTCAAGGGCGGCAAGGTCATCGCTGACTATATTATTAAGGCATAAGTTTTAGGAGGTATAATTATGATTCGTGCACAAGTTCTTATTTGTGGCGGTACAGGATGTACCTCTTCGGGAAGCGTTGCAATTCAGAAGGAATTCGACGAGCAGATCAAGCTTAACGGTCTTTCCGAGGAAGTAAAGATTGTACAGACCGGTTGTTTCGGTCTTTGTGCTCTCGGTCCTGTCGTCATCGTTTATCCCGACGGCACTTTCTACAGCCGTGTTGAGGAGAAGGATGTTGAGGAGATCGTCTCCGAGCATCTTCTCAAAGGCCGTCCCGTTGAGCGCCTCGTTTACACCGATACCGGTGACGCAGAGGAGACCATCGAGAACGTTTCTTTGAACGACACCGCTTTCTACCGTTCGCAGAAGCGTGTTGCTCTTCGTAACTGCGGTGTTATCAACCCCGAGAACATCGATGAGTACATTGCTATGGACGGTTATCAGGCTCTTGGTAAGGTTTTGACCGAGATGACTCCTGATGATGTTATTAAGGAAATATTGGCTTCAGGCCTTCGCGGTCGTGGCGGCGGCGGCTTCCCCACCGGTAAGAAGTGGGAATTGGCTCGCAACCTCGTTCCCGATGCAGACCAGAAGTATGTTGCATGTAACGCCGACGAAGGTGACCCCGGTGCATTTATGGACCGTTCGGTTCTCGAGGGTGACCCCCATGCTTTGATCGAGGCTATGGCTATTGCAGGTTATGCAATCGGCGCAAACCAAGGCTTCGTTTATGTCCGTGCAGAGTATCCTATCGCAGTTAACCGTCTGCAGATCGCTATCAAGCAGGCTCGTGAGTACGGTCTTCTCGGTAAGGACATCTTCGGCACCGGCTTTGACTTTGATATGGACATCCGTTTGGGCGCAGGCGCATTCGTTTGCGGTGAGGAAACTGCTCTTATGACCTCTATCGAGGGTAAGCGTGGCGAGCCCCGTCCCCGTCCTCCGTTCCCTGCAGCAAAGGGTCTTTTCGGCAAGCCCACCGTTCTTAATAACGTTGAGACCTATGCCAACATTCCTCAGATCATCTTAAAGGGTGCTGATTGGTTCGCATCTATGGGTACCGAACGTTCCAAGGGTACAAAGGTCTTCGCTCTCGGCGGTAAGATCAAGAACACCGGACTTGTTGAGGTCCCCATGGGTACAACCTTGCGTCAGATCATCGAGGAGATCGGCGGCGGCATCCCCAACGGCAAGAAGTTCAAGGCAGCACAGACCGGCGGTCCTTCCGGCGGATGTATCCCTGCTCACCTTATCGACACCCCGATCGACTACGATAACCTTATCGAGATCGGTTCTATGATGGGCTCCGGCGGTCTTATCGTTATGGATGAGGACAGCTGTATGGTCGAT
>CAYRIX010000003.1:0-98575 GCA_964424555.1 uncultured Eubacteriales bacterium
GCTAACGAGATCGTAAAGGCAAAGGTCGACGCTGACCGTCTTGCTTACAACTGATCGTAGCTGACAATTAAATGAACTCAAGGCAGCCGCCGAATATATCGGTGGCTGCCACCGAGTGTCTTTGGATTCGGTTTGAAAAAGTGCTATTTTTCATAAAAATAGTATTTTTTCAAACGGTAATCATAAAGTTAAGCAAAACATGAAAATTTCACATATATTTTCAAGAATTTTATAAAAAATCTAAAAAATATATTGAAAATTTGTTAATTGTTTGGTATTATAGTTCTAAGGTATCAGCAAAAGTGCCGTATTTTGACCGCAAGAGGAACGCTTTTTTATTAAAAAGTGGGCTTTTTGAGGTCTGTCGGTGTCTTTTGTAGGTATAAATTTTAAGGTTGAAACAGCCTTAAATGTACGTTTTTTTCGGCATCTGCGTCGTGCAGATTCCGTTAAAATAGGTGCAATCAATGTAGAAAGAGGTAAGACAATGAAGACACGTGCAATGAAAAAGGTTTTGAGTTTCATCTGCGTCCTCGCTTTACTGATGTCTGTTTGTGTAGTTTCATTGGTTGGTACAACAAGTGCCGCTACTGACAGCTATACGCTCAACGTTAACGGCGTAGAGACCACTGAATCACTCGAAGTCGGCGCTGCCCTTCCTGAGCCTGATTCCGGTATCGCAGGAGTCACTTTTGAGGGTTGGTATGACTCCCTTGAATTCGAAAACGAGGTCAAGGTAGCAGGAGATGCTAAGAAGCTTTATGCTAAATTCTCCTCCACAATTTATAATTTTGATGGTGGCAACGGTTACTATGACCCCAACGAAATGGGTGCAGGTTTACCGATCGTTGCAGACCCTACAGATTCCGCTAACAAAGTAATTAGATATACACTTTCCAACAGCCGCCCCGGTATCTGTTTTGAGACCTATGCAGGCTCGGGCAAGGGAATGGAGCTTCTTTCTGAGCAGGTTGGCGAAGAGACTGTATATACCCAGTACGAGATTAGCTTCAGATACTATTTAACCGCCGCTCCCACAGACTCTACAGTTGGCATTGGTGCATACGTATCTAAGGCCGAGGGTATTAGCCAAAATGGTAATAAAACAGCCATTCAGAGCACCAAGCTCTCAACTGCAAATGTAGGCGAGTGGAAAACCGCAACCTTTATTGTTAACAATAATAAAGAAAATATTGATAAAGAGCATACATATCTGTACTTCACAGCATATTATGGTTCTTCTGCTACAAACGGTGCCATTCTTTACATGGACGATATTGTCATTACCAAAATCGTAGAGAAAGAGTACACATATGTCCAGCTTGACGGAACTGTTGAAAAGCAGGTTGCTACTGCAGGCGATGCTCATCTCCGTGCAAGAGGTGCATATTACCTCGGCTGGTATGACGAGACCTTGACTATCAGATATGACAATGTTCCTGCTACCGTCACAACTCTTTATGCCAAGTACTCCAAGATCGAGTATGATTTCGAGGACGGCATGAATGAAATCTACGACCCTAACGGAAATTTCGACTCCGAGGATCTTACGACTTGGGATCTCGTTGCTGATCCCGACGATGCCGATAACACCGTGATTTCTACTGTGTATAACAAAAAAAGACCCAACTTTGGTCTTAACGGTGCATACGGTGCAAAAGCGGGCTATACCCTTATCAAAGGTCAGGAATACACAATTTCTTTCAAATATAAGGCTTCGGGTATTACCGATGAGACCGTGCGCGGCTTCACGCTGTACACCTCAAATGAGGCAGGCGTAGGAGGCAACGGTGGCAAAACATCCGTTGTTAAGCTCGATACTGTAGTTAAGAATTCCGATGAATGGGTAGAGGTTACCTATGACTTTACCCCCACAAATGACTTTGTTACGTATCCATATTTAGTGTTTACTGTGTACGGCGGTGAGAATAACGACGGTGTAATATACGTTGACGATTTGTGCATCGGACCCAAGGCTCTTCCTGTTTCTACCGATGATGTCACCATGGATTTTGAGGATGTTGAGGGTGAAGAGTTCAAGTGGAGCGTTGAGTCTGCCAACAACTACACTCCCACCAGCGGTAACGGTTACGTTTCCCGTGGTGAGATCGTAGAGGAAGAGGATGGCAACAAAGCCTTTGCTATAAAGCATTTTGCAAGCAGAGGCAAGACCTTCTACTTCACAGTAAACGACGGCACCAAGCAGTTCGAGTCCATCAACTACGGACTTTACACCGTCAGCTTTAAGTATAAGGTTATCCATAGTGAGACCCCGACCTCTGTTGGTATTGCATATGTTGATCCCGTAAACAATAAGGTACAGAAGGCTTTCGAGCTTGCTACCTTCGAGAATGAAGATAACACCGATTGGATCGATGTTACCTACACATTCGGTACTGACCTCTTTGATATTAATAGTTATACAAGCTTTGGTATTTTTGTCTACAACTCTACTAATGTTCCTGAGTTCAATGTTGACACAGGTCTTGAGACCGCTACCACCGTCCTTTTCGATGATGTAGTTGTCAGCACACATGCTGAGGTATCTGAGATGGGCATGATCCGTTTCGATTCTGTCGGCGGTGAAGAAGTTCAGGCAATCATTAGACCCGCAATGAAGCCCGTAGGTACTCTTCCTGAGCCCACTAAGTATGGATTTGACTTTGCAGGTTGGAAGTATGACACTACCGACGCTGAGGGCAATGTAATTTCTCATGATCTTACCGAGACTACTCTTGTTCCCGACTTTGTAACTGATGCTTATGCAACTTGGACTGTTAAGGACGGATTTGTACAGTTCGATTTCCGCAGCAATGTTGATGAATTCGATGCTAACCAGCCTATCCTCGTAGCAAAGCCCGGCGAGCCTATCCCCAACTTCCCGACCGAGGTGCCTGAGGCAACCAGTCAGAAGTTCATTGGTTGGTTTACCGACAGAACCTTTAAGGAAATGGTTGATCCCAACAAGGCACCCTCAAAGAGCTGCACTTTGTTTGCAAAGTGGGAGTCTACCGGTGAGATTATCGACTTCGAGGATTATCCTTCTAAGTGGTTTAAGGATGACGGACGTGGCACGGGCAGTTCCGTTACCGACCGTATCTCGCTTGTCGAGTTTGACGACGGCAACCACGCATTGTACTACGACTTCACTTCCGGTGACAACCAGTCCAACACCTCTTCGATTGCTGGTGCACAGCTTGCATCCGGTGACAAGAGATATCAGGCCATCGCAGGTATGGATTATACCATCAAGTTCAAGTACAAGGTCGTAGAGGCTAAGGGCTCCGGCGCAATCGGTTCTGTTCTCTCTAATTTAGGTCATTTGTGGGGCTCACGTCAGGAGCAGACCGGCCGTATGAATTACGGTAAGGCTGAGGATAAGTGGCTCGAAGGCAGCTACACCTTTACCGCAATTTTGAATCCCGAGGGCGATCCTACCAAGTGTAACTACATCTCTATCGGATGCTCTAACGACTGTAAGATCTACATCGATGATGTTGTGGTTATTTGCAGCTACAATGAGATGAATGTATACGGCTCTGCTGTTATCTTTGACACCAACGGTGGTAAAGATATGGAAGTCTTCTCAGGCGATCCCGGTACAAAGATGGAACTCCCCGATCCTGTACGTTCGGGATACAAGTTCCTCGGTTGGTACACTGATAAGGAGCTCACTACTCCTCTTACCGCAACCACCTTCGGCGAGGAGACCCTCTTCGTTTATGCTAAGTGGCAGCTCGGTGAATTCACTGAGAGCTTTGAGGAATTCCCTGCAACCGTTAAGCAGCTTGGTGTACACGGTGCTTACAGCTTCTACACCAGCACAACTACAGGATATGACAAGTCCAATGTCAAGAGCGGCGAGACCTCTCTCTTCCGTAACGGTGCTACCGCTGGCGTCAAGAACTTCACTATGATGAGAAGCGCTGACCTTGCTCTTAATGTTGGTGATGATTACGTTCTCACCTTCTATGTAAAGCCCACCGCAATCGGTGATGCAACAGGTACCATCTCTCTCCTTGATCTGGGTGAATCCTTCACCGGTATCAACTTTGGTACTGTAGGTGACGTTATTGTTAACGTTTCCGAGCTCAAGGAAGGCGAGTGGAACGAAGTTAAGTTTGAATTTACCGCTGCTTCACAGTATGTCGGTATTTCAACCACCGCCGGCAATGACATGTACTTCGATGATATTAAGATCACTCTCAAGGGCTACACAGCTCCTCCGACCGGTGATTCTACTATCAGCCCGATTCTTGTTATAGCTATGGTCATCCTTTCAGCCGGTGCTCTTCTTATCACAGGCAAAAAGGTATTCTCCAAGTAATTCCACTTAAATTGCACACCGCCGTTCTGTTTTCAGAACGGCGGTTCTTTTTATACCTTTTTGATTGACAAAAGGCAACAACATTAGTATAATAATAAATTGGAAATTTATATGTCGCATATGCGACCGATTGGAGAAATAATAATGGAATGGATGTCACTTAATACATTAAGAGAAAAATACCTCTCTTTTTTTGAGAGCAAAGGACATCTGCGTTTGGGTAGCTTTTCGCTTGTTCCTGACAATGATAAGTCTTTGCTTTTGATAAACTCAGGTATGGCTCCTATGAAAAAGTTCTTCACGGGTGAGGTCACACCTCCAAGAAACCGTGTAACCACCTGCCAGAAGTGTATCCGTACACCTGACCTTGAGCGTGTTGGTCATACTGCACGCCACGGCACATATTTTGAGATGCTTGGTAACTTCTCATTCGGCGATTATTTCAAAAACGAGGCAATCGAGTGGGCATGGGAGTTCTTGACTAAGACTCTCGAGATTCCTGAGGAATTGCTTTGGCCGAGTATTTATGAGAACGATGATGAGGCATATGATATTTGGGCAAACAAGATCGGTGTAAACCCTGCTCACATCGTCCGTCTTGGCAAAGAGGACAACTTCTGGGAGCACGGTTCGGGTCCATGCGGTCCTTGTTCCGAGATCTATTTTGACCGTGGTATTAAGTACGGTTGCGGAAGCCCAGATTGTAAGCCCGGCTGTGATTGCGACCGCTATATGGAAATATGGAACAACGTCTTCTCGCAGTTCAATAACGACGGTAACGGCAACTACACCGAGCTCAAGCAGAAGAATATTGATACAGGTATGGGTCTTGAGCGTTTGGCTTGTGTGTTGCAGGGTGTCGATAACCTTTTCGAGGTCGATACTGTCCGAAATATTCTTAATGAGGTCTGCCGTATTGCAGGCGTTGAGTATGGCAAGGATGCCAAGAAGGACGTTTCTATCCGTGTCGTTACCGACCATGTACGTGGCGCAACATTTATGATTTGTGACGGTGTTTTGCCGTCGAATGAGGGCAGAGGATATGTTCTTCGCCGTCTGCTTCGCCGTGCCGCACGCCACGGAAAGCTTTTGGGAATCGACAGAATGTTCCTTTGCGACATTTGTGATAAGGTTATTGGCGAGAACAAGGGCGCATACCCCGAGGTTCTCGAAAAGAGCGACTATATTAAGAAGATCATCTCAGTCGAGGAAGAAAACTTCGGCAAGACCATTGATCTTGGTCTTAAAATGCTTGAGGATATCACCACTTCAGGAGATACAATGGTGCTTTCGGGTGCTGACGCCTTTAAGCTTAATGATACCTACGGTTTCCCGATCGATTTAACAAAGGATATCTTAGAGGAAAAGGGCTGGACGGTTGACGAGGACGAGTTCCACCGTTTGATGACCGAGCAGAAGCAGAGAGCAAGAGATGCTCGCAAGGCTGCTGACGGTGAGTCTTGGAAGAGCGGAGAAATCAGCTTCGACGGTATTGCCGCAACCGAGTTTTTGGGCTATACCGATGATATCTGCGAGGCAACCGTACTCAGCATCGTTGTCGATGGCGAACAGGTCGAGTCGGCTGAGGATACCGATGCAATCATAGTTCTTGACAGAACAGTTCTGTATGCCGAGAGTGGTGGACAGGTCGGCGACATGGGTGTTATAGGAACAGCCGCTGTTGAGGATGTCAAAAAGAATGCAAGCGGAATTTTTATGCACCACTGCACTGTTGACGGCAAGGTTTCGGTTGGTGATAAGGTAAATGTAACGGTTGATGTTGAACGCAGAACCGCTATCCGCCGCAATCATACTGCGGCTCACCTTTTGCAGGCAGCATTACGAAAGGTGCTCGGTACACATGTTGAGCAGGCAGGTCAGTTAGTCAACGAATCGGCAGTGCGTTTTGACTTTACGCATTTCTCGGCTTTGACCTCTGATGAGATAAGGGCAGTTGAGGCTCTTGTCAATGATGCGATATTTGCGGCTATTGATGTTGAAAATAAAGAAATGCCTATTGATGAGGCAAAGGCCATGGGTGCAATGGCTCTGTTCGGTGAAAAGTACGGCGATGTTGTCCGTGTTGTCAATGTGCCCGAATTCTCGGTTGAGCTTTGCGGCGGTACTCATATTTCGAACACCGCTAAGTTGGGTCTTTTCAAGATAGTTTCCGAGTCTTCGGTCGCTTCGGGTGTCCGTCGAATCGAGGGTGTGACAGGCCGAGGAGTTTACGAGCTTTTGGGCAAGTTGGATAATGATATCAATGCCGCTGCCGCTGCTTTGAAGCTTAATAACCCTGCAGAGCTGACTGCAAAGTGCGAACAGCTTAGTGCAGAGCTTAAGGCGGGCGCTAAGGAGATCGAGCGTCTGAACTCCAAGCTTGCAGGCTTCAGAGTTGACGAGCTTATCGCCGATGCCGTAGAGGTTGGCAGCATCAAGCTTATCACCGAGTGCTTTGACGGAGTCGGCAGTGATACGCTGCGCAGTATGGCCGATAAGATCCGTGACAAGGTGCCTTCGTCCGTTGCTGTTTTTGCTGATATCAACGGTGAAAACGTAACCTTTGCCGCAACTGCCGGCAAGGATGCTCAGGCTGCAGGTGTTATGTCGGGTAAGCTGGTATCGGCTGTTGCTGCTGTCGCAGGCGGTAAAGGTGGCGGACGTCCCGATTTCGCCATGGCAGGTGCTAAGGACTCCTCCAAAGCGGCTGATGCCTTGAAGTCGGCGGCAGAGATTGTTAAGGGTATGCTGAAGTAATTCTGTAACACTAAATAAGGAGAGTACATTATGGACTGTCTTTTTTGTAAAATAGCAGCAGGTGAGATACCGTCGACCAAGATATTTGAGAATGACGATGTCTATGCCTTTGCCGATATTGCACCGCAGGCTCCGTTCCATGCGGTAATTATCCCCAAAAAGCACATTAAATGTGCCGACGAGATCACTCCCGAGAACAGCGGTATCATCGCCAAGATATTTGAGGCTGTTGCCGCAATTTCCAAGCAGGAGGGTCTCGAAAACGGCTACCGCATCGTCAACAATTGCGGTGAGGACGGTGGCCAGACGGTTGGACACTTGCATTTCCATATGCTGGCTAAACGCTCGCTCGAGTGGCCTCCGGGTTGATTTCGCCTTTCGTCTAAATAAGTTTTATTTTTGGAGATGACAAAAATGGATAGATATTATGAAATGAAAATCGCAGGACTTACCCGTAAACTGCCGCTTTGTGCAGTAAACGAGCATCTTGATATTGCAGGTTTCATTATTTTCGGCGACGTTGAGTTGACGGTTGCTGCTTGTGAAGAATTGCTTAAAAGGGTGAGTGAATTTGATGTAATCGTGACTCCCGAAGCCAAGAGCATCCCGTTGGCATATGAGCTTTCACGTCAGTCAGGAAAGCCTTATGTCGTGGCACGCAAGGGACTCAAGGTCTATATGCGTGACCCTATTTCGGTCGCTGTCACTTCGATAACTACTCAGCATGAGCAGCATCTGTATCTTGGAAGTGATGAGGTCAACCTAATGAAGGGCAAGCGTGTGCTTATCATTGATGACGTTGTCAGCACAGGTGAGTCACTTGAAGCTATGAAAAAGCTGGTTACTGTCGCAGGCGGCAATGTTTCGGATTGCTGTGCTATTTTGGCCGAGGGCGATGCCGCAAAGCGTGATGACATCGTATTTCTTGAGCCGTTGCCCCTGTTCTTTAAGTAATTCTTTAAGACAACATCTCCCGAAATGGTATCGGGAGATGTTTTTTGTTGAACTGCTATAAAAGATTTGATATAATAAATAAAAACAATGTTTTATCGGGAGGGTTGGACTTGAAGAAGATATTGGCTATCTTGGTTGGATTGATATTCTTTTTTGGCGTAATTACAGGATGCTCAGGTAATAACAAAACAGCACAGAATACAGAGTCAAATAGCAGCAGTGTTACCGCAAGTGTAATATCGGTTGAAGATGTAAACTATTTAGACGCCAACGGTGAGTCGGTATATCGAATAGTCCGACCCTGAATATGATGTTATGGAGTGCTTCGGCAACTCAGAGCATTATCAGGCCAATATCCATTCGTGGCCCCGTAACGGCGGTTATGATTTTGGTTGGGAGCATATTTCACTTGATAACACATACGGAAACGAAAAACGCTATCGCAGTGTTGACAGCGGTGTGCCCTTAGGCTATGATTTTCACACCTACGGTATGATGTGGGATAACGAAAAGGTTACATTTACATGCGATGCCGACCCGTTTTTCACCTATGATACCACAACTAACGGTCAGGATATTGAGACAAATAATCACAATGTGTGGTTGCGTATTGCAATGAATGTCGGAAGCGCCGCCAATCCCGAACCCGGAATTACCGATAATCCTGACGATTGGGTAAATACTAACAAATTCGTTGTGGATTGGATAAATGTATATCAAAAGAACGACGGACTATGTGAATTTAACAAAAAGGTCTTGAAACAGATAAAGGTCTTGAAGATGTAAAATAAAATTGCAATCACTTCTGCGATATATAAAATGATATTTCAATCACTCAAAGCATTGTCTTTGAGTGATTTTTTGTGGTTTCGACTGTATTTGTTCGATTGTAAGCTAAATATGGGCAAATTCAAAATATTTGTATTGAATTCTCGAAAAAATTTGGTATAATTGTAACATGAATAACTATCGGAGGTTTGTGTATGAAGAAGTTTATTTCGTTTGCTTTGGTGCTTATGCTCGCACTCGGCCTTATGGCAGGCTGCGGTAGTGACGAAACCACAAGTGACAGCAGCGATACCGCAAATACTGACGGAATCGTTTCAACAGAGGATGTAAAATTTTTGGATGAAAACAATGAGTCGGTCTACCGAATTGTCCGTCCCGAAAACGACCAGTCGGTTGTAGAACCGTCAAAATATCTCTTCCAGCAGATGAAGTCTAAGTTAGGCATTACTGCACAGATGCTTTTTGATGATGAGGACGGTGCGGATGCTTATGAGATATTGCTGGGCAATGTCAACCGTCCCGAGGTTGCTAAGGCCAGACAGTATCTTGAGGGTGCCACAGGAGGACGCTATGACGATTACGTCATCTGCACTATCGGCAAAAAGATAGTTTTATATGCTTACACAACCGAGAACTTGGAGCAGGCCATCAAGTACTTTGTTGAAAATTACATTAAGGCCGAGGGTGTAAAGGGCGGTATCGCCTACGCCCACGCTGCCGAGGGCAATTTCGAGAACATAACCGTAAACGGTGTTAATATCGGTGCTTTCGATTTTGTCAAGCCGCATTACAATGCTTCGTATCTTGCTCAGTTGGAGATGCAGGAGATCATAGACACCGTATATAAAAAGACAGGCTTTATGATGGAGATAAAGCATGACACCGAAACCGAACTGTCGGATTATCAGATAATCGTCGGAAATGCTTCTTCGGACGGAGTAGAGACGGTTACCGATTATGATCAATACAAGATCACCGTTAAGGGCACTAAGGTATACATAAACGGCGGCAGTGCACATGCTACCGCTATGGGTGTTTCGGAGTTTGCCAAGCTTTTGAGCGGCGATATCACCGATGCCGCCTCTAAGAGCGGTTCTTATGCGACATCGATCAGCGCATATGACAAGGCTACCAACCTGTACCGAGTATGGGGTGACGATTTCGATGGCGATGCACTTGATACCGAAACATGGATACTCGGACATCCCGGAAGTCCCAACTGGAAGGGTACAGGTATCGGCGGTAAGCATTGGATACGTTCTCATGACCCTAACGATGTCTATGTCAAGGACGGCAAGTTCCACATGACCGCCCGTGAGGACGACCAGTACTACTATGGCGGTCTTATCCAGACCTACGGCACATTTAAGTACGGATATATTGAAATGAGTGCCAAGATACCTCAGGGCGTCGGCTTCTGGAGTGCTTTATACTGTCAGGCAGATTACCAGAATGAGCCCAGTGTGCTTGATCCCTCAAAGCCCTTGATGGGTGACCCTGAGTTTGATATTATGGAGTGCTTTGGTGATTCAAGTAACTTTGCAGCCAACCTCCACTCTTGGCCCAGAAACGGCTATGATACCATAAACGGCTGGAGCCACACCTCGCTTGACGGCAAGCTGTACGGCAATGATAAGAAATACAGAATCCCCGACGAGGGTGCAGTGCTTGGTGACACTTTCCACACCTACGGTATGATGTGGAGTTCCGAGTTGGTTACCTTTACCTGCGACGGTGAGGCATATTTCAGCTACGATATTACCACCACAGAGCAGGATATAGAGTCGTTTAACCACAATGTCTGGATAAGACTTGCGCTCAGCGTCGGCAATGCAGAAAATCCGCTTGGTGCTGTTCTGACCGAGAATCCCGATGAGTGGCAGTTCTCAAATCAATTTGTTGTTGATTGGATACAGCTTTATCAGTACGATGATGGTCAGTGCACAAACACACTGCCCGATCTAAAATAATCATCAAGTTTAAGGAGAAAACATCATGAAGAGATTATTTGCAACATTGCTTGTTTTAGCTTTAGCACTCGGTATGTTTGTTGGCTGTTCGGGTGACGGTGACGACAATGATACCAACAGCGGTGACAATGCAGGCGTCACCGATGCCGTGCTTTCTACAGCTGACGTAAATTACCTTAGCGCTGAAGGTGAGTCGGTGTATCGCATTGTCAGACCTGAGGGCGATGAAGCGGTCAACTCCTGTGCGCAATACCTCTTTAAGCAGATGAAGGAAATTTTGGGCGTTAGTGTACGCAATACCTTGGATACCGCTAATGACGGAACCGATACCTATGAAATACTTCTCGGTGATGTAAACCGTCCCGAGGTGGCTCAGGCTAAAGACTATCTTGTAAAAACTTCGGGCGGAAGATATGATGATTTTGCCATTTGTACTATCGGCAAAAAAATAGTTATCTACGGTGAAAGCGATGCCGCAATGGATTCTGCCGTCAAGTATTTTGTCACCAACTATGTAAAGGCCGAGGGCGTAAAGGGTGGCATTGCTTATGCCAAGGCTACCGAGGGTAGCTTCGAGACCATTACGGTTAACGGTGTTGATGTTGGTAGGTTTGATTTTGTCAGACCTCACTATAACTCCTCTTACCTTACCGAGGTCGAGATGGAAGAAATCGTAGAAACCGTTTACGCAAAAACAGGTTATATGATGTCTATTGTGCATGACACCAAGGTAGACCCTGCTGAGTACGAGATTATCGTTGGCAATACCACCCGTGAGGGAGTTGAGGCTGTTGCCGATTACGACCAGTTTAAGATAACCGTCAAGGGCAAGAAGGTATATATCAACGGCGGCAGTGCACATGCTACCGCAATGGGCGTTTCTGAATTTGCCAAGATGCTCACAGGTGATATCAAGGATTCTAACTCGGTCATAGGTTCTTATGAGACGGCAATGAATTCTTACGACAAGTCGACTAATTTCTATTGGACATGGGGTGACGATTTTGACGGTGAGACACTTGACACCACAAAGTGGCGTCAGGTTATAGACCCCGAGGGCAGAGCCACGGGACAGAACGGAAAAACTTCTATACGTTCCGGCAATCCCAACGATGTATTTGTTTCGGACGGTAAGTTCTACATATGTGCCCGTGAGGACGACACCACCTATTACGGCGGCATGATAAAAACCGACAGAACCATGAGCTATAAATACGGCTACGCCGAAATGAGTTCGATAATCCCTCAGGGTGATAGCTTCTGGATAGCATGGTGGGCTTGCTCTAATGACGGCACTGCAACCTTTGACCCTAGCGAGACCAAGATACTTTCGCCTGAAATTGACATTGTTGAGTGCTTTGGCAACTCCAGCTACTATGCTGCAAACTGCCACTCATGGCCTACAACATACGGCGTTGCAGAGTACGGTCTTGAGCATACATCTCTTGATGGTGCCGAGTACGGTAAGCTTAAGCAGTACACCAGCGTTGATGAGGGTGTGGTTCTCGGTGATGACTTCCACACCTACGGCTTCCTTTGGGATAATACTAAGATGGCATTCACCTGCGACGGAGATCTGTTCTTCTCGTATGATACTACTACCACCTTCGAGGATATGGAATGCTTTAACCACAGTATGTACTTCATTTACAGTATGGCTCTTGCCTTTGCGGATGCCCCCGGCAATCCCATTACTCAAAATCCTGATGAGTGGGTGAGATCCAATAAGCTTGTTCTTGATTGGATGCATCTGTATCAGAAGGATGACGGCTTGCACGAGCTTAATTGGACAGGTGCTCAATAAAATTTTGAAGCCCTCGGGTATCCCGAGGGCTTTGCTTTTGCTAAAAATATTTCAAAAATTCATAAATTCACTACAAAACTCAAGGAGTATCTGTTATAATAGTCACAGAATTATTATTAAGCTACCAAACCTATTAACGGAGGCTTTTATATGAAAACCTTTTTGAATAAAACAATGCTTGCCGTGTTTGTATTACTTATGATAGCGATATCATGTGTAGGCTGTTCCAATAATGGCGGTACCGTATATGAGAGCGACGGCTTTCGGTATAGGGTTTTCGACGACAGGGTTGAATTGCTGGAGTATGTGGGCTCGGGCGGAAAGGTGACCGTCCCGTCAAAGCTTAAGGGTGAACCGGTAACGGTGCTCTGCGAGGGTCTTTTCAAAAATCGTTCGGGCATTACGGCTATTGAGATCCCCGACAGTGTTGTCGAAATACAGGCCGAAGTGTTCAGCCATTGCACAGGCCTTTCGGTGATAGAATTGCCCGAGGGTGTCACTACGGTGGGCACAGGTGCATTCAGCTTTTGTACGGGATTAAAGATGGTTTCACTGCCGTCTACTCTGAATGTGGTGCCTGACAATGCGTTTTATCAATGCTTAAGTCTTGAAAGTGTTGAATTGAGCTCAGGCACAACAACGATAGATAAATATGCTTTTTACGAGTGTCCTGCTTTGACATCTGTAGCATTGCCCGACACATTGGTCAAAATCGGTGAATGTGCCTTTATGGGCTGTACGGGATTAAGTGAGATAACTCTGCCCGACAGTGTCACAGAGTTGGGGAAGGGTTGCTTTGAGGAATGCTCATCAATAAATAAATTCACTGCAGGAAACGGACTCAAGGTGATTGGGGAAGAGGCTTTTGCACTGTGCCGTAACCTTGAAACCGTCGTATTAAATGACGTGCTTGTAACTATCGGCGCCAGTGCGTTCGCTGAAAGCAAGCTGACCGAGGTCATATTCCCTGAATCGGCTACCGATCTTGGAGGATGTCTTATAAATTGTGAAAATCTTATCTCGGTCAAGCTTCCGTCCAAGTTGATAGCTATGCCCGACAGCATGTTCGAGGGCTGTAAGAGGCTTACTGAGGTCGAGATACCTTCTACAGTTACAGTAATCGGGAACCGAGCGTTTTACGGTTGCGAGGCGCTTGCTTCACCAAAGATGCCCGATACACTTCAGACTGTGGGTGACTACGCTTTTTCTCAATGCACGGCCTTTGATAAGCTGACATTCCCCGATACGCTTAAAGCTGTGGGAGCAGGAGCCTTCTCGCAGTGTATGTCACTTTCAAAGATCGACCTTGGTGACGGTCTGACAAAAATCGGAGAGTGTGCGTTTGAATCCTGCTTAAAATTACGCACCATGACCCTGCCTGCAACATTGACTGAGGTGGGAAAGGATGCGTTCAAATCGTGCACATATCTTTACAAGGTCACCATCAAGCAGGAAAAAGGCTCGCTTGACACAAGTGATTGGGGCAAGAGCTTTGCTATTTCCTGGAAGCCTCAGGAGAAGGATAAGAATGAATAAAAAGGATAAAAAACTTTTGGGTGCTAAGGCGGCCGAGATATTTGAACAAGAATATACGGGCGCTGTGTGCTCTTTGGACTATACCCAAGGGGATGCGTTTCAGTTGCTGATTGCTACACGTCTTTCGGCACAGTGCACCGATGCCAGAGTCAATATGGTAACTCCCGCACTTTTTGAAAGGTTTCCCGATGCCGAGAGCATGGCAGAGGCTGATGTGAGCGAAATAGAGGAACTTATCAAGACCTGCGGATTATACAAGACCAAGGCGGCCGATTTAAAGGGGATAGGTGTTATGCTGTGCGAACAGTACGAAGGCCGAGTGCCCGATACGATAGAGGAGTTAATAACGCTACCCGGTGTCGGACGAAAAACGGCTAATCTGGTGGTGGGTGACATCTACAATAAGCCTGCGGTTGTTACCGATACACATTTCATTCGCTTGTGCAATCGCATGGGATTTGTTAAGACTACTGACCCGTTAAAGGTCGAAAAAGAGATGAGAGAGATACTGCCGCCGGAAAAGTCAAACGGCTTTTGTCACCGTGCGGTGCTTCACGGCAGGGCGGTATGCACAGCCAGAAAGGCTTTTTGCGAAAGGTGTTGCTTTAGTGATATCTGCGAGAAGCGGCTTGATTACAAAAAGAAATAATTTCAAAGGGTTTACATATGAAGATAATACATTGCGGCGATATTCATTTGGATTCTAAGATAGAGTCTAATCTCCCGACAGCTAAATCACGTGAACGAAAAAAGGAAATAGTCATGGCTTTTTGCCGTATGGTGGACTATGCAGTGGAAAACGGTGTTACAGCCGTCATAATTGCAGGCGACCTGTTTGACACTGACCGAATGCTGCCCACAACAAGGGACGTTGTGTTGGGCAAGATAGCGTCGGCCAAAGGCACCGATTTTTTATACCTTTGCGGAAACCATGATGCAGGCAAGGCGTTGCTACAGGCTGAGTTGCCCGAAAATCTTAAGCTTTTTAAGGATTCGTGGGTTGGATTTAGGTATCAAAACGTTTGCATCACGGGTGTTGAATTGACCGAGGAAAACTGTCGTCATATTTACGGCGGTCTGAGCTTGGAGCCCCAGTGCTTCAATATAGTTACCATGCACGGCGAGTTATCTACCTCCTACGGTAAGGAGTCGGTTAATCGAAACGAATTGGCCGACAAGCCGATACGCTACCTTGCTTTGGGACATATTCATAAATACCAGAGCGGTACATTGGGTAAAAACGGCATATGGTGTCACTGCGGCTGTTTAGAGGGCAGAGGCTTTGACGAATGCGGTGACAAGGGGTTTGTCGTTATCGATATTGATGATAACGGAAGCTTTACGTACGAATTTATCAAGAGCTCTCAACGTGACATCGTCGAGTTGGACTGTGATATTTCGGGACTTTTTGATGCCTCTGAGATGGTAGCCGCCATCGACCGTACGACCGAGAGCGTGCCGCATAATGCAATGGTCAAGGTGGTGCTTAAGGGCAACATACCTGCCGATGCACGTAAGGATATTGAGTACTTTAAAAAGCACCTGGGAGAACGCTTTTGGTTTGCCAAGGTCAAGGACGATACCCGAATCGAACTGCGTGCCGAGGATTATATAAATGATGTTTCGCTTAAAGGCGAATTTATACGTACTGTACTTGAGGCAGGGCTGTCGCAGGAGGTTGCTGACAGTGTTATTGCGTGCGGATTGGCAGCGCTCAGCGGACAGGAGGTGCTGTGATGAGGCTTATTAAATGTCATGTTGAAAATTTTGGCACCTTGTCCGATTTTGATGTTAATTTTGAAAAAGGGCTGACCGTTATAAAAGAGGATAACGGTTTTGGAAAATCCACGTTGGCAGTATTCATAAAAGCTATGTTTTACGGCCTTCTGCAATCCACAAAACGCAATTTGAGTGAAAATGAGCGAAAAAAGTATACCCCGTGGCAGGGCGGTGCCTTTGGCGGCTCGCTTGATTTTGAGGTTGGCCGAAAGCAGTACCGTATCGAACGCTTTTTTGCCGCAAAAGAAAAGGATGACACCTTTAAGCTGTATGATCTTGACACTAACTCTTTAAGCAGGGATTATTCCGAAAATATCGGATTAAAGCTGTTTGGCATAGATTCAGAAAGCTTTGAACGCAGTGTATATGTACCTCAGACCGATATGGGCACCGCTATGAACAACAGCATTCGTGCCAAGCTTACAGGTCTGGTGGAGAACAGCGATGATATAAGCAACTTCGATAATGCAAAAAAGGCGTTGGACAAGCGAGCTAAAGAGTACAGTGTCGCTAACGGTGCACGTGGAGCAATAAGTGAAAAGACAGCAGCGATAGAACAGCTTGAAGCGATGAGAAACGATGCGGTTGCGGCCAGTCAGAATCTCGAAGCGGTGTCAAAAGAGCTTGCCGTTCTCTCCGCAGAGCGTCAGAGAATAATCGAGGCATTAAAGAAGATCCGCGAGCAAATAACAGCCGCATCAGACTCGGCCGCACGGGCTGAGCAGGCAAAAAGGCGTAATGAACTGATTGGTGAAATCGAGGGGTTAGTTGCAAAGAAAAACGGGATTCTTAAAAGATATCCAAACGGTTGCCCTGCCGAGGATTTGCTGACCGAGGCAGAACAGACCGTCAGGCTCAAGGACGAAACAGCGGCCGCTTTAGAGGTCTTGTCGTCCGACACGGCTGACCGTGATGAGCTCACACGGCTTGAAGTGTTTTTCAATGGACAGATACCGTCAAAGCAGGAAACGGCAGACTGTAAAGCTCTGCTTGAGCAAACGGTAAAGCAGAAGGTTGCTCTTGAGGGCCTTGAGGCACGTATTTCGGCTGTCTCGGCTCAACCAAGCTCAGAGACAAGATCGGTCAAGCCGTTATTGTTGGCGGCGGCAGTATTGGCTGTTGCGGGCGGCGTGTCCATGGTGTGGGCGCTTGGTGTCGGTATCGTTTTATTGGCGCTGGGATTGGTAACCTTCGGTATTGCGGGATTTGTTTATCTTAAAGGCATGATATCGGCAACAGGACGTTCTAATGCCGAAGATCCCGTTGCCTTGCAAAGTAAGTATGACGAGCTTTTCAAGGATATCAGTTCGGCACAGCAAACGGTCGGTGAATTTACACACCGGTATATGCCGTCTGAAAATCTTGGCGATGCCCTGGAGGTTATCTCGCAAAGCTTAAGAGATCTTGAACGCCTGCAGAACGTAGTGTCCGAGCAGGAAAGAAGGCTTGAGTCACGTAAGCAGAGGATTACAGAGTGTAACGCTGTTTTGGAGGCGTTCTTTAAGGATTACGGTGTTGGTCTGCAGGGTATGTACCGTGAACGATTGGCCACTGTCAGAAACGATTTGAGAGAGCTTGAGACGGTCGACGGCCGCTTGGTTGAGTTTAAGAAAAAGCTTTCGGAGATACCCATTCCGACCGAGTCTGTTGATGAAAATGCCTCGGCCGACAAGGACGAGCTGTTGGCTGAGGAAAAGCGACTGTCAATCAGTCTGTCCTCGACGGAACAGGAAATATCCAGACTAAATGCTTTTGTCAGCCGACTTTCGGCACAGGCAGAGGGACTCTCGGAGCTTGAGGAGCAGATCGAAAGCCTTCGTGAAGAACGTGACGAAATGCAGTATAAGTTCAACATTATCAACACAACACTTCTGCTGCTTCAAAAGGCCAAGGAAGGTCTTTCTATGAGATATCTTGACAGGATGACCGAGGGCTTTAAAAAATATTCCAATATCATATCAGGTGAGCAGTCGGGCGACAGTCTTATTGATACCGACCTTGATATAAAGCTTAGCCAAAAGGGTTCGGCGAGAGATAAGGAGTATTTCAGTCAGGGCATAAGGGATATGATAGATATTGCAATGCGTTTGTCCTTGGCGGATGCTTTGTACGAAAATGAACGTCCGATGCTTATTCTGGACGACCCATTTGTTAATCTCGATGACCGACGCTTGAAAAATGCCATGGAGCTTTTGAAAAAGCTGGCCGACGAGCGACAGATTGTTTATCTTACCTGTCACAGCAGCCGATGCTGAAAATCAACAGCCGATGTGCCTGTTTAACACGAAACGGCATATCGGCTGAAATTTTTACAAAAAATTCCGAACAAATGTTCTTTACTTTTGAGAAAATTTGCGTTATAATACAGAACGGATGTTCGATGAACGCTGACGGTTTTTGATAAAAGGGCAGGTGAAAAAGGCTTGGTTCGGGAAATTTTGCATTGTGATCTTAACAATTTTTATGCTACGGTCGCATGCCGTGACGATCCGTCACTTAAAGGAAAAGCGGTGGCGGTCGGCGGAAGTCGGGAAGAACGGCACGGCATAATTCTTGCCAAAAACGAGTTGGCCAAGTCCTACGGTGTGTCAACCGGTGAGGCAATATGGCAGGCACAGCTTAAATGTCCCTCGCTCGTAGTTGTGCCGCCCGACTTCAAGCGATACACCTATTTTTCGCAACAGGTAAGGAAAATATACGAACGCTATACCGACCTTGTAGAGCCGTTTGGAATAGATGAATGTTGGCTTGACGTCACAGGTAGTCGACGGCTTTTCGGTAACGGAACCGAAATAGCCGATCGTATCCGCCGTGAAATATCCGAGGAGCAGGGGCTGACGGCATCGGTCGGAGTAAGCTTCAATAAGATATTTGCAAAGCTGGGGTCTGACCTTAGAAAGCCGAATGCCACAAGCGTTATTCCTTATGACCGTTTTCGGGAGATTGTATGGCCCTTGGAGGTCAGCCGTCTTTTGGGTGTGGGGCCTGCGACCGAACGCAAGCTACACTCCTTGGCGGTGTTCACCATAGGTGATCTTGCTACGGCCGATTTCGAGGCCGTTAGGCTACGGCTTGGTAAAAACGGAGAGCTTTTATATCGTTTTGCCAACGGAGAGGAAAATTCTGCGGTATTAAAGACCGATTTCAAATACCGTCCGCAAAGCGCAGGTCGGTCGGTGACCTGTCCTAAGGACCTCACCACATTTGATGAGGTGTACCGAGTATTCTTACGACTTTCGGAAGAGGTGGCACGGGAGCTTCGCCGTGAGGATATGGAGGCACATTCCATAGCGGTGCATATAAGGGATAACCGATTGCAGGTGCGTGAGTTTATGACGGGGGTTGATACCCCCATACAGACTGCAAAACGGCTGGCCGATGAAGGGATAAAACTGCTTAAACGCAACTACGGGTTTGAATATCCCTTGCGCTCGGTAGGGGTAAGGGCGATAAATTTAAGGGATTACAGTCCTGAATACCAGCTTTCCTTTTTTGACGACCGTGTGAAACTGATAAAGCAGGATATTCTGGAGCGTAGCATGGATAAAATTAGAGATAGATACGGTGACTCGGCGGTGGTCAGGGCATCGTTGCTTAATGATTTCAAGGCGTTTAAAGAACAATCTCCGTCAACCTTAGGACATGCGAGGTTGTCGTTGTGAGGAGAGTGGTTTGTGAAAATAAATAAAAAATTGCAAATTAGTGATAATTCTTCACAATTCGATAATCTTAGCTATTGCAATTCGTGAAAATATATGGTAATATAATCATGCCAAACAAAAATCTTTTTTAAATCCAAATTGTGTATGTGTTTTTACTTTTGGTAAAAACGCAGATGCTCAATCTTAGCATACACTTTTTGGGTATTGTTTGGATTTTTGTTTGGCGACAATGAGCCATGCGTTTTTCGGTGCGTGGTCATAAGACTGCGCACTTTTTTGTTTATGCGACAGCGATCGGGTCGGATAACAAGAGGTGTGCATGCTAAAAACAGAAAGGAAAATTAATATGGATATTCAATATAAGTCGGTCAGAACAATTGATTCGGTCGGCAGGATAGTTCTGCCGTCAGAGTTACGTGAGCTGCTTGGTATCGGCGCATATGATAAGCTTAATATCACTGTCATCAACGGCGCAATACAGCTCACAAAAGCAGAATAATAACCCTTGCAGTCAGAAACCGCCGCATCATACAATGCGGCGGTTTGCTTGTGCTTTATTAAGTAATATTAGACTCTGTCAACAAGCCGTTTTACTGCAGGGACCTTGAAAAGAATAATTGCCGCAACGGTAGTGGTGATGAATTCGGGCACCATATAGGAAGCGTTGTAGCTCAGCGAGTATACCCAAGCATCGGCGCTTGTTATAGTTCCGAATATAATTACACCCGAAATAAAGTGCATCAAAAATCTCAGCACCAGAACCATAACGACACCGCCTGCAATACCGACAATACCCTTTGTTTTGAACACCCCTGCAAGACCGAGCAAGGAAAATGCGAGTATGTAGTCGAGTACAATAGTGCCGATGAGGGCATAAGGGGTAAGCCCCCAACTGAGAACCGAGCCGAGGTCAAGTCCCAACTGAATGAGTGAATAGATAAAGGCCGATACCATACCCCAGCGTGTACCGTACATCAAGGGTATCATGACGACGGGAAGCATTGAGAGCAGGGTGATCGAGCCGCCAAACGGTAAGATGAACGGTCTTAAGATGCTCAAAACCGTGGCGAGTGCCAACAGCACGGCTGTGACACACATTCTTTGGATGGTTTTCTTCATTTTTTACTCCTTTTCTTTCAGCGACATACGGTGCCGCACCGTTACTTCAATTTCACAGAAAAGGAAAAATAAAAGGCTCATCAGATTTTCCTGATGAGCCTAAAATTCTAACTTCCGAGAAAAAATTCCTACGTCGGCATTACCCGCATCAGGTACAACGGTCAGGACGAAACACGTCCAATCTCAGCCGGATCAATTTCCAGCACCCTTTTCTGTTCAATTTGAGGTTATTATATCACAAAACTTCGATTTGTCAATATGCGGTATTGCAATTTTCTTAAAAATATTATAAACTGTAAGCAGTAAGCTTGAAAGGAAGGGATAGCATGGTCAGATACCCTAAGGCGGCGAAAAGCGGATCGCCTGAGGCTGTTGCTTATGCTGATTTCGCCATAAGAGCCGATCGGTTTGTTTCTCAGATGCTTGCAGGCTATGAATCGGCAGATTACCGTGAGATAAAGGTCATCCATGACCCTGTATGGGGCACCATGAAGTTTTATCCGTGGGAATTACAGATACTTGACTCTCCGCTGATACAAAGGCTGCGCAACATTAATCAATTAGGTCTGGCGGTACTGACCTATCCGTCGGCACACCATTCCCGTTTTGAGCATACTCTGGGGGTCACGGCCTTGGTGACCAAAATGGTCGACAGTATAAACGACGGCTATCATCCTGAGGGTCGTGGTGATGAACGCACAGTACAGCAGAGCGACCATGATAAGCTGCGACTTGCCGCAATATTGCATGACGTCGGTCATTGCTTCTTTTCCCACCTTTCGGAAAGAATGTACGGTAACACCGACGAGTTTCAGGCATTGAAGAGCTCCTTTGAGATATTTTCTTCGGCTCAGCCGCATGAGATTTTGGCATACGTTATTGTGAATACTCCATCCTTCAAGGAGTTTTTTGTGTCGTGTGTTGATTATCCCGAGAAGGTTGATGTTGATGAGTTCTTTGACGATATCGGACGAATGATAGTCGGTGCTACTATCGATACAGTTCATAACATCAACGGCAAGCGTGTCCAAAAGCGCTACCTTACCGAGATGATAAACGGTCAGTTCGATGCCGATTCATTGGATTATTTGCGCCGAGACAGTTATATCACTGGTCTGTCGCTTACATATCATATCGACCGTTTCCTTTATAAGATAAAGATAGTCGATGTTGAAGAGCAGTTCTGTGGTGAAACGGTGGTCGCAAAGCATTTGACCGTACCTATATCGGGTGTATCAACGGTAGAGGAAATGATATTCGGTAAACAAATGCTGACCAGATATATTTATCAGCATCAAAAGGTGTTGGCGGCCGATGCTCTTGTGTATGATATTGTAAGCGGATTAAAAACCAACGGCAAGCTACAGCATCCTTGCGATTTTCTGTATTACTGTGACGATGATATTTATAAGATATACGACGAAAGCGGCGACCCCGATCTCAGAGTACCTGCCTTCAACATGCCGATACACAACGATTCAAGCAAGACGATTTCGGATGTTGTCCGAAAGATCAAGACACGAAGCCTACCCAAAAAGGCATTGGTAATTAATATGGCCTGTTTGTCCTCTGATAGCGAGCTCAGACTGAATGAGGCCTACGAAACGGTGAGATCGGCCATGCTGAGCGGCGGTTTTCGTAAGGAAGTCAGGGATGAGGCCTGGAGAATATGTGACGAAGTTGGGTTGGATAAGTCAAAGATCGATCTGTTTGACATATTTTACTCTGTGCCCAAGCCCTCTACTGCAAAAAATTACACCGATGTCCGTGTGGCCACACATGACGGACGTTTGGTTGAGCTATCGGAGGTCGCTGACCTCAATGACTGGGCGGACGAGTTTTCGGGACGTGCATGGAATGCGTATGTGTTCTCCTCGGCTGAGCTTTTGCCTGTCGTAAGCCTTGCCGCCAAGAATGTTCTTGAAAAACGTGGGGTGTGTTTCGACCGAGACAGGATATTTGCCAATCTCAAGCATTTTGCAGACATCAAACGTTTAACGAAGGATGAATGACTGATTACAAATTATCTAAAAACAAAACCGCTCAAGGTTATTACTTGAGCGGTTTTGCCGATATAGCCAGAAATCATTTATCGGTATCGTCTATCTCAACGAGATCGGAGGACACTTGGTTTGACTTGTCAAGCTTTTTAGCATTTTTAGAAACCCAAAGCTGAGAAAACAGGTCGGTGATACCGCTGAAAACAAGGCCTACACCGATAAGCACGGTAATGACATTAGCGGTTTGAACAGAGCAAACTACCATTACAATTCCAAAGATGATGTTGATAGCAGCCAATATCAGCAAGGATCTCCAGCCGTCCATTTTAAGACGTATAAGATCAAGACCGTTTTGCAGCTTTTTGACACCGCTGACGATTATCAGCGCACCCAATATTACGGGTATCAGGCTTATGACGGCATCCCGTTTGGCAAGTATGATTATACCGATGACCAAGGCCACCACAGCAAACACCAGATCGTTGCGGTAAAAATTTGCTTTGACGTCCTTTTTGAAATAGTTGTACAGCTCGATAACGGCAAAAACAAACATTGCCGCCGCCAACACATAGGCGATCATTTCATTAACGGCTTTGGGAAAGAAGATCAGCACTCCGCCGAGCAGGATACAAATGACCGAGGTGAGCAGCATATCCCAATGCACCTTTTTAAGCGATTCCATAATTTTGACCTCCTTTTTATTTATTTTACCAATCATTACTCGTTTTGTCAAGAATGCTTGACCGCCGTGAGAATATCGCATTACCTTGACAAGTCCTATTTTTAGGACTATAATAATGATTATAGAATGTAAAAACTGTTTTCGCTGTCACTAAAACCAAACATTGGGATCAAGCTGATATTACAGTTGGTCACCTAAACGGTCAGTGTTTAATAATTATTGCATAAGGGGATGCGGGCATGAACAGAACGGCGCTGTCCTTGGCGGCACTTTTTATTACCGCATCGGCATTGTTTTATCTATTTGGGATTAATGCAATATTTGTACTGGGTTTATTATTGTGTGTAGCGTCAGGAGTATGCACCGTTTTGGCTCGCCGTAAAGGTATCGGCTTCAAGCCGAGCTTGGCACTGCTTGCAGGTGCCGTGTTTTGCTTGCTTTTGAATTTTTATAATACGTTCAATATCGAGCATGCTGAGTCCTTGATCGGCAGGACCGAGACGGTAAGCTGTCTGGTTGTTGAGGAGCCTGAGTACCGTGATGGCTATGTAAGGCTTATGGTGGAAACCGACGGTACAAATGAGTTTGACAAAGGCTTACAAGGCCCTGTGACGCTTATACTTAACATTGATTCTGACAAGTCTGCTTATGAGGCCGAGGCAGGTGATATACTTTCGGCTGAGATTACCTTTAAGCTGCAGGAAGACAGTGTGCGCAAGTATCTGTGGCCTGATAGGGTGTATGTGAGCACTGCCGTAAAGTCGATTGAGATAACCGGACACAAGGATACGCTGTATACATACTGCATTGATCTTCGTAAAAGCATCCGAGCGGGAATAGACAGTCACGTGAAGGGTGACAAGGCGGCTTTGCTCAAGGGTCTGTTGCTTGGCGATATCAGTGGAATGAGCGATGAGCTTTATGCCGATTTCAAGGCCTGCGGTGTGTCACATGTTACGGCCGTTTCGGGTATGCACATCGGTGCTTTTTGCACGATGGTGACAACAATGTTAGGACTGTTTATGAGCCGACGTAAGGCTGCCGCCTTTGCGTTTGTTCCGTTGGTCATAACCGTTATGCTGGCAGGCGTTACACCGTCGGCTGTAAGGGCGGGGGTTATGTGTGGACTGACTCTGCTTGCCGATTGTCTGCTCAAAAAGACCGACAGCCTAAATTCGTTGGGAGTGGCCGTTTCGGTCATGCTTTTGTTTAATCCGCTTTATGTAGTAAATCTTGGCTTTCAGCTATCGTGCAGTGCCTCGGCAGGAGTTATGGTGAGTGCACCCTATGGGTCTACATTGGCTAACCGATTGGCGAAGACTCGATTTAATCTGTTTAACAAAATAATTTCTGCGGCGGTGCGCATTTTTGTTGTTTCGATAGGTGCAACGGTGTTTACCCTGCCGCTTCAGATCGTCACCTTTGGATATATTTCGGTGGTAGCGCCCTTGGCCAGCAGTCTTATATGCTCGGCGGCCGTTTATGCCATGGCGGTCACGGTAGTGGCGCTTGTGATGTATTACATACCGTATGTTGAGTATATTGCGGCAGTTCCGTTCTGGATAGCCGAGCTTTTGGCAAGCTATATTTGTGTCGTTGTCACTGTGCTGGCCGATATACCGTTTTCCTACATACCGTTTGGTGACAATTCGGCGATTTTATGGGTGGGGCTGTCATTGTCTATGGCGGCGGTATGGGTGTTGCTAAACAGAACGGGCGGCAAACGTTTAGCGGCACTTTTGGTGACGGTGTTGCTGTTGGTGTGTCTTTGGGCTGACAGCTTTGCCTCAAGCGATGTTATCGAGGTGGCGGTATTGGAAACAGGCAATGGGCTGTGCACCGTGATAACCTACGGTGAAAAATGTGTTGTGATAGGCTGTGGGAATGACTTGACCGACCGCTATACGCTAAGAAACCATCTTGTTCTCCGCAGTGTCAGCGAGGTCGAAATGCTGCTTATTCCGTCTGACGCCGAGACTTGCTTCGGAGGATATGAGGATATTCTCCAGGAAATAGCCCCGAAAACCACCGTTATTCCCGACAATTTCGGAAACAGCACCGTGTTTTCGGGCGGTGTTGAGGTTGCAACCGATGGAAGTGAGTACCAGGCGAACGATGGAAATATTAAAATAAAAGCCTTGAAATGCGACAACGGTTGTGTTTATGAGGTGACCTGCTGTGAAAAGAGGTTTTTTGTAAGCAGTTCACGTTACAAGGCCGAGCATGTGGGAAATAAAAGTGCTGATTTCATAATTACCTCAAGAGCGTTGCCGTATGACATTAACACAGAGCTTTTGATAGTTTCCTCTGAAACCGAGATCGATATAGAGAATTGCAAGACTGTTTTGACAACTGCAGGCAGAACAATATCGGTAAAGCTAAAGCCAAACAAGGGAGTGACCGTTTATGAAGGATACAGCTAAAATGCAATACCTTACTGAAAACGAACTGAAGCTACAGATCAAATCGGGCAATTTTGCTCCGTGCTACATGTTTTTCGGCGAAGAGCATTATCTTATCAGAAATTATGTTGAAAAGATGGTATCGTCCTGCGTTGACGGATTTGTCGAGTTCAACATCAGCCGTTTTGATTCAAAGACTGCTGTTCAGCAGGTTTACGATGCCGTGCAAAGCTTCCCGATGATGAGCCCACGCAGGATAGTGACGCTTTGTGACTATCCGTTTGATAAGGTCGCTTCATCCGAGGCTGACAAGCTGATGAGCTTGCTTGCCGATATGCCTGCCACCACTGTTTTTGTGCTGTGGTTTGAAACGGTCGAGATAAACCAAAAGAAGCCGCTTGACAAATTCTCCAAGCTTATGAAGGCTGTGCGTGAGGCGGGCGGTGAGGTCTGCTATCTCGGACGAAAAACCGAGGGCGAAATAATGAAGATGCTGCAATCGGGTGCAGCAAGAAGAAAATGCCGTATGGATGCTACAACGGCACGTTATATGATAGAGACCTGTTCGGATGATCTGGGCACGCTTATAAATGAACTGGAGAAGCTCTGCCTATATGTAGGCGAGGAGGGAACCGTTTCAAAGGAAACGGTAGACAAGGTGTGCTCACGGTCGGTCGAGGCCAGTGTTTACAATGTGTCCAAGGCTGTACTGCGAGGCGACCTTAAAGGGGCCTGCGAATTACTTGACGACCTTTTCTATATGAATACCGACCCAGCATATATTCTGACCTTTCTTTCGTCGGCCTATATCGATATATACAGGTGCTTTGCCGCAAGGTCGGGAGGCTTCAAGACCGATACGGTGGCAAAGGATTTCGGATACGGAAATCTTGCTTTCAGACTTAATGATGCCGAGCGAAACATGCGAAAATTCTCTGAACAACAGATAACCGAGTCGTTAAAATGCCTTTCGCACTGTGATGAAATGCTGAAGGGCTCGAGAGCAGACGGCCGTACGGTTTTGGAAAAGACTCTGGTCGAGCTGACGGTCATTGCACAGGAGAAACGCTGATGATACACCTTAAAGAGGCCGTCATCGTCGAGGGCAAATATGACAAGATAAAACTGAAGAATATCCTTGATGCAGAGATAATCACGACCGATGGCTTTGGAATATTCAAAAACCGAGAAAAGACTGATATGATACGGCGCATTGCCGAAAAAAGAGGCATCATAGTTCTCACCGATAGCGACTCGGCAGGCTTTGTTATAAGGGGACATTTAACAAGTGTTATCGACCCGAAATATATAACCAATGTTTTTGTGCCCGAGATCAAGGGTAAGGAAAAACGCAAGACCCAAGCCTCGGCGCAGGGCCTGCTTGGGGTCGAGGGCTTATCCGAACATATTATTGTTGAGGCATTGAAACGGGCAGGTGTCAATGTTGACTCAAAGGCTGTAACAGTGTCAGAGGATAAGCTTACACATGCCGATCTCTATCAAACGGGACTCTCGGGCGGTGCTGATGCAAAGCTTAAAAGAAAACAACTGACCTACCGTTTGCACTTGCCGTCGGGCATGTCGACCAACCAACTGCTTACGGCATTGAATTCCTTGTTTACACGGGAGGAGTTTTATAACATTTTAAATACGGAGGGTCAGCATGAAGACCGATAATATAAGACTTCGTTTACTCAAGGTGCTTGAAATACTGAAGACCAAAAGTGATAAAGAGCATCCCATATCTTCGGCCGATATTTTAAAGGAACTCTTAAAGCACGGTATAGAGGCTGAGCGAAAGTCCATTTACAGGGACGTTGAGGCGTTGTGTGAAGCAGGCTTCAAGGTTATAAAAACAGGCACTCCGAAAAGAGGCTTCTATTTTGCTTCGGGAGGGTTTGAGCTGCCCGAGGTCAGCCTGCTTATCGATGCGGTGCAGTCGGCAGGCTTTGTGCCCAAAAAGAAAAGCGAACAGTTGGTGCAAAAATTGCAGGGCTTGGTCAGTGAGTATCAGGCGACAGAGCTTAAAAACCGAATATGTATTGAAAATCGTTCTAAAAGCAACAATCAACATATTTACAAGACCATTGAATTGTTGAATCAGGCCATAATCAAACAACTGCGAATAAAAATAAAGTATGTAAAAAATAAGCTTGAGGGGACTTCGCTTTCAGCAAGCATGAAGGATATGGTTATCAACCCTTACGCACTTTTGTGGGAGGCTGACCATTATTATCTCATCGGAAACAATCAAAAGTATGATAATCTGACCCATTTAAGGGTTGACCGTATCGCCGATATAACCCTCACTAAAGAAAGATGCCGTCATTTTTCCAAGGTGTCGGAGTATAGCCAAAGGTTTGACACCGCTGATTATTCGCGCAAGGTGTTTAATATGTTCGGCGGTGAAAAGTGCCGTATCGACCTTGAGTGCAAGGTCGGTCTTTTGGACCAGATAACCGACAAATTTACCGACGGAATATTCATCCGACATTTTGACGGTGAGGAGACCTTCCGCTTCACCACCGAAGCCTTGATAAGTGACGGCCTTGTAGGCTGGCTTATGCAGTTCGGCGGTGATATAAAGGTGTTATCGCCTGAATCTTTAAAGCAAAGTGTACTTGAGAAAGCCGCAAGATTGACAGAAATATATAAAGGATAGTAAAGTTATGATTTTTAAAGCTGAATGGATAACCTATAAAACAGGAGAATGCAAGACCGCCGACGACAAATACGGCAATCCGTCACCCTATTTCCGCAAAACCTTTGAGGTGGCAAAGCCTATCAAAAAGGCCACCTTAAATGTGGCGGCCTTGGGTGTTTTCAAGGCATATTTAAACGGCAAGGCGGTGGCCGACGACTACCTCTCACCGGGGTGGGTCGATTACCGCAAAAAGTTGCCCTTTATAGAGTATGATATTACCGACCGTGTGCAAGACAAAAATGCTGTTGGTATCGTGCTTGGCGATGGCTGGGCGGTAGGACATTTAGGCTCGACCTATGCCTTTAAACGCAACGGCTACAGCGACCGCATTGAACTTATGGCAGTCGTAAGGATAGAATATTTGGACGGCACAAAAGAGGATATCAACACCGATGAAAGCTGGAAAGCATCGGTCGGTGCGATCCGCCGAAGCGACAACTACATGGGCGAGTATATTGATATGAATTTTGACCTTGGGGATTTTTCCTCGCCCGAATATGACGATTCAAAATGGGAAATAGCCGAGAAAAGAGTTTTCAAGTTCTCAAGGAATATTCTTTTGCAGAAATCCTCGATTCCGCTCACTGTAGTCAAGCACCGTTTGCCTGCTACGCTTATTTCGGAGAAGGACGGGGTAAAGGTCTATGATTTTAAACAAAATTTTGCAGGTGTTGTGAGCTGTGACGTCAAAGGCTCTCCCGATACCGTGGTGACCTTCCGCTACGGAGAAATGATGGACGGTGACAAGGTCTACCGTGCTAATTTGCGCAAGGCTGAGGCAACCGATACCCTTGTTTTGGGGGATAGGGGAGAATATCATTTCCGTCCGTTGTTCACCTATCACGGCTTCAGATTTTTAGAGATCACGGTCGAGGGCGATGCTGAAATAAGCAATCTTACGGGTGAATCCATGTATTCGGATCTAAAGCCGACGGGTGATTTCGGCTGTTCCGACGAGGTTGTAAACAAGGTCTATCAGAATGCACTGTGGAGCCAGCGAGACAATTTCATCAACCTGCCGACCGACTGCCCTCAGCGTGACGAACGCTTGGGCTGGGTGGGGGACTCGCAAATCTTTTGTCAGAGCGCAATGTACAATATGGATTGCCGCCTCTTTTACGAAAAGCATCTGGCCGATATACGTGATGCACAGCTTGGTAACGGTGCTGTGCCCGCTGTCGCACCCGTGCCGCCCGTGGGCTTCAATGCTTATACGGGCTACGATGCTCCTGCGGGCTGGAGTGAGGCCATAATGGTCATCCCGATGACCCACTACAGAATGTACGGTGATGAAAAAATCATCCGTGACAACCTGCCTAACGCTAAACGATTGTTGGAATATTATATTTCCGATTCGGAAGGATACCTCAGAGACGGGTTACACGGCTATGGCGATTGGTTGAGCGTCGGTGAGGTGACCGACAAGGGCGTTGTTACCAACCTATATTTTGCTTACGGAGCCAAACTCACCGCCGAAATGTGCCGCATAACAGGCGATACCGAAGCCGAGAAATACGACGAGCTTTACCGCGACGTGAAAGCGGCGTTCAGAGAAAAATATATCACGCCCGACGGCAGAATTTTCAGCGATACGCAAAGTGCCTATATTTTGGCCTACAGCTTTGGTGTGATTTCCGCCGATGAGGCTAAACCGCAGATTACTCGAAAGTTCAAGGAGTCAAACGGCTTTTTAACCACAGGCTTCCTTGGTGTGAAATATCTTTTGCCTACGCTATGTGAGTTAGGACTCAGCGATCTTGCCTACAAGCTCATCACTAACCGTGAATATCCCGGCTGGGGATATTCGGTCGTCAACGGCGCTACGACTATTTGGGAGCGTTGGAACAGCTATACAAAAGAGGGAGGTATTTCCAAAGAGGGTATGAACTCCTTTAACCATTATTCGCTCGGCTCATGTGTTGAGTGGATGTATGAGTACGTTTTAGGACTGCGACCCGATGCACCCGGCTTTAAACGAATGGAGCTTAAGCCTTATTTTGATCCCAAGCACCGCATAACCGAGGCTTACGGACACTATGATACCGATTTCGGCAGAGTAGAGGCCGAATGGGAATATAAGGACGGCAAATACACCTACACCGTTATCATCCCAAAGGAAATTGAGGCTGAGGTCACCTTCCCCAATGCCCAAACGCTCGACGAAAGCCATGAGGGAACACGGCATATATTTGTTTTAAAATAATTTCCTAAACTTCAAAAAAACTATTGCAATTTTAAAACACTTGTGCTATAATACTTCGGCTCGGAGTATGCCAAGCTCTGAGTGAAAAATTCACACGCGTTTGTAATGTGACGAAACGGTGTCCTGAAAGTCAGGAAAAGCCGTCAATTATACAAACGCGGCGGTATAACCGAAGGAGGAAAAATTATGGCAGTAGTATCAATGAAACAGCTGCTCGAGGCCGGTGTTCATTTCGGACATCAGACCCGCCGCTGGAACCCGAAAATGGCTGAGTACATTTTCACCGAGCGTAACGGTATCTACATTATCGACCTGCAGAAGACCGTTAAGAAGCTCAACGAGGCATACCTTTTTGCTCGTGACATTGCTGCAGAGGGTAAGGACATCCTTTTCGTAGGCACCAAGAAGCAGGCTCAGGATTCCGTTAAGGAAGAGGCTATCAACTGCTCCATGCCTTATGTCAACGCACGTTGGCTCGGCGGTATGCTTACCAACTTCCGCACCATCCGTACCAGAATTGCCCGTCTTGATCAGCTTAACAAGATGAAGGAGGACGGCACCTTTGATCTGCTTCCTAAGAAGGAAGTTATCGGCCTTGAGCTTGAGATCGAGAAGCTTGAGAAGTTCCTCGGCGGTATCAAGGATATGCAGAAGATCCCCGGCGCTCTCTTCATTGTTGACCCCCGTAAGGAGAGAATCGCAGTTCAGGAAGCTAAGAAGCTCGGTATTCCGATCATTGCTATCGTTGACACCAACTGCGATCCTGATGAGATCGACGCAGTTATCCCCGGTAACGATGACGCTATCCGTGCAGTAAAGCTTATTGCTTCTACCATCGCTGCCGCTGTTATTGAGGGCAGACAGGGTGAGCAGGTAGCTCCCGAGGCTGCAGAGGCAACCGAGGAAGCTGTCGCAGAAGAGACCGCTGAGTAATTTTCAGTAATTTTTGTGCCGGTGAGAGCAGGTCTTTTACCGGCATTTTTGAAAAAAATAATTTGGAGGAATGTAAAATGGCATTCACAGCTAAAGACGTGCAGGCTCTTCGTGAGAAGACCGGTTGCGGAATGATGGATTGTAAGAAAGCTCTTACCGAGTGCGACGGAAATATGGACGCCGCTGTTGATTACCTCAGAGAAAAGGGTCTTGCTTCTCAGGCTAAGAAGGCAAGCCGTATCGCTGCTGAGGGTACTGTTGCTGTTGCAACCGCTAACGGTGCAAGTGCAGTTGTTGAGATCAACTCTGAGACCGACTTCGTTGCTTCCAATGACGAGTTCAAGGCTTTTGCAGCTAAGGTTGCAGAGGTTGTTGCTAAGGTTAACCCCGCTGATGTTGACGCTCTCCTTGCCGCTAAGGACGACGAATCCGGAAAGACCGTTGATGAATTGAAGCAGGATATCTTCCTCAAGTTCCGTGAGAATATGCAGATCCGCCGTTTTGCCCGTTATGAGGGTGTTGTTGCTACCTATGTTCACATGGGCGGTAAGATCGGCGTTATGGTTAAGATCGACACTGATCTTGAAGCTTCCGATGCACTCCTTACCATGGGTAAGAATGTTGCTATGCAGATCGCCGCTATGAACCCCTCTTACCTCGATCCCGCATCTGTTCCCGCAGATGTTCTCGAGAAGGAAAAGGCTATCATGGTTGCTCAGATGAAGGAAGACCCCAAGATGGCAGGCAAGCCTGACCAGGTTCTCGCTAAGATCGTTGAGGGTAAGATCGGCAAGTACTACAAGGAGAACACCCTTGTAGAGCAGACCTTCATCATGGACGACATTGCAGTTGGCAAGTATGTTGCTAACACTGCCAAGGAGCTTGGCGGCAATGTTAAGATCGCTGACTTTGTCCGTTTTGAGAAGGGCGAGGGCATTGAGAAGCGTGTTGACGATTTCGCATCCGAAGTCGCAGGCATGGTTAAATAATTCAATCTCATAGACGTTTAAATCCTCACAGAGTTGAAACGCTGTGAGGATTTTATTATAATAACGTGGCAAAGATAAAGTTTTGTTGTTTTGTGTAGACAAAAAGCTTCTGATGGTGTACAATATGAATGATAATAATTAAGGAGTGCTTTTAATGAGGAAAATAGTTGCTTCAGCTCTTTTGATAGCAATTCTTTTTACAGTATGTGCCTGCGGTGGGCCGATTCCTGACGAAGCCGAGTCGGGCAGTGAAGCTGACAGTGCAATTTCCAATATAACTGCTGACGTCTCGTTGGATACTGTTACCTCAGATGAAAACACAACGGTAAGCAGTGAGGATGTAGGCGCATATCCCGATGACGATACAGTCAGCACATCTACTGAAAGCAGCTCGTCTACCGATAGCTCGGCATCAGAGCCTACTGAGTCTTCAAAGCCGACATCATCGTCTGAGCCTACGACATCATCCAAGAATCAGACCTCATCTAAAAATCAAACTTCATCCAAAACGCAAACCTCGTCTAAGACCGAAACATCATCAAAGCCACAGATCACCAACGCTGTACATTCAGTCTTGTCTGAAACTAAGTATTACCAGTACAGTCAGATGACGGCCGACGAAAAAACTGTCTACGAGCGTCTTAAGGCTGCGGCTGTTAAGTTTGAAAATAAGGTAGATATTTCGGATTTTGAATTTACAACTGATGAAGCACTTGGGCTTATCCGCCGTTTTGCCGCTGACTATCCGCAGTATTTCTGGATAAGCAACCGAATTTCGGCAACCTATGACCAAAGCACGGGTCTCGCTAAATCCTGCATAATGCTTTATTCTGATGGTACTGTTACCGATGATATGAAGGATCAGGTGGCAGACCGAAACAAGATCAAGTCGAGAAAGGCTGAGGTTGAGGCCAAGGTCAAGGAGATCGTTGGTAAAATAGACCCTAAAGCCTCCGATTATGAGAAAGAAAAGCAGATTCATGATTATCTTGTCGACTCAATGAAGTACGATACAGCCACGGCAAATACGACCGTCACCGATTGGAATGTGCCTCAGGCTTACGATGCTTACGGTGCGCTGATTGGCAAAAAAGCCGTGTGTGAGGGATATGCTAAAGCGTTTCAGTATCTTTGCTACATGGTTGGTATAAATGCTAATCAAGTAAGGGGCACAGGTCACGAATGGAACGTTGTAAAGCTTGACGGTGAGTGGTATCAGATAGATGTTACTTGGGATGACCCTGTTGTTAACGGCGGCAAGGTCGACCGAAAAACCTATGATTTCTTTAATCTCACAACCGAGCAGATGCTCAAGGACCACAAGGTTGACCCCACCAGCCCGTTGAAGGTTCCAAACTGTACCGCAACAAAAAACAAGTATAAAGGAAAATAGCCACAGCAATAAAGCCTCACAAGGTTGAGAGACCTTGTGAGGCTTTTGTTATGTAGCACGGGCGATTCGTGAATCGCCCCTACAAATAAGCTTCTGCACTTCGTTCAGAATGACACGCTATTTCTGAATTTTTTAGAGCCTCCCCCTGACGAGGGAGGTGGATTGCCGAAGGCAAGACGGAGGGAGAGAAATCCTAAACTACCCCTCTGTCATTTTTGTAAAATGACAGCTCCCCTGACAAGGGGAGCTTCTTTAAGCGTGTTATTTGTGAAGATCTTTTTTGTCTGTTCTGTTCAAAATGTAGTCAACCGAAACGTTGTGAAAATCAGCCAATTTGATGAGAATTTCTGTTGGAATGTCCAGATCGCCACGTTCATAGTTGCTGTATACACGCTGACTGCAGGCGAGTATCTCTCCCATCTGCTTTTGGGTCAGGTCTTTATCTTCTCTTAATTCTCTTATGCGAAAATAGTGCATACAGTCACCACCTTGATAATATTTTATGCAAATATTATACTTTAGCGGAAAATACACTATTGACATTTAGCGGAAAATCCGCTAAAATTATTCTTAGAATCGGTCTATTTGTTTTGAGGGGGATTCGTTTATGTATAGAAAAATCATTGCAATTATATTGGTCTTATCGGCGTTGATGTTGGTGAGTTGCTCAAGCGATTCAAACAGTTACGGTGATTCAAACACCTTGAGTAATCAAAATCACTCAAGTGGCTTAAGTAGCTTAGAATCTTCTAATACGGACAATGCATATCACACCGAAATGGGTGTATCAGAGCAACAATTGAAGAATGATCTTTCGAATCATGAAAATGTGATACATTGTTTTGAGTCAAAGTTTGTAAATAGCAATGATTATGTTTACGAGAAGCATTCCATCATTAAACGTCAAACAAATATTGAGGACAAAGAGGACATAATATACAGTTCTATAACAGCAAAAACGGAATGTATTTCTGTTGAAATGCAAGCAACTGCAGTATATGGATTTTATGATGTTGGCGGATGGGTCTTAGATGAATTGCGTATAAGCGAAAAAGCGGTTACTCCGCTACAAGCACCGAATAAAAACATTGTATATAACGAACTTGTTTCGGCGTTACAGGAAGACAAGGAACAATATGACGAAAAATACAAATATAGCGATGACTATGACAAATCAAAAGCTTGGATCAATTATTTAAGAATATATGACCACGAAAAGGCAACGGCAGGTAATTTTGTACAATTAAGCGAATATGTAAAAAATTTAGAACTTGGAAAAATTGAGTTCGATCAATCTGCAAAATCGGCGCAAATTGATGTAAGTATTAGTTCTTGTTTATCGAAAGTCAATGGTTATATTCAGTTTGGATTCAATGATAAAACGGGTTGGTATTGGAACGATGCGAGTGTCAAGAATTCAATTAAACCGTATGTAGTTTACAAAAATTCTCAAGTTGGCGATTATGAAGAGGCAATTGGAGTCTTCAAAGGAAGATTGAATCAAGGAGATTTAATGACAAAGATTGAGATTTTTGAAATAAATCAACAAACCATTACTTATGCGTTTTTAACCGGATCTAAACCCGGTGTTGAGCGAAAATCTGATTTTGACTCAGTGGCGGGCGAGTTCTATGTTAATGGTCATAGTTTTCTATATAATCCCAACACAAAAAATTGGGAGGAGACTTTTAATGGTGATAAAGGAGTATATTACAGACAAAACTAAAATGTGAAGAAACAACAAAGCATCCGAGCTTAAACAGTACGGATGCTTTTATTTTTTCGAATTTGTTGTTTTTAACGCACAGTTATAATTGACTTTATCGGCATTATAATGTAAAATAGAATAGAAAATATAAACTGCCGAAGAGGGCTAATTAGGATGTGTTAAATATGGAACCTGCATTTAAGAGAATTCTTTTGAAGCTGTCGGGCGAGGTGCTCGCAGGTGAGCAAAAGACAGGTATTGATTTTTCGATGGTAGAAACGGTCTGTCAGCGTATTAAGAAATGCGTTGAATTGGGTGTTGAGGTCGGTATAGTTATCGGCGGCGGTAACTTCTGGAGAGGACGTTCCTCGGGCAATATGGACCGCAACACCGCTGACAGCATGGGCATGCTGGCCACCGTTATCAACTGCTTGGGTGTTTCGGACACTTTACAACAGATGGGTGTCAAGGCCTCGGTCATGTCGGCTGTTGAGATGAATAAGATCGCCGATTTCTTTACCGCAAGGGAGGCCAAGAAACGTCTTGATGCGGGCGAGGTCGTGCTCTTTGCCGCCGGAACGGGAAGTCCGTTCTTCTCGACCGATACGGGTGCTGCTTTGCGTGCCGCTGAGATTGATGCAGATGTTATTTTCAAGGCCACCAATGTTGACGGTGTTTACGATAAGGATCCCAACAAGTATCCCGATGCCGTCAAGTATGACACCTTGAGCCATTCCGAGGTGTTGGCAAAGGATCTGCATGTTATGGATGCCGCTGCCGCATCTCTCTGCCGTGACCGTGATATCAATATACTTGTATTTAACCTTAACGACCCCGATAATATTGTTCGTGCCGTCATGGGCGAAAAAATCGGAACCCTTGTAAAATAATAACCTTTGGAGGAAATATATATGAAAACTGTTATCAGCAATACAGAGACAAAAATGAACAAGACCATGGATGCAATGATGCGTGAGTTCGGCGCTATCCGTGCAGGCCGTGCCAATCCTTCGGTGCTTGATAGAATTTCGGTCGATTATTACGGCTGTCCGACCCCTGTTAATCAGTTGGCTGCTGTTTCGGTCACCGAGGCAAGAGTTCTGCAGATCCAGCCCTATGATGCAAGCGTTTTAAAGCTTATCGAAAAGGCTATTCAGGTTTCGGATATCGGTATTAATCCTCAAAACGACGGACGTGTTATCCGCCTTATCTTCCCGCCTCTTACCGAGGAAAGACGTAAGGATATCGTTAAGGATGCACGGAAAATTTCCGAGGAGTCCAAGGTTGCTGTCCGTTCTATCCGCCGTGATGCAATTGAAAAGCTCAAGGCAATGAAAAAGAACAACGAAATAACAGAGGATGATCAGGCCAACGGTGAGAAGAAGATACAGAATCTGACCGATAAGTTCTGCAAGGATATTGATGACGCAACCGCAGTAAAAGAAAAGGAAATAATGGAAATCTAACATTAAAAATCACCCCATCAGGGAAGTCTCCCTGATGGGATTTTGAACTTGGAGGGTCCTATGGCTTTATTCAGGAGAAATAAGGTGCAGAAAAACCGTCCTGTGCCGACGCATATCGGAATTATAATGGACGGTAACGGCCGTTGGGCGAAAAAACGGCTTTTGCCAAGATCGGCAGGCCATGCGGCAGGCTCGGAAAACTTCAAAACGATTGCCCGATACTGCAACAAGATAGGTGTAAAATATCTCACGGTCTATGCCTTTTCCACAGAAAATTGGAAGAGACCTAAGGCCGAGGTCGACGGTATTATGGACCTGCTTCGTAAATACTTAAAGGATTCGACCAATTTTAAGGCCGAGAACATAAAGCTACGCTTTATAGGTGAGCTGTCGGTATTGCCTGAGGACATTCAGGAGCTGATCCAGCAGGCGGAGCTTGATTCGAGTGAGGCGACGGGCTTGACCGTCTATATGGCGGTAAACTATGGCGGCAGGGATGAGATAGTGCATGCCGTCAAGCGTATTGCCGAGAGCGTGAAGTCGGGCGAACTGGATATAGACGGCATTACCGAGGATACTGTATCCCACAGGCTTTATGCCGATTGTCCTGATCCTGATTTTATCATTCGTCCGAGCGGTGAGTTCAGGCTGTCCAATTTTCTTACGTGGCAATCAGCCTATTCAGAGCTTTGGTATTCAGATGTTTTATGGCCTGACTTTTCGCCCAAGGATCTTGACAGGGCCATAGATGATTTTAACAAAAGAAACCGTCGGTTCGGCGGTGTGGAGGAAGAGAAAAAATGAAAACCCGTATAATCAGCGGTGCTGTCGGCATAATTATTTTTGTGGCCGCTATTTTTGCCGCTTTGAAAATAAATACAATTATAATTCATGTGCTGTTGGCGGCCATCGGATGTGTCGGTGTTTATGAGGTGTTAAAGCCTACGGGCTATGTAAAATCAAAGTTTCTGCTGATGGCATCGCTTATCTATGCAGCGGTCACTCCGTTTGTTTACAGTATTGGTCTCTTGGGACAGAAGCTGGGTTTTAGTGTTTCAGTTAAGCATGAGGTCTGTATAATTCTGTACGGTGTGGTAATCTTTGCAATCTCGATGTTCAAGCACAAGAGTATTAGACCGCTTGAGGTGGCCTTTGCGTTCTCGGCAACGGTTGCAATAACATTTGCTTTTTGGAGTCTTGCCGCAATTTTCTCCAATCCCGACGGAAACGGACTTTTCTACCTTATAATCGTTGTTATTGCCGCTTGGGGTTGTGATACAGGTGCTTATTTCACAGGCTATTTCTTCGGTAAGCACAAAATGGCTCCCGAAATAAGTCCTAAAAAGACTGTCGAGGGCGCTGTCGGCGGAATAGTTGTAAATGTACTGCTTATGCTTGCCGCCTGCCTCATTTTCAATGAAATCACAGACAAATCGGCAAACCTTGTTACCATTCTGACCGTTACACCGTTCCTGAGCTTGGCAGGCATGATGGGAGACCTCATCTTCTCTTATATCAAGCGTGATTGCGGTATCAAGGATTACGGAAAGATTATGCCGGGACATGGTGGTGTTTTGGACCGTTTTGACAGCGTCGCCGTTGTCGCACCGCTTATGTACATCGTTGTTGAACATCTCCCGATGGTAAAATAAGATGAAAAAAATAGCTATTTTAGGCTCTACGGGCTCTATCGGAACACAGAGCTTGGATGTCGCAAGAAAGCACGGCTACAAGGTGACATCCCTTGTGGCAGGAAGCAATATCAAGCTCTTGGAAGAGCAGATAAGGGAGTTTAAGCCCTTGACTGCGGCGGTGATGGACGAGGAAGCAGGCAAAAAGCTGGCACTTGCCGTAAGGGATACCGACACGAAGGTTACCTTTGGACGTCAGGCGGTTATTGATATTGCTGCTGAAACAAAAGCTGATACCGTTATCAATGCTATTGTCGGTATTGCAGGCCTTGAGCCCACGCTTGCCGCCATAAGTGCAAAAAAGGATATTGCGCTTGCCAACAAGGAGACCCTGGTTACAGGTGGAGACCTTGTCAAAAAGGCGGCAAAGGAAAACGATGTTAAGCTTCTGCCTGTTGACAGTGAGCATTCGGCTATATTCCAATGCTTACAGGGTGCGCCGAAAGGCTCTTTGAAGTCAATTTTACTGACGGCTTCGGGCGGTCCGTTTTTTGGAAAATCTAAGGATGAACTTAAAAGTGTTACGGTCGCTCAGGCACTTAAGCATCCTAACTGGTCAATGGGTGCGAAGATAACCATTGACTCCGCAAGCCTGATGAACAAAGGCCTTGAGGTAATAGAGGCGGTGCATCTTTTCGATGTTACACCCGATGATATTACTGTGGTGGTTCATCGACAGAGCATCATTCATTCGGCTGTCGAATTGTCTGACGGTGCGGTGATTGCACAGCTCGGCACACCCGACATGCGTCTGCCGATACAGTATGCCCTGACCTATCCCGAAAGATCGGATTGTCAGGCTGAAAGGCTCGACCTGTTTAAGGTTGGTACAATGACCTTCGAAAAGCCCGATTGTGATACCTTCAGGTGTTTACCCTCGTGTATCAGCGCCATAAAGCAGGGAGGACTTAAACCCACCGCTGTCAACGGTGCAAATGAGGCGGCTGTAAAGCTGTTCTTGGACGGCAAAATAGGATTTTTGCAGATCGGAGAGCTCGTTGAGGCGGCCTTGAATGCTCAGGCTGATGTTGTCTCATTTGATTTAGACGATGTTTTAGAGGCAGATAAAGAGGCCCGTCAGCTCGTTTTTGATTTGATACAATAATTTTCAGGTGGTAATTCGAGTGCAATTGCTCAGTATTTTTTCAACATTAGGAAATATCTGGAGTGCGGTCTGGCCATACCTTGTGGCTATACTTTTATTCCTTTTTATGATCTTTATCCATGAGTTTGGCCACTTTATTGCCGCTAAGCTTATGGGTGTAAGAGTCAACGAATTTGCAATAGGCTTTGGACCTACTCTTTTTAAAAAGCAGGGAAAGGAAACGCTTTATGCTGTGCGTCTTATACCCTTTGGCGGTTTTTGTGCCATGGAGGGTGAGGACGAGACCAGCGAGGACAGTAAGGCTTTTTGCAACAAAAAGCCTTGGCGCAGACTCATAATTATAGTTGCAGGCGCATTCATGAATCTTGTGTTCGGACTTATTTTGGTTATGTGCACGCTTGCTCCTGCCGACCGATATATCACCACTACCGTGCATAGCTTCCATGAAGAAAATGCTATGAGTCAGCAGAGCGGATTGATGGCGGGTGACGAGATAATTGAGATAAACGGACGCAGTATTTACTCGATAAACGACCTCAGCTATTGTCTTTCAAACGTCGAGGGGGACACCTTGGACATGACGGTCGAGCGTGACGGAAAAGAGGTCGAGCTGGACGTCCGTTTCAATGCCGAGACGGTCGACGGTATAAACTATGTGGATATTGATTTTTATCTCGATTCCGAGGCCAAGACCTTCGGGTCGTTTATGAGACAGTCATTTACACGTACTCTGTCTTACGGCAGGGTGGTATGGTTTTCGCTGGTGGATCTTATAACAGGTAAATACGGCATTAGTGCAATGTCGGGTCCCGTGGGTGTCACGGCGGCTATCGGTACGGTAGCCAAAAGAGGCTTAATGGATCTTTTGCCAATGATAGCTCTTATCACAATAAATCTGGGTGTATTTAACCTTTTGCCCATTCCGGCGTTGGACGGCGGCAGGGCATTCTTCCTGCTGGTCGAGATGATAATTCGAAGGCCTATACCTAAAAAGTTTGAGGGCGTTGTGCATGCAGTGGGTTTGATAATGCTGTTGGCACTTATGGCTCTGATAACCTTAAAGGATGTAATAGGCTTCTTTTAGGAGTGTGAAATAATGTATACACACGATACTACAAAAACCGTATATGTCGGCAAGGTTGCAATAGGTGGCGGTAACCCTGTTTCGGTACAGTCAATGCTGAGCACACCGTCGTATGATGTAGAGGCTTCGGTTAGACAGGCTGTTGAATTAGAAAAAGCAGGGTGCGAGCTCATCCGTGCCGCCATCCCTGACATGGATGCCGTAAGGCTGATTCCTGCTTTAAAGCAGGCGGTCAGCGTGCCGATAGTTGCTGATATTCATTTTGATTATAAATTGGCGCTGGAATCGGTTGCGGCGGGCATTGATAAAATACGTGTCAATCCGGGTAATATCGGTGATGACAGCCGTGTCAAAGCCGTGGCCGATGCCTGCAAGGCCAAAAATATCCCTATCAGAATAGGCGTGAACTCGGGTTCGGTCGAGAAAGAGATATTGGCTAAACACGGCGCACCGACGGCTGAGGCTTTGGTCGAAAGTGCATTGTATCATGCATCGCTGCTTGAAAAATTCGATTTTGACAATATAGTTCTGTCGATGAAATCATCGACTGTGCCTACAATGTATGAGGCATACACCTTGGCCGCCGAAAAGTGTTGTTACCCATTGCACGTCGGCGTCACCGAGGCAGGTACTGAGCGGAGCGGAGTTGTAGCTTCAGCGGCAGGTATAGGCGGCCTGTTGCTCAGAGGAATTGGTGATACGATACGTGTATCGCTGACCGATGACCCCGTAAAAGAGGTCAGAGCCGCCAAGGATATACTTAAAGCTGTGGGTCTGCGCAAGGGCGGTGTCAAGATAGTTTCCTGCCCCACCTGCGGAAGAACCAGAATAAATCTGATCGAGCTTGCAAAAAAGGCAGAGCAGCTGCTCGAAAACTGCGAGAAAGACATAACCGTTGCCATAATGGGTTGTGTGGTCAACGGCCCCGGTGAGGCAAGAGAGGCCGATATCGGTCTGGCAGGCGGTGACGGTTGCGGTATTATCTTCAAAAAAGGTGAGATACTGCGTAAAGTGCCCGAGGATAGATTACTTGACGAATTGATGAAAGAAGTCGAAAAACTGTAAACGGAGATTATAAGATGGGTTTTCCAACCTTTGAGGATGTTTTCGGGAAATATATCGGAAACACAAGTGCCGCAATTAAAAATGGAATCATTGAACGCTGTGAGGTGAGCACCGAAGACCGCTCGCTTACGGCTTGGATCTGTTTTGCTGAATACATAAAGAGAGCCGAAGTGTTTAAAGTGTCCGAGGCTTTGAAGGATAGCCTTGCACTTCGTGATGTGAAGCTTAATGCAAAATATCATGCCGAATGCTACGGTCCGTCGGCCGCTGAGGACATTGCTCTTGAACTGCGTGCGTCCAACGTTATGCTTAACGGCTATTTCAACGGTGCTGAGTTTAACATTTCGGACGGCGCTGATACCAATTCTGTAACTCGAATCACCCTCAAATTCGGCGGTTTGGAAACCATAAAGGAATGCAATTTTGAACGGCAGTTTGGTGCCATTGTTGCTCAACGCTTTGGAATCGAGACACAAATTGCTTTCGACGGACAACTGGATGAGGTTGAAATGGTCGCCCCTGAATACAAACAGGAGCCGGTTAACTACAGTGCACCCGAGCCCAAGCCCAAGCCCAATGCACCGCAGAGCTTTGGAGGCTCGCCCGAACGCAGAGCAACCGAGCGTAAAGCTCCTGAGCCGAGAAAGGTCACGGGGTTGCTTATCCCCGACGATGCACCGATAATCTCGGATTCTGTCACCCAGATATACGGCAAAAAAATACACGGAGCCTTGATACCGCTATCTCAGATAACACCCGAGGACGATGATAGCCTTGTTTGGGGTGAGATCTTCTTTTCCGAGGTTGTTCCGACCAAGAGCGGTAAGGGACAGCGTGTTAAATTCCAAATGTATGACGGCACAAACTCGGTCACCGTTAAAACGGTGGTTGGTAATCAGTATGCCGATATTTTCGGCGATGAGCTGAAAAAGGGCAAGTGTGTCATCGTTCACGGCAAATACGCTATGGATGATTGGGAAAAGGATTATTGCTTTGAGCCTGACGGCATTGCCACTGTCAAGAAGAAGTCGGACAAGACCGATACCGCCGAGGAGAAAAGAATAGAGCTTCACCTGCACACAAGTATGTCGCAGATGGATGCGGTAGTGCCTGTTAAAGATGTTGTAAAACGTGCTTTCAAATGGGGACACAAGGCTGTGGCCATTACCGATCACGGCGTTGTTCAGTCGTTCCCCGATGCCATGAGTGCCTATGACGATATTATGTCGGACAATGAGGGTGCTGATTTTAAGATAATCTACGGTGTTGAGGATTACTTTGTTAACGATATCGACGGACAGGAGATATCGGGCGGTATCGACGGCGGCGTTGATTCCACCACCTTGACCCGTTACCACCAGATAATTCTGGTTAAAAATCAGGCGGGACTGAAAAATCTTTACCGTCTTATTTCCTATTCCAACCTAAACTATTACCTTAAAACATATAATAAGGCCAACCCCCAAAAGCCCCGTCCTGCAAGACCTTTGATGCCTAAAAGTGTTATCAACAAGTACCGTGATGGTCTAATAATAGGCAGTGCTTGCGAGCAGGGTGAGATCTTCCGTGCCGTTTTAGACGGTAAGCCCGAGGAAGAGATTTTAAAGCTTGCCGAATTTTACGATTACCTTGAGATTCAGCCTCGAGGCAACAATATGTTTATGCTTCGTAACGGTACGGTTAATTCCGAAAAAGAATTATTGGATTTCAACCGCCGCATAATTGAAATCGCAGACAAGCTGGGTAAACCCGTTGTTGCTACGGGTGACGTGCATTTTCTTGACCCTGAGGATGCCAAGCTTCGCACTATTTTGATGGCAGGTCAGGGCTTCTCGGATGCCGAGGATCAAGCACCTCTTTATTTCAAGACCACCGATGAAATGCTCGAAGAATTCGCTTATCTCGGCGACCGAGCTAAAGAGGTTGTTATAGATAACCCTCAAAAAATTGCCGACATGGTAGAGCCGAATGTGCGTGCCGTGCCAAGCGGAAACTATCCGCCGAAGATTGAGGGCTCAGATGATATTTTGACCGAAAAGTGCTACCGCCGTGCTCATGAGATATACGGTGATCCGTTGCCCGACGTTGTAAAAGACCGACTTGAGCGTGAGCTGGATTCCATAATCCGTCATGGCTTCTCGGTTATGTACGTTACGGCTCAGAAGCTGGTTGAATATTCAGAAAGCAAAGGCTACTTGGTGGGTTCCCGAGGATCGGTCGGTTCATCCTTTGCCGCAACCATGAACGGTATTTCCGAGGTCAACCCTTTGGTGCCGCACTATGTTTGCCCTAAGTGTAAGCACTCTGAATTTATCACCGACGGCAGCGTCGGCTCGGGCTTTGACCTGCCGCCGAAAAAGTGTCCCGAGTGCGGTGAGGACTATAACCGTGACGGACACGATATCCCGTTTGAGACCTTCTTGGGCTTCGATGGCGATAAGGTTCCTGATATCGATCAGAACTTCTCGGGAGAGGTTCAGCCGCTTGTTCATAAATACACTGAAGAGCTTTTCGGCTCCGAAAACGTTTTTAAAGCCGGTACTATCGCTACCGTTGCCGAAAAGACGGCATTTGGCTATGTCAAGCATTATGCCGAGGATTACGGCATCACCATGAATAAGGCCGAAGAAGCCCGTCTTGCCGCCGCTATTGAAGGCTCTGCGGTCAAGCGTACCACGGGTCAGCACCCCGGCGGAATGGTCGTAGTGCCTCAGGGCATGGAGGTCTATGACTTTTGTCCCGTTCAGCACCCTGCCGACAAGGTCGATTCCGACATGGTCACGACCCACTTCGATTTCCATAAGATACACGATAATATCTTGAAGCTTGACGAGCTTGGACACGATGTGCCGACCATTTATAAATATCTTGAAGAAAACACGGGCATTCCCGTTTTGAAGGTCTCCATGAGCGATCCCGATGTCATGAGTCTCTTCCTATCGCCCGAGGCTTTGGGTGTTACCGAGAATGACATCTTCTCCAAAACGGGCACCTATGCTCTGCCTGAGCTTGGCACAAAATTCGTACGTGATATGCTGGACGAGTCTAAACCAAAGACCTTCTCCGACCTATTGCAGATATCGGGTCTGTCACACGGAACCGACGTTTGGATAGGTAATGCGCAGGATCTTATTAAGCAGAATATCTGCACCATTTCCGAGGTTATCGGAACACGTGACAATATTATGACCTATCTTATATACAAGGGTGTTCCTAAAAAAATGGCCTTTAAGATAATGGAGATAGTCCGTAAGGGCAAGGCCAAAAAGCTGTTGACCGAGGAGCATGTGCAGACCATGAGGGATAACAATGTTCCCGAGTGGTATATCGACTCCTGCTATAAGATAAAATACATGTTCCCGAAGGCTCATGCTGCCGCATATATGATAGCCGCCTTGCGTCTCGGTTGGTACAAGGTGCATAAGCCTGTCGAGTTCTATTGTGCATACTTTACCGTCCGCTCAGACGATATCGAGGTTGAGACCCTGATGGGGGGTCAGAACGCCGTAAAGAAACGTATTAACGAAATTAAACTTATGGGCAATGCCGCCGGTGTCAAGGAAAAGGGTGTTTTGGATAACCTGCTTATCTTCAACGAAATGCTTTCACGTGGCATTGAGATACTGCCGATAGACCTTCGAAAATCGCATTCAAGAAAATTCCTTGTTGAGGACGGAAAGATGCGTTTGCCGATAGGTATTCTGGCAGGTGTCGGTGAAAAGGCTGCGGCTGATATCCAGAGGGCAATGGATGAGGGTAACTTCCTGTCTATTGACGACCTGCAGATAGAGTCGGGTGTTTCCAAGACGGTTATTGAAAAGTTGAAATCGGTCGGAGCGTTGAGCTTTTTGCCCGACACCAACCAGATGACACTGTTCTGATGGGGTGCCAAAATGTATAATGAATACTTTGTACCGTACCCTAATATTGAAACCGACCGACTTGTTATCCGCATGGTTAAAAAACAGGATGCCAATGATTTGTACGAGCTTTGCCACCGACCCGAGACGTCACAGTTTTCGCTTTGGAGCCCTCACCAGTCATTGTCTGAGACCAAGGAATTTATAAGCTACCAGATATCACGCTACCGGAAAAAAGATTGCATGTTCTTTGCTGTAGAGGAAAAGGCAACGGGACATGTTATAGGTACCTGCAGTTATGTTTCAATGGACTCTGAATACAAAATCGCCGAGATAGGCTACAGTGTTTTGAGTGACCTTTGGAACTGTGGATTTGCCACCGAGATTGCTGACGCTTTGATGGGTTATGCCTTTAACCGAATCGGCGTTCAAAGGGTATTTGCACGTGTGCTTCCGCAGAACACCGCATCTCAACGGGTACTCTTAAAGCTGGGCTTTGAGTACGAGGGTACAGCTAAAAAGGGCTATTATTTCAACGGCCGTGTAAATGATATTTTAATCTACGGTATAACCGACGATGAGTATTTTAATGAGAGGTAAATATGGAAAGAATTGCAAGCTTTGAGGTAAATCACGATAGTTTACAGCGAGGTCTGTATACCTCACGTGTTGACGGTGATGTCACCACCTATGATATCAGAATGAAACTGCCAAACAAGGGGATATACCTCAATAATCCTGCGATGCACACAATGGAGCACATCGTTGCCACCTATGTGAGAAACAGTGCGTTTAAGGATAGAATCATTTATTTTGGCCCTATGGGTTGTCGCACGGGCTTCTATCTTCTTGTGCGTGACATTGACCCCAAGGATGTTATCGGCCTCGTCCGTGATGCGTTCACATTTTTGCGTGACTATGAGGGAGATATTCCGGGGGTTTCCTCTATTGAGTGCGGAAACTATCTTGAGCACGACCTTGAGGATGCAAAAAGAGAGGCTAAGGAGTATATACCTGTTCTTAAAGGATATACTGTTAAACAGTTGAAGTATTAAGGTTGATATAATGAAAAAGTGGTTGCAAAAACTGATAAGGGGCGAAAAGACAATAATTGTTGCCTTTGGTGACAGTGTTACTGCAGGATATTTTAAGTCGGGTAAGCAGTTTCACAGCGAGGCTGACCGTTCGGCGGTCTATCATCAGGTCTTGGGTGACCGACTTCGCTATTTAGTAAAGGATGCCGACCTTGAGGTCATTAATGCAGGTGTCGGCGGCGAAACGGCCGGCAGGGGACTTGTGCGTTTTGAGACTGATGTCGCCGCAAAGAAGCCTGACCTGTGTATAGTTTGTTGGGGGCTTAACGATGTCAACGGTACTGTTGAAAGCTATAAGGAAAGCCTTGCCGAGATATTTACCAAGCTTCAAGAGCTCGGTTGCGATATTGTTTTTATGACACCCAATATGCTTAATACACGAGTATCGCCCGATACGGCAGAGGTACATCTGAACTATGCCGCCAAAACCGCAGAAATGCAGCTTTCGGGCAAGATGGATAGCTTTATGGATGCAGCTCGTGAGGTTGCCGAAAAATTTGACGTTCCTGTTTGCGATTGCTACAAAAAGTGGAAGGCAATGCAGGAAATGGGTATAGATACCGACCTTTTGCTTGATAACTGCATCAACCACCCGACAAGGGAAATGCATGTTTTCTTTGCCGAGTGTCTTTTGGACACCCTACTGTTCTAATTTAGGAGATTGCTTTATGAACGAATTTAAGTATGACACACAGTTGCTTATCGAAGGTGCCGACCTCGACGAGGATGCAATAAACGATTATTTCCGTCAGAATTTTAAGGGCGATTGCCTGCTTGCCGTCGGTGACGAGGAGCTTATCAAGATCCATTTCCACACCAACGAGCCGTGGCAGGTGCTGGAATATTGCTCGACCTTGGGCGAGATATTCGATATCGTAATCGAGGATATGGACCGTCAATCAAGAGGTTTAAAGGGTTAACAGCCTGATTTAAACAGAATATTGCCTAAATGTTCAAAGCCTTATGACTTTTATTTAGTCATAAGGCTTAAATATTACAAAATTGAAACTATTTTTAATAAAAATGTTGCAATTTTGTAATATTTGTGTATAATAGAGCTTGTGTTTTGTTACAAAGTTGTAATCTGACCAATCAAAACAGCAGAAATGTTGTATTAAAAGGTGATATTTTGTTTAAGGTGAATTTTCCTAAAAAGGAAAAGATAGTTTCTTTTATAAAAAATTGTAAAGCTACTGTTCTGAGAACAGCAGGACGCTGTGCGTCATCTGTGTTTGAGAATGTTGCCAAAGCAATAGAAAGGTACACTCCTTGTCTGGAGTCTTTTGCTAATACTCTTATCGCAAGCTTTGTCAAGCTCAGGGGCTATAGGCTAAAAACCGTTGCCGCTATGCTGGTGTTTGCGTTGTGCCTGTCGGTGCCGATGGTGGCCTATGCTGTCGAGTTTACATCGGCGGTCGAGGTGGTATATCAAGACCGTTCGTATGGCTTTGTTGCAAGCTCAAATGATGCAGAGCAGGTAAAAGAAACAGTCAGAACGAGCATTTACGGAGACTTTGATGCCGAGCAGTTCTCATTTAATGAGACATCGGTGAACAAGGATAAGATAACCGATGTCGGAAGCCTTTCAGCCAAGGTTATCGAAAATGCTGAGGGTGTAAGGTCTGCTTGCGGGATGTATGTTGACGGTGTGCTTAAGGCAATTACTCATGATTTTGCTGAGATGAACAGTCTTTTGAACAAGGGAATCGAGTATTATACTGCCGAGGGTGCGACCTTTGTCGGATTTGCCAATTCGATCGTATTACGTGATATACACGTCACTGAAAGCTATGCAGAAGGCTTAGCGCCAACTGAAGACGGCATTATAGACGGTAGTTACGGTGTGCAGTTTAAAACCGCAAGAGTCGAAAATTATGAGTGTGAGATAGCCTTTGAAAAGGCGGTTGAGTACGATAACAATAAGAAGACAAGCTACTCGAAAGTCAAGCAAAAAGGGAAGAACGGCATCAAGGCTGTTTCGGCTAATGTGTCTTATATAAACGGAGAGCCGATAGGCTCAGAGGAGATAAGCAGTACCGTTATCAAGGAGCCTGTTGAGCAGATAACAGTCAAGGGCACCAAGAAGACACCTGTTTACCATTCGGGATATGTATTGGCAACCAAAATAATGACAGGCAAAGCCGAGATGGTTTTCCCTGTTGATTGCAACGGCAGTACCTATATTACCTCGTTTTGGGGTGACGGCAGAGGACATAAGGGCCTTGATATTTCTGCACCCAAAAACACCAATATTTATGCCGCAGCGGATGGAGTTGTGTCCTATGCAGGCTTTCGCTCTGACTACGGTTATATTATAGTTGTAGATCACAATGACGGTAAGACCCAGACTGTTTACTCACATAACCGTAAAAATCTTGTCAGCAAGGGAGATACGGTCAAAGCAGGACAGCATATCGCCGAGGTCGGTGCAACGGGCAACGCAACAGGTAACCACCTGCATTTTGAGGTGAGGATCAACGGCACTGCAGTAGATGCCGCACCGTATGTCGGTTTGAAATAATTTAAATTAACAAGACACCGCCGTGCTGATATTCAGCGCGGCGGTGAGTTTTATTGTTGGGGGTTGTTTTAAAAAATCTCCGCCCTATTTAATAAGCTGCGAGGACAGTAAGCATCGTGGCAGTTGTAACACTCCTCAACCGATGTTGCTTCACTACAGCATAGCATGTAATTACATTCGTTACAGCAACACTCGATTCCCCCGTGCAAGCCGTTGCCCAAGCAATGCTCACCGCTCAGTCCCGGTGTGAGCTCTATTCCCGTTACGTCTATTATCAAATCATCTTACCCCTTGTTATTTTATAATAATATTTATTATAATTATATACAATTTATTTTACCTTGTCAAGCGTTTAAAATAGTAATGGTGATTAGATGAGAACGGAATTCAAGGAAAATTATATAATGGTTGGGCTCAAGGTTTCTTATTACAGAAAGCTTAAATCTCTAACGCAGGAACAGTTGGCTGAAAAGCTGAATTGTGATGTTTCGTTCATAGGGCAGATCGAAGCACCCAACATCTATAAAGCCATTTCTTTGGATACTCTATTCCGTATTGCCAGTGCACTTGATGTGCCTGCCTATAAATTCTTAAAGTTTGATGATTAGATAAAACACCGCCGTGCTGATATTCAGCGCGGCGGTGTTTGTTGTAAAAGTAGGGGAATTAATCCTTAAAGACCTTGACAAATTTAAGTATTGAGAATACGATACCTGCGGTTCCGTAAAGGTCAAAAACAGTTCCGACAAGCCACGCAAGCAGGCTTCCGAGAAAGGCGGGCGGAATAAGTCCGAGAACCTTGCCCGAAATGATGCCGACAACCAAGATAACGGCATAAACCACTATAGCGGTTATAAAATCGTTTTTCTCGGTCGACTTGAAAGCGGTAGGCCAGAACTTCTTTAAAATATCCATTAAATACACCTCATTTTGATATTTTACTAAATTATACCACATCAAATTTACGATTCAACACATTACCGCACAAATTTGCAGCTTTTTAATAATTTGTTAATATTTATTGATACACCTGTGGACTGTAGAAGGTGATGTTCGGTGCAAAAAAGTCTACATTTTTGCACTGTTTTTCTTGCAAAACGGTATGGGTTGTGTCATAATTACTTATGCAAAGGTTAAACCTTGCATAATTTCTGACGTAGGGCAGTTAAATGCCGCGAAAGGAGAAGGTAAAAATGGAACTGTACGAAAAGGGTTACAAGCTCGTATTCGAGGAGGATTTTTCGGGTGGGCTTGAAGAAAACCGGTGGCTTTGCTTAGATGAGACCGTAAAGTCTCACTCGGCAAAAAAGGACAACGATTTTGTCCCAAGCCATGTTATCACTCAGGGTGCCGCCAAGCACGAAGGTTCTCAAATGCATTACAAGCCTGAAAATGTGCAAGTGAAGGACGGTCATCTCGTCATTACTGCAGGACGTGAAGGTGACGGCTATGAGGGCGGTAAGTGTGTCTGCAACGGTATTGTTTTTGCACACGGTTATGTTGAGGTAGAGGTTGAACTGCCCAAATTCCAAAAGGGTGTTTGGCCTGTATTTTCTCTTGTTTCCACCGAAGGAACACCCTATAAGGCTGATTACGATGTCGTGGCAGTTCACGGTGACAAGGCCAAGAACGCTTTTAATATGTATATCCGCTGGTTGGATGAGATATATGAGACTCCTCATAAGATCAACTGCCTGTTCAAAAAGCCTAAGCGCTTCTATCCCGATGAGGCTGACGAGGCTGTTTTGTCAGCAGGCTGTCATAAGTTCGGTGTTGAGATAACCGACGAATTTGTCATTTTCTATGCCGACGGTGAGGAGTGGAACCGTGTTGATGTAACTCCCAGTCCGTTTGCGGTTTTGGGTAAAAAGAATTTCCTTAAATTCATGGCAGGGATGTCTATCGGATTGCCCAACATTGACGCTCCTGAAGATAATGCCGACTTCCCGACCGAGTTCAGGATAAAGAGCATCAAGCTTTATCAGAACGACGGCGACTTGTTTGTTAAGAGATAGGGAGGGTGTAACAATGAATGCTAAGACTTTTGGAAATAACTATAAGCTCGTTTGGGAGGATCATTTTGACGGTCCGAAGATCGATGAGGGATATTGGGATATTCTTCATTATAATGTCCCCGGTCACGAGGAAAGACCTGCTTGGAGAAAAAGAGAAAACTGCCGTGTTGAGGACAGTATGCTCATAATCAAGGGTACTATCGAAGAAAACAAGGACTATGCCAGCGGCATGCTCCGTGGTAACGGTCATTTATCTTATAAATACGGCTATGCCGAGATTCGTGCCAAGATGCCTAAAGGCGGCCCCGGCATTTGGCCCGGCTTCTGGATGTGCCGTCCCAACTTTGCGGGCAAGTCGTCGGCAGGTCCCGAGATAGATGTTCTTGAGATGTTCGGTGATGACTCTTATCTTGCATTCAATCTGCATAGTTGGTGGCATAACGAGCGTGGAAACGGACACATAAACTACCTTGACGGTCAGGGCTATCCCAAGAAGGCATATCTGCCGAACGGTGCTAAGTTCTCGGAGGATTTCCATACCATCGGTTATGAATGGACCCCCGAATTGGTTTCGTTCTTTATAGACGGTGAACCCTGCTGTACCGTCCGCATCGACAATCCCGTTATGGAGGTCTTCCACGAGCCGATATATTTCATTCTCTCAATGGCTTTCGGACTTAAGCACGTCGGCAAGCCCGATGACAACCGTACCGAGCCTATCGAGTACATGATCGATTATATACGCTTGTATCAGAACGAAAACGGCAAGCTTTATCATGTTGACGAGGAGACCAAGGAGCTTCTTGAGATCACTGATCCTTATGCTCTTTCCGAGTTCAAAAAGTAATTTTATTAAATTTTAAAGAAAGGCGGAGTGGTTTATGAGTTCACCGCTTGCAGACAGAATAAGACCCCACACTTTAGATGACGTTGTGGGTCAAAAGCACCTGTTAGGTGAAGGTAAACCGCTTCGCCGTATTATAGAATCGGGCACTATACCCAACCTTATTTTCTATGGCCCGTCGGGTGTCGGTAAGACCACCGTGGCGAGCATTATTGCCAAGCAGAGCAATAAGCGTCTTTATAAACTGAATGCGACGACAGCTTCGACGGCCGATATCCGTGAGATGCTCAGCTCAGCCGAAATGCTGGGTGGAGAAAACGGTATACTTTTGTATCTTGATGAGATACAGTACTTCAACAAAAAACAACAGCAGACCTTACTCGAGAGTATCGAAAACGGTAATATCACATTGATAGCATCGACCACCGAAAACCCCTATTTTTACGTTTACAACGCTATTTTAAGCCGTTCGACCGTGTTTGAATTTAAACAGCTTAACTGGTCGGATGTTAAGCCTGCGGTGCTACGTGCAGCCGATATAATGGCAAAAGAGCAGGATGTTGAAATTGAATTTGAAAGCGAAAGCGTGGTTGACATAATCTGTAAAGGCTGTGGCGGTGACGTCAGAAAAGCATTAAATTCGGTAGAGCTTTGTGTTTTGTCAAGCGAACGTATTGACGGCAAGCTGACCGTTTTGGAGGAGACCGCAAGGGAGCTTACCCAAAAAAGTGCCATGAGGTATGACCGTGAGGGTGATGACCATTACGATATCGTTTCGGCCTATCAGAAGTCAATGCGAGGCTCTGACCCAAATGCCGCAATACATTATCTGGCACGGCTTTTGGAGTCGGGCGATCTGCCTTCGGCGTGCAGAAGATTGCTTGTCTGCGCCAACGAGGATGTGGGACTGGCCAATCCTCAGATAATACCGATAGTCAAGGCGGCGGTAGATACTGCTTTAGCGGTTGGTCTGCCTGAGGCAAGACTGCCGTTGGCAAATGCGGTTATTTTGGTGGCCATAAGTCCTAAATCGGTTTCGGCGCACGATGCCATAAATGCGGCAATGGACGATGTCCAAAAGGGCAATACGGGACCCGTGCCCAGGCATCTGCAAAACAAGCATTTTGACGGTGAGGATGCCGAAACCAAGGGTCAGCATTACCTTTATCCTCACAGCTTTCCCAACCATTATGTTGAGCAACAATATCTGCCGGATGCGATTAAAAATAATATTTATTACGAATTCGGTGATAATAAAACGGAACTTGCATATAAAGAATATTGGAAGAGAATAAAAGAAAAATAGTTCCGGTGACCGTATGATATTTGAGTTTGACAAAAAAGTTCTGTTATATTGGAGATTCACGGCGGCAGTTTTATTTGCCGCCGTTTTTTCGGCTTTGTGGCTGGTGCCGTTTGGCTTTTTTATCTTGAAAGCTATTTTTAGTACTGTTTTGACGGCTGTCTTTATACTGTACAGCTTCGGATATCTGCCAAGACGGTGTAAATTAGAAAGCTTTGGTGTCGAAAACGGCAGGATAGTGTGCAAAAAAGGTGTAGTGCTGCAAAGAGAATATTTGTATCCAACTGCACGTCTTGTGTATATCCAGACGGTACGTCTGCCGTTGGCCTCCTGCTTTGGGCTTACAGCGTTGGTGCTCAAAGGGGTGGGTCACAGTCTCATACTGGGCCCTGTCACATATGAGCAGGCTTTACTTTTCAAAAAGGCGGTGGACGACAGTGAGTAATGATAAAATAGAAGTCCGACCTCATTTTGTTTATGTTTTTACGTTGCTGTATCCCTATCTGTCGCTGTTGATAATACCTGTGATAAGGGGTATATATCGGTATTTGTCAGGCAAGGAAAATACGCTTTCGACCTTTTTTACGGCCGAGGTCATAATGCTCGGTGTTGCATTTTTTGCGGCGGTATTAAAGCTTAAATGCACAAGTTTGGAACTTAATGGTGATATTAAGGTTAAAAAAGGGTTGGTTTTAAAGAGGCGTTATACCATTCCTCAAAACATTCCAAAGGTGATAATGCTTGAGTCCGATCCGTTTTCACGGCTTTTTGGCATATACCGTTTAAAGATATACACCGAGGCAGGTACACGCCGTCGGCCTGACGAAAGCATCCCCATCCGTAAAAGCACTGCCGTGCTTATACTCGGACAACAAAGGGTTGAGGGTCAGACGGTTAAAAGCAATACGGTGGGCAATGTCGTAATGTCAGCGGCATTATCCTCCTCGATGACGGGGATACTGTTAGCGGCACCTATAGTTAAAGCGGTGGCAGGTCTTCTTGGAGAGGGAATGGCAACTCTTTTACCCAAGCTACGGTCTGACGGTATACAGCCCGAAAGCCTTATGGAGCTGTCAAGGCTGCTTCCGTTAATGCTTTTTATCGGGTATGCCATATCGTTTGCGGTCATACTTTTAAGAAATTCAGGGTTTTCCTCCGTACACGATAACGGCAGGATAATGCTGGACTCGGGACGCTTGCCGCACCGAACTGCATTTTTTAATGCCTCATCGGTCAATGCAGTCAAAACTATCACCGCACCGTTGATGAGGTTGGCAGGCAAATGTGCCGTAAAGTTCAGTGCATGCGGATTTGGTAGGGCAAAGGGGGAGATTGGACTGCTTGTCCCATGTGTCAAGCCTGAGCTGGCCGAAGGTCTTGTGGGCTGGCTGCTGCCGCAATTCAAAACTTTAAAAATAGGCATATCACCCAACCGAAAGTCTATTGTGAGATGCTGTTTTCTGCCATCGGCAGTGTTTGTTGCATCGGTGGTTTGCGCTGTTATCGTTGAGCGTTATTTTGCTCAGCTTAGTTCGGTGATATGGACGGCCGCTATGCTGATTATGGTGGTCACGGTGCTTTGGCTTATAGCAAGGGTGCTGGTGCTTGTTAAGGGAGGGGTCTCGATAGACCGTGATCTTTGCCAAATTGTCGGGAGCTATGGCTTTGGAACGGTTGAGCTGAAATGTAAGCTCAGCAGTATTGAGTATTTTGTGATACAGACAACACCCTTTGACCGTCTGCACGGGCAGTGTACGGTCAAGGTTAGGACATCCTTTAAAAATCATGATGCGGTAAAGGTAAGATATATTGAGAGTAGTGAAATAAAACAGGTATTTAGCTTACTTGGTGTCGGATGACCTACTTGATTACGCTTTTAAAATACAATATCTAAACTATTGGCTTTTAAATGTTTTAGCTTAACCTTTTATTTCACAATCTGTATAATACCAAAGGAGTATTTCTTTATAGGAACTACCCTGCAAAGCCATAAACTGTGCGCCGTATTGGCTCATTCCGACCCCGTGGCCGTAACCTCGGACGGTGAACTTGAAGTTGCTGTCGGAATACTCAACATCAAAGTTGGCACTTCGTAGTCCTAAGGCGCTTCTGAGCTCGGAGCCCTTGACTGCTTTGCCGCATATCGTTATGTTCAGCACCGTACCCGAATCGGAGCGCTTTATTTCACCCAGCCACTCTGACGGCTCCTTGTCGGTCGTTATTTCAAGTGACTTAAAGGCCTTTTCCATATCCTCGGCCGATACCTTGACCTCGCTTAAATAATTGGGGTTCAAAACATCACCGACGCTTTCGACGGGCTGTAGATAGGGGTATTCACCGCCCCACATGTTGGTTGCCGATTCGGTCCTGCCGCCTGATATGCTGTGGCACACTGCTAATATGGGTTTCCCTTGATATGTAACGGTTTGTCCCAACACCTCATCTACCGCTGCCGTTATTTTTTCACTGTATTTATCATATGAAGCACCGAAGCGCTCTTTGGCTTCGGCCACGGTCAGAAAAGCTTGGTCGGATGAAGAGGTGTCGGTAATGTCGTATTCCTTGTCTTGGCGCTTTTCGGCTTTATATTTGGCATAGGTATAGGCAACGACGGCCTGAGCCTTCAGTGCCTCAGGCTCATACTCGGCGGCCATCTCGGCGGAAACTACACCGATAACATAATCCCGAGCGGTTATGGTCTTGACCTTATTCTCATCGGTTATAAGTATTCTGAAGTTCTCGCTGTTATCGGTGGTGCTGTGTTGGGAGGATGAGCTGTCGGGAGTAGAGGGTAACTCAGTCTTGTCCATTGACAGTAGGGGAAACAGTACCATAGCAACAAATATCAGCACCGCTGACGACATATATATTCCTTTCATAATTATACCTTCCTTAATATTAAATTTCACCGTTTTTGATTGACAAACGGAGCATAATGGAATAAAATCATTATGATACGGCTTGTTCAATTTATATGCCGTAAAAATTTTGTTGATTACTTTTTGGAGGACAACTCTTGAAGCTGAAATATACTACTAAACTTTTCATTGTTGTGAATGCAATAATTATTACATTCAGAACGCTGCAGGTACTTTTTCTTACCGAGAGCAACACAGCCTTTTTAAAGGACGGTGTTGCAAGAGGCATAATAAATGTATTGGGAACGGTATTGGTTGTACTGGCACTGGCGGCATTGTTCAGCAACTCCTCACAGGCTGTACGTCAGCCCGAAAAAATAAACTGCAAAGGGATACCGTCTGCAGTTACGGCTCTTTTGGTGTGTGGAATGCACATATTCATGGGTGTTTTTTCATTCAAAGGTCAACAGAACGGAGGATTTGTCCTTGCCGTGGCCTTGCTGTCGGCGGCATCGTGTGTAGTGATGGCGGTGGCGGCCGTCAGACGACAGCGCTTTTCGAAGTTTGCGGCATTGCCTTTTATAGCCTTTTGGTTGCAACAGTTTATTCTTGCGTATATGTATTACAGCGAACACCCTCTGCGTGTGCGTATCGTTTATGAGATATTCGCACTGTGCTTTACGGTGTTGTTTTTCATCACCTTTGGCAAGGCCGTCAGCGGAGTAAAGCCCGAAAAGAATTTCCGCAGAATATATCCGCTTGGATTGACAGCATCGTCACTGTGTATGGCATCGGTCATTCCCGAACTTATTGCTACCGTAGTTGGCATGGGCGACAAAACAGCCGAGTCGGCGGTGCACCCTTTGGCACTGGCAGCAGCCGCACTGTTTACAGGCTTTTTCACCATCAATACCTTTAAGAGATCCAACACAATACATCCCAAAGCATTGGTTCGAAGAGCAATCAGAGAGCGCAACAGATATTTGGCGGAAAAGATGCTTGAACAGGGCATTGATATTACCAAGCTTTGATTTTTTTGTTGATGGTTTATTGCAAAAAACAATCAGTCGTTGAAACGGATGGCAATGTCATCCGTTTTGTTATTTGAACTATTATAAGTATGTTGTCATCGATTATGGCATTGGAAAAGTTGATTTTAATTGACTTCTCTGTATTGCAAGGTGTATAATATATTGGTTAAAATTATGTAAAAAAGAGGTGCTAAGGATGGGACGGACCATAGCCGCCGTTGCAACTGCGTTGGGTGAAGGCGGAATAGGTGTTGTGCGAATCTCGGGCGATACAGCCGTTGCAGTCGCAGATACGGTATTTAAAAGTGCCTCGGGTAAGCGATTGGCGGAATTGACAGGATATACCGCTTTGTTCGGGCATATCGTAGAGAACGGTCAAAAAATTGATGAGGCTGTGGCTTTGGTTTTCAGAGCACCCAGAAGCTATACGGGCGAGGATACGGTGGAGCTGTCGGTACATGGCGGAGCCTTTGTAGTCCGTCGGGTTTTGAGGGCGGTACTGAATGCAGGCGCTAAAATGGCCGACCGTGGCGAGTTTACAAGAAGGGCCTTTCAGAACGGTAAAATGAACCTGACCGAGGCCGAGGCGGTCATAGATATCATTTCGGCTGACGGCGAACAGGCGTTGAGAGCATCAATGGCCGCAAAGGGCGGTGCAGTTTCCGAAAAATGTGCCGAAATCAAGGAAGAACTCACATTTGCCGCCGCCACAGTTGCTGCTTTTTCAGATTTCCCTGATGAGGAGCCCGAATTCAGCGGTATCAATAGATTAGAGCAGCTACTGAGCAACGCCGAAAACGGTCTGGATAAGCTTTGCGAGGATTATGATACAGGTCGCATGCTTCGTCACGGAATAAATACCGTTATTGTAGGGCCGCCCAATGCGGGAAAATCCACCTTGATGAACCTGCTTGTCGGTTGTGAACGTTCTATAGTTACCTCGGTTGCAGGAACAACGAGGGATGTTATAGAAGAAACTGTTACCTTAGACGGTATCGTACTGAGGCTGAGCGACACGGCAGGCCTCAGAGACACCGATGATGAGGTCGAGCAGATAGGTGTAAGACTGACAAGAGAAAAAATAAACACGGCTGATCTGATAATTGCGGTTATTGATTCATCTGACGCCCGAGATCAAGGCCTTGAAGCTCTGCTTGACAGCATCAAGGGAAGACCTGCCGTGGTCGTATTCAACAAGTCTGATATTGCGGATGCCGACACGTCGGTTGCCGATAAAAGGACCTTGAAATGGGTAGAAATGTCGGCTAAGGATGGTAAAGGCATTGAAGCCTTTACCGAGCTTATCAAATCGATTACAGGTACAGCCAACCTCTCGGGTGAATCGGCGGTTTATCTCAATGAGCGTCAGAGAGACTGTGCTGTACGTGCGCTCGGTCATGTCAGAGAGGCGTTGGAGGCCTTGCAGTGCGGGATGACTGTCGATGCAGTGGGTGTTTGTCTTGATGACGCACTGAACGATCTTATGGAGCTGACGGGTGAACGTGTTACCGTCGAGGTTGCAAATAAGGTCTTTGAACATTTTTGTGTTGGAAAATAAGGGGAAAAGTATGAACTATTTTGCCGGAAATTATGATGTTCTGGTTATAGGTGCAGGTCATGCAGGTATCGAGGCCGCTTTGGCGGCGGCACGGATGGGCTGCAAGACCGCAATTTTCACAATAAATATGGACGGGGTCGGCAACATGCCCTGCAATCCGTCAATAGGCGGTACTGCCAAAGGACATTTGGTGCGAGAGATCGACGCTTTAGGCGGCGAGATGGGTAAGGCGGCCGATAAGACTACTATCCAGAACCGTATGCTGAATAGAGGAAAAGGTCCTGCCGTGCACAGTCTTCGTGCGCAGATCGACCGCAGAGCCTATTCAGAGTATATGAAGCACACGCTTGAAAAGTGCGAGAATCTGCATCTCCGCCAAGCCGAGATAGTTGATCTTTTCAAAGCGGAAGACGGCTGGCATTGTGTGACACAGCTCCATGCCGAGTATGTTTCAAAAACCGTTATTATAGCAACGGGTACATACTTGAAGGGCAAGATATACGTCGGTGAGGTCAATTATGAAAGCGGACCTGACGGAACATTCCCGTCTAATGCATTGGAAGCGGCTTTGCTTAAATTGGAGCTTCCGCTACGCAGATTTAAGACAGGTACTCCTGCCCGTGTTTTGCGGTCAAGCATAGATTTTTCCGAGCTTGAGGTACAAAAGGGTGATGAAACCGTCACACCGTTCAGCTTTAGCACCGACCCCGAGTCGATAAATAACGAGTCGGTTTGCTATATTTCATATACCAACGATGCTACAAAAGAGGTTATTTTACGAAATCTTCATCGTTCACCGCTTTACGGCGGTGTTATCGAGGGTGTGGGCCCGAGATATTGCCCGAGTCTTGAGGATAAGATCGTCCGCTTTGCCGACAAAAAACGTCATCAGTTGTTTATCGAGCCGTGCGGACTGAATACTGAGGAAATGTATCTGCAGGGAATGTCATCATCACTGCCCGAGGAGGTACAGATAGAGTTTTACCGCACTATCCCCGGACTTCACAAGGTTCAGGTCATGCGTAACGCTTATGCCATAGAGTATTCCTGCATAGACCCCCTGGCTTTAAAACTTACGCTTGAGCTAAAACAGCACGACGGTCTTTATGGAGCAGGTCAGTTCAACGGTTCATCTGGCTATGAGGAGGCGGCCGCTCAAGGCCTTATTGCGGGTGTTAATGCCGCACTGAAGGTCAAGGGTAAAGAGCCGATAATTCTTTCAAGGTCGAGCTCATACATAGGAACGCTGATAGATGATCTATGCACCAAGGGTTGCTCCGACCCTTACCGCATGATGACCTCACGGTCGGAATACCGCCTGCTTTTAAGACAGGATAATGCCGACGAGCGCTTGAGCGACATCGGTCATAATGTAGGCCTTTTAAGTGACGAGGAGTATAATGCTTACCTTGGCCGTGTGAGGCTTAAAAACGCTGAAATAGAGCGCCTTGAAAGCTCTTTCTTCGGCCCGAGTGATGAGTTGAATGCTTTGCTTGCTGAAAAGGGTACTGTGCCGCTCAAAACAGGTGTGAGAATGAGCGATCTCATTCGCCGCCCTCAGATGGACTACGCGTCACTGGCACCGTTTGACAAGGAGCGGCCCTGCTTGCCGTTTGAGATAGCCGAAAGGGTCGAGACCGAGATAAAGTATTCAGGCTATATTGAGCGTCAGGCGGCTCAGGTCAGAGAGCTGGAGCGACTTGAAGGCCGTGCACTGTCGGAAAGCATTGACTATGATTCAATAAAGGGACTCAGGCTTGAAGCAATCGAAAAGCTGAAAAAGGTAAAGCCCTCCAATATCGGTCAGGCATCACGTATTTCGGGTGTCAGCCCTGCCGATATTACCGTCTTACTTATTTATCTTGAAAAACAAAAAGAGGAAAAAGTATGAAGATAGCTGTATTCACGGGTGCGTCCAGCGGAATGGGACGTGAGTTTGTCAGGCAGATATGTAACAAAGAAAAATTTGACGAGGTGTGGGTAATAGCTCGCCGTCTTGAACGCTTAAAGGAGATAGAGGTCGAGCTTCAACAACCTGTCAGGTGTATCCCGATGGACCTGACAGATCCTAAGAGCTATGATGAGTACAAGGCTTTGCTTGAAGAGTACAAGCCTGAGGTCAAGGTATTGGTCAATGCCAGCGGTTACGGAAAATTTGCCGCATTCCAAGACATCCCGTTGGATGAGCAGTTAGGTATGATCGACCTTAACGACAAAGCTTTGGTTGCCGTCACCTATCTCACTCTGCCGTATCTTGTCAAGGGGTCAGAGGTCTATCAGGTGGATTCGTTATCCTCATTTCAGCCTGTGCCGTATATCGGTGTATACGGTGCCACTAAGGCCTTTGTTCTGTCCTTTACAAGAGCCGTTAATATGGAGCTTCGACATACAGGCATCAAAATGATGGCGGTATGCCCTGGATGGGTCAAAACAGAGTTCTTTGACCGTGCCGTAACCGACGAAAGTGTTATTACCTATTATAATAAGTTTTTCACCTCACAAGAGGTGGTCACCCGTGCGCTAAGGGACATGAAAAAGGGCAAAGATGTGTCGGTCTGCGGATTTTCGATCCGCGCTCAGGTGCTGTTGACCAAGCTTTTACCCCATCGACTGGTTATGAAAATCTGGCTTAAGCAGCAGGGGAAGAAATAGGTAAGATGTAAGATGTAAGAAGTAAGATGTAAGATGTAAAAATAAAGGGCGGTTTAAAAACCGCCCAGGCCAAAGCTTACAGATAAAGCTTTGTCGATCTTATTCATTGCGCTCGTATCAAGACTGCCCATTTTTTCCTTAAGCCTCTGCTTGTCTATGGTACGCACCTGTTCCAAAAGGACTATCGAATCCTTGGAAAGTCCGCAACCGTCGGCATCGACCTTGATGTGGGTAGGCAGGTTGGTCTTGTCACGCTGGCTGGTGATGGCAGCCGCTATGACTGTCGGGCTGAATTTGTTTCCAACGTCGTTTTGAACGATAAGTACGGGTCTTACTCCGCCCTGCTCCGAGCCGATAACGGGACTAAGGTCTGCGTAATAAATATCGCCTCTTTTAACTGTCACTTGGTTTCACTCTCCTGAATGGGTTAAATCGTTTGCTGACATTTTTATTTTTACCTGTACTTCAGGGTTTTAGTCTTTAAATTTTGTTTAATACATTCTATGCAGTAATTTTTTTGCCGACACACCTGTCCTACGCTCAAAAAATTTGTCTCCAAAATGTCTTGTTTGGTATGATTTGTAATTATTTTGGTGAATTTTGAAAAATCGCCGTTGCAATTATCCTGAGTTTAGGATAGAATGAATATGTATGAGAATATGAAAAAGGATGTTGGGTTTAGTGAAAAAGCTGTTTTCGGACGAGATATACGACATAGCTGCCTATGAAGGCGGCTTTATGACGGTTTACCGCCGTAGCGAGATAGAAGATAAAATAGTTGTCTCCTATAAATCGGTCAACCTTGAGAACGGTGCCGTTGCTCCAAGAACAAAGGCTGATTATGACTTTATTAAATTTGGCGAAAAAACCGCCAATATCGAACTGACTCCGAGCGAAAGCATCACTTGTAGTACAGCCAAGCTTTCAAACGGCAACATGTTTATTGTTACCAAAAACGGCGATGCGAAGATATTGGACACCGAGGGCTTTGTTGAATGGCAGGGCGTTATAAGATATAAGGAGTGCGGCCCCGCTTCGGTGGCTCATGACGGTCATACTTTATGGGCTTCGTTCCCTGACCGAAATGCGTTGATACGCTTTAATCTTCGTACCATGCGTGAGGAGCTTCGTATAGGAGGCTCAAATGATTCTTCGTTTGCAGGTCCTGCAGGACTTTGGATAAACCAACCCGAGGGTCAGTTGGTGGTTTGTAACACCAAGGCCAATAATATCCTCGAGGTCAACATGAAGACCTATACCGTTCGTGAACGTGCCGCCTTTGATGAGCCTGTGCACAGATATCTGAGAATTGACGGCAAGGAGTTTGCCGTGCTGGATTCGGGACTTTATTTGCTTTGATATTCTGAAATTTCACCCGTCGGAAGCCCTGACTTTCGACGGGTGTTTTTTTACTCTTGGCTCCATATCGGATACAGTCCGTATTGGAGTGCGCTTTTCAACCTGTCTCTGGCACGGCTCAGATGACGTGAAACCGTCGATTTGGAAAGCTTATATTTACATGCAATGGCGGTCATGGTCAAGCCGTTGAAGTAGTATTCGGTTACCATCACCCGTTGGCGCTCGGTGAGCTCTGAATCCATTGCCCGTGACAAAGCGGCCCGCATTACGGAAAGCTGCTTTGAATTTGTCTCACGTTCAAAAATATCGGAGGGCGGCAAACGGTCTCCGAATATTTCAAGGCTGAAGGTCGTTCTGTTCATTGTGTGGTTCTCCTTTTTTGTAGTTTTTCAGCAGCGCTGCGTAACGACGGCATTCGGCTGCATCGGTATAAAGCGAAAATATTCGACGTTTCATAACTATCAATTCGTTTCCCTTGACGAGCTTGAGCTTGCTGTTTAGCTTGTGTATGCGCTCGATCAGAATATCGGACTGACGTTGGTATTGTTCGCCTAATTGCTTAAGATCCATAGCTTCCTCCTTTAGGTGTCTATAAAATATCGTCTGAAGAGTTGCCATTTTATCCCAAACGCCTCAGATGTCTAAAATGTTAGCACGAACCATGTAGAAAATCAAGGAAATAATGTCGAAAATCACACATTTCGTGTAAATATATAATAGTTGCACCAACGTTTCTGCAACATTTATAAGAAAATGTTTAATTCAATAGTTGAAATACCACACGATTCGTGTTATATTAATAGCGTATCGATTTCTAAAAAGCGATCTTACCGACCGCAGAACGGAGGGTTGTATGAAAACCGTCGGAGAAACCATCCGAATACATAGAATATCAGCAGGAATGACGCAGGGAGAGCTGGCCTTAAAACTGGGGGTGTCCACAAGTACCGTAGGTATGTACGAGCAGGGCAGACGTGCGCCTAATAATGCTATGATACTTAAGATATGCCGTCTTTTTGACATATCGGCCGACAATCTTTTGGGTGTACCCGAGCACCCTTGCGAGGCGGCTGATATCATAAAAGAAATGACCGACCGCATTCGTCATAACAACGGAGTGCTGCTTAACGGGTTGCCGATAAGCGTTGAGGACAGGAATAATTTGTTGAATGCCATCGAGGTTGCGGTGCAGGTTGCAATGTCTAAAAAGCGCTCGATTAAGGTTGACAGCCAAGGAAACTGCTGATGCAAACGGCAGCAAATGTGCCGCAAGAGAATTTCAACCACAATATGCGGTGCAAATTTAAAAACTTTGAAAAAGACTGAAAATTTGTGTTGACATCAGAGTGGGGTTTGAGGTATAATTCTAACTTGATAGGTTATGTCCGTAATTGTTTTTATTTGTTACGGAATCGGCCACGTACCCATAAAGGAGGTTAGAAAAATGAAAAGAACTTATCAGCCCAAGAAGCTTCATCGCATGAAAGAGCATGGCTTCCGCAAGAGAATGTCTACTGCTAACGGACGCAAGGTACTTGCTCGTCGCAGAGCAAAGGGCAGACAGAGCCTTACCTACTAATAATGATTATAGAATGTCGAAATAGTGCGTCGACGCACTATTTCGACAATAGGTTCAGGCTTTACCGATTTTGAAGTGAGGCTTGACCGTAATCATTATGAAAGGTCACTTATGTGGCCTTTGTTGCCACGCATTCGAAAAGATTGCGTAGAAGTTAAGAAACGGAAGGGTGACCATGGAATCCCTGAAGCTTAATCTCAATAAGGATTTCAGGCGTCTTTACGGCAGAGGAAAGTCACAGGTGCACCCTCTGCTGGTAACTTACATTATCCACAACCGACGCGGTGTTATCCGCTACGGCATTACGACGGGCAAAAAGGTCGGCGGTGCCGTCCAGCGCAACCGTGCACGTCGGGTTATCGAGGCGGCCATGCGTGAGTGCGTAAAGCACGTCAACTGTGAGGGTGCCGACATCGTGTTTGTGGCTCGTTCGAAAACAGGGCTTGCCAAGAGCTATAATGTGCAGGCCGTCATGAAAAAGCATTTTAAAGCTGGCGGACTTATTCCGCAATCTGAGCAATGAAGTACATTTTTATTGCGCTTATAAGATTTTATCAGAAATTCATATCGCCGCTCAAGCCCTCCTGCTGTCGGTTTACGCCGACGTGCTCCCAATATGCTGTTGAAGCGTTCAGGGAAAGAGGAGCCATCATAGGCTTTGGACTTACCGTGTGGCGGATATGTCGGTGTAATCCCGCTTGTAAAGGCGGATACGATCCGGTGCCTTTAAGAAAGAAAAAGGCGAAGAAAAATAAAGATACAGAATATTTATCCGACAAGATAAACGGTCGGAAGTAAGGGAATTGCTATGGATTTTATCAGTAAGCCGATGGGCTGGATTCTTGCCCAGTTGAGCAACCTGTTTGCCGATAACTTTGCGGTATCGGTATTGGTGTTCACAATTCTTGTCAACATCATTATGTTGCCTCTCACATTAAAATCGCAGAAATCAACCGCCAAGCAGGCCAAGGTCAAGCACAAGCTCGACGCTTTAAAAAAGAAGTACGGAGACGACCGTCAGAAGTACAGTCAGGCCATGCAGGAGGTTTACAATAAGGAGGGTATCTCCATGGGCGGCGGATGTTTGCCCATGATAGTCAGACTTATTGTTATGATGGGTGTTTATTACGCCATCGTCAGCCCGTTTACTTATGTTGTCAATATCGATAAGACCGCTATCAACTCAGCCTCTGAGTGGTCAGCTTATGTCCGTGTTGTCGAAAGCAACAAGGTTACCGAAGCTGATTGGACCGCTTTAGGACTTGAAGAGCGAGTAAAGGATGCGGATATTGTTGCTGCTGCTGAAAAGTACGGTGACAACGACGCCACCTACTACGCAAAGCTTTCCATAGTTGATAAGGTCAGTGCAGCCAAGGATGTCAAGGATGATACTGCCGAGGCACGTGTTCAGAAGCTTATTTCCGAGAAAAGGATCACCCGTGAGGTTGAGATAGCAAGCTATCTTAACAGCAAGGATGCAACCAATTACAAGCCGATCGTTGCGGATGTATTTACTGTCAACGGCGGTGACATCAACAAGATCGATACTATTAATTTCGACCTTTTCGGAATCGACTTAAGAGGAACACCCAATTTTTCATGGAACTTTAAAAACTTTGAAGCCAACTGGCTTATACCCATTGCATCGTTCCTGTCTGCCGTTATAACAGGTGTTATTTCTCAGCGCATTCAGAAAAAGGCCAATCCCGAAGCTCCAAATATGATGGCCATGATGCTGCTCATGCCGCTTATGTCACTTTGGATAGCCTTTGGCTTCCCCTGTGCAGTCGGCTTCTATTGGGCATGCTCCAGCCTTGTATCCGGTGCCGTGCAGATAGTATCGCAGAGGTTCTATGGTCCTGCAGTTATCAACGCAAGAGAGCAGGCTAAGGCAATAGTTCTCAAGGCCGAGCAGGAAAAGGAAAGAATGGCAAGGATTGACAGTGCCGCTGACGCTGAATAATGCGGCATTTCCCCAAGGAGGATATAAAATTGATTATAAAGGAAGCTATCGGCAAGGGCTCGACCGTTGAGGCCGCCCGTGAGGATGCCATTGCACAGCTCAGTGCCGGTTTAGATGAAGAAGTACAGTTTGAGGTCGTTGCATTCCCCAAAAAGAAGGTGTTAGGTCTTTTCGGCGGAAGCGATGCAAAGGTCAGAGCCTATGTTGAAGGTCCTGATGCTGCACCTAAAAAGGAAAAGCCTCAGAAGAACGATAATCGCAACAAGAAGAACGACCGCCGTGAAAAGCCTCAGCAGAAGAAGGCTGAAAAGGTTGAAAGGGCAGAAAAGGTCGAGAAAGCTCCCGAGGTCGCAAAGGCCGAGCCTCAGGGAATCCCCGCTTCAGAGGTGGATGTAAATTCTCAGGCAGGCAGAGCATACCAATACCTCAAGACGGTGCTTAACAAGCTTGGCTGTGAGGATATAGACGCTACTATCTGTGATGTTGAGGGTGGCTCGAAGATAACCCTTAAGGGTGACGATAAGCTCGGTGTCATAATCGGCCGACGTGGCGAGACCCTTGATGCATTGCAGTATCTCGCATCCTTGGTGGCCAACGAAAACGGTGGCGGTTATTACCGCATTGTTATCGATATCGGCAATTACCGTGAGAAGCGTGAATCCACTCTCGAGGCTTTGGCTAAGAGAACAGCAGGTCAGGTGCTTCGCACAGGACGTAGCCGCTCTTTAGAGCCTATGAATCCTTATGAGAGACGCATAATCCATACCGCTGTTCAGAATATTGACGGTGTTGAGTCCACCTCTATAGGCGATGGTGCAAACCGACGTGTTGTCATTGTCCCCGAGGGCAAGCCGATTCGTCTGACCGATGACCGAAGAGGCTCTCGAGGCGGCAGAGATCGCCGTAACGGCGGCAACCGCAACCGAACTGCCAGACCTGCCGCAACTGAGACTCCTGCAGTGCAGAAGCCCAAGGAGACCGACGGCACCAAGCTTTACGGTAAACTGAAATAAATATCGGCGCACGGAATCCGTCGCCTGAAGTCGACTTTGTTGACCGAAATGGATATGGTGTCCTATTAGTGCGCCGTATCCATTTTTGCTTTGAAAGGAGTAACCTGATGGATGTGCGTGTAGGTGACAAGCTTATCATGAAAAAATCCCACCCGTGCGGTTGTAACAAATTTTCAGTGCTCCGCTCTGGGATGGATTTCAAGTTGAGATGTGACGGCTGCTCCCATGAGGTAATGCTGCCACGTGTAAAGGCCGAAAAAAACATAAAACAAATAATCAGGGATAAGAATAATGTTTGAAAAAATAGATGCAGTCGATGTGCGCTTTGAGGAGATAGCTCTTCGCATGACTGACCCCACGGTTATCTCCGACACATCGCTATTAACCGAATTGATGAAGGAGCACCGACAGCTCGAGCCGTTGGTGATGACCTATCGAGAGTATAAAAAAGCCAAGTCGGATATGGCAGGCGCATTGGAAATGCTGGAGTCGGGCGAGCTGGATGCCGAACTTAAAGAGCTTGCCGACGAGGAGCTTGCCGAAGCCAAGAAAAAAATAGAACAATTGACCGAGGACTTGAAGATACTGCTTTTGCCCAAGGACCCCAACGATGAGAGAAATGTCATTGTTGAAATACGCGGCGGTGCAGGCGGTGAGGAGTCGGCGCTGTTTGCCGCAAGTCTTTACCGAATGTACACTATGTACGCTGAATCACGGCACTGGCATGTCGAGCTTGTCGGTGCAAACGAGACTGAGCTTGGCGGTTATAAGGAAATAAGCTTTATGATCGAGGGCTTGGGTGCGTATTCACGAATGAAGTATGAGAGCGGTGTCCACCGTGTTCAACGAGTTCCCGAGACCGAGACTCAAGGCAGAATACACACCTCGACCGTCACCGTTGCCGTGTTGCCCGAGGCGGAGGATGTTGAGATCGAGATAAATCCTGCTGACCTGCAGATAGATACCTACAGAGCAGGTGGTGCGGGCGGTCAGCACGTTAATAAGACCGAGTCGGCCATCAGAATTACACATCTGCCGACGGGTCTGGTGGTTGAATGTCAGGATGAGCGAAGCCAATACAAAAACAAGGATAAGGCCATGAAGGTGTTGCGATCACGTCTTTATGAGCAGATGGTCAACGAGCAAAATGCGGCCATTGCAGGCGAACGCCGTGCGCAGGTGGGTACGGGTGACCGATCCGAGAGGGTCAGAACCTACAACTTCCCGCAGGGACGCATGACCGACCATCGAATCGGACTTACGCTTTATAAATTGGATCAGATCATGAACGGTGATATCGACGAGATTGTTGATGCACTGATAACCCACTACCGTACTGAGCTGTTAAAGTCTCAGGAAGAAAATTAGAACAGAACAGGGTAATTGGAATTTACCGTACTCGGAGACATTTGATATATTGCTATGTGAAAGGAGAGGCAAATGCTAACCGAAAGATTGACGGTTTTTGATGTAAAAAAGGATAGAGATGCATTGCTTCGTGCTGCCAAAATCTTAAAAAACGGCGGCCTAGTAGCCATTCCGACCGAGACGGTCTACGGTCTTGCCGCAAACACCTTTGACGAAAAAGCGGTCGCTGATATTTTTGCGGCCAAGGGTCGCCCTCAGGATAATCCGCTTATAGTCCATGTATGCGACATGGATATGGTAAAAGAGCTTGTGTCTCAAATGCCTGAAAAAGCAAAGCAGTGTGCCGAAAAATTTTGGCCCGGACCGTTTACAATGGTTTTACCGAGAGGAAGCAAGGTGCCGAAATCGGTCAGTGCAGGACTTGACACAGTAGCAGTTCGCATGCCGTCAAATCCTGTCGCTCGAGAGCTTATCAAGGTTTCGGGCCTGCCTTTGGCTGCACCCTCAGCCAACCTCTCAGGCTCACCGAGCCCAACAACTGCCGACCATGTGCTGTTTGATCTTGACGGCAGAATAGATGCTGTCATCGTATCCGATAAATGTGATGTAGGGCTTGAATCGACCGTTATATCGCTTTGCTGTGAGCCTCCGAGGTTGCTTAGACCGGGCGGAATAACGCTTGAACAATTACAAGAGGTTTTGCCTGATATCGTGGTTGATAAGGCGGTTCTTGCCGAACCCGAAAAAGGAAAGCCTGTAGCTTCTCCGGGCATGAAATACAAGCACTATTCGCCCAAAGCACGTGTTGTCATGCTTGACGGTGAGCTGGAGGCCTTCAAAAAATATGTGGCCGAAAATACCGTTGACGGTACCTTTGCTTTGGTGTTTGACGGTGAGGAGAATATGCTTTCGGTACCGTGTGTATCGTTTGGCCGAAAGGAAGATGAGGCAGAGCAGGCGGCGGTGCTTTTTGATGCTTTGAGAGAGCTTGACCGCCGTGGCTGTAAGGTCTGCTACGCACGAGTGCCGAAAAAATCAGGCGTAGGCTTGGCGGTGTACAACCGTCTTATTCGTGCCGCCGCATTTGAGGTGATCGTGCTATGAGGATAATAGGACTTACGGGTCCCACAGGCAGCGGAAAATCGACCGTTGCGGAATTACTCCGTGAGATGGGTTGTGCCGTAATTGACTGTGATAAGGTTGCACGTGAGGTGGTCGAAAAGGGGAGTCCGCTGTTGGATGCTTTGAGCGAGGCTTTTGGCGATGCTGTGCTTCGTGCCGACGGCTCACTCGACCGAAAGGGCTTGGCCGCCAAGGCTTTCTGCGATGCTGAATCGACCGAGTTGTTAAATTCAATAATGCTTCCGTTTATTGCCGAACGTATTAAAGAAAGGCTTATGCTTTTGTCTGACGACGGTGTAGATATTACGGTTCTTGATGCTCCGACGCTGTTTGAAAGCGGTCTTGATTCGGAATGTGACTCGGTTATTGCTGTTCTTTGCAACGAAAAAATCAGAAAGCAAAGGATAATTTCAAGGGATAACCTGACCGAGGAGCAGGCCAAAGTAAGGCTCAAGGCATCAAAGCCCGATAGCTTCTATACCGAAAGAACAAAGCATATAGTTTTAGGTGACAAAACCGTATCAGAGGTCAAGGTGGCTGTCACAAAAATTATTGGAGAATTGCTGTGATGAAAACAATACGCAGTATTGCAAGAAAGGTCTTCTGCATCATTATTGTGGCTATAATAGCATTTGTTGGGTACAATATGTATCTAAGGACTGCATATCCCGACGACTATATCGAGATAGCTAAGCAGTATTCCGACGGGTACGGCATAGAAGCCTCGCTCACCATGGCAGTCATAAAATGTGAGAGCGGCTTTGATAAAAATGCCGAATCTTCGGCAGGTGCTAAGGGACTTATGCAGTTGACCGAGGAGACCTTTTACGATGTGCGAGAAATGGTTGGTGACGGCGAGGAATATACCTTTCTGACGCATTGGGATGATGCCCACACCAATATAAAATACGGTACAAAATACATTTCGTACCTTTTTGGGATTTTTGACGGTAACAAAATTGCCGTGATCGCCTCGTACAATGCAGGAATGGGCAATGTCAAGCAATGGTTGGGTGACGACGGAAAACTGAGTCTCGATGAGATACGGTTTCCCGAAACCGAAGACTATGTTAAAAAGGTATTGAAAGCACAGGAAGTTTATAATAAGCTTTATTCATGAAAGGATGATATATATGGCTGACATAAAGGAATTAAAGGAAAAGCTTTGCTATAAAAAGACTAACGGTCTGAAAATTGACCGTGACGATCTTCAGGCAATGCAGGACTTTAACAATGGCTATGCAGAGTTTTTGGGCTATGCAAAGACCGAGCGTCTCAGTGTAAAAAAGGCAATAGAAATGGCTGTCAAGGCAGGCTTTTCTGAGTTTGATCCCAATAAAAAATACTCGGCAGGCGATAAGGTATATGTGAACAATCATTCTAAGGCCTTGGCCTTGGCTGTCATTGGTACAGAGCCTGTTGAAAACGGTACTCGCATTGCCGCCGCCCATATTGATTCTCCAAGACTTGATCTTAAGCCCAATCCTCTTTACGAGGAGGCTGAAATGGCCTTGTTTAAGACCCATTATTACGGCGGGATCAAGAAATATCAGTGGACTACCGTGCCGCTTAGCCTTCACGGAGTGTTCTGTAAGAAGGACGGCACCACGGTTGAGGTCTCGATCGGTGAAAACGAGGATGAGCCGTGCTTTGTTGTGACCGACCTTTTGCCTCACCTTGCTCAGGATCAGTACAAGCGTACCCCCGGTGACCTTATCAAGGGAGAGGAACTTAACGTTCTTGTCGGAAGCCATCCGTTTAAGGATGATGAGGGAAGTGAGCTTGTGAAACTCAACATTCTCAATATTCTGTTTGAAAAATACGGTATTACCGAGGAGGATTTCCTCTCGGCTGAGCTTGAGTGTGTCCCTGCAGGCAAGCCCCGTGATATAGGCTTTGACCGCTCGATGATCGGCTCTTACGGACACGATGACCGTGTTTGTGCTTACCCCTGCCTTATGGCTGCCATTAATACAGAAGCACCCAAGTATACGGTTGTCAGCGTGCTTGCCGATAAAGAGGAAACGGGCTCAGACGGTAATACAGGCATGAATTCGTCTTTCCTCGAATTCTTTATAGATGACCTTGCAAATATGCAGGGCGGAAAGGGAAGCCGTGCACTCCGCAACTCGAAGTGCTTGTCGGCTGATGTCAATGCTGCATTTGATCCCACCTTCCCTGATGTTATGGAGAGAAGAAATGCCGCATTTATCAATTACGGAGCTGTTATCACCAAATATACAGGCTCTCGTGGTAAGGGTGGCACCTCGGATGCTTCGGCTGAGTTTGTTGCATGGATCAGAAAGATACTCGACGAGCGAAATGTCGTATGGCAGACGGGTGAGCTCGGTAAGGTGGATCTTGGCGGCGGCGGAACAGTTGCTAAGTATATCGCAAATTTAGGTGTCGATGTCGTTGACCTTGGTGTCCCCGTGCTTTCTATGCATGCACCGTTTGAGGTCGTTTCAAAATTTGATGTTTATATGACCTACTTGGCTGTAAAAGCACTTTTTGATGCTGAATAAAAAATATCGGATGCAATTTTGCATCCGATATTTTTGTTTTCGTATACACCTTAATGAAAACGGTTTTAAAATGAATTACTGTGTTATTTTGACGCATGTATTGCAAGAAACTATTGACTCGGGGCAGGGTAGTAGTTAAAATAAAATTAAGAATATCATTTGAAAGGACAACGCTATGATTTATACCCTCACCTTTAACCCTGCTATAGATTATATCGTAAGGCTTGATAAGCTTAAAACGGGAGAGACCAACCGAAGCGTTTTAGAGGAAATGCAGTTTGGCGGTAAGGGTATCAATGTATCATACGTGCTGGCACAGCTTGGAGTTGAGTCGGTAGCGGTGGGCTTTGCAGCAGGCTTTACAGGCGATGAGCTTGTGAAAATGGTGAAAAGCAACGGAATCAATGCAGATTTTATTAGGCTCAACAAGGGCAATACACGTATAAATGTTAAAATCAAAGAGCAAACTGAGACCGAGATAAATGCCTCGGGGCCAAAGATTACACGGACGGCAATAAAACAGCTTTTTCAAAAGCTCGACCTACTTGAAAGCGGTGATACTCTTGTGCTTTCGGGAAGCGTTCCGCCGTCGTTACCAAGCAGTATATACGAAGAGATAATTCTAAGACTGCAGGACAAAAGAATACGGTTTATCGTTGATGCAGCAGGAGAGCTTTTGAAAAATGTCCTTAAATACAGACCATTTCTCATAAAGCCCAATCTGCCTGAGCTCGAGGAACTATCTGAGCGAAAGCTGGTTGATGATAAGGACGTTGTCGGTGCGGCACGGCAACTGCAGGAGCTGGGTGCTCGCAATGTGCTTGTATCCTTGGGCGCAGACGGAGCTATCCTTTTGGATGAGAACGGTACGGTATACCGACAATCTGCGCCGAAAATAGAACCTCTCAACACAGTGGGAGCAGGTGACTCAATGGTTGCAGGCTTTTTATCGGCGGTCGGTTGCGGATATGAGCAGGCACTGAGGATGGGTGTAGCAGCAGGAAGTGCAACGGCCGCATCGCAAGGACTTGCGAGTAAAGAGGAGATATTGGAATATTTAAAATAACGGAGGTAACAAATGCTTAAGGGTATCGGAGTTTCAAGCGGAATCGTTTTCGGAACGGTTATAAGATTTGACGAGCGCCCATTGGTTTACGACCAACGTACGGTAACGGATATTGCCGCCGAAAAGCAGCGCTTCGGGAATGCAGTGGGTGAATTTTGCCGACATGTAAGTGCTTTGGCGCAGGATATGGATACCACGGCCGCCGACGGTCAGATACTCAGAGGCTACCTCGCAATGATAAACGACCCGTATCTCACCGAAAGCATTTTTAAGATGCTTGATAACGGTATTCAGGCCGAAAAAGCCATATCTGCGGCTTGTGACGATTTTATCAGGCTGTTTACCGATTCGGCGGACGAGCTGGTGCGTCACAGAGCCGCCGATATTGAGGATATTAAGCGCCGTATGCTTGAGATACTTATGGGTGTAGAATATACCGATTTTAAGAACCTACCCGAAAACACGGTGCTCGTCACCAAGGAGCTGACACCCTCTATGACGGTCGGCTTGGATAAATCGGGTGTTGTCGGTATAATTGCTGAAAAGGGCGGAAGAACTTCTCATGCGGCGATAATTTTACGCTCACTAAAGCTGCCTACGGTGTTGGGTGTACAGAACGCTGTCTCAAAGCTTGCCGACGGTGAAGCAGTCGCACTTGACGGTGAAACGGGTGAGATTTTCAAAAGCTCGGAATCTGGTGCAGAGCGGCTGAAAGAAAAAAGCAAAAACAGCCGTAATAAGGACGAGTATTATGCTCGCTTTTTGAATGAGCCGACTCTGACCGCAGATGGCCAAACCGTAACGCTTTTGGCCAATATCGACTCACCGAGGGATATCGAGTCGGTAAAAAATAACGGTGCTGAGGGCATAGGACTTTTCAGAACCGAGGGCTTTTTCCTTGACAGGGGAGTTCTGCCGTCGGAGGATGAGCAGACCAAGGCCTACCGTGCCGTGGCCGAGGCTATGGGAACAAGGGAGGTCGTTATACGCACCTTGGATGTCGGCGGTGACAAAAGGATACCTACGTTAGAATCCGAGACCGAGGACAATCCGTTTCTGGGTCTGCGTGCCATACGTCATTCTATAAAAAACCAGGGCCTTTTCAGAACACAGCTTCGGGCGGTGCTTCGTGCCTCTGTCTTTGGCAACATCAGCCTCATGATACCGCTTGTCACCCGTGCCGATGAGGTAATATATGTCAAGGGACTGCTAAAACGTCTTAGGGCTGAGCTTGATTCTGAGGGCATCCCCTACAATAAGGATATAAAGGTGGGAGTTATGATAGAGACACCGGCCGCTTGTGCCATTGCCGACATTTTGGCTCAGCACGCCGACTTTTTCAGCATTGGCACCAACGACCTGATAGGCTACACTATGGCGGTCGACCGAGGCAACCCCAACGTAAGCTACCTGTATTCACCCTATGAGCCTGCGGTGCTGAGGATGATACGTCACGCTGTAGCTACCGCCGAAGAATACGGCATACCTTGTTCAATATGCGGTGAGGTGGCCGCTGATGAGAAATTACTACCGTTGCTTTTGTCGTTTGGCTTGCGCAAATTCAGTGTAAGCCCGTCAAACGTTTTGAAATTGAGGGCAGAGCTGTCGGAACTTAATATTTCAGACTGTGACAGGATAGCAGAAAAGGTAATGAAGCAGGAGCGAGCCCGACAAGTAGAGGGTATTCTGGCAGAGGGTGATTCGGAGTAACTTGATCCACAAACCGTGACCGTAGGCAAATAACCTCCTACCTGCCGACAGGTAGGATTAATATGCTATGATAAGGTAAATGTTGACAAATCAACAATAAAATGCTATAATCCTTGTTGACATATCAACAAATGGGAGAGATGAATGTGGTTTCAAGATTTGAAAGGTTTACCTACGCTATTTCGGAAATAAACCGTTACTGGCATAAAATCGCCGCCGATGAGATGTCGAAGTACGGACTTAAAGGCCCGTTTGCAATGTACCTGACGGTGCTCTACCGTCATTCTGACGGAGTGACCTCGGTACAACTCGGGGAGCTTTGTGATAAAAACAAAGCCGATGTTTCACGTGCGATTGCCACGCTCGAGGAAAAAGGTCTTGTGGTGCGTGAAGCCAAGAACAACAGCCTTTACCGTGCCAAGATACATTTAACCAGAGAGGGTAGGGAGGCCGCCGAGCATGTTCAGAAGGCAGCGGCACGTGCCGTAGAAATGGGTGGTGACGGTCTGACCGAACAAAACCGAGAGATATTCTACAGCGTACTTGAAAGAATTTCGGGTAACCTCAGGGCAGTCAGCGAGCAGGGATTAGACCGAAAATAGCGTAAAAGAGAAAAATAGAGTTGTCTGAGTGGCCCTCCTTTATATAAGGAGGGTTTTTAATGCATGAAAATATAAAGCGCCTGTCAAGATATGCTTGAGGAACATTGAAAAACGGTTACCATATATAAAAAATTGGTAAAATTGTAACAAAAAACGATAAATTTTCATGGATATACAGGAAAATTTGTCAGAATGACCAATTATCACCTCTTTATTTTGTTCATAAATACATAACAAAAAACTTGCATTTGCGGAAATGCTTTGATATAATATGAATAAGAGTGGTACTGTATCGGGATTTTTATGTCCTGACGCAGTATTAGTGCTCATTTTATTCCTAAAAGGAGAATGTTTATGATGACAAGGAACATCAGAAAAATCGTCAGCATTATATGTGCTGTCGCCCTTCTGCTTTCGTTGTGTGCTGTGTCATTCATCGGCTCTTCCTCGGCTGCTGTAGGCAAGGACGATGGTGCAACTATCACTAACGTGTGGCAGACAGAAAGCACGGTATTGGACCTTACTTTTGAGGGCGCCAATAACGGCGGTATAGCTATGTCCACCAACAGTGGCAAGACTATCGCAGACGGTGCATTTGAGCTTATGAACAGAAGCAATACCTACGGTGCATCGTGGCTCGGAAAAGACGCTACTGTAAAAGCGGGTGAAACTATCCCGAGTATTACAAATCTGACTACTTCAACTACTTTAAAGGATAATCTTTTTGAGATGCAGTCCAGCACTACATATAAGGTTACCATTAAGTATGCATTCAGAAAAGATGTTACAACAGGTATCGCAATTCAGTATATGGCCGCTAAGGATCCGTATCTTTCGAGCGGACATGATAGAGGAACCTTTTTGACATCCGTTATCACCAAAACATATGATGCTAATGATGCCAAGTCCGGTACTCAGGTAGCAGGTGATACATCTTACGGTGATTGGAATGAGGATACATACATCTTCACCACCAAGGCTGATTTGGCTAATAAGTACCTCGGTATCAGAATTGCTCCTACTTCAGACGCCAATGGTAACTATTTGAAGATCGACTCCATCAAGATCGAGACTGGTTCTATGGTAGAGAACATTGAATTTGATGATCTCGATAACGAGTATGTCTTCGACTATACCAACGCCACAACTCAGGCTACGGTCATTGCCCGCCAGAACGCTCTTGCCGGCAATTCGAACACAGCCCTGCAGCATTATTCCTGGTATGACTGGAATGGCTGGCTGGCAGGTGTTGGTAACAAGGGTGCTGACTGGGCGACTGTAGAGTCCTACCCCGGCAAGCCCGGCTTTACCGCTGAGGGTATGAAATATACCATCGGTAAGGGTGCTAATATCACGGATACCAGTACTAATGCTTGGGTTGCCAACGCTCTTATCTATGATACTGCTGTTGGTAACTCAGACGGTTACGGCAATGCAGGCGGCTACCTTAAATTAAAGGATGAAGCCAGCTATATCATCACCGTTAAGTACAAGGTTACTCAGGTTACCGGAACCTATCTCCGCCTTTTCGTAGGTGGTTTGAGTACTCCTACAAAAGGTGCATTGGATGTTATCCCCGGTTCCTTGGTTGAGCATAAGCAAGCCTCCGACGAGTGGCAGTACCTCACCTTCAGCCTTGATACAAGTGTTAACACTTCTTTTGCCGACAAGATCATCACTCTCGGCGCTTGCACCAACAGCGATAAGAAGTGGAATGAGGTTATTGTTGAGTCGATTACCGTAAAGGAAAAGAGAGACACTCAAAACGGTGTTGCTTTTGTTGAGACCTACAACGAGGGCAAGAAAACTATTGATTTCGCAGCTCCTGGCGCAGTTTATGACCTTGATGTTCCTGATGATACAGAAGAAAAGGGCTTTGCAGGCTGGTACACCAGCAGTGATTTTGATGCAGCAACTAAGGTTGACATCAACAACTATGTTCCTGCTGAGGGTGTAAACAAGCTCTACGCAAAGTGGAGCAACAAGTTCTGCGTTGTTACATTTAACGAGAACGGTGTTGAGAGACAGCAGAAGTTGGCTGTTGGCGAGGCTCTCGATAGAGGCAAGCGTCCCGACTCCAGACTCTTCTTCGAGGGCTGGTACTATGAGCCCGATTACAAGACTCAGGTAACTACCGTTCCTGAGATCGGTGCTGTAACCCTTTATGCAAAGTACACAGGTATCTATCTGCAGTTCAATAATAAGGGCTATGTGGATACCACAGGTACGCCTGAAATAGTTACCGATCCTACCGACGAGGACAATACTGTTCTTAAGTTCAGTGCCGGCAACAACTTGCGTCCCAACTTCTCACTCCCCGCATTTGATGGAGTAGATGCAGGTGCCTTCAGGCTTGAGACCAACACTAAGTACTACTACTCCTTCAGACTCAAGGTTGCTGCAGGAAGCAACTCCTCAGGTATCGACTTCTATTATGGTGACGATCCCAAGGCAACAGGTAACAGAACATCATTCTTTAGCGCAGGCTCCGCTTCTGAGAACCTGACCGAAGAGGATACTGATTGGACCACCTATGAGGGCACATTCTCGACAGGTGATACCTTCTATCTTGAGCGTGTATATTGGGCATATCAGAACAAGCTTTACTTCACCCTGTATCCCGGAAATGGCGATACAAATAAGAACGGCGAGATCGATGAAGACGAGACCGCAAGACAGATCACTGTTTATGTTGATGACTTTATAATCTATAAGGAGCTTACCGAAGCTCCTGAGGGCACATCTACCATCCACTTCGAGACCAACGGAGACGAAATGTCCAATCTCTACGGCTTTGCAGGCGAGACTATCGTGCTCCCCACTCCGAAGCTTGGTGGTTATAAGTTCGTCGGTTGGTATACCGATAAGAAGCTCACTAAGGGCATTAGCCAGAGCTACACCTTTACTAATGAGGATATTACCCTTTATGCTAAGTGGGAGTCCTCCGAGTTTGTTGTAGACTTCTCCGATTATCAGAAAGGTAACGCCGCAGCACGTGCTAAGTTCCTTAAGGACGATAACGGAAACGACTATGTCGACTGGTGGGTAGAGCATGCTGAGGATAACAAAACCGACGTAAGTTCACCCTACCGTATATTCCTTAACAAGGGCGGCGCTCACTATACTGTAGTTGCAGGTGTTGAGTACACCATCAGCTTTAAGTATAAGCTTCTTGATGCTGAAGTTGACACTGTTGTTGCAGCCGCTGTTACAAGTGCTAAGCTCAACGGTTGGACCAAGTATATGGTTCAGGATACCAAGATCACTCTCAGCAATGTTGACGAGAAGAATTGGCAGACCGCAACTTTTAGCTTTATTGCTAACCCTGATCCTTCTGAGGGCGCTAACTATCTCGCACTTGGTATTGCAAACCATGGCCATGTCCTTATTGATGATATATCAGTCACATCTTCCAGCAACACCGCTAATCTCTACGGTTCAACTATAATCAGCTTTAACACTGCAGGCGGTCTGGGTATCGATCCTATTTCGGGTGAGCCCGATGAGGCAATTACCGATCTTCCTGCAAAAGCATACCGTACAGGCTATGTATTCAATGGCTGGTATACCGATGCTGATTGTACTACTCCGTTCACCGCTAAAACCTTCGGCGAGGAAGATTTGGTTCTCTACGCAGGCTGGTTACTTGGTCAGTTCGAGGAAAGCTACGAGGATTTCCCCTCATCTGTAGTTGGCTTGGGCGTTGCAGGTGCATATAAGCTTTACAACGAGACCAACTTTGCCGATTATGATAAGGCAAATGTACAGAGCGGCTCCGTTTCAATGTACCGTGACGGTTCTCAGACAGGTAACAAGGCATTTACTATTTGCCGTTCTACCGAGCTCAAGCTTGTTCCCGGAAGAGATTACACCTTGACCTTCTATGTCAAACCCGAAGCTATTGTAGATGCAGCAGGTACTATTTCGCTCGTTGGAATGTCTTCTTATACCGGCATCAACTCTCCCACCAGCACCAACATTATCAAAACAGTTGGTGAACTTGAGGCAGGTAAGTGGCAGAAGGTTACCTACAACTTTACTGCTGATAGCGAATATGTTGGTATCGCAACCACTGCAGGTAACAACATGTATCTTGATAACTTCGTAATTACTGATGAAGCATATGTGGCACCTCCCACAGGCGATACAACCGTCAGTGCATTTGTTCTTACTTTGATGGTTCTTCTCGCTGCAGGCGCATTGGTTGTCACCGGCAAAAAGGTTTTTGAGAAGTAATATTCAATAAAACAACTCGACCCCGTCCGAATAGGATGGGGTCGTTCTTTAGTTTATCTATATTTAATTGATCTTTTGTATTCAGCAGGTGTCATTTGAGTGATCTGCTTAAACACTCGTGTAAAATATTGCGGTGACGAAAACCCAAGTCGGTCGGATATCTGTGAGTTATTAAGCTTTAACTCCCGCATCAACATTTTAGCCTCGTTAATCTTAAGTTCGGTGAAGTATTGCAGTACTGTTTTCCCTGTGGTCTTTTTAAAGGTCTCACATAGCTGACTTTTCCCGTAGCTTGTCAACATACAAAGTTCATCAATCGAAATATTTTTGTACACATTGTTTTCTAATGCAGTAATTATAGTGTGAACTAATTTGTTAGATGATGAATTATGCTGTTGTGTGATTTTAATGTACGAGTTGTTTGAATCTTCTTTTTCAAGCGAGCGCTTTGCTAAGATCAGGAACATTTCAAGATAGTTCTTTATCATTTGCTCGGCACCGAATGGGGAGTTGGGGTGTGTGCTTATAAAACCGGGATTCTCGCCGTATGCGCTCTGCATTTCATCTACAATGGCAGCAAGAATGCCTTGCAGGTTATAGGGCACATTTATGATCTTGTTTTTAAAAAAGTTCATTGATGTGCCGTTGGCTACAAAGGTCATAATGAAAATGTTAGCAGGTGTCACACCGTCGCACTTTACACTGTGCATTTCGTCTGGTTTGTGAAATATCATCTCACCTTTGTTGATTATATAGGTCGAATCGTCGGCAGTAGCTATAACACGGCCATTATCAACATAGACGAACTCCCAAAAATTATGCTTTTCACGGCCTGAACGATAGTTGGCGGTGAAGTCGTAGTAAAACATGGTTATCACGCTTGTGACGGAAATGCTTGATTTAATTTTCAGACGGTTGTTATAAACTTTTGAATACTCTAACATATAATGCCTCCGCACTATTATATAAATACAGCGGAAAATAATGTACTGTATTTTATTCATCATTATTGTAACATAAAACCGTAATAATTCAACATAATTTTTCTTGTGTTTTTGGAGGAATATTTATGATAAAATTCGGTCTTATTGGTTTTGGCGGAATCGCACGCTCTCACAAGGCTGCACACACTGCTTTGGAAAATGAAGGCTTTGGATCTAAGCTCGTTGCAATATGCGATATCCGACCTGAGATTTTTGGGCAGGATATGGAGATAAACCTCGGTGCGGCTAACGCAGGCAGCATGGATGGCATCAACCTTTATGCCGACGTTGATAAGATGCTCGAAAACGAGGAACTCGATGCAGTTGACATCTGTCTGCCTTCTTATATGCACGCTGATATGGCTGTTAAGTGCCTTGAAAAGGGTCTGCATGTTATGAGCGAAAAGCCAATGGCCTTGAATGTTGCCGATTGCGATCGTATGATGGCCGCCGCTGTGAAATTCAACCGTAAACTTATGATTGGACTTTGCCTCAGATTTGAGCCCTTGTACTTGTGTCTTAAGGAAATGATACATTCAAAAAAATTCGGTAAGGTACATAATGTTTATTTTGAGCGTCTTGGAGGAATGCCAATCGGCTGGGAAGATTGGTATTATGACCCTGAAAAGTCTGGCGGAATCGAGTTCGATCTTCATATCCATGACCTTGATATGACTCGTTTCCTTTTTGGTGAGCCGAAGTGGGTTTCCTCGGTCAAAAACGGCTATAAAAACATTAATACTCGCTTTGGTTATGATGGCTTCTCGGTTATGACTGTGGATGATTGGAGTGGTTCTAACACCTTTAAATTTAAGATGGGTTATCGCATTGCGTTTGACGACGCAACTGTTGTTATGGACAACGGAGTTGTCACTGTTTTTCCGAACGAGGGCGAACCTTATAACATTGAATATGAAAAGAAGGATCGTATGGCTGAGGAGCTCCGTTATCTCTGTCAGCAGATTACCGACGGTATCGAAAATACCGTAAACTCGCTTGAAAGCACCAAGGCTGACATTGTCTTGACCGAAAAGGTCCGTGAGAGCTATGAGCAGAATGGAAAGGTGATAGAGCTATGAGTACAAAGATGGGTGTAATCGTTTCGTTTGGCAAAACCACCGATATTATGGCCAAGTTCAAAGAAATTAAGGAAATAGAGCTTCAGACCTGCCAAGTAAACATTTGGGACATGTCGCTTTATACCGATGAGGTGGCCGAGGCAATGGTCAACGCATCTAAGGAAACAGGTATTGAGATATCGACCTTTTGGGCTGGTTGGAGGGGTCCTCAGTCTTGGAATTTTTATGAGGGGCAGTATGACTTAGGGTTAGTCCCCGACGAGTACCGTGCCGACCGCCTTGAGGATCTGATGAAGGCTGCAGATTTTGTTAAAAAATTGGGCGTCAAAAACCTTGCTACCCACGTAGGCTTCCTGCCCGAAAATCCTGCTGACGAGCGTTATTGGAAGACCGTTTACGCTCTGCGCAGACTTTGCAAAAAGCTTGAAAGCTACGGTATCCGTTTCCTTTTTGAAACAGGTCAGGAAACGCCGGTTGTCCTGATGCGTGTTATGGAGGATATCGGCACAAGCAACCTTGGAATCAACCTTGACACGGGCAACCTTATCCTTTACGGCAAGGCAAACCCCGTTGATGCTTTGGATATGATAGGTAAAAAAGTCTATGACGTGCATCTTAAGGACGGACTTTATCCAACCGATGGTAAGCATTTAGGTAAAGAGGTACGTTTCGGTGACGGCAAGGCCAACTTCAAGGAGTTTTTGCCGAAGCTTAAGGCTCTTGGTTATGAGGGAAGCCTTACCATCGAGCGTGAGATTTCGGGCGAGAAGCAGATTGCTGACATTATCTATGCCCGTGACCTTATAAAGGAATATTGGAAATAATTTCACACGATTACTTATAAAAAAAGAAAAAGCCACGGTGCGTACTGTGGCTTTTTTTACGTAATATGCTGTTTTATTTATGTAGCTTCTTTTTTCTTAAAATCTCCAAAACCTCATCGGGGTTATCGCAGGTGATCAGTTCTGCACCTATCTTGACCACCAAATCAATGGCTTCTTCATTGTCTGCATATTTTCCTGCCCAAAGGCGAATGCCAGTATCCTCGTGGAGCTTTTTGGCGGTTTCAACCGAGATCTCACCGTCCAAAAGACCGAAAACACAGGTACAGTAGCCGTAAAGATAAGGGCTTTTGGTGCAGGAACCCGTGTGCTTTTCCAAATGCCTTTGAGGGTAGTACATATGCTGCTTGTATTTGTTGCCGTAGGTGTGGTTGATGTATTCGTGCAGCTTGCAATCCCACGTGTTGATCACACAGCGGTCGGTGAAGCCGTAGTCGTCAAGGATCTTTAACACACGGTCGCAAACGTCGTAGGCGAGGGCTTCTCTGCCTTCGGTGGGATACTCCTTCAACTCAATGTCCAAAGTGATGGTCGGGTGGTCTTTGACAAGCTCCATAAACTCGATCAGCGTGGGGATTTTGTTTCCATTGCCTGCGTCCAACGCCCTAAGCTCGGCAAAAGTGAGTTCACAAACCAAGCCGCTGCCGTTGGTGGTGCGGTCAACCGTTGCATCGTGTATAAGAACAAGCTCGCCGTCTTTGGTCACACGCACGTCGGTCTCCAACTGATCGACGTCCAAAGTCAATGCCGCCTCAAAGGCTTCAAGGGTGTTCTCGGGATACTTTGACTTCCAACCTCTGTGTGCCGCAACGTAGATGTTTTTGTCACTTTGCGTCCAATAGTTCATAGCAGATCAATCCCTCTCAAAGGTGAACTTTTCCCAAGGGATGTTTACTTGCTTTTTACCCACAATGATCTCATCAATATGCATAAGCAAGGGGAATTCGGCAATGTTTACAAGGCCTTTTTCGGCTTTTACCTTAATGGCCTTGGCAACACGCTCTGCAACTACAAGAGATTCTAAGGTAACGCCTTTAAGCTCGGTCTTGGCTTCATCTATGTTCAATCCTCTGCCAAGCAGTATGCCGACAAGCCTTGTTCTGCCGCCGTATACCGTTACATAAAGATCGCCTGCGCCAAGCACAAGGTTGTCAAAATCGTCTGCGCCCTGCAATTTCAGCAGCTTATACATTTCTCTGACCGACTGACCGAAAACTGCCGCCTGCGAGTTGAAATGCAGTTCGCTGTCAAGACCGAATGCCTTTTGATTCAAGCCGATGGTAAGGGCGATACCCAAAGCGTAACCGTTTTTGAGGGCTACGGCACTTTCCACACCGACAATGTCGGTCGAAAGGCTGATGTGATAATAGTCGGTAGCCATTGCCGATCTTATCATTTTAAGTACGGTCATATCTTTACCGCAGAAGGTGACCTCGGTCTGGTCGTGTGCAACCAGCTCATAGCTTGTGCAGGGGCCTCCGATGGCGTTCAAGGGAATCGTTTTGCCGAGTTCATCGAGCTTTGCCTGCCAAAGGTCAAGATAGGTGAGCAGAGTGCCGTCCTCGGTGTTCATAAGACCCTTGGTGACCGAGATCACGGGAACGTTTTCGTGCAAACGGGGCAGGATCTCATCCTTAAACCAGTCTACGCCAAAACTGCTGACACCGCAAATGATAAAATCTGCACCGACGATTGCCTCGTCCAATTCTTCTATCTGATAGTATTTAACGCCCTCGGGGAAATCCTTGTTGAATTTCAGGTGGCGGCCTGTTTTATGGCAGTTGTCAATAATCTCTCTGTCCAGATGAGTGCCCACAAGACGCACTTCGTTTCCGTTTTCTCTTGCAGGGAAGGCAAGTGCAGAGCCCATCATTCCTGCACCGATAATAGTAATTGTTTTCATAGTTTGACATCCTTTCCTTGATATGTTAATATTATAAAAAATGAGCACAAATAAGTCAATTAGTGTACTGAAAACAGATAAACGAACATTTTTGCGAACAAAAAAGAACAAAGGGGAACGGATATGCTCAAAAAAGAACGTCAAAACAGTATTTTAGAAGTTATTAAAGTGAGGAAGTACTGTACTGTCCAATTTTTATCGAAACAACTGTTTGTGGCACCCATCACCATTCGCCGCGATTTGGTTGAAATGGAATCGGCAGGTCTCATATTGCGTTGTTACGGCGGTGCCACTATCCCCGAACACGAAAACCGTGAGGTGCCGTTTGAGATAAGAAACAAAAGCAACTCCTCTGCCAAAGAAGAGCTTGCCAAAAAGGCGGCCAAGCTGATCAACACGGGTGACGTTGTGTTTTTGGATGCCTCAACGACGGTAAACCATATGACCGAGTATCTGTCCCATGAGCAAAATCTCACCGTTGTGACCAACAGCACCCTGGTTGCCGAAAAGTTGAAGGCAAAACGCATTCGCTGTTATTTGACAGGTGGAAAGCTTATCGAAAACTCACACGCCTTGGTTGGAAGTGTTGCGGAGCAGTCTTTGTCCGGCATCTATGCCAATGTGTGTTTCTTTTCAGCCCAGGGTATTGACGAGAACGGCATTATTTCCGACCAGTCAGAGGCTGAAAGCTCACTCCGCCGTCTGTTGATCAAAAATTCCAAAAAGCAATATTTCCTTTTTGACAGCAGTAAGTATAACAAGCGGTTTGCATTTAAGATCTGCTCAACCGAAGATATAAACGGAGTTATAACCGACCTTAAAGACGTAATATTCAATACGAATAGTAAATAAAAAAAGCTTTAACTGACCAAGTGGTCGGTTAAAGCTTTTTACATAGAAACGGATTATTTATGCAGTGAGCCTTCAATTTCGGTCAGGCCTTCGTCGAAGATGCTCCAGTCCTTACACCACCGCAGATTTTCCAAACGAAATGCACAAGGCCAGGCAGGAAGCCATTGCGATAGACCGAAGGGCTTTGAAACGTGGCGACCCCAACGGGTGTGGAATATAGCCTCATCCTGCGAGCCTGCAGGACGGAGACGGCGGTTGATGAACAGCGTACCGTCCGAAATGCCTTGACAAGCGTTGCACCAAAATGCAACGGCGCGTTCTTTCCACTGCTTATAGCCTGTGATCTCGTACAATTTTAAGAAAGATAATACATCACGCAAGGCATACTGGTCGAGTGCCTGATGAGGTGTGGATACAGCGGTTGAGCCGAAGGTATCGTAGCCCAACTGCGAAATAAGACAGTCTTCTGGGTACTTGACAGTAAAGTGCATCATCCAGGTGCAGAGATACCAAGCGATTTTCTCGGCTTTGACCACGTATTTATCATCGTTTGTGATCTCATAAAGAGCCAATGCATCACGCAACAGCGGAGAAGACGATTCTTTGTCAATGCTGTAAGTATCAAGAGCACCTGCAGTGGTAAAGCCTTCGCGTTCAAGTTCTTCATAATAGAAGTCAAAAGCACGAACTGCGGCGTTCAGATACTTTTCATCGTCAGATTTTTTGTATGCGGTCAGCAAGGGTAAAATCAGGAAACAACCAATGGTGCCTTTCTTGGCGAGGACGTTTCCGTCGCTGTCCCAGGCCTTGGCAAAGCATCCGTTTTCATCCTGATTTTTCAATGCAAAATCGCAGGTGTCAAAAGCGGCTTTAAGGTATTCGGGTTTGTCGATACCGATTTTTTTCAAGAGGTCGTAGGCCTCAAAATAGCCTTCAGCCCCCGTGCCAAGATTGCAGGCATCGTGATTTATCAAAATACGACCCTTACTGTCTCTTTTGAAGGTTTTTCCAACCTTGTTAAGGATCGACTCGTACAGATCGTCGCCCCAATCCCACGGGTCAACGTCTTCGGGCTTCATGGTTTCATATGGCAGTTTAAGGGAAGGCAGATAACCCATTTTGGCCGACAAAAATGTGCCGTTGGTTTCGGTGTATCTGAGCCACGAATCGTGAACCTCGATCGCCATTTCAAGGTTGTCGTTACCGCCGTTTTTGATGTGATCGTAAAGCAGAGCGTTGGCCATTGATGCACTCTGACCGACCCAACCTATCTCATAATAATGCTCTTTTTTCTTGTAGGCGTGAATGTTTCTGTACCACTGTGAGCCCGAAACGATGCCTGTAAATCCGTCCTTTTCCTTGGCATAGAGGAATCGGGTGTAGGCAAGGGCCAAGCGATAGATCTCTTCGGCCTTGCGAGGGGCTTTTAGAGCGTGACCGTAATAACGCCAGGCAAAATCCAAGAGACCCTTGTAACGGAACTTGCCACCTTCGGACGGATAAGTTAAAATGATTCCCTCAAAGTCGTTGGTGGGCTCCATAGTGCCTTGGAAAGGCTCGCCCCAGAAATGGCGCTGCAGAGTTTTGGGTTGCTCTTCCTCGGGGAAGATAAGCACGTGCTTTTCACCCTCGTCCACACGGTATAGTGAGCAGGCAGAATTGCTGTTCGGTTCGGCCATAAGTGCAAGGCTGACAACATCGTTTTCGCTGTAGGTGCAGGCAGGAATGGTGACTCGGTGGGAAGCCCAGGACCAGGGTGTTCCGTCCTCGGCACGGTCACCAACATACTCGGGCACGTCGCCCCAGCCGTTGCCGTTGTAGCTTACGGCAGGCACCATTGTGAACGTAGGCTCACCGAGAAGGATGATCTCCATTCTCATTTTACGAATAGGTGTTGCGGTGTGACGGTGCCAACGAAATGCGCCGTCTTCGATTTTTTCAAAGGTGTCGGTCGCGCCTGTGTAGGCGGGGATTCTTGCAAAAGGCTTGCCGTCAACGGCAATGAGATGATCTTGGTTGGATTTTATAATTTCAATCATTTTTACAGCTCCTGTCAAAATTTGTCGGACTTGCGATAGAGTTCCAAGGTATATGAAACAGTTTCCGAACAACTGGATTCAAGTGTGTGAATGCCTGCTCGGTCAAACATGGTAGGACCGTTGCTGGCAATACTTAAAGAAGGCTTAATGCAAATAATTTTTGCTTCCTCATCATCGCTTGCCCAGTTGGCCACAAACGGAAACTCTTTTGAGTACATTCTCACAACAAAATCACAGTTGCAACCCGTATATTCCAACCATTCCGACTTTTTATCTCTGAAAGACCTTGTTCCGTTGGTATAAAGGTCGTGCGAAAGGGGACGAATCTGCTCGTTTGTCACAAACGGCTGAACCCAACCAAAAGGACTAAATGATTCGAGCATTTCGGCTTCGGAAAAACGGAAGAAGTAACTGTTGGGGTTATCGCCCTCCGCCAAAGGCCAACGGTATGCCGTGTGGTTGCCGATGCTATACGGCATCGGCTCATCCGAACGGTTGGTTACGGTATAGGTGATATGCAGTTTTTGACCGTCCAATAAATAATTCATCGTTAAAGTAAACCGATACGGATAAACAGACAAGGTATCTTCATCTTCTTGGAGTTCAAGTGTTAATTCGGTTTTAGTGAAGTCAACAACCTTAAAGGTCTTTTCCATGGCAATGCCGTTTAACTGCATAGGGTATTGCTTGCCGTTGTGGGTGTAGTAACCGTCCATAAATCTGCCGGTTATGGGAAAAAGACAAGGTGAAGTACGGTTATAGTATCTCTCGTCGGGTGACCAAAGATACTCGAAACCGTCCAAAGTAAGACTGGTCATTTCGGCACCGAAATCACTGACAGTCAGCGAAACTCGGTCATTTTTCAAAACCTTTTCCATAGTTTTATCCCTTACGTTTTGTGATAGTTATGATCCTTGATTTTCAACGTCGGCGGTTTGTTCTTCCGGCTTTTTAAACCTGTTATTCCACAAAACGTCGCAAATCAATTTAACCAAAAGTATTGAGCTTCGTTTTTTTTACCTGAAAAATCAAAAAGCCAATCGCAACGGCAATTCCGCCGAATATTTCTCCAATGAGCTGCGGAGTCAATATTATCAACTCTTTTCTTTACGTTTCTTCCGCGATGAATCCTATCAGTTCTTTTACCTGCTGTAGGAAAATTAGTTTTCAAAATCTTCTATCTTAAACTTCCATTCTTCACGCTTACGGAAAGGCGTTTTAAAACTCTTGGTAAGCACACCTTTTTCTTCAAGATGTATATAACAATTCATATCGCAGGCACGGCCACAAACAGAACATTGATAAGCGTGCTGTGCAGGGGGATAGAAATAAATATTTTGAAGTATCTTTCTTGCAGTTTCGGGCGTTACCTTGGCTTCGCCGCTGATAATAGCAACTCTGTCCTCAAAATCCTTGAAGGCATCGGGCGGCATAAAGGGATTTTTAAGTCCGTTAGCACCGTTATAATATACTGCACATTGCCAAGGGTCAACCGTTCCATCATCGGAAATAGCCTTTCCGGGACAGCCCCTGACACATTTGCCGCACTTGTCACAAAGGTGAGGCTCCTTTAGGGGAGTTGTTTCTATTTCGGCATCGGTCAGAACGAAGCAGGTACGAACGAAGGGCCCGAACTCATCTGTAAGGAGAGCGCCGTGATGCCCTATCTCACCAAGACCGCAAAGAACTGCCGCCTCGTTAAAGTCCATTTGATTCTCCTGAGGCCTGTTTCTGTATACCGCATCAAATGCCACCTCGGGGTTTGTGGAGTTTTCCTCTGCCATTATTTGCTGATGACGGCGTTGGGGAAGAGCAGAGTAGCCCTCCTCCTCTAATAGCATGGAAAGACGAACCGAAACCATCGGCATAACCGTCTCTTCCATATTCTCAACACCCATCGTGGTATATTGATAATAGGTGCTTCCTTCTTCTATTCCGCGGTAAGCTCCGCGAAGAACTCGGAATCCAAGACCTATAACAGTTTTTGCCTCGGGCATAAGACGGCGAACGGCAGAATCGGCAGAAAAGCGTGTGACAGGAGAGAAGCCAACAAGGTCGGCTCCCCATTTTTTACAAAGTTCTTTTATCCTGTCTTTCATTTTTTCTTACCTCCAATCAAGTGATTGTAGCAGGCATAGTCGCAAGCTCTTTTGCAAAGACAAGCAGAATAACCCCATTGTGTGTCGGGTAGGAAATTCATTTTCGGATATATTTCTCTTGCGCTTTCGGCATCAAAACGGAAATCACCGTTTATAATTGCCTCACGGTTGGGCTCGTCCTTCAAAAACTCGTCGGTCATAAAGGGATTGGATTTGTGCGCACCCTTATAATATACTGAGCATTGCCAGGTATCAAGGCCGTTTTCGCCGATGGCTTTTCCGGGACAAGCTTTCATACACTCACCGCAGTTATCGCACACAGGCACTTCAAGAGGCCTGTCAGACTCAAGAGGAGCGTCGGTTATTATGAAGCAGTAACGAATGTACGGGCCAAACTTCGGGCTGAGTATCTTGCCGCTGAGGCCCCTCTCACCGATACCACAGGCCTTGGCAGCCTTTCCAAAGTCGATTATAACATCAGGAACGGGTTTGCCCTCGGCAACCGCTGTGGCGTGAACAAGCTCATAAGTATCCATAACCTCGGGATTGGTGGTCTTATCGCCCTTTACGCGAAGGTTGGGAACCGACTTTTGCAAGCAGGCGTCATATCCCTCGTTCTCAATCATACCGCCTATCTTGAGGAGGAAGATCTCGGCCAACTCCTCGTCGGGATATTTAACTCCCAAGGTGGTATATGTATAATACTGAACGTCTCGGTTCATAGTGTTGAAGAGTGTTTTTGGCACCACAAAGCCAAATCCAATAATGCATTTTGCGTTGGGGAGTATCTGTCTGGGGTCTTTTTGAGGGTCAGGTTCGTCGTAAATTTTGCCTATTCCGCAAACACTTGCGCCAAGCTCTTTCGCTTTTTGTTTTATAGCCTCACTTGTAAGCATTTAAAGGTTTTCCTCCTTGTTATTGTATTTCGGTTCGGTCATCTGTCCAGTTTCCACGGTTTTCCATGACGGAGAGGCTCTTTGAAGCGGTGTTCCATACAACCGCCCTTCTTTTCAAGCATAGATACACAAGCTCTGATACAACCGCCGCATTTCGCCATATTGTAGCCAACCCAACTGGGGAAATACTTCTGAAGTGCGCCGTAGACCTTCATTATCTCTTTTTCATCGGCAATATCGGTCTTTCCTTCAAGGAGGTCAAGATCACCGTTTTCGTTTGCGTCAAACACTTGCTTGGGAACAAATGGATTGTAATATCTTCCTGCGTGGGTATAGAATGCGTAGCAACGCCACATATCAATGTCGCCCCATTCGCATAGCTTGCCGTCAAGGTTTACGCTTACGGTCTTGTCCGAATTAATAGCAGGGATACATCCGCCGGGGCATTCACGGACACAGGCACCGCACTTGCGGCAAAGAGGCTCACCGTTATACATATCGTCATATTCAAGCTCGGCATCGGTAAACAGGAACGCAACTCTTTGGAGCGGTCCGAACTCGGGGGTGAGCAGCATTTTACTCCATCCGATCTCACCAAGACCGCAAGCAACCGCTACAAGGCGGAATTGGAACTGAAGGTCGGGTGCTACATTATCTTCTCTTGTCGGACGGGTAAACTGAACGCTTCTGTGGTGTGCGGTAGAAGTCTTTGCGTTCTCGTTGACCTCGATCTGCTCTTCGGGAGAAAGGGTGTTTCCGGGGCTTCCGTCCATGTCGGAAACGCTGCCTCTTGCACCCGTATTTCTGTAAACAAACGCCTCGTATCCCTCGTCCTCAATAAGTTTTCCGACGTGGTAAAGCACCGCGGGGGCGAAAATCTCGTTTATTCCGCCGTAAGCCATTGAAGGGTATTGATAAAACTGTGTCCCCTCCTCAATTCCACGCTGAACTCCTCGAGGAATACGAAAAACAAAACCGATAACGCTTTTTGCCTCAGGAAAAAGGAATTTAGGGTTCATATCGTCGGGCGCACCGGCGAGTCTTGATATAGGTGCGATGCCGCAGGCATCGGCTCCTGCCTCAAGTGCAGCCCTTTTGATCATTTCACTTGTAAGCATATCTTTGCTCCTTTACACTTTCATTGACGGATCGTCGTTGAGTTTTATACACGCACGCTTCATAACATCAGCGCAGTAAGTACATTTTTCACACTGCTTGTCGCAATTCATAACGTGAGTGGCAAAACCCTCATCGATCATTGAATTTTCAATATATTCGGGATAGAAAAGTCCGCTGTGATCAGGTTCGAGCAACTCCATTGCAGAGCCGCGGTAGTGTCCCTCTATATAAGAATGAAGAATACGCGACGGTGCGAAATTCACCCGTGTGGCAAGCTTCACGGCAGGAACAAGTTCCTCATAAAGCCCCATATCCTCGGGCCTTATAAAATTTGTCCTTGAGAGCCAATTATAAAAATTACCGTTTGCTTTAAGATGATCCCTGCAGATGCCACTAAACTGATAACCGTTGTCCATAGCAGATATTTCCGCTTCGTGAGCCACCAGATTATCGTGAAATATGTGCGCCGAGCAATTATTGAGGCAACCGCTGTTGGCAAGAAGATACATCTGCTTTCCGTTGTCGTCACACCATTTGCGAAGCCTAAAAAGCATCGGAAGGCTTCGGTTCATCTCGCGCTTTACATAGAAGCTGTCAAAATATTCCGACAAATAGGAAATGCCTTCAATGCTTCCGATCTCCATATTGACGGACGCTCTCACATCGATTCCGTCGAAGTTTTCATTTATAAATTTTGCAATGAGGGGAGAGGATGTTGTTACCGAATTAAGTCCAAACTCAGAGGCCATATAATCCAAAAGGTTTCCGATTTTCACGAAAAATGCTCTCGATTGGCTGTCCTTGCCGTAGCAATTAGCGTTGAAAAGCATATTCAATTTAAGTCCTTCATCGGTCAGCCGTCTTAAATCGTCCGCAAGCTTACGCTGATGTTCGAACTCAGTCAAATCCCCGTTAACGTCCAACGAGCTTCTGCCGTTGGGCATTTCGGGCCATGAAAAATAAACCTCTGAAATATGCTTTTGGCTTTTTATAATGTCATTAAGAAAATTATCGTTTTGAGTCAGCGGATATCCTACAATGAATTTCATTTTCTAACCTCCTTTTCTTTTGATGCGAAGCTTATAATATTGTACACATAAATATGTATTGATTGTAATTCCTTTTTCTGTTATAATCAATGCGAAAAACAAACAAAAAAGTTTAAAAAACAAACCTTGGGAGGCAGAAAGATGAAGCTATGTGATATCAACCCGTTTATGCGTTATGCAGGTCTTCAGCCATCTGTTTTATCAACAGTACCGACTTATCTTTCGTACGATTACCGCATTTTTTATATTATGGATGGCAGAGGCACCTTTGTTTGTTCGGGTGAAAGATACCCGATATCGGCAGGAACGCTTGTTTATTTCAGGCCCGAAATGCCGTATTATTTTGACGGTAAGGTTAAGGTAATAGTCTTAAATTTTGATATGACCCGTGCCAATGCCGACAAAAAAACGCCTCTTCCTCCGTCAAGGAATATTGAGACGTTTGATAAAGGCTTGGTTGTTGAAGATGATCCGCCGGTTGAGCTTCAAAAGGCCGTGATTCTCGAAAACGCGCTTGAAATTGAAGATAAAATGCAGGAGTGCCTGCTTCATTACAGCTATCCCAAGCCTTATTCGGATACCTTCACATCGGCAATACTCAAGCAGATTCTTTGCTATATCGCTCAAAGAGCCAATTCCAAAGCACAGGAAACCTACGAAACCGTGCAGAAAATAATGCTTTATATCAGTCAGAATTACGACAGAGAAATAAGTAACACGGAGATATCCAGAGAACTTGGCTATCACTCGTTTTATCTTAACAGAATTTTCAAAAAGAATACCGGAATAACGATACACAGGGCTGTCATGAGCGAAAAAATGAAGGTTGCCAAGCGACTGCTTTTAGAGACCGATATTTCGGTAAAAGCGGTTGCCGAGGAAACAGGCTTTCCCGATCGGTCGAGATTTTGCACCGCGTTCAAAAAGCATACAGGGTATACTCCGCTTGAATATCGACAAAGGAAAATTTGAAGACTTCTTGACCGCCGCCGAACATCCGATCCTGAGTGTCGGCATATGAAAGGCTCAAACCGTTCTGAATCGGTGGGAGATTCTGTGAGAAAAGCCAAATACCGAGAATAAAATGTCAAAACTGTTATAATCCTGTTAAAATTTAAACAATTTTGTTTTTAGGCATTGAGTTTTTTGCAAAAGCAGGAAATGCAAGCCCCCGGAGAACGTCACAAATAAGTTTAAACAGCAGAATTCTGTTTTGCTTTTTCTGCCGGAAGATCAAAAATCCAACCGCTGCGGCAATTCCGCCGCAAAATTCCCCGATAAGCTGCGGAGCCGGGATCATTTCCTGTTTTCTTTACATTTCTTCCAATGAATTACAGCAGCTCCTTTACAACTTCGGGGAAATCGAGATAGTTGTCGATGGTGATGTAATTGAAATCCGATTTATAAACCGATTCATCGTTGCCGCCGAGTCCGTAGTCGTCACCTATATAAACCACCTCATCGTGTGAAAGGCCGTGCTCCTTGCAGTAAAGGTCTAAAGCATAGTATTTGTTATACGGCTTGGGTGCCATATCGAAGGAGGATGAGCCGCCGACGAATACGCAGTAATCTGAGAAGGTTTCGACCACCTCATCGTAAATCTTGCGACGCTTTACACGGTCGGGGTCAAAGGCCAGCTTGTCCTCCTGCTTTGCCTTGGTTCCGAGAATGGCAAAGGTCACACAGCCCGAAGGATGGAACTCGACCGATTCACCTGCATACTCTGTGAATCCGTATTTTTCACGCAAGGTATCAACCTTTTCGTTGATAGCTTCTTTATCGCAATCAAGCGTAATATCTCTTACAATGTCTATTGTTTTGGTTTCGGTATTGTATGTACCGTACTGCAAGCCGTAGTTGCCGATAATGTCGATAGGAAACTGCTCAAGCTGATTGAAGATCCTCATAACCTGACCTGCACCTGCCATAAGCAGCTTGTATTTTTTTGAAAGCTCGGTGAGAACCGCTCGGTGCTCTGCACTCAAAGGGGTCTTGTGCTGGGTCAAGGTGCCGTCAAGGTCCATTGCTATAACTTTAATATTTTTAAACATTTGCTTTACCTCCGAAAAGATCATAATTTAACCACAGACAGGTGTAGCGGTCTTTAAGCTCTTTAGCGTATTTCATGGCGTCATAAATGTGCTTCTTGCCGTAGCACATAAAGAACTCGTTGATATCCAGCCCGACGTTGGAAAGTATTTCGTTTATCCTTTCGGCCGAGGGCATCTCGGACAGTATTGCCTTAATCTCGGCTTCCTTTTGCAGATAAGGTTCAAGGCGGTCGGCCTTGTAATTACCCACCTTTTCCTGCAGCTCTATACAACCTGCGGCGACCTTGGAGTAAACCTTTTCGATCTCGCAGTTGCGTTTGCTGTCAGGTACACGGTACAGCTTTTTGGGGAAGGGAGTATTTACAATATCTTCACGTATTTTGGCGGTTATGACGGTTGAGAACGCAACATCAATACCGTGCGGAAAATATTCGGTGTTGTTGACAATGCCCGTTATCTCAAAGAAATGGGACAGATGATGCTCACTGCCCGATGCAGGCCTTGACGACCCTGCAAAGCTCATCAGTATTCCGATGATAATAAGTGCCTCGGTCAGCGCCTTGATGCTTTCCTCGTTGCGCTCCAAAATACCGTCGGACAGAGAAAGCACGTTGTTTATCTGCTCGAAGGTGAGGTCATAGATATATTCGCAGAAGTATTCACCGTTTACAAGGTGGCTGAGCTTCCAATCGTTCAAGGCGGAATATTTGCCGATAACATCGCCGAAGCCTGCCTTTATCATTTCGATCGGTGCGTTTTTCAGCACCTCGGTGTCACCGATAAGGCTTAAAGGCAGACCTGCCTTGTAGGTCACTTTCATACCGTCGGTTATCATGGCGGCACCGTCGGAGGCATAACCGTCCATCGAGGGTGCGGTGGCGACCACCATATAAGGAACTTTTCTATCGTGGGATACGTATTTGCAAAGGTCCTGAATGACACCCGAGCCGATACCGATTATGAGGTCGATGCCGTCCAAGTTTGCTTCGACCGCTTCAATAGCGGCCTCATTGGGCACGAGAACCTCTTTACCGCTGAATATGACACGTGTAATTGCTTTGCCTTTCAAGGCATTCACAGTCTTTTCACCTGCGGCCGAAAAGGTGTTTTCATCGGCCACGAGCAGGATGTTTGAAAATTCTTCGGTTATGTCATTGAGTTTTAAAATAGCATCCTTTTCGATGTATACATATTTAATGTCGCAGGTGTGGTGTTTGCCACAGGAGCAGTCGATACCTTTTAATAAATTATTAATATCCATAACGCACCTCTTTACAAATGTGTTTACTTGGAGTATACTATTTCTGTCAAGATAAATCAACAATTAACCTAAAACTTGCAAAAAAGCTGAACACTTCGGGCGAGAAATACTTAAATCGGTCAAAAACAATCAAAATTGGAGGTGCAAAATGTATAATAAGGAACGGGAGCAGGAGATATTGAACATTTTAAAGACGGCCAGTGGCTTCGTCTCGGTCGCACAGCTTTGTGAAGCTCTGTTTGCCAGCGAGTCGAGCATTCGCAGAGATCTCAAGGCGTTGGAGAAGAAGGGCCTTGTCAAAAGAAGCTACGGCGGTGCGACGTTGGAGTCAAATTATTCGAATATCGTTACCTTTAATCACCGAACGCGACAGAATGTTGAAGCTAAAAGGGGTATTGCCAAAAAAGCCGCAAAACTTGTGCGGGACGGTGACGTTATATTTCTCGACCAATCGTCAACGGCCTTTTATCTTGCCGCCGAGTTGGTGGGTCGCAGTTCGCTGACCGTTGTTACTAACAACATCGAAATTATGATGCTGTTGTCAAATTCGGCGGTCAGGGTCATCTCATCGGGCGGATTTTTAAGCAGCGAAAACCGCAACTGCCTTATCGGAGTCGATGCAACCAAAGTCTTTGAAAATATTTTTGCCGATGCTGTGTTTTTCTCGGTCAAAGCGGTCGATACCGAGGGTAACGTTACCGATTGCACGCGCGAAGAGGTGGTGGTTCGCAACGCAATGCTCAAAAACGCATCCCAAAAGGTGCTTTTGTGTGATAGCTCCAAGTTTGGCATAAAATCTCGGTTCAAGCAATGCGAGTTGACCGACATTGATTATCTTATAAGCGAGGATAGCTGCGCTGAATACTTCAAAGAAGCAAAAGGCGCATTTAAGATATTGTAAGAAAAGCCAAATACTGCAAATAAAGTGTCGCAAAAATTATAACACTGTTAAAATTTAAACAATTTTGTTTTTGGGTATTGAGTTTTTGGGGAAAACAGTATATAATTGTTAAGGTTAAACCACGAAAGGAGTTTTAAGTTATGGATTATTCACTCGAAGTTCAGCACATGTGTCCTTTAACCAAGGGACCCCATCACGGACCCGCACCTATCCCCGAAGAGGGCAAATGGGTACAGGTCAAGGATGTCAAAGACATTTCCGCTTACACTCACGGTGTTGGCTGGTGCGCACCTCAGCAGGGCGCTTGCAAGCTTTCGCTCAACGTTAAGGACGGTATCATTGAGGAAGCTCTCGTTGAGACCATCGGTTGCTCGGGTATGACTCACTCTGCCGCTATGGCTGCTGAGATCCTCCCCGGTAAGACCGTCTTAGAGGCTCTTAACACCGACCTTGTTTGCGATGCTATCAACACCGCTATGCGTGAGCTTTTCCTCCAGATCGTTTACGGTCGTTCACAGTCTGCTTTCTCTGAGGGCGGTCTTGTTATCGGCGCAGGTATGGAAGACCTCGGTAAGGGTGAGCGTTCCATGGTTGGTACTATGTACGGCACCAAGGCTAAGGGCGTAAGATACCTTGAAATGACCGAAGGCTACTGCACCAGAATGGCTCTTGATGAGAACAATGAGGTTATCGGCTATGAGTTCGTATCGTTGGGCAAGATGACCGACTTCATCAAGAAGGGTATGGAGCCTAACGAGGCTTATGAGAAGTCTAAGGGTACATACGGCCGTTTCAATGACGCTGTTAAGTACATCGACCCCAGAAAAGAATAATTTAAGGAGGAATTACGAATATGGCTAAGTTTGAAGGTTACGAGAGACGTGAGGCCAAGATCCTTGCCACTCTTAAAGAATACGGAATTTCCTCCATCGATGAATGTAAGGAAATCTGTGACGCACAGGGCATCGACCCCTACAAGATCGTTGAAGAGACCCAGCCTATCGCATTTGAGAATGCAAAGTGGGCTTACACTGTTGGTTGCGCCATCGCAATCAAGAAGGGTTGCGTAAAGGCTGCTGACGCCGCTGCCGCTATCGGTA
>CAYRIX010000004.1:0-72005 GCA_964424555.1 uncultured Eubacteriales bacterium
GATACAGACTCTCCTGACAATAACAAATCTTGACTCTAAAAAAAAGCATCTGCGGTAGAAACCGCAGATGCTTTTTTTAGTTTAACAACGCTTGAATATCATCCATTATATCCGACATTGCCTTAGCCGCCTTAGCGGTCTTGTGTCGAAACTTTTTGTTTTTTCGGCAATAGCATTTATAGGATGCGACCGCCGCAATACCTACCACTATTCCTAAACCCATGCCTTTTGTAAAGCTCATGCACTGCTTCACGGAAATTCCCCTTTCAATAGCTTGTGTAAAGTTATTATTTCCCGAATTTTTCGGACTTGTTCTGTTAATTTAAGGTTATACTATATTTAAGCTTCGCTTAACTCTCTAAAAAATTTGTCGAAATATCCTATTAAATGTTTGAAAACCGCTTTAATATGTGATAGAATGATTTTTGTGAGGATTTCCCCATACTAAAGTAATTTTTTGGAGGGTCTAAAATGGAAAAAAATTTGGTCTATGACATTCACGACAAACCCAGTTTCAGCAAATTGATCGTATTTGCAATACAGCAGTTGCTTGCGATCATGGCGGCAACCATCGCCGTTCCCAACATAGTCGGAAACGGAATGTCCGCATCTGCGGCACTGTTCGGTGCAGGCGTCGGAACCATAGTGTATCAGCTGTTTACAAAATTCCGCAGTCCCGTTTTCTTGGGTTCATCCTTTGCTTTCATCGGCTCGATGACCGCAGCATTTGCAGGTGCGGTTTCCGTAAGTGCAGGATACCTTGGCTTGATAGTCGGTGCGGTCTTCGCAGGACTTGTTTATGTTATAATCGCTCTTGTTGTTAAATTCGTCGGCGTCGGCTGGATCAACAAGCTTATGCCCGCCGCAGTTATCGGCCCCACCGTTGCTATCATCGGTCTTTCTTTGGCAGGTGCAGCTATTAAGGACGTATTTTCTTACGGCCCTCAGGACGGTAACGGCTCGTTTATTATGTCGACTAATATCTGGGTGTCCTTCATCTGCGCCATCGTCACCCTCTTGGTGGTCATTCTTTGCTCCACCTACGGCAAAAAGATGACCAAGCTTATCCCGTTCATCATCGGAATTCTCGCAGGCTATGCAGTGGCACTTATCTTCACTGTTATCGGTTATGTTGCCGAAATTGATGCTATCAAGGTCATTGATTTTGCCCCGTTCAAGGCTCTTGTCGCTGACGGCGTCAACGTCTCTACATTTATTGATGTTCCTGAGTTCACCTTCCTTACCGCAATAAAAGGTGTCAAGGAATTTGACGCAAGCTACTTAGCAACCGTTGCAGTTGCTTACATTCCCGTAGCGTTCGTTGTTTTTGCTGAGCATATCGCCGACCATAAGAACCTTTCTTCCATAATCAGCAAGGATCTTTTAGAGGATCCCGGTCTTCATCGCACACTTCTCGGTGACGGTGTAGGCTCTATCGCAGGCGCTGTCTTCGGCGGATGCCCCAACACCACCTACGGCGAGTCGGTTGGATGCGTTGCCATCACCCGTAACGCTTCGGTCGCAACCATTACCACCACCGCAATAATGGCTGTTTTGATCGCCTTTGTATCGCCCTTCGTTGCTTTCCTTGATTCCATTCCCGGTTGTGTAATGGGTGGCGTTTGCATCACTCTTTACGGCTTCATTGCAGTCTCGGGTCTTAAGATGATCCAGAAGGTCGACCTTGAGGACAATGCCAACCTCTTCACCGTATCGGTTATTCTGATTGCAGGTATCGGCGGTATGGCTATGGCTATCGGCAAGGTCACAATCACTTCTATTGCTTGCGCTCTTATCCTCGGCATCATCGTTAACATCCTTTTGAACAAATTCAAGAAGAAAAACGACGCCGAATAAAGCTCTTTTGAGGTTAATGAGAAATGAAAAAATACGACAATGTAACTATATTTGACCATCCTCTGGTCAACCACAAGGTTGCTATCCTGCGCAACGAAAAAACCAGCATGAAGGAGTTCCGTGAGCTTATTGAGGAAATAACCACGTTGATGACCTTTGAGTGTCTTAAAGAGGGTGTCCCCACCGTCGAGGTACAGGTCAAAACACCGCTTGAGACCTGTACACAGCGTGTTATCAAGGATAACTCTATAGTTATCGTGCCGATACTTCGTGCAGGACTTGGCATGGTCAACGGAGTTCATGTGCTGTTCCCTTCGGCCAAGGTCGGTCACATTGGTCTTTGCCGCAACGAGGAGACCTTGGAGCCCATCGAATATTACAGCAAGTTCCCCGACGGCATTGAGGACAAGCTTGTGCTTATCGTTGACCCGATGCTGGCCACGGGTGGAAGTGCTTGCGACGCTATTGAGATGCTCAAGCGCCGTGGTTGTAAGGACATAAAGTTTATGGCTATTATCGGCGCACCCGAGGGTGTCACCCGTGTTGCAGAGCAACACCCCGATGTTCACATCTTTGTTTCTACGCTTGACCGTTGTCTGAATGACAAGGGATATATACTCCCCGGTCTCGGTGATGCAGGCGACCGTATTTTCGGCACGAAATAAACTTTAACGACTTAAAATGGCTGTAAAATGTTTTTTACAGCCATTTTCCTTATGTTTTTTCAATTCAGTGGTATAATTAACCTGACAAGACCAATTTGCGAGGTGCAGTATGAATATAGTTAAGCACAAAGAAAACGATTGGGGTTTCCCGTTTATAGCATTTGAGCCTGAAAATCTTTCACAAAAGCCCGCAGTTATATTCCAGCTCCACGGTGCAGGCGAGAGAGCCTTCGGCGGTGATGAGCTTGACAAGGTGCTTATTCACGGTTTCCCCAATATTGTCACCGATAAAAATCTCAAAAACTGTATATTGGTGCTACCACAATGCCCTCCCGATACCTTTTGGGTGGCTCGAATTGAGTCGTTAAAGGCTTTTATTGACAAAATAGTCGAACACTACAATGTTGATACCGACCGTATCTATCTTTGCGGACTGAGTATGGGCGGCTACGGAACATGGTACACCGCAATGGCTTATCCAAAATACTTTGCAGCGGTAGCACCCTGTTGCGGTGGCGGTATGGCATGGAATTCGGGCGTGATGAAAATGCCGATATGGGCATTCCACGGACTTGACGACAAAACCGTATCACCCTACCACACACAAGAAATGGCCTCCAAGCTTCAGGGTAAAAGCCCTAACTTTAAATGCACACTTTATGAGGGTGTCGCTCACAATTCTTGGACCAAAGCTTTCTCGCCTGAGCTTTTGGAATGGCTACTGAGTCAACATAAATAACGAGTTCAAAAAGGACATAATTCACAAATTATGTCCTTTTTTATATTGACAAAACCGTAATAGGTGATATTCTTTAGTTGAAAGCAGGTGACATTTTGGAAAACTTTGCAGAAAGTATATCATTACAGTACGGCAATGCCGAGGTTTCATTTTACAATATAAAAATAACCCCCAAATCAGAGGTTAAGATGCAGTGGCACCGTCACCGCTATTATGAGCTTCATTTGGCTGTGGAGGGTAGCTTCAGCTACCGTTTTCACGATGGAATTGTAACGCTCGACGCAGGTCAAATGCTGATAATACCGCCCGATGTTGAGCATTTTTCGGTGGATGTGACTAACGGACATAAAATCAATGTGGTGTCAATGTCGATCACCGAGATCGACAATGAGCAAAAATTTTACTCGGCACTAACCGAAGCATTGAACAAAAATGCCTGCCACCCCATAGCCTTCTCCTATAGTGATGTCAAGGTATTTGAGTATACCGAGCTTTACCGTTCGGTTTTAGGGGTGTTAAAGCTTAAGCAGATTGCTGCCTGCTTTGTTGAGCACCTTTTTACGCTACTGCTGAGTAACAACAACCCTCAGATAGCCTCAGGTAAGGCTTTAGCGGTATTGATAGACACTTTGGTCAATCGTGACGGCACAAGTCTAAGCGAAATTGCGGCAGCCACCAACTATTCTAAGCGTCACGTGACCCGACTTATCAAAAAGACCTATGGAATGCCGCTGTCAGAAATGAAAAGAAGGCAAAAGGAGAAAACAAAATGAAGATAAAAGAATTAAAGCTGTTTGAACCGCTTAAGATATATGCGGCAATCACCTTTGTAATGATAGCGGTCGGAGCGGTGTACTTTAAACTTAACGTATTCAAGTTTTTGCCGTTGCTCATATCCATTGCGGTAATGTTTCTGCAGTCAAAGGTCAATCGATTTGCCTTTCTGGTGGGTGCACTCAACTCGGTACTTTATGCCATAGCAGGTGTTTATATGACGCTGTATTCAACGGCGGCCTACGCCTTCTTTGTGAGCTTTCCTTTGCAGATAATCACATTTATAAACTGGAACAGGAACACTCATGATGGCGCGACCGAAACCAAGAGGCTTAACGCTAAAGGGCGTATATCGATGTTTGCGATAATGGCCGGTGTGTGGCTGATACTTTTCGCCGTTTTTTCGGGGTTAGGCTCTCCCTATCTTGTTATCGAAAACACCTCGTCTGTAATAGGAATCGTGACAACGGTGCTGTGTATGCTAAGGTATTCCGAATATGCAATTCTGCAGATCGTCGGCGGCGTTATAGGGCTGTATCTGTACATAGTCATGTCGATAGACGACCCTAGCAATCTTGTTTGGGTCGTGTTTCAGGTTTATTCAAAGATATGTACACTTGTCGCTTTTATAAGAATGAACAAAAGGAGCACAGTAAAATGATAGGAAAAATTATATGTGATCTCGCACCTACGCCTCAAAACAACCGTAACTCGGAAGGGTCTTTCATAACCTTAAAGGACAGGAATATACTTTTTGCATATACACGTTACGGCAATGAAGGGCATGTAGACCATGCCGCCGCTGACATTTACGCTTGTGTTTCGAGTGACAACGGCGAAACCTTCTCGGAGCCGTATCTTATTTACGATCACAAAAGGCTTGATGCCGCAAATATTATGTCAGTAACCTTGCGCAGGATGCAAAACGGTGACCTCGGAATGCTGTTTTTAAGAAAAGATACGCAGGGCTTTTGTCTTCCGCATTTTGTGCGCTCAACCGATGAGGGCAAAAGCTGGAGCGAGCCGGTCAGATGCTATAGTGAGGATGCATATATTGTTGTCAACAACGACCGTATGATACTGCTCAATGACGGACGTTGGCTTATCCCCGGAGCTATGCATAACATAGTCTACGGCACCGACGAAAAGGGACGCAAGTGTGTAAAATCGAACGCCAAAGGAACGCTTACGGTCTTACAGTCGTCTGACGACGGTGAAAGCTGGCAATGTGTTGCAAAAGATATAGAGATTCCCACCTTCAAAGGCTGTACAACGGGTGTGCAGGAGCCGGGTGTTGTAGAGCTTTCTGACGGTCGTCTTTGGTGCTATATCCGCAATAATTCAGGCCGTCAATTCGAGTGCTTTTCATCCGACGGCGGTGCCACCTGGACCGAGCCTCAGCAATCGTGGTTCACAAGTCCGTTATCTCCGATGTCGGTCAAAAGGCTTCGTGATGGCCGACTTTTGGCGGTGTGGAATCCCGTGCCGCAGTACAACGGGCTTGACAGTAAGGTGAAAGGTGTATTCATTGCGGGCAGAACGTCGCTTGTTTTAAGTACCGTTGCCGATGAATCTCAAAAATTTGCCGATATCAAAACAATTGAAAATGACCCCGAAACAGGTTACTGTTACACCGCCATTCACGAAACGGCCGACGGTGCTGTTTTACTCGGCTACTGTGCAGGTAGTGTCGAGGACGGTTGCTGTCTTAACCGCTTGAGAATCAGAAAAATCAGCCTTGACGAAATATAGCTGGTATCAGAACAAGCAAAATGGAAGTCTCCAATTATGTATTTACATTTATGAGCTAATGTGTTATATTCTAATTGTAAATATTATACAGAAAGAAGGCTGCCACAATGGACAGAAATGATCCCAATCAATGGACTACATCTTTTATCCGTAGCGAACCCCAATTTTGTATGAGCATACTGCGTGGAATCAATGAGACCGTAGCACAGCTGGTCGAGGAGCGCAATTTTGCACCTGCTATCGCAGGGCTTGACCGCATCGTCAACGGTCTGATAGCTTTTCAGAATGCCGGCGGAGATTTCAAACCGCACATCTGCTTTTTCTCATGGGCAGAGGCCGAGGTTGTGGCATTTGGTATCGAAGCACCTGTATACAAGCGCCGTGAAACAGCAACACAGCTTTTCCGTGACGCCTACGATTTTGCCTCGGGACAGACGGTTAAGGAAAGCCTCGGTCCCGTTATTGAAGCGTTGGAGAACGGTATTGAGCTTGATGAGCTGCGTGAAGGCTTTGACCCCGACTTCCCTGATTCGATCGTCGACATGTTAGGCGATCTTCAAGGCAGATTGACCCTATAACCCACACTATAATTTAGAAAAACAATCATTATCGAAGAATTTTAAAACACGACTTCCCGAATATTCGGGGAGCCGTGTTGATTTTATAGTACCAATTTCATAGCACGATCTCATCGATAGCTGCAAGCTCTTCGGATGAAAAGTCGGTATTTTCAAGCATTTTAATGTTTTCGAGTATCTGCTCGGGCTTCGATGCGCCGATAAGCACGCTTGTGACTCCTTTTCGGCTGAACACCCAAGCCAAAGCCATCTGCGCCAGCGTCTGACCCCTGCTTTCGGCAATAGCGTTAAGCCTTTGGGTTTTTTGAAGCATTTCGGGCGTGACAGAGCGCTCGGACAAAAAGCGACCGTCGGTCTTGACTCGGCTGTCAGAGGGAATGCCCCTGAAATAACGGCTTGTAAGCAGACCCTGAGCCAAAGGGCTGAAGATTATCATACCCTTTTTCTCAGTCACGGCCGCATCAATGATACCGTTGGTCTCCACCTTGCGATTCAAAATAGAATAGCTGTTTTGATTTATAATAAAGGGACAGTGCAGCTCATTTAAGATTTCGGAGGCCTTTTTCATGGTCTCGCCGTCGTAGTTAGAAAGTCCAACATACAGCGCCTTACCGCTTTTAACGATGCTGTCCAACGCCCACATCGTTTCATAAAGCGGTGTGTCGGGATCCATTCGGTGGTGGTAAAAAATATCAACATAGTCTATGTTCATTCTTTTAAGACTTTGATCAAGACTCGCCGTGAGATACTTTTTACTACCGAAATTCCCGTAAGGGCCTTCCCACATATCATAGCCTGCCTTAGTGCTTATCACCAGCTCGTCACGGTAGGCCTTCATATGCCCATTCAGTATCTTGCCGAAATTGGCCTCGGCACTACCCGGCTTCGGGCCGTAGTTGTTGGCAAGGTCAAAATGGGTGATGCCGTTGTCAAACGCCGTAAAGCACATTTTGCACATATTGTCAAAATCGGCGTTGTCGCCGAAATTATGCCACAACCCCAACGACACGGCAGGAAGCTTCAGGCCGCTTTCTCCGCATTTTCTGTAGATCATCGAGCCGTAGCGGCTCTCGTTCGCAGTATAGACCATTTCCGTCACCTCTTATGCTTTATGGCTTTAGTATACCACATCGCATAGAAATAATCCACTAAAACCTCTGCACCGCCCAATAAATAACCCCATAAATCACACTCGCTACCGTGCCGTAGACGATGACGGGTCCCGCTATCGTAAACATCTTTGCGCCAACCCCTAAGACAAAACCCTCTGCCTTATATTCAATGGCTGGCGAAACAACCGAATTTGCAAATCCTGTGATAGGAACAAGCGTACCTGCTCCCGAGAATTTTGCAATCTTATCAAATACACCAAAGCCTGTCAGCACCGCCGCCATAAAAATCAGCGTTACCGACACCAAGGTTTTGGCGCTTTGCTCGTCAGCTATCATACTTGAATATGCCGTCAACAGCAGTTGTCCCAGCACGCATATTCCGCCGCCGACCAAAAATGCTCGGACTGTGTCCTTTATTATCGGTGACGGCTTGGATGATGCCGACACCATCTTAGAATATTTTTCGGTGTTGTTCATGTTCATATCAAGCTCCCCTTTCTCGGCTATTTTTTCCTTAAATTCTCACGGTATGCAGCACAAAATAACTGCATTAAAATATTTTAAGGGATTTTCACTTTCATGTTATAACAACCTTTAGAATGCAGGTTGAAAAGTTATGTAGGATCGTATATAATCTTCTTAGAAACTGACTTAAATGGAGGCCGCCATGAAAAAGTGTAATTTTTGCTTGCCGTTTGTTTGCCTGCTTTTGACCGCCGTACTACTGTTTAATTTCAGCGGTTGCGGTACTACGGTTAAGGCCGCCGACCTTATGGAGGGCATTTCTGCCAACGAGGTCGAGGGTAATACACCCGACGAGGCATTTATAAGCAACCAGATGGAGCTTTATTTAAAGCTTTTCAAGTCATCTGCTTTGACTACTAAAGATAATAACACGCTTATATCGCCCCTATCGATACAGTTGGCATTGGCCATGACCGCCAACGGTGCTGACGGTAACACCCGTGATGAAATGGCCGCTTTGTTGGGCGGCGACGTAGCGGTCGAGCAGCTGAACAGTTATCTTTACACCTACGTCAACGGTCTGCCGTCGACCGAAAAGGCCAAAATACAGATAGCCAACTCGATATGGTTCAGGGACGATGAGAACCGATTGACGGTAGAAAAGCAATTTTTACAGACCAATGCTGATTACTACGGTGCCGCCGCTTATAAAGCGCCTTTTGACGATTCCACTCTGAACGACATAAACAATTGGGTGGACGACAACACCGACGGAATGATCGACAAAATACTCGATGAGATCGACCCTAACGCTGTGATGTATCTCATAAATGCCATCACCTTTGACGCCGAATGGCAGACGGTCTACGCAAAGCAATCGGTATACGACGGTGAGTTTACCAAGATAAACGGTGAGAAACAGACTGTTACCATGATGCACTCGGAGGAAAGCCAATATATCAGCGATGGCAAAGCAACAGGATTTTTGAAGAATTACAAGGGCGGAAAATACAGCTTTGCGGCACTTCTCCCGAATGAAGGTATTGAGCTTTACGACTATATTTCAGGTATGTCGGCTGACACACTGCAAAGCACACTCAAAAATGTTGAATACGGCGAGGTCATAGCCACGATGCCTAAGTTCAGCTATGAGTACGATCTTAAAATGAACAGTGTGCTTGCCGAACATGGTATGGTCGATGCCTTCTCCCCAAAGGATGCCGACTTTACGAGGCTCGGCCGTTCATCTGTCGGCAATATCTATGTTCACGATGTCATTCATAAGACCTTTATCTCGGTTGATGAGCTTGGCACTAAAGCCGGAGCTGTAACCAAGGTCGAAATGCGTGATGAATGTATGCTCGAGCCTCGCATGGTTGTGACCCTTGACCGACCGTTTGTTTATATGATAATCGACAATGCCACTAATTTGCCTATCTTTATGGGTGTTGTGACCGAGATTTAATCCGATATCCTATTCAAAGAACCGCTGAAAACAGCGGTTCTTTGCGTTTTACAGGGCATTTCTACTATTGGGAGAGTTTCAAAAAGCAACCTCTACCGCCCGAGTTCAACTGCGATACTCACCACATCTCTCGGTAGGTTGAGTTGTCGACATCCTCAAAATATAATGTTTCTATCCCCCTTAAAGAAAGGAACATTATATGAATATTGACGAAGTAAAGATAGTGGCCGATTCGTCGGCCGACATAACGAGCCTTGATGACATTCCGTTCAGTCAAGCATCCATGAAAATAATCACCGCCGAAAGAGAATTTGTAGATGATGAAAGCTTAGATATCGGCGAGATGGTTGAAATGCTACGTGTCTATAAAGGAAGGTCTTCATCCTCTTGCCCTAATACCTCAGATTGGATCAATGCCTTCGGTGATGCAAAATATGTCTTCTGTGTGCCTATTACTGCAACTCTTTCGGGAAGCTACAACTCGGCAGTAATGGCCAAAACAGAATATGAGGAGCTGTATCCTGACCGTCATGTATTTGTTTTGAACACCCTGACCGCAGGCCCTGAGATGACCCTTATGGCACTCAAGCTACGGGAACTGATACTTGAAGGGCTCAGCTTTGAAGAGGTCTGCGGCGAAATCGACCGATATATGCAAAATACCGGACTTTTATTTATGCTGGCAAGCCTTAAAAACTTTGCCAACAATGGCCGAGTCAGCCCGCTTGTTGCCAAGGCCGTCGGTCTGCTTGGAATAAGATTGGTTGGCAAGGCAAGTGACAAGGGTGATCTTCAGCCTTTGGACAAATGCCGTGGTGAACAGAAGGCTTTAAAGACCATTATTGCCCATTTAAAGGCTTCGGGACTTAGAGCAGGCAAGGTGCTGATAGGTCATTGCTTTAACGAGGCGGCTGCAACCGAGCTAAAGAGCCTGATATCAAAGGAATTTACCTCTGCTACGGTACATATCAGGAAGCTACACGGACTTTGCAGCTTTTACGCTGAAAAAGGCGGCCTTTTGGTTGGCTTTGAAAAGATGTAATGTGTAATTAATAAATAAAAAGATTCTTCGGGACGGTTTCCGAAGAATCTTTTTATTTATTCTCTATGATAATGATATGTTTTAGCGGTTTCAGTTTTCCTCAATAAACTCAATGACCTGCCGACCGTCCTTGATCTGATACAGGTAGCACCAGTCAACATAGAGTGAGCTGTTGTTTTTCCATTGCTCCTCGGTGTTGTTGAGTGGATCTTTGACATTTTTGAAGCCGACCGCCTCGGATATAACGATCCATACCTTTTTGCCGAAGCATTCGAAATCGGTTTCCTTATCACCCATGGTATACTTGAAATACGGTACACCGTCGCAGGTAAACCAAGCAATATCATGTGTCCACAAAACACCGAAGGTGTGGAAATCCTCGCTAAAGCGCTTATCGTCGGGGCACCAATGAAGCCTTTCATAATAATCCTGACGGCTAAGCTGGGTGTGGGTGATGCCATACTGCTCGGCTTCCTCTCCGGGCCAAGTGTGGAGGTTGGCATTGACGCCTGCTCCGTTACCAAAGCATTCGTTGACATCTATCTCGGGGCGGACCCTGCCGCTTCGGTCGTTGCAGCGAAGCCAAAGTGCCGACCAGAAGCCGTCTCCGTCGGGGAGCTTGGCGCTGATCTCAACAAAACCGTAGGTGAATTTCATCTTGCCGTTGGACTCCAAAAATCCACCGTAGAAAATATTGTTTTCCTTGTCATACCACGGATGAATCTGGAAACAACTGTCCTTAACATATACACGTTTTGGGTCAAGTGAGCGGTCGCAACGGGAATCGTGATGACCTGCGGTACTCCATGAGGAATGTCCGTCTCCGCCTCTGAGGTTCCACTTTCTTGTGTCAAGACCGTTAGGGCTTACATGCTCACCCTCGATATCGTCAAAATTGTCGAAGAAAACAGGCTTATAATAAGTCTCGTCATCATAATTCTTTGAGGTTTCGGCATAAGAGCCCACAAAACTATCGGCATCAGTGACGCTTTGCTTTCCCTTCAAAAGCCTTCTGAACTCGCATACCGCCATTGTGACGGCAGGTGAGCTTCCGCCGTTGAGATAAACCGTTTTGTCCTCAATCCGGACCTCGAAGACGTCTCGGTCGGCTATTTTTCTAACGCCGTTACGCTCACAGTCGCCCACAATAATCTCATACTCACGGGGCTTATTAACCGTGTCCTCCAAAATCCTCATTCCGCATCTTTTGGCCAATGTCTCGACCTCGCTAAAGGTCATAAAAGACATGTTGAAATGCTTTCTTACTATTCCGAACTGAGTTATATTAACATCATTTATAAAAAGCGGCATGCCTTTCCTCCTAAAAGTATTACCACGTGGTGTCGTTGAACGACATTGTCTGACGGCCGTCATCGATCTGATAGACATAAACCCAATCCACATAGTATCTTCCCGTAGTGTTCCAGATCTCCTCGCTTAAGGTAGATGGATCGCCGCTGTTGGTTTCAAAACCGACAGCCATCGAGATACAGATCTTCATCAGCTTGCCGAAGCACCACGCATCGGTCTCTTTGTCACCCATATTGTACTTAAAGTAGGGTACACCGTCACAGGTGGCATAAACGACCTCGGGAGTCCACAGCATTCCATAGGTGTGGAAATCATCGTTGAACTTCTTATCGTCGGGGCATACCTTCTTCTTGTCGGGGTACTTGCCTCCGTCAAGTGAGGTATGGGTAACACCGTATGCCTCAGCCTCTCTGCCGGGCCAGGTGTGCATATTAAAGGCAAAGCTCTTGGAGTTGCCGAAGCACTCGGCAATGTCTATCTCGGGACGGGATGAGCCTGAATAGTCATCACAGCGCAACCATATCGCCGTCCAGAATCCTGCACCGTCGGGTATCTTGGCGCTGTACTCGATATAGCCGTAGGTAAAACGCATCAGATTGCTTGTTTCAAGGAAGCCGCCGTAGAACTCCATCTTGTCATGGTCGGCATACGGATAGATGTGGAACATACCGTCGGCAACAAAAATGTACTCGGGGTCGGTGGCTCTTTTGGCCGTGTAGCCGCTGTGGCCGGCAGAGGTGCTGGTGGTCAGCTTCCACTTGGTGGTGTCAAGGCCGTTTGCGTTGACGTGGTGCCCCGTAATATCGTCAAAATCATCCCAGAACTTCGGGGTGTAGTAGGTTTTGGTGTCATAGGTCGAAACGGTCTGCGAATACGAACCCTCAAAGCAGTCGGCATCGGTCAAAGCGGTCGAAGCTTCAACTTTTTTGAGAAGCTCGGAAACAGCAATGGTAGTAGCCTGATGCGAGCCGCCGTTTATGTATATCTTCTTGCCCGAAACTGTAACCTTATACTCATCACGGGTGTCAATCTTGGTCACGTTGGGACGTGCACAGTCGCCGATGATGATCTCATACTCGGTCTCCTCGGTCACGGTGTCGTCATTGATGGCCATTTTGTAGCCGGTTTTCTGATAAACCGTCTCAACCAGTTTCTCAACCTCGGCATAGGTCATATAAGACGAGTTGTAATGCGGACGGACAATGCTGAAGCTGCCGATATTGGCACCGTTTACGGTGATATCAGCAAATTGGCCCTCGGGGGTATAGGTATACTTAATACCTGCCGTTTGCGGCGCTGACAGGTATGTTTTGGCAAAGTAATCGGCCGCATTGGTAAATGCCTCATCCGAGTTACCGTAGATAACTATCTTCTTACCGATGGTACAGATGATATAGTCGTCATATCGGCCGCCAAGATTTTCTGCAAGCCATGCCTTGGCCTGAGCCGTTTCGGGACGGTTGGTGTTGCCGAGAAGTATCTCATAAGCATCGGTGCCGTCGTTGGTATCGTCCATGTTTTTGATGTTAACGCCGTGAGCATCACGATACTGCTTGAACAAAAACGTTGCCGCCGCAGTTTCTTCATCGGTGCCGTTTTCAGGACGGATGATGCGGTAGATCGCTTCGCCATCTTTCGTAACATAATTAACCGCTTCGGTCGAGAATATGTCTTCCGATGCGCCCGCACCGTTTCCTGATGCGTCTGAGCCGTCTGCATCACTGCCACAGCCTACGAACATTAAAAGGACCAAAGCAATACAAAGGAAAATAGAAAACCTTTTCAAATTGAAAACTCCTTTCAAGGCGTTTTATTACTTATATTTCAATTATATCAGCCTGCCAAGGGCCTGTAAATGCACAGAGCCGCAAATTTTTGCACTGTATTGTCCTAAACACGGCTTGTTGGATTATTTTACCTTATTTTTGCACTCTCTTGACTTGACAGTGTGTTGAATGTATAATGTATATGCAGTGGGGTGAATCTATGTTTTTTGATATTAATACACCTATAACCGTTACCGATTTCGGACGCATTGAGCAATCAGGCGGATATTGGCACGCAGATTGGCAACGTAGCTTATACATGCTGTTCTATCTGTCAGGCGGTGACCTTACAATGGATGTGGCAGGCAAGGAAACTAAGCTTAATGAAGGCGATTCGCTTATTGTACCGCCCTGTACTCGCTACCGACCGCTTGAGTCAAGCGGATGTCAATACTATTATTTTTATTTTTCGGCCCAAGAGTCAGAAGAATACCGAAGCAAGTTTTCGATAAGGAACTCTTATTGCCGAAGTATTCCCAACTTTGCTTACAGGTTCAATTATTCCGAACGCACCGTCATTTCGGTAGATACCGTAACAAGGCACACCGAAAACAGCCGTATCGGCAAGATAATCAACCGCTGTGCCGAGCTTGATTTGTGGCAACGACCCGATGAAAAAATGCTGTTGGATATCTATCTTAAAGAGTACCTTATACAGCTTAGCCTTATGCAACAGGCCTCGGCAAACGTTGATCAAGCCTTTACCAGAATGACGACTTTCATCCACACCCGTTATAAAGATGATATCGGTCTTAGCGATGTGGCTCAGAAGGTACATCTTTCTCCGTCCTATGCCGCAAAGCTGTTTAAACGAAACGCAGGTATCCGTTGCTGTGACTACATTAATAACGTACGGCTTGCGACTGCGTGCGGTATGCTCATAAATACAAGCATGCGAATATCCGATATTGCCGAGGATGTGGGCTACAAAAGTCAATACTATTTTGCACGGCAATTCAAAAAGGTCTACGGCATTACCGCTACCCAGTACCGAAAAAAAGGAGTCGAGCAATAAAAGAGCTTTCCTGAAACTCAGGAAAGCTCTTTTATTGTTTGTTTTATTTTGTTTTTTAGTGTAAATGAGTGTGCTTGTGCAATTTTTCTATCACTACCTTACCTTTTCTTCTCGGCTTAGGCGCTTATGTATAACATAAAACAATATAGGCACGGCAACCTGCACACCGAGAGATGCAACAAGTCTAACCGTTGTATTATGTAAACCAAACGAGAGGCCTCTGCCTAAAACACCGCCGCATACGCCTACAGCTAACGGCAGCAATACCCAGCGACCTATTTCAAGCCTTATATCGGCCGCTTTCAAAAGACAGCGTATACTCAGCCCCGAGGTCAGACAATTACTGATTATCATTATTCCAAGGTATCCCTTTATACCTGTTATCGGTAAAATAAACAACACCGCCGGTATTCTACAAACCGAATCTAATAAATTGAATTTTAATAGATTGGTCTGGCAATCTAGACCCTTCAAAAGCCCTGCGCAAACACTTTCAAGGTACATGAACGGAACTATCGGCGAAAGCACCAATATCATCTGCCCTACATCTCGGTCTTTATACACCACCCAGCCTATATCATCCGCATTAAACATAAAGCAACAGGCTACGAGTGTCGACAACACAAGTGTTGTAGCGACCGATTTCGACACGGTATTCCTCACCTTGACAGCATCTCCCATGGCCGAGGCTGAGGATACCTCGGGCATAAGCATAGTCGACAGCGATACCAAAAATGAAGCAGGGAAAAACAGTATAGGCAGGGTCATACCTCTGATCGCACCGAAAAGCTCAAGCCCTCTGCCCTTTGACCCGTGAAATGCCGTCAGCTTTAACGGTACAAGCAGATTCTCTGATGTATGCAGTAGCGAAGACAAATAGCTCGACCCCGTTATAGGCAGTGCTATACGCATAATCTCCTTGAAAAATCGTGCTTTTTCAACTCCCGACGACAGCTTTCGCACATCACGGCGATACAGTATCCAATTTGCAAAAAACGATACCGCCTCGGCCACCGAGTCACCTAATAGCACCGCTGCTGCCGTATATGTAAGTCCTTTATGTGCCGTCATTGATATACAAGCCATTACCACGGCTATTCTGACGGCTTGCTCAAACACCTGCACCAATGACGGTTGAACGGTTTTTCGCCGTGCGATAAAGTATCCCCGATAGCATGAGGACAGGCCCATGAACGGTAGTGAAATGCTTAATATTTTTAATGCAGGTATCGCCCTCGAATCCTTTAAAAGGCCCACGGCTATAGGTCGGGCACCCAAGTAAACAGCTGCGACCGACAGCATTGCCGCAACAAGCGTTACGGCGGTAGCGACACGCATTATCCGTTTAACGGCGGCCTCACCCTTATGCTCATTGTCGGCCACCAAACGTGTTACCGCTGTCGAAACACCCGACGTGGCAAAGGTAGCCGCAAAAGTATATACTGAGAATATAAGTTGGTAAAGCCCCATGCCCTCAGAGCCGATTTTCTCAGACAACCAGACCCTGAAAAAAATTCCTATGGACCTCAGCACGAGCGATGTCGCCACCAGCACGACCGTATTTTTTACAAAAACACTTATCTTCATAAAATCAATCCTTTATTGATTTTATGCAGATGACGGGACAAATATAATGCTTACGGAATAATTGTAAGACATTGGGTAAAACTGAGATTAAACCTTTTTGAAAGGAGCTTATAATGACAGGCAATTACAACGCTGACGCTGCAGCACTGTCTGTGGCACTGGCCACCGATGTGAATTTTGATGTGGTTCGACGTGACATAGTCATCGCCGAACGCAAGTGTTCACTTTTCTTTATGGATGCCTTTATTAAGGATGAGGTTTTTGAAAAGATTCTCGAGTTCTTGTACAAAATAGAGCCTAAAGAATTAAAGCACATCAAAAACATGCAGCAATTCTCTCTTTATAAAATGCCTTATGTTGAGGTCGACTGGAGCGGTGACAACAACACGCTCGTGACTGCAGTACTGTCGGGCCAGACTGTTTTGATAGTTGATGGCATTTCTGACGCCTTACTTGTCGACACACGTACCTATCCCGTACGTTCAATAGACGAGCCCGACAAAGACCGCTCGCTTCGAGGCTCACGTGACGGCTTTGTTGAAACACTGATATTTAATACGGCAATGATACGACGTAGGATCCGTGACCCGAAGCTTCGATTCGAGCATCTGCAGGTTGGCACCTCTTCAAAGGTGGATGTTGCAATCGGTTATATGGACGGCAAGGCCGACAAAAAGACGGTTGATAAGCTTCGCAAAAAGCTCAAAGAAATTAATGTATCAAGCATCTCCATGACATCACAGGCCTTGTCGGAGCTGCTTATACCGTCCTCGTTTTTTAATCCGTTCCCGAAGGTACGTTTTTCGGAACGTCCAGATTTCGCCTCAGCCTGTATATTAGAGGGTAAAATCATTCTGATAATGGATAATTCGCCGTCGGTAATGATATTCCCCAATTCGATAGCCGACTTTACAAAGGAGACCGACGACTACTATTTTCCACCGTTGACAGGAACATATGTTCGTATTGTTCGTATATTTGTATCCATCCTGACCGTCATTATGACACCCATAGTGCTCATTTTAATGAATGACCCTGAGCTGCTGCCAAACTGGCTAAGCTTCATAAATACCGATGACGAATATTCAATATCCATCTTCTTTCAGTTTTTGTTATTGGAATTGGTTATCGACGGTTTGCGGCTGGCCTCGCTCAATACACCTAACACCCTGTCATCGTCTCTTGGTATCATCGGCGGTCTTATTTTGGGTGAATTCGCAGTTGAAGCCGACTGGTTTGTGCCCGAAACTATTATGTATATGGCTTTTGTTGCTATTGCATCATTTGCACAGCCCAGCTTCGAGATGGGCTACGCAATGAAATTCTGCCGAATTTTCTTGCTGATATTATCCGAATTCTTCGCTTTTTGGGGATTCTTCGGAGGTCTCGCCGCCATTTTACTGCTCGCAGGCTTTTCAAAAACCTTCAGCGGACGCAGTTACCTTTATCCGATAATTCCGTTTAATTTCAGCGAGCTTTCACGAATCTTTGTACGGACAAGTATACGAAATAAACAACATTAGGGAGATAATTATGGACTTGATCATAGACTGTCTGAAAGCATTTTTGGTCGGTGGCATTATATGTGCCATAGGACAAGTACTCATTGACAAAACCAAGCTGACCCCTGCACGAATTCTTGTAACCTACGTGGTGTCGGGTGTTATACTAACTGCAATCGGGCTTTATGACTATCTCGTCGACCTCGGCGGCGCAGGAGCCACAGTGCCTCTGACAGGCTTCGGATACACCTTAGCATTGGGTGTGCAAAAGGCCGTTGACGAATACGGCTTGCTCGGTGCACTTACAGGCGGTCTTACCGCAACGGCAGGAGGCATAACGGCGGCTGTGACCTTCGGTTGGATAGCATCACTCATCTCCAAACCAAGAATGAAGTAGCTCAATGTTTCACGTGAAACACTGCCCTGCCGCACTGAATTGTGTTTCACGTGAAACGTTACAAAAATAAATTGGGTTTTCCTCTTTACAAACGGTCATGTTTTCATTATAATATATAGGCATACACTTGAAATTAACTTGGCTGACAGACTCGGCCGTTCGGAGGAAACGCTTTGGGCAAAATAATAGCCATTATAAATCAAAAAGGCGGTGTCGGAAAAACAACCACCGCCGTTAATTTGGCCGCAGGAATCGGTATCTTAGGCAAAAAGGTACTGCTTGTCGATGCCGACCCGCAAGGCAACTCGACCAGCGGCTACGGCATAAACAAGCGAGAAATAAAAGCATCCTCCTATGACCTGTTGGTCACGGGAGCTCACGCAAAAGAGGCAGTAGTGCCAACGGAATTCAAAAATGTTTCGGTCATTCCCGCCAATATCGACCTTGCAGGTGCCGAGGTCGAGCTTATTTCAATAAGTAAGCGTGAAAGTCAGTTAAAAACCGCCTTGTCGCTTATAAAGGACGATTTTGACTACATATTTATCGACTGTCCGCCGTCATTGGGTCTTATAACAATTAACGCTTTGACCGCATCCGACTCGTTTTTCGTGCCCGTACAGTGTGAGTACTATGCACTCGAAGGGCTTTCACAGTTGATAACCACCGTCAGACAAATAAAAATGGGATACAACCCTGACCTTGAGCTTGAGGGTGTGTTGCTGACCATGTTTGACGGCCGTCTCAACCTGACACAGCAGGTCGTAGGAGAGATCAAGAAGTACTTTGCGAAAGAGCTGTACAAGACCACCATTCCGCGTGGCGTAAGGCTTTCCGAGGCACCGTCCTACGGCAGTCCGATACAGTATTACGATGCTCGTTGCAAGGGTGCCGATGCTTATAACGACTTAGCAAAGGAATTCGTAAAACGCAACAAAAAGAAATAAGTAGGGAACGACGCCCTCGTCGTTCCGAATCGAATTTGTCAATGTAATAAGTAAGGGAGGATTATTATGGCCGTAAAAAAAGGCGGTCTTGGACGAGGCTTTGACTCGCTGTTCACCGACAACGCCGTCGAATCCAAACCCAATGCCGAATTAAGGTTGTCACAGATAGTTCCCAACCGTGATCAGCCACGAAAGATATTTGATGATGCCGCATTGCGAGAGCTTGCCGACAGCATCTCAAAGCACGGACTCATTCAGCCGTTGCTCGTCCGACCGATGGACGATGGCAGCTACCAGATAGTCGCAGGTGAGCGCCGTTGGAGAGCATCACGGCTGGCAGGGCTCGAAAAGGTGCCCGTAGTCATCAAGGAAATGTCCGATAACGAGGCAATGGAGCTGGCGCTGATAGAAAACCTGCAGCGCGAAGACCTTAACCCCATAGAAGAGGCCGAGGGCTATAAAGTGCTGATGGATACATACTCAATGACGCAGGAGCAGGTCGCAACAAGGGTCGGAAAATCACGACCCGCAATAGCCAACGCCTTGCGTCTGTTGGGATTGACCGAGGAGGAAAAAGAGGCTCTGTCAAAAGGCGAGATAACCTCGGGCCATGCAAGAGCTTTGCTCAGCTTTCCCGATTCCGAATTTCGCCGTCAGGCGTTTGAGCTTGCCAAAGCAGGAGCGTCGGTTCGTGAGATCGAGCGCATCTCAAAGCAACAAACCCCCGGTATAACCATGAAAAAGCCCCGTATACGCAACAAGACCTATGTCGAGGTCGAGGCGGCAATAGCCGAGCAGTTGGGTCGCAAGGTCAAGCTGTCGGGCAACGGAAAATCGGGCACCCTGCAAATCGAATTTTTCAACGAGGAAGACCTTTTTGACCTCGCCAAAAAGTTAACGGGCGAAAGGTAAAACACAATATATTGTGTTTTTATTAAATTACCTATACATAATATTGTATGCCATGTGGCAGAACGGAGAATAAAAATGCTTGATATTAAATTTTTAAGAGAAAATCCCGAGATCGTACGCGAGAACATCAAGAAGAAGTTTCAGGATACAAAGCTTCCGCTGGTAGACGAGGCTATCGACCTTGATGCCAAAAAGCGAGCCGCTCAAGGTGAGGCCGATTCCCTGCGTGCTGAGCGCAATGCCATTTCCAAGCAGATCGGCATGTTTATGGCCAAGGGCCAAAAGGAGGATGCCGAGAATGCGAAGAAAAAGGTCGGTGAATTTGCCGCCCGTTTGGCCGAGCTTGAGGTACTTGAGGCAGAGTACGATGAAAAACTCACAACCGTTATGATGACCATTCCGAACATCATTGACGACTCGGTCCCCATAGGCAAGGACGATTCTGAAAACGTTGAGGTTCAGCGCTACGGAGAGCCTGTTGTTCCCGATTTTGAAATTCCCTATCACACCGAGATAATGGAAAAATTCGAGGGCATCGACCTCGACAGCGCACGTAAGGTGGCAGGCAACGGCTTCTACTATCTCATGGGCGATATTGCACGTCTGCACTCAGCCGTCATCTCCTATGCCCGTGATTTCATGATAAACCGTGGCTTTACCTACTGTGTACCGCCGTTTATGATCCGCTCCAACGTTGTTACAGGCGTTATGTCTTTTGCCGAGATGGATGCCATGATGTACAAGATCGAGGGCGAGGATCTTTACCTTATCGGCACCTCTGAGCACAGTATGATCGGTAAGTTTATCGACACAATTACCCCCGAAGAGAAGCTCCCCTACACCTTGACCAGCTACTCACCCTGCTTCAGAAAGGAAAAGGGTGCACACGGCATCGAGGAGCGTGGTGTTTACCGTATCCATCAGTTTGAAAAGCAGGAAATGATCGTTGTATGTAAGCCCGAGGAGTCGAGAATGTGGTTTGACAAGCTCTGGCAGAACACCGTTGACCTGTTCCGTTCGCTCGATATTCCCGTACGTACTCTCGAATGCTGCTCGGGTGACCTTGCAGACCTTAAGGTTAAATCGGTCGACGTCGAGGCATGGTCGCCGAGACAGAAGAAGTATTTTGAGGTCGGCTCATGCTCCAATCTGACCGACGCACAGGCTCGCAGACTTAAGATCCGTGTCAAGGGTAAAAACGGCAACTATCTTGCCCACACGCTCAATAACACCGTTGTCGCACCTCCGAGAATGCTTATCGCTTTCCTTGAAAACAATCTGCAGGAAGACGGTAGTGTCCGCATACCCGAGGCTCTCCGTCCTTACATGGGCGGTATGGAAAAGATCGTCAAGAAATAAGCCATGGGTACTATATTAAACAAAACAGCATACGAATGGGAAACCGTAGTTACCAGCTTTGATGTGGACATGTTCAACCGACTTAAGCTGTCAAGCCTTATGAAGCTGCAGCAGGAGAGCGGCGGTATGCACCTTCACGAGTTCGGCACGACATCGGAGGACATGCGAAAAAACCACCATCTTGGCTTCATTTTTACAAAAATGAACATCGCTGTTCGTTGTCTTCCCAAGGCTCAAGACAAAATCATAATCAGAACGTGGTGCAGCGGATTAAAGGGTGTACGCTTTACACGTAACTATATAGTTTTTGATTCCCAACGCAACATTATGACCGAGGCCAAGGTCGAGGTCACAACACTCGACCTTGAAACAAGAAAGATCGTTCGACCCAGTCAGATAGACGGATTTGAGGACTTTCTTTATAACGACGATCTTGAAAACGGTGCCGATTATCCGACTAAGCTACCTGTACCGCAGGATATTTCAGTCGCTTACCGACGTCCTGTCAGATTTTCGGATATCGACTACAACGGCCACGTCAACAACACGGTATATGCCGATATGGCGCTTGACTGCCTTGAGCCCGAAGTTTTAAACGCTCCGATAAAGGGCTTCGAAATAAATTTCGTAAACGAGGTAAGACCCCGTGAGACTATAGAGGTGGCCATGGCAAAAACGCCTGACGGATACATCTTTACAGGCACCGCCGAGGATCGCCAGAGCTTTATTGCAAAGCTTACTATTTAAAAAACATAAAAAAGTACACGCTTGTCCAAATTCTTGGCAAGCGTGTACTTTTATATATCCTTGTACATCTGTCCGTATGGCATTTCCTTAAACCCAAACCGTCGGTAAAGCCGCACGGCACCGCCGTTTTCGGGCTCAACCTCAAGTCGGTAACGCTTAGCAGGTATGTTGGCTTCAAGAAACTCGAAAAATTCGCTCCCTAACCCTTTAGACCGAGCGTCAGGTTCAACATAAAGCTCCTCTATCCAAACAACAAGCCCTCCCGCCTCCTGCGAAAAGGTTTTGGCGATCAAGGCATACCCCTTTGGCTGATCGCCGTCCACCAACAGAAAGCACTCGGCATAGACCTCAGAACGCATCAGCTCTTGAAAGGTCACCTCGAAATGCCGTTCGGGTATCTTGGCCATGACGGCCTCGGTAGAATAAAATTTTTTGGCAAATTCGATGTAGGTTTCCCTATCGTCATGCGTCAGTCTTCTTATCATCAATCTTTTTCCTCTTCATTAAACTATTTATCAGCCACGCTGCCGCAAAAAACACCGTCGCTCCGCATATGGCTCCCACAAAATCTATGGTGACATCAAGCAATCTACAGGCCCGTCCCGACACAAAATGCTGATGTATCTCATCACTTACGGCATAAACAAGGCATATAACAGGTGAGACAAGCAAGCCCTTTACACCCTTTATCGAAAATGACCTCAGCATGTTGGAAGCAAGCAGTCCCAACAGGGCATACTCCCACATGTGTGCGGCCTTGCGCACAATAAACTGCCAGCTTTCGATAACCTTGACCTGCTCCGCTTCAGGCAGTGTTTTGAAGTCTGTGTCGACCAGGCTGACCACCTTTTCGATAATACCTCCGCTCATGGCACTGGAGCTTGATGCCGTCTTGGCCGAAAACGAAAAAATTACCGCCATCCAGACCAACACGACCAAAACCGACAACACTCTGTCAACATATTTTAGCTTCAATCCTCTCACCGCCTTTGTACCGATTTTACCACACCGACTCCAAAATTACAACCCGAAACCTTAGCCACCGCATAATTCCTGCTTTATCGGGCCAAACTGTTGTTGGTGATAGAATGAAAAAATTAGCCGCCTTTTCCCTGTCGTTAAGTATTGCAACGTTGCTTTTTACACTGACCGCAATAGTCTGCCTCGGACTGACCTACATTTCGGACAAAAAAAGCCTCTCCGCCCCCTCATCCGAAGCCTCTGTTTCAACCGACACCAAGCAGTCGATAACGGTCCTTGTTGTCTATAAAGACGAACAAAACTGCTTTTTGAGTCGTTTGTTTTTGGATCTCAATAACGGCCGTTGTCACGGTGAGACGCTTGATTACGAGGACTTCGACAAAAACCACTCAAAATTTATCATAACCGGCAAAGATTTTTTCATTAAAATTGCTGACAGATACGGGGGTTTGGTGTATAATGAGGATAATGGGGCAATATCATTGTTAACAGGCAAGCAGGCGGTGTCGGTGCTGGATGCCGAGCTTTTCACCGAGTTCTGTGTTCAGCTTTGCTCGACCGCATCAAACGACAGTCTTTACGACCTGTTCGTGTTGCTTGCCGACAACACCGAAAATAATCTGAATTACCCCGATTTTTATAATGCTATCGACCCTTAGAAAGGCTAAAATATGAAAAAACTGATCTCCGTTATCCTCTGCTTGCTGTTGCTTGCGGGCTGTAGTATCGGCATCGGGCCTTTTGGCGACCGAAACTCAGCAGGCACGACCGTCTCCCTACCCTCTGAAAACGAGGTTTCGGCAAGCTTCGACATTTACCCCGATAATTCTCCTTTTTCGGTCACGGGTCGGTTTGAGCGCACCGACTACCCTCATCTCAACAACCGGCAAAAGGCGATTTACCGTGCTCTGGACGATGCCGTTTATAAAATGCAGACAGGCTACATATCGGTTGGCTCTTGCACCACCTCGGATATCGACCTTGTTTATCATGCCTTGAGAAACGACCGCCCCGAGTATTTCTGGTTGCCCAACACCTATCTGATTAAAAGCTCCGAGCAAAACACCGAGATATGCTTCGCCAAAACCGAAGCCGATTGGCCTTGTTCAAAAGCCGAGCGCTCAAAGGCCGAAAAAAACATCAAGATACTCCTCACGGGCTTTGTTTCGAGTCTGGACAATGACCTGTCGGAATATGAGCTCGAGCTCAAGGCTCATGATTGGCTGACCGAGCGTGTGAGCTATGACAAAAACGCAATGGCCTCACCAAAGAACAACCACTGCGCATGGAATATCGATGGTGCTTTTCTTAACAGCTTGGCGGTCTGTGAGGGTTATTCACGTGCTATGCAGGTTCTGCTGTTCTCGGTTGGAATCGAGTGCGGTATAGTTGTAGGCGAAACCAACGAGGCGCACATGTGGAATACCGTAAAGATCGACGGAAAATGGTATCACTTAGACGCAACCCACAACGATGCAGGGGCAGAGCCTTACCACTTTTTCTTTAACGTATCCACCGAATATTTACTTAGAAGCCGCACCATCGACCCCACTGCCGATAAGCTGACCTCCACCTCCGAACGGTTGGGCAGGTTTAATGTTTTTCTGCCGTCGTGCACCTCAAACGATATGAATTATCATATTGTCAACAACCTTTACATAGGCTCTTTATCACAGGTGGAATCAACCGTTGTCAGCACGATCTGTCAGGCTGTACGCTCAAAAGCAAATTCGGTTGAGCTGGCAGTGTCTCCCGATATCGGTTTCGTCTTCGGACAAACCGATGCCGCCGAATTCTTTGACCTGCAGCGTTGCATCTCGGCCGCCAATGCCGAGCTTTCACGGTCACAGCAGATACGCTCCTATTCTTACGGTGGCATAGACGGTGTTTTGGGCTTTGTTGTATCATGGTAAGTATAAAATTTTCAACAAAGTTACATTTTTAACACTCTGTTAATATTTATATGATATCATTAGCAATCAATATTGTTAACTACTTAAACATTTGAAAGGACCGCATGTATGCTGAAGCTTAAAAACATAATTAAAAATTACGATGTCGGCGATAACGAAACCGTCAAAGCACTCAGAGGAATCGACATTGAGTTCCGAAAGAACGAGTTTGTTTCCATATTGGGTCAATCGGGCTGTGGCAAGACCACCCTGCTCAATATTATCGGCGGTCTTGACCGTTATACCGACGGCGACCTTATCATAAACGGACGTTCCACCAAGGAATACCGTGACCGTGATTGGGATACATATCGCAATCATTCAATAGGCTTTGTTTTTCAGACCTATAATCTCATTCCGCACCAGTCGGTCCTTTCGAATGTCGAGCTGGCTCTGACGCTTTCGGGTGTTTCCAAATCCGAGCGCCGTAAAAGAGCAATAGCCGCTTTAGAAAAGGTCGGTCTCGGTGATCAGATAGGCAAAAAGCCCAACCAGATGTCGGGCGGACAGATGCAACGTGTAGCAATAGCACGCGCCCTAATCAACGACCCTGAGATTTTACTTGCCGACGAGCCCACGGGTGCGCTTGACTCTGAAACCTCGGTACAGATAATGGACCTTTTAAAGGAGGTCGCAAACGACCGTCTTGTCATAATGGTAACCCATAACCCCGAATTGGCCGAGCAATATTCAACACGTATAATCCGCCTTTTGGACGGACGTGTTGTCGGCGATACCGACCCGTACGATTCCTCGTCCGAGCAGGCGGATGCCGATAGCACCAATGCGGCGTCGGATTCTGTCGAAGTTCCTAAAAAGCACCGCAAAAAGAAAGAAAAAGGCACTTCAATGTCGTTTTTTACGGCATTATCCTTGAGCCTTAACAACCTCATGACCAAAAAGGGCCGTACCTTTATGACCTCGTTTGCAGGCAGCATCGGTATCATCGGCATCGCATTGATACTGTCGCTGTCAACAGGCTTTCAGGCATATATAGACAAGGTTCAGGAGGACACTCTTTCATCCTACCCCATAACCATCAACGCCGAGGAAATGGACATGTCGGCGCTGTTTCAGTCCATGGCCGAAAATCAGATCGACCGTGAGAACCGTGAAAAAGACAAGGTCTATGCCAACACCGACATGTACGACATGATGAACGCTATGTTCAACTCGGAGTCAAAGCAGAACGACCTCAAAAGCTTAAAGGCTTGGATAGACAGCGGTGAAAGCGACATCCCCAAGTATGCAAGCGCCATCCAGTACGGCTATTCTACCCAGTTGGAGGTATATGTCAGCGACACCTCAAACGGCATACTTGCCGCCAACGATTATGAGGCTCTGTTCGCCGACATTGCGGGCGGCGGTCAGGAAGCCGGCAAGGGAGGTATGGTCTCCATGATGACCTCCACCACTCCCATCAAGGTGTTCAGTGAAATGATCAAGGGACAGGACGGTCAGCCGATAAACGACCTTATTTACGAGCAATACGAGCTGGTCGACGGCAAAACGATGCACTGGCCCACCAACAAAAATCAGGTCGTGCTGGTCGTAAACGAGCACAACGAGATTCAGGAATCCTTCCTTTACGCCTTGGGTCTGCTTGACCGTGCCGAGCTGGGCGAGCTGTTCAGGGGCATAATGTCGGGCAACAAAACCGAGGAAAGCGTTGAAATAGACACAAACTGGGCTTACAGCGATATGGTCGGCATGAAGTATAAGCTTATTCTTCCAACTGATAAATTCAAGGGTCTTGACACCGACGGCGACGGGATAAACGACCGTTGGATAGACATGAGCCGTGACGAAGCATATATGAAGCTGTTGCTGGCCTCGGCCGAGGAGCTGGAGATCGTAGGTATCATCCGCCCTAAGGAAGACGCTGTTTCAACGGCTCTGCAGAACACAGCCGTTGCTTACACCGCCGAGCTTACCGATTGGTATCTCAACGAAACGGCCAATTCGGAAATAGTCAAATACCAGCAGGCCAACCCGACCGTTGATGTTTTAACAGGTCTCCCTTTTATGACCGATCTGCCCGAAACCGAACCTGAAAAGGCTTCCGATTTCAAGGCATGGATCGCAGCCCTTAACACCGCCAAAAAGGTTGAAGTGTATTCCCATATCACAGTCACACCTGACAGTGCCACACTGCAAAAGATGGTCAATGACGAAATGGTGAAGTATCCTGACCGTTCTGCGCAGGAAGCCTTGCTTGTAAGCATCTACACCCAAAGCCAGTCAGATATGACCGAGGAGGGTGTCCGTGAACTGCTTGTCAGCATGACCGATGAGCAGCTTTACGAGCTTGTAAAAAACACGGTCACTGCCATGGCACAGCAGCAGTATGCCGCAGCAGCAGGACAGCAGCTGGCCGCCATGACCCCCGAGCAGATGTCCGCCGCACTCGATGCTAAGGTGGCCGCCTCTGACGAGTCCGCTTTAAGCGATCTTTACGACCTCACCTCTGAGCTGAGATATTCTAAATCGACCTTAAAAGAGAACCTCAAGGACATGGGCTTTTCCGACAAGGACGACCCCTCTACCTTAAACATTTATGCGTCAACCTTTGAAAACAAGGATATGATCGCTGACATAATTGAAAAATACAATCAAGGCAAGCCCGAGGAAGAGCAGATCACCTATACCGACTATGTCGCTTTGATGATGTCCTCGGTCAGCACCATAATCAATATCATTTCCTATGTGCTTATCGCCTTTGTCTCAATATCTTTGGTGGTCTCGTCCATTATGATAGGCATAATCACCTACATTTCGGTGCTTGAGCGCACAAAGGAGATCGGTGTTCTTCGCTCCATCGGTGCTTCCAAAAAAGACATCTCCCGTGTATTCAATGCCGAAACACTTATTGTTGGCTTTGTTTCGGGTATGCTGGGTATTTTGGTAACCGTGCTGCTCAACATTCCGATAAGCCTTATTATCGAGTCGTTTTCAGATATCGAGGGCTTGGCCTCATTGCCTGTCGGCGGAGCCGTGATACTTGTCTGCATCAGCATGGCGCTTACTCTTATTGCAGGCCTTATACCGTCGAGGGTCGCCGCCAAAAAGGATCCCGTTGTGGCTCTCAGAACAGAATAACCAAAGCTTTATTAAAAAGACATCCGCCAAAGGAGGATGTCTTTTCTTCTGTTTTGTAACAAAATTTTAATTGATTTATTACCGCATAAGGTATAATATAGAGATATGGTATATTAAGTTGGTGGAGTGTGCCTTCACCGTTAAGTATAAATCAACATAAGGAGAAAGATCGTGACTGCAGCACCTAAAAACAGTTTGGGAAAGAAAAAAGAACTGCGCCTTATGACCTTTTTTATAGGTCTTTTGACGGCGGCGGCATTTTTTGTGCCGTTTATTATCTCAGGCGACGGATATTTTATATTCTTCGGAGATTTCAACGTTCAACAGATACCCTTTTATCAGCACTGTCATGAAATGGTGCGCTCGGGATCGTTTTTCGGGTGGGACTGGCAGACCGACCTCGGCGCAAACTTTATCGGTTCATACAGCTTCTACCTTTTGGGCAGTCCGTTTTTCTGGCTGACTCTTCCCTTTCCCAACTCATTTGTTCCGTACCTTATGGGCCCTCTGCTCATTTTAAAATTTGCCTGTGCCTCGCTTACCGCATATATGTACATCCGCCGCTTTACGGCACGTGCCGAATCGGCCATGGCAGGCGGTCTGATGTACGCCTTCAGCGGTTTTTCGGTCTACAACATCTTTTTCAACCACTTCCACGAGGCTATCATCGTGTTCCCTCTGCTTTTGTTGGCCTTGGAAAAGTTCATGGCTGAGAAAAGCCGAGGCTGGCTGATCTTCGCTGTATTTTTCTCTGCTCTCACCAATTATTTCTTCTTCTTCGGCATGGTGGTATTTGTCATCATTTACTGGTTTGTCCGCATGCTGTCCAAGAGCTTTAAATTTAAATTCACTGAATTTTTGCTCATGCTGTTTGAGTGTGTTTTGGGACTTTTGCTTGCGGCCGGCATACTTTTACCAACCGTACTTGAGATCGTACAGAACGACCGTCTAAGCAGTGTCATGAGCGGTTGGGGTGCCGTGCTGTACGGCAAGGAGCAGATATTCTTAAACGTTATCGAGTGCTTCTTCTTCCCGCCCGACCTCCCTGCCCGACCCGTATTTTTCCCCGGAGCCGAGGTCAAATGGTCGTCCTTGGGCGGTTGGCTGCCGCTGTTCGGTATGACAGGCACCATTGCATGGCTGCAATCTGCCAAAAAAGGCACCTGGCTTCGCCGTACGCTCGCCATTTCAATAATAATGGCGCTCGTTCCGGGTCTGAATGCCGTATTCTCCATGCTTAACACAGCCTATTATGCACGTTGGTACTTCATGCCTATACTTCTCATGTGCCTCGCTACCGCTCTCGCCCTTGAGGACACTGAGGTCAACTGGAACTCGGCATGGCGTTGGAGCGGTGGCATAACCCTTGCCTTTGTACTGGTGATCGGTTTCCTTCCCACCGTCGACGATGCAGGCAATATAACCAAGTGGGGTCTTTACACCGACGCCGAGACCAATCCCTTCAAATATGTTTATCAGGTGCTCAAGCGTGCATTTGACGGTCAGACGGTGGTCGAGGGTGATTATTATGACCTGAGATTCTGGGTCACCTGTGCCATATCGCTGTTCAGCGTGCTGGCCGTGCGTGCGCTCATTCCCTTGATAAAGGAAAAGAAGACCACAGTATTTAAACCCATCATCGCACTGATTTGTGTTGTTTCGGTGCTTTATTCCGCTTTTTATATCTCATGCGGACAATCCCACTCCTATGAGATGGACTCGGTCATGACCGACGCTCTTATCGAGGGCGAGGTGTCTATCGAAAAAGACCCCAACGGCAATTTCTCACGTGTGGATGTATATGACGGCGTCGACAACACAGGCCTTTATCTGAATCTCTCGTCAATTAACTATTTCCATTCCATTGTGCCCTCCAGTATAGTTGATTTTTATAACTATGTCGGCATACAGCGCTCGGTGGCAAGCCGACCTGATACCAAGTACCACGCATTACGGTCGTTGCTTTCGGTAAAATATGTTCTCGATCCTGAAATCGACAATTCTAAGGAATTCGTTGACGAAAGCGGCGAGACCGTCATGCCTAACTACACCTTCTACTCCAACGAGAGCGGATATGACATCTACCGCAACGAAAATTATATCCCGATGGGCTTCACCTACGATTATTATATCGACCACGAGACACTTCAGCTTTATTCCAACGAGCGGATCGTAAGCATGATGCTGAAAGGTATGCTGGTCACCAACGAGGATATCCCCGAAGTAGAACAGTATCTCAAAAATATCAATACAGAATATATTATAGGTGAGGATTCCACGGGCATGAAGCCCATCACCTTTACCTATGAATCTTTAAAGAACGACTGTGCCGCAAGAAGCGCCGTATCGTGTCACTCCTTTAAGACCTCGTCCTCGGGCTTTACTGCTCGCATTTCCATGGACAGAGACAACCTCGTATTCTTCTCGGTGCCCTACCACGACGGATGGACCGCCAAGGTCAACGGTGTTGATGCCAAGATATATAAAGCCAACGCAGGCTTCATGGCGGTTGTTGCACCCGAGGGCGTGTGTGAGATAGTGTTCGAATTCGAAACGCCGGGACTAAAATTAGGTCTTATTGTCATGCTGGTGACCGTCGTTATCGTAGCGATATACCTCGGTGCCGTTGCGATAATCCGCAACGCAAGACCAACCACACCGCCCGACTATCCCGAGGGCAAAAGGATCTCCGAGCATATCAGCCGTTATGAGGCCGCAAACAATGCCGCCGAAAATCCTGATGACGATCATCTGCTCGATAACATTGATAACACCAAAATAGACGCCTACGTGGGCTTCACAGGCGGCTTTACCCTTAACGACAATGCTGTTGAGGAATTCAAAACAGGTGAACTGGATATCACACAGTTTAAGGGACTTGATGACATTCCCGATTTTAATCGCCCGTCAAATCCCCCAACCGAGGATGACTCAAGCAACACTTAAACAACTAATAACCGCCGCACATTAATTGTGCGGCGGTTATACTTTCAATAATCTATTGGGCTTTTACGAGCTGAATCGCTCCGTTGACAACCGTTATTTCGAGCTTGTCATAGGCACCGATACCAAGCAGCTCACGTAATTCTGACGGCAGAACAATTCTCCCAACCGAATCAATTGTTCGGATGGATTTAAATTGAATATCCATATTTATTTTCCTTTCAAAATTTGATGTGCACACTTCTGCTCTTCGACCCGATCGCTGCCTAAAAAACAAAAAAGTGCGCAGTTTGAAACCACGCACCGAAAAATGCAGTGGTTATTGCTGCGACACAACTTATTTCTGCCTAATCATGCAAAAATCAACCACGCATTTTTACCAAAGTAAAAACAGCATGATTAAGCAATAAAACATAAGATTGTGTCGCACAATTATATTACCATAAAAATTTTTCAATTTCAAGAGCAAAGATTGTCGAATTGTGAAGAAATTACACCAATTTGTGAATTATATTCGTTTTTTGCGGTGGCTTTTTCGATCTTTCTCGGTTCGATAGGTTGATTTTTGATTGAAACAATACTATAATGATAACTGATAACACTGTCTTTGCATTACTTTTAAGGATGGATAATATGAGTCATTTTTACGCAATGCTTTTCCGCATGAAATATATCGACCGTTGGGCTCTTATGCGCAACACCCGCAAGGAGACCTTGGCGGAGCACACCCTTGAAACAGCCTTTATTGCGCACGCTTTGGCCGTCATTCAAAATAAGCGCTTCGGCGGCTCGGTCGATGCCGACAAGGCGGCCGTGCTGGCGCTTTTTCACGACGCTCCCGAGATAATCACGGGGGATCTGCCCACGCCGATAAAATACTATAACGCCGATATAAAAAACATCTACAAAGAAATTGAAAATGCCGCTGAAAACCGTCTTTTAGGTCTTTTGCCTGATGACCTAAGGCCCGAATTCGAGCAGGTCTTCTCGACCGACGACGCAGAGCTTAGGCTTATTGTCAAAGCGGCCGACAAGCTTTCGGCACTTATCAAATGCCGTGATGAGCTTTCCTTGGGCAACAGTGACTTTTCAGCCGCCGAAAGGTCAACGCTTGAATCGGTAAAAACCTTGGGGCTTCCTGCCGCCGATGTTTTTATTGACGAATTTCTGAAAAGCTTCTCACTGCCGCTCGACGAGCAGAAATAGCAAGTGTTATCAGTGTGATTTTCAGTCGAACCGTGACGACACTTAGGCAGTTGCATTTTTTTAAGCAATGTGGTATAATATTCGCATGTAACCTACCGCTATGGCGGTCGGTCTTTTGCGGTAATTTACAAGAAAGGGAATTTTATTATGATAAATCCTGATAATCTTTGTCTCGGATGTATGAACGAAAAAGTAACAGAGGGCAAATGTCCCATCTGTGGTTACAACCCTGACGAACCCCACAATCCGTCATATTTAGCCCCCGGCACCATGCTTGACTCCCGTTATTGCATAGGCAAGATAATTGATCAGAACGGCGAGGGTGTTACATACCTTGGCTTTGATACCGTTACTGCCGTCACCGTCAATATTCGTGAGTTCTTTCCACAGGGCCTTTGCGAGCGTGACACCGACGGCTTGACCGTGCTCATGCTCTCGGGCAATGAATACATTTACAACGATTCTCTCGCCAAGTTTGTCGAGCTTTCACGTGAGCTGTTCAGACTTAACGAGCTTCCTGCTCTTTTTGACGTACTGGATGTGCGAGAGTCCAACAACACGGCCTACCGCATCACCCGTGCCGTACCGGGAATTTCCTTGAGAGAATTCTTGATGCGCAATGGCGGAATGCTCAACTGGGATCAGGCCAGAAGCCTGTTTGCTCCGTTGGTTGCTTCGATCTCCGCAATGCATAATGCAGGCATCATCCACCGTGGCATTTCTCCCGACACACTTATTGTCGGTAAGGACGGAAAGCTTCGTCTGAGCGGCTTCTGTATTTCGGATTGCCGCACGGCAAAAAGTGCTCTCACCTCACAGCTCTTCCCGGGATTTGCCGCTGTCGAGCAGTACGGTGCCGTCGGAACTCAAGGCCCTTGGACCGATATTTATGCCTTTGCGGCAACCATTTACCGTACACTTGTCGGCAATCCTCCTCCCGAGGCAACCGACCGTCTCGAAAACGATAATATGACAATACCTGCCAAGATCGCCCGTGAAACTCCTAAAGCGGTTCTCGAAACCTTGGCCAACGCTTTGCAGGTATTACCCGACGACCGTACACAAAACATTGAGGATATGCGCCGAGGTTTGTCCATTTCATCGGCTCAGGTCACTGCAGGAACAACAAATGTTGCCCGTCAAGCACCTGCCCCCGCAAGAGCTGCTGCAGGCACAGTCAAAGACAACACTGCTGACAATCACAAAAAGAACACCAAGAAAAAGGATAACACGGGCAAGGTATATGGCCTTGTCGCAGGTATAGTCACTGCTGTTTTCCTTGGTATTATCATCGTCATAGTCCTTTGGATGCTTGGTATAATCGGCGGTAATGAAACCACCGACACCACAAGCTCAGGTAACGGGCTTGATAATGTTTCGATTATCAGCACTCCAAGCGAGACTACGCCCTTGGAATCAACGTCAAACGGCAAGCTCGAGCTTGTAAACTTCATTGGCAGAAAGTATGTCGATACGGCGGCCGACCCGTCTTACAAGGACGATATCAAGTTCAAGGTGGTCTCCAAGCAATACAGTGATGAATTTCTTAAAGGACAGATAATCAGTCAGAATCCCAAGGCAGGGGAAATAATTGAGGTCGGCACCACGATCGAAGTGGTCGTCAGCCTTGGTCCCTCGACCGTTACAATGCCCGATGTCACGGGATATGACCGTGATTCGGCACTTTTGAAGCTGATTGAATGCGGCTTTGATTACGAAAACATCACCTTTGAGTACAAATACATGGAGGACAAATCACCGGGAGTGGTTATTCAGACCGACCCCGAAGCCGATATGCGTGTTAATATAGACTCCAAGGTGACGGTTGTTCTCAACTCGTTCACAGGCTTCCCGACCGACCCTCCCACAGCCGACAACAGCTCCGACTCGGGCGCTGCTCAATAAATGCTCACCACCCGAAGGTTTTACTTTTGGGTGGTTTTTTGTTGGCAACTTCTTGACATATACACATTATAATGATAGACTAAAATGGTATGTAAATTACGTTCAAGAGGGAAGAAAAATGCCCAGATTTTTTAAAGAATTTTTCGAAACTGCACCGTTTATAGAGGGTGACGACGCAAAGCACATCTTAAGGTCACTTCGCATGAAGATAGGGGAGAGCCTTACTGTTTCCGATACTAAGGGCTTCGACTATAATTGTGTCATCTCGGGTTGCTCGGCCGAGCGTGTCGAGCTTGAGATTTTAGAAAAACATAAAAACAACACCGAGCCGACGGTTTTCGTCACGCTGTATCTTTGTCTGACAAAAGGCGACAAAATGGACACCGCCGTCCGTCAGGCCGTCGAAATGGGTGTAAGTCGGATTGTACCCGTGCTTTCTACCAACTGTGTATCCCGTCCCGATGAAAAAGCCATGTCGAAAAAGACAGAACGTTGGCAAAAAATAGCTGATGAAGCCGCAGGGCAATCGGGCAGAGGTATATTACCTGAGGTGGCAATGTGTATGACCCTCAAAACCGCTGCTGAAGATATCAAAAGCGATGACCTAAGCCTGTTTTTCTATGAATTAGGCGGAAAACCGTTATGTGAAATCGGCAAAACCGTAAGAAACATTTCGGTCATCATCGGTCCCGAGGGTGGATTTTCTAAAGAGGAAGCGGAAATGCTGGAGGCTGCGGGTGCCACTGTCACAACATTAGGTCCCCGAATTCTCCGTGCCGAGACCGCACCCGTCGCCGCCGTTGCCGCCGTAATGTTGCAAAGCGGTAATATGTAAAAGTCGAATACAAAACATAGAACACAACAATAAAAATTTAAGAAAAATGAAGGAATATCCAACATTCCCACAACGCAAACCAACACGATTAAAAGAATACGATTACAGTAGTAACGGTGCGTATTTTGTGACAATTTGCACGCACAACCGCAAACAAATATTATCGAAAATCGTCGTAGGGAAGGGCCTCTGCGCCCTTCCGCAAATAGAATTATCCGGTATAGGAAAAATTGTTAATGAATGTATCAATTACATAAACACGTATGAATATGTCAGCATTGACTCTTATGTCATTATGCCTGACCACATTCATTTATTAATTTCAATTATTGCTCCGGAAGGGCGCAGAGGCCCTTCCCTACAAAATATAATACAACGTTTTAAATCTTATACAACACATAATAGCGGCGAAAAATTTTGGCAAACCTCGTATTACGACCATGTTGTGCGAAATACGGAGGATATGAGCGATATCAATGATTATATTATTGCCAATCCGTATTTATGGTTTGAGGGTAAACACGATGATTCAAAATATTTGAGGTGATTTCATGCTCAAAAAATATATAGGTGACAAGGCTTTTTACAAATATGTCCTTACCATTGCCGTGCCAATAATGCTGCAAAACGGTATTACCAACTTTGTCAATATGCTGGACAATATTATGGTCGGTCGTGTCGGTACCGAGGCAATGACAGGTGTTTCGGTCACCAATCAGCTCATATTTGTATTTAACCTATGTCTTTTCGGCGCCGTTTCGGGTGTCGGAATCTTCGGCGCTCAATACTACGGCAAAAATGATAACGAGGGTCTACGCAATTCACTTCGTTTCAAGCTTATTCTGTGTCTTGTCATAACCGCTGTCGGAATAGGTATATTCCTTTTGCTTGGCGATAGCCTAATTACTTCATTTTTAAAGGGCGAGAGCCAAACGGTCGACCCTGTTGTTGCCTTCAAGGCCGCCAAAAATTATCTGCTTATAATGCTTGTTGGCTTTATTCCTTTTGCTTTGACCCAAAGCTATGCAAGTACCTTGCGAGAAACAGGTCAGACCATGCTTCCCATGAAAGCAGGAATTATTGCCGTCATGGTCAACCTCACCTTCAATTACATACTTATCTTTGGTGTCAAGCCGCTCGGAATCCCCGCATTAGGTGCGTCGGGTGCAGCTATCGCTACCGTTTTGTCGAGATATGTCGAGGCCGCCATAGTTATAATATGGACCCATTCCCACAAAGAGAAAAACCCTTATATTACGGGTCTTTTCCGCAACTTCAGAATGCCTGCCTCTTTGGCCCTTGACATGCTTAAAAAGGCTATGCCGCTGTTACTTAATGAGACTTTGTGGGCATCGGGTGTGGCAATTCTTAATCAGTGCTACTCTGTGAAAGGTGTCGATGTTGTTGCCGCAAACAATATAAACCAGACCTTTTGGAATCTCTTTGCGGTCGTTTTCCTCTCAATGGGTAATGCGATCGGTATCATAATAGGAAACATGCTGGGTGCAGGACGCATGAAGGAGGTCATGGACACCGACCGCAAGCTGATAACCTTTTCGCTGTTTATCAGTATAATCATGTGTATTGTTTATGCATCACTTTCACCCGTCATTCCTTTGCTTTACAACACGTCTGACAACGTGCGTGGTATCGCTTCGGGACTTATCGTTATCGGTGCCTTAATGATGCCGTTTGACTCTTTGGCTCACTCGTCATACTTCACCCTTCGCTCAGGCGGAAAATCGCTCATAACCTTTATTTTCGACTGTGGGTTTATGTGGTGCGTTTCGGTACCGTTGGCATTCTGCCTGTCCCGATTTACCGACATCGGTGCGGTTTCACTGTATGCTTCGGTCCAATCGGTATATCTTTTAAAGGGCTTTATCGGCATCTACCTTGTCAAAAGAGGAAGCTGGATCAAAAATATCGTCGGTGAAAATTAGTTTTACATTTTTGAAAGAAGAATTTGTATGAAAAAGAACAATCTTTTTAAGCTGTGTTGTTCTGCCGTTTTTGCGGCTATTATATGTGTCCTTACCTTTGCTTTTCCGGTACCGTTGCCCAGTCACGGATACTTCAATTTCGGAGATTGCTTTGTAATTATCGCCGCACTGTGCCTCGGTCCTGTTTGGGGCGGTATGGCAGCAGGTATCGGTGCAGGACTGTCCGACCTTATATTGGGTTATACCTACTATGCGCCTGCCACTCTGATAATTAAATGGCTTATGGCGGTAGGCTGCTATTATGTATTTAAGGCATTTTTAAATATTAACAAAAAGCTTGATATCGTCGGAATCATCTTAGTAGCCATAGTTGCGGAAATTATTATGGTCGCAGGCTATTTTGTTTTCGAATTATTTATTTATAACGCAGCAGTTGCCGTTGCCGACACGGTAGGAAACTCAATTCAAGGCGTTATAGGAGCTTTATCGGGCTCATTCCTTTTTGGTGTTTTATTTAAAACAGGCACAGTAAAAAAACTGTTCTGACAGAGGTAATATATGCAAGAACAATTTTCACGCTCGGCACGTCTGCTCGGCAAAAATTCAATAGAAGCCTTATCTCACTGTCGTATTGCCGTTTTTGGTATAGGCGGTGTGGGAGGTCATGCTGTTGAGGCCTTGGCAAGAGCGGGTGTGGGTGCTATCGACCTTATTGACAGCGATACCGTATCGTTAAGCAATATCAACCGTCAGGCCGTAGCTTTTCACAGCACCGTAGGTCGCCCAAAGGTGGAGGTAATGCGTGATATTATAAAGGATATTAATCCTGAATGTACCGTAACCGTACATCAATGCTTTTATCTTCCCGAAACGGCCGAATGCTTTGATTTTACAAAATTCGACTATATTTTGGATTGTGTCGATACAGTGGCCGCAAAAATCGACATTATCAGCCGTGCAAAGGAGCTTTCAGTTCCTGTAATATCTGCAATGGGTGCAGGAAATAAGCTCGATCCGACGGCATTTAAGGTTGCCGATATTTTCGACACCAAAGTCTGCCCTTTGGCTCGAATTATGAGGACTAATCTCAAAAAAAGGAATATTCAGTCGTTAAAGGTCGTATACTCCGAAGAAATTCCTCAAATTTCGACCGAAAAAGACCCTGAAACAGGTAGAAGCATCCCCGGTTCTGTGCCGTTTGTCCCATCGGTTGTGGGACTTATCATGGCAGGCGAGGTTATAAAGGATTTGATTAAATAACGTAGGGGAGGGCCTCTGTGCCCTCCCGGTAGTTCATGATAAATTTTGTGGGAGGGCACAGAGGCCCTCCCCTACAAAAATTAAAAGGAAAAAAATATGCCAAAAGAATTATCACGTGCTCAAAATGCCGAGCGTAGCATCAATAAAAAATTCAGAAAAGAAATATGGAACAAATTTATCGAAGGTGTAAAGAATTATCGGCTTATCGAAAAAGGCGATAAGATTGCTGTCTGCATTTCGGGCGGTAAGGACTCTATGATGCTGGCCGTTTTGATGAAGATGCTACAACGCTACAGCGATGTTGAATTTGAACTCAAATTCATAGTTATGGATCCCGGATATAATCCCGAAAACCGTCAGAAAATAGAGAAAAATGCCGAAATCTTGGAAATTCCTATTCATATATTTGAAACCGACATTTTCGAAATTGCCGACAGTGTTTCAGAATCTCCGTGCTATTTATGTGCAAGAATGCGCAGGGGACACCTTTATGCTGAGGCACAGAAGTTGGGTTGTAATAAAATCGCTCTCGGACATCATTTGAGCGATGTTATTGAGACAACCTTGATGGGTATGATGTACGGCTCACAGATTCAGGGTATGTTACCAAGACTTAAATCGACAAATTTTGACGGTATGGAGCTGATACGTCCTCTTTACTGCATTTTAGAAGAGGATATCATCCGTTGGGCAAGCTATAATGAGCTGTCGTTCATTGCCTGTGCCTGTAAGCTGACCGCACGTGCCGCCGTTGATGAAAACGCTTCCAAGCGCCATGAAATAAAGCTGTTGATAAAGCAACTCAAAGCCGTAAATCCTGAAATTGAAAAGAATCTTTTCAACAGTATTCACCGTTGTAACGTTGATACTCTTGTGGGTTATAAAATCAATAACGAGCTGCACTCATTTTTAGAAAAGCTTGATGATGTTAAATGACCGTTCTTACCGTCCTTTTAAGGACGGTTTTTTCTTTATTTTTCTCTTAAAATTTAATATTTAATAATATTATTATTAAATATTAAAAGTTGTATAAAAGTTTCACTTAAATTTGGTTATTTTTTATGGTGTTTAAAGGCTTTTTTCGCTTGAATTTTAAGGGGTTTTATGGTACAATTTTAAATGGATATACTTGTCGATTTTTTTACTTTTCAACAACCTTTTTAATTTCTGTTGAAAACTTTAAATATAAAAAGAAAGGAATTAAAAAATGGCCATAAATTCCATAAATGACCTATGGGAACACATTTGTGAAGATTGTAAGATCACCGAAAAAATTTCAGAGGTCGGTCTTAAGGCATGGATACTTGACCTTGTTCCTATCTCAACCGATGATGGTGTGCTGACCTTAGCCGCAAACAATGAATATAAGAAAAAAACGGTTGACGGATACTATAAAAAAATACTTGAAAAATCCTGCGAAGAGGTTTCGGGTCTTCCTATGACTATTGACATTATAGTTCGCAGTGAGGAGACCGAGAAAAATCAACAACCAACCGCAACCGTAGAGGAAGGCTATACCTTTACAAATTTCGTTGTCGGTCCGTCAAACCATATTGCTCATGCATCGGCAATGGCGGTTGCAAACAAGCCTTATGCCAATCAATACAATCCCTTGTTTTTGTACGGAAACTCAGGTGTAGGTAAAACTCACCTTATGCTTGCAATAAAAAACAGTATTGAAAAGAATTTTCCTGAAAAAAAGGTGCTTTTCTTGAGGGGTGAGCAATTTACTAACGAGCTTATCCAAGCAATAAGAAATCAGACGACTGATATTTTTCATGACCGTTTCAGAACGGTCGATGTTCTGCTTATCGATGATATTCATTTTATCGCAGGTAAGGAACAGGCTCAGGAGGAATTTTTTAATACCTTCAATGCATTATATCCCGAGCGTCAGATAGTAGTAACCTCTGACCGTCCCCCGAAAGAAATCAAGACCTTGGAGGAAAGAATACGTTCCCGTCTTGAAAGCGGTATGATGGCCGATATGCAACCACCCGATTTTGAAACAAGGGTAAGTATATTAAAAAATAAGGCTGAGCAGTTAGGTCTTACCATGAGTGACGATATGCTCTATTATATTGCAGAGCAGATAAAGAGTAATATCCGTCAGCTCGAGGGAATTGTAAAAAAGCTTCAGGCCTATGTAATGATACATTCAAAGAATTTGACCATGCCGCTCGTACAACGGTATATCCGTGATGTTGTAAGCGAGACACTGCCTGAACCCTTAACTGTTGAAAAGATTGTCGACGAGGTAGCACGCACCTATAATGTTACATCTGATGATATTTATTCACGTAAAAAAAGTGCCGATATTGCATATGCACGACAGATTTCAATGTACATTGTCGCACAAACAATGTCACTTTCATCAACAGAAATAGGAAAAAAATTCAATAAAGACCATACCACGGTCCTTTATACTATTGAAAAAATTAAAAATTCTCTTAAATCAAATGAAAGTGAAAAAACAATAGTTGATGATATTATAAAAAACATCAAGTCATAAGACATTGGTTACCGTTGTTTACATAACAACACAAAATTATCCACATTTCAACAGGTTTTAACAAGAAGTTATTAACAATTCTGTTAAAATCTCGAAATTTAACTTTTTTATTAACAAACATGTTAATAACCTGTAGATAATTTTATCTTTAAAATTTTGCTTTGTATCAACGGTTTTTGAGGTTATTAACAATTTCACAGACACTAATACTACTACTATTTTTTAAAATATAAAATTATGGGAGGAAATTTTAAAAATGAGATTTTTAGTAAACCGTGAAAAATTATGCGAAGCAGTAATGAATCTTTCCCGTGCAGTTGCAACAAAGGCAACCTTTCCCGTTTTAGAGGGAATTCATATGACCGCAACAAATGACGGTCTTAAAATGATGGCATATAACCTTGAAATAGGAATGACCAAAACTATTGATATCACCTGCGCAGAAGAGGGAAGTATTGTTTTTAAGGCAAAGCTTTTAGGTGATATTTTAAGAAGCATGAACGGTGATACTGTTTCCTTTGAAGTAAATGAGCGTTTGGTTTGCAAAATTAAAAGCGGCTCTACAATGTTTGATATTATGGGTATGCCTGCTGCAGATTTTCCTGAGATGCCGACGGTAGACGATTGCGAAAGAATAGTATTTCCTTGTGAGACATTAAAGGATATGGTACGTCAGACGGTATTTGCCACAGCTCAGGCAGATGCTCAAAAACCTGTTTTAACAGGACTTTTATTTGATATTGAAGAGGATAACGTAAAGGTTGTCGGTGTTGACGGCTACAGACTTGCAGTAAGAAAACAAATGCTTAATTTAGGTAAGCAGATGTCATTTGTAATTTCTGCAAAAACCATTGGTGAGGCTGTTAAGATTATTAAGGATGACGAGGAAAATGTTGAATTTTTCGTTGGTCGACGTCATGTTGCAATGAGTGTTGACGGATATTCAATTGTATCCCGTAAAATTGAGGGAGAATTTATAGATTATAAAAAGATAATGCCCTCAAGCTTTTCTACAACCGTTAAGGTAAACACCAAAGAAATAGCATCTACTATTGAAAGAATTTCTCTTATTATAAACGATCAGCTTAAAACACCGATGAGATGTAAGATCGAAGCAGAGGAGATAATTTTTTCCTGTGCAACCGCTTTAGGAAGAGCAACCGATTCTTATAAAGCAGAAGTTACAGGTGAACAGTTTGAAATAGGTATTAATAACCGATTTTTGCTTGATGCTTTGAAAGCCTGTGAGTGTGATGAGGTAGTTGTTAATTTTAATGGTTCCTTTGCATCGGTAATAATTCTTCCTAAAGAGGGAGACGACTTTATTTACATGGTCATGCCCATGAGATTGAAGGCAGAATAATGGAAGAGATTAAAATTCATACTGAATATATAAAGCTTGATGACTTTTTAAAATTTGCAGGAATTTTAGGAACCGGAGGTATGGCCAAGGCTGTAATTCAGGACGGACTGGTTAAGGTTGACGGAGAGGTCTGCACAATGCGAGGTAAAAAGCTTCGTGGCGGTGAGGTTGTTTCCTTTAACGGTCAGACTGTTAAGGTCATAAAATAATGATTTTTAAAAGGTTAGAGCTGTCAAATTTCAGAAATTTTGAAAATGAGGTTTTGGAATTTGACAGCGGAATGAATATTATATTCGGTCAGAATGCTCAAGGAAAGACAAATATTTTAGAAAGTCTTTGGCTTTTTACGGGGGCTAAAAGCTTTAGAGGCTCAAAGGACAGCGAGCTTATAAAATTTGATTCGCTGAAAGCTAAAATAAAGCTTGATTTTTTTGATGACGGCCGTGATCAGGAATGTATTATAAACATTGAAAAGAGCCGAAGTGCTGTTTTAAACGGTGTTGAATATAGCTCTGCTTCGGGTATTGCGGGAAAAATATATGCCATAGTTTTTTCTCCTAATGATCTGAATATTGTAAAAGACGGTCCTTCTTTTCGCAGAAAATTTATGGATACCTGTTTGTGTCAGCTTTATCCAAAATATATCAGTACGTCACGTAGATATTTAAAGGCTTTAGATCAACGAAATTCTATTTTAAAAAATCTTAAATTTAATCCCAATATGGAGGAATTTATTGAGGATTTTGAAAAAGAATTGGCTTTGACGGGTAGCGAGATAATAGGTTACCGAAAAAGGTATATAGAAGCTATAAATAAATTTTTACCCGATATTTATAAAGGTCTGTCCGACGGTAAAGAGGATATTACAGCCGAATATGAGACTACGGCAGGGGAAAGTGAAGATGAATTTTTATCTGCTTTGTTAAAAAACAGATATGAGGATATGCAATCACTTTCAACCTCGGTAGGGCCTCATAGGGATGATCTTAATATAAAAATAAACGGTATTTCAGCAAGGTCCTTCGGTTCTCAGGGACAAAAACGTTCCGCAGCTTTAGCTTTAAAGCTCAGTGAATCGGCTGTTATAAATGAAATAACCGGAAAAATGCCTGTTGCATTACTCGATGATGTTATGAGCGAGCTTGATATTTCACGTCAAAACTATATTTTGAATCACATTAAAGGACGACAGGTTTTTCTCACCTGTTGTGACATTGCAAATACACAGGGTCTTTTAAGCGGAAAAATATTCAAAATTGAAGACGGAAAAGTAATAGAAAGTTAAATTTGGGAGTGAGCATTATTTATCTGCATCTCGGTCAGTATACGGTGGTAAAAACCGCCGACGTGATAGGAATTTTTGATATGGACACCTCGACCGTGTCAAAGCCCACAAGAGATTTTTTAAAATTTGCCGAGAAAAAAGGCAGCGTTATTAATGTTTCGTTTGAATTACCTAAATCCTTTATTATTTGTAATGAAAACGGTAGGATAAGGGTTTACATTTCACAAATTTCACCGTCTACTCTTCAAAGACGGGCAATATCAAATAAATTTGTATTTTAAATTTTAAAATAATTCCGATAAAGGAGATAAAAATGAGTAACGACATCAATATTCCTGTAACCGAAAATTATGATGAAAATTCGATACAGGTACTCGAAGGACTTGAAGCAGTCAGAAAAAGACCCGGTATGTATATCGGTTCGACCGGTGAAAGAGGTCTGCATCATCTTGTTTATGAGATAGTTGATAACTCTATCGACGAAGCTCTGGCAGGATATTGCGATAAGATCACGGTTGATCTGCTTGATGACGGTATAATAAACGTAACCGATAACGGTCGTGGTATTCCTGTTGGTATTAATCCTCAAAAGGGTATACCTACCGTAACGGTAGTATTTACAATTCTTCATGCAGGCGGTAAGTTCGGAGGAAGCGGTTACAAGGTCTCGGGTGGTCTGCACGGTGTCGGTGCTTCGGTTGTTAATGCATTATCTTCTTGGCTTGAGGTCGAGGTAAAGGACGGAAAGCATATCTACCGTCAGAGATATGAAAAGGGTAATATTGCAACCGACCTTGAAATTATAGGTGACACTACCGAAACAGGTACCTCGGTTACATTTAAGCCCGATCCTGATATTTTCACCGATACCACAGAATATGATTATGATATTTTGTTGGCTCGTCTTCGTGAGCAGGCTTTCCTCAATGCAGGTATCAGAGTTGTTTTGACCGATAAGCGTACCGACCGAGAAGAGATCACTACCGACCTGCATTTTGAGGGCGGTATCAAATCATATGTTGAATTTTTGCTCGCCGGCGGTAAAAAGGAAAAACTTAATAATGACGTAATCTATCTTTCAACCACGAGTGGTGATTCCTCGGCTGAGGTTGCTTTCCTTTGGAGCACAGGCTATGATACCAAAATATTGTCATTTGCCAACACTATTCATACGGTAGACGGCGGTACACATGAGCAGGCATTTAAAAACAGCTTGGCCCGTACCATCAATAAGTACGGACGTAATTTCAAGTTTTTAAAGGATGCCGACAACAACCTTAAGAGTGAGGATATAAATGAAGGTCTTATCGCTGTTGTCAGTGTAAAATTGACAGATGCTCAGTTTGAAAGCCAGACTAAAGCAAAGCTCGGCAACACTTCAATGACTACCTTGGTCAATAACCTTGTTGCAACCAAGCTTAATGAGTATCTTGAGGATCATCCTCAAGAGGCCAAGATAATACTTGATAAGTCGATAGCATCGTCTAACGCTCGTGAGGCTGCTCAAAAAGCCCGTGACATGCAGCGTAGCAAGGCAAGTATCGGCAATAAGGTAAGAATGCCCGAAAAATTGACCGATTGTATTTCGGATGATGCTACAAAGACCGAAATATTTATTGTCGAGGGTGACTCGGCAGGCGGCTCGGCAGTTGACGGAAGAAACAGTACCTATCAGGCTATCCTGCCCTTGTGGGGTAAGATGCTTAACGTTGAAAAAGCAAGGGTGGATAAGGTATACGGAAATGACAAGCTTACACCGGTCGTTGTAGCCTTGGGTACAGGTATTGCTGAAAACTTTAATATTGAAAAGCTCCGTTATGACAAAATTATCATCATGGCCGATGCCGACGTTGACGGAAGCCATATCAGAGTTTTGTTGTTGACCTTCTTCTTCAGATACATGCCAGAGCTTATCGAAACAGGACATATTTATTTGGCTCAGCCGCCTCTGTTTAAGGTTTCAAAAGGAAAGGTTCACCATTATGCTTTCTCTGATGAGGAAAGAGATACCTACATTGCAGAGCTTGGCGGTTCGGCCGATGTTCAGCGATACAAAGGTCTTGGTGAGATGGACCCTGAGCAATTATGGGAGACCACAATGGATCCGTCTACCCGCACAATGCTGAAGGTCACTATGGAGGATGCCGCAAGGGCTGACGAGACCTTCTCGATGCTTATGGGTGAGGATGTTGAGCCGAGAAAGATGTTTATCGAAGAAAATGCACAGTTTGTGCAGGATCTCGATATTTAAGGTGACGAGATGGCAGAAAAATATGTAGAATTAAAGTATTCTTTGTCGAAAGAACATGCTGAATCGGCATATGAGCTTTCCGGAGAAAAGAAAAAGAGATTTGAACGCAACCGCAATACCACAATATGCTTTGTAATAATAATTCTTCTTTTCGGTTTTAATATTTATACCACCTTAACCAAGGAGGTCGAGCTGAATAAGAATTATTTACTCTACACCAGTATAGCAGCAATAGTAATAAGTCTTATTTTTATTGCTGTAACATGGCTTGGCGGAAGTTCGGTTATAAAAAATAACATTAGAGCTATATCCGACGGCACCGAATATAAAGTATTTATAAACGAAAACGGTATTTCCTACATCTTTGGTAACGAGGAAGAGCAGGTTTTATCCCGTGGTGATTTCTTTATAAAAAGCAATGAGGATATCTATTTATTGACCGCAGGTGAGAAAAAACTTATTATTCCAAAAGCATGCATTCCAAATGAGGATGCTGAGTTGGTCAGAAAATATCTTCTGTAAGAAACTTGAAAGGATAAGGAAAGTAAAAAATGAGTGAAGAAAAAAAGGCTTCCGATCAGGCGTTTTTGGATGATTCGGAACAAACTATACTTCCCGTTGAAATTACCGACGAGGTAAGAACCAGCTTTTTGCAGTATTCGGTATCGGTTCTTGTAAGCCGTGCTTTGCCTGATGTTCGTGACGGCTTTAAGCCTGTTCATCGCCGTATACTCTACACAATGTACGAAAATAACCTTACCCCCGACAAGGCATACCGTAAGTGTGCCGACACGGTCGGTACGGTGCTTGGACGTTACCATCCTCATGGTGACGCATCTGTTTACGATGCAATGGTACGTATGGCTCAGGATTTCTCAATGAGATATCCAATGGTTGACGGTCACGGTAACTTCGGTTCTATTGACGGATATCCTGCTGCTGCATACCGATATACCGAGTCACGTATGAGCAAGATTTCCACCCATATGCTCGACGATATCGACAAGGATACCGTTGAGTTTATGCCGAACTATGATGACCGTCTGAAAGAGCCCACCGTTCTGCCTGCCCGTTTTCCAAACTTGCTTGTAAACGGCTCAATGGGTATCGCTGTCGGTATGGCAACCAATATTCCGCCGCATAACCTCGGTGAGGTCATCGACGCAATGTGTCTGCTTATTGACAAGCCTGAGGCGGGTCTTGACGAAATTTGTCAGTTTATAAAAGGACCTGACTTCCCGACGGGCGCTCAGATTATGGGCCGTTCGGGTATTCGTGCCGCTTATGCCACCGGTCGTGGAAAGATCGTTATGCGTAGTAAGACCGAGATTGAGGAAACAAGAAACGGTAAGTTCCGTATTGTTGTTACCGAAATTCCTTACGGTGTCAATAAAAAGCAGTTAGTTAAATCTATCTATGACCTTGCCGCAGAAAAGAGGGTAGAGGGTATCGACGATGTCGTCGACCACTCCTCCAAGCGTGACGGCGGTATTAGAATCGTTATCGACCTCAAAAAGGATGCTAATCCTCAGGTTGTTCTCAACCATCTCTATTCAATGACCCAGTTGCAGACCTCTTTCGGTGCAATTTTGTTAGCTCTCGTCGACGGTCAGCCTAAGGTTTTAACCTTAAAAGAGATGCTCGAGAAGTATATCGACTTCCAGTGTGAGATAATCGAACGCCGTACAAGATATGATATGAGGAAGGCTCAGGAAAGAGCCCATATCTTGGAGGGCTTAAAGATAGCTCTCGACTTTATTGACGAAGTTATCAACATTATCCGTAACTCCAAAACCATCCCTGAATCGAAGGAGCGCTTGTCCGAACGCTTTGGTCTTGACGATATTCAGACCACCGCTATCGTACAGATGCAGTTGGGTAAATTGGCAGGTATGGAAAAGCAGAAGATAGAGGAAGAGTTGGCCGAAAAGCTGGCCTTCATCAAGGAATGCATGGAAATTTTGGCTGACCACACCAAGGTTCTTGATATTGTCAAGACCGAGGCTTTAAATCTTCGTGATAAATATGCCGATGACCGCCGTACCGAGATAAATTCCGTTTCGGGCGAGGTCGATATCGAAGACCTTATTCCTAATGAGGAATGTATCTTAACCAAAACGGTAGAAGGTTACATTAAGCGTTTGCCGTCCGATACCTATTCAACACAGCACCGTGGCGGCAAGGGTATCACCGGTATGACCACCCGTGAGGGCGATATCGTTGAAAATATGTTTACCTGTTCTTCGCATGACTATGTGCTGATGTTCTCAAATTTAGGACGTTTGTATCGCATCAAGGCGTATGAGATTCCTGAGGGCAGTAGAACATCAAAGGGTCTTAACATTGTTAATATCCTGCCGCTCATGCCTGACGAAAAGATTATAAACATTCTTCCGCTTGACAATAAGATCGACCTTGATAATCCGTTCTTTGTATGTATGATAACCAAGAAGGGTACCATTAAACGTACTTCTATCGAGGCATTCAAGAACGTCCGTAAAACAGGTATTATCGCCATCAACATTGATGAGGATGACGAGTTAGCCTATGTTTGCAGAACTAAGGGAGACCAAGAGCTTATGGTCGCCACAAGGAAGGGCTACTCCGTCCGCTTTAATGAAAATGACGCACGTGAGATGGGACGTACCGCCCGAGGAGTTCGTGCTATTCGTCTCCGTGAGGGTGACGAGGTCGTCGGAATGCTGGTAGTAGGTGAGGGTAAAGAGATACTTACCGTTACCGAGACAGGCTACGGTCGAATTTCAAGCTTCGACGATTACCGTGTGCAAAGCCGTGGTGGTAAGGGTATTACCAACTACCGTGTTGCTAAATATGGTGATGTTGCCGCCATTATCGCAGTCGATAATGAGGACGATATTATTATGATAACCTCAACAGGTATCATAATCCGTGTTCCGGTAGAGGAAATCAGCCGATTCAGCCGTCCTGCAAAGGGTGTCCGAGTAATGCGTGTCAAAACCGAGCAGGGTGAGAAAATACTGTCTATTGCTACTGCTACCCACGATAACGATGAGGTAACCGACCACCCCGAAGCCGCCGATGCGGACGCAGGAGATACAGACGCTGCCGATGAGCCCGACACCGACGACGGTGAGAGTTCTGAGACAACAAGCTCTGATGAATAATGTTTAAAATAAGCATCCCACCTTTAGGCACAAGGTGGGATGCTTAAGGAAAGAAACAAAATGAAGATTTTATTCTTAGGCACTGGGGCGGCCGATTGGAGCCCAAAAAAGCCCGAATCGGGTGAGCACCGTTGGTTGTCGTCAGCGCTTATCAATGATGAACTGCTTATTGATGCGGGCCCATGTGTACCCGACGCCATTGAAAAATACAATGTAGACGTTAAGAAAATCAAATATGTTATTATCACACACCGCCATGGCGACCATTTTAATGAGGATACATTAAAAATGCTGCAGGAGTCGGGTGCTGATCTTGTCGAATTTTCGGCGGGTGACGAAAAACAGGTCGGACCATATTTTATTAAGGCGCTTGAGGCCAATCATCCCACCTGCATTCCTACCGTGCATTACATAATCGACGACGGTGAAAAAAGGGTTTTCTATGGTTTGGACGGCGCATGGCTGTTATATTCTGAGGTTGAGGCCATCAAGGAAAAGCATATCGAGCTTGCCGTTTTGGATGCCACTATCGGCAACAAAAAGGGTGATTACCGCATTTTCGAGCACAACAATCTCCAAATGGTGGTCGAAATGAAAGAAACTCTGTCTAAATATGTCGATAAGTTTGTCATAAGCCACATGGCACGCACTCTGCACGACAGCCAAGAGGTGCTTGCCGCACAAATGAACGGTGAGGGTATCATAACAGCCTTTGACGGGATGGTGCTTGAAGTATAATAATTAAAAAATAAAAAAGATTCTTAGCTTTTGCTAAGAATCTTTTTTATGACTTTTCCTCATTCCTCAGGGAGATAAAGCTGTGCAACACACCTGAAACGTGACACAATATCTTCAACAGGATCGGTTTCAAAAACATTGATTATATCACGTGAATGCTTAACAGCATATTTAATGGTATTGTCGGTTCCGCCTTGTTTACCGTCGAAAAATGTCACAACATATCGGCTTCGGTCGACCATGTAGCGATTGCGATGGTCAAATACCCAACGGGCATACCCTTCGCTCAGAGTGACGACCTCATCACACTCAGATAATAGGTCACGGTAACGTTTCTGCCACGTTGTGCTCCAACCGTTTTCCTGTCCCCTAAACGGTACAGCCGCAATCAGCTTAATATCGGGATTAAGCTTTTTGACTAAAGCAACATGTTCGCCTGCTACAATGTCAAAGCCTTGTGCCATTCCGCAGTAAAATACAGTGCAGCCTTTTTCTATAACTTCGGCAATGGCGGTCATAAGCCGACCGTAAAAGCGACGGTACTCAGGACAGCTTTCCTCAAAAGGAAAATCAAATTTTTCGGGCCTGTAGCCCGTAAAACAACATGAATTTTCAATATTTATCATATACAACACCGATTAAGAAAAGTAAGATTATTTCAAAAAAAAATAAAATTTAATTAAACTGATGCTTGAAAAACTTAAAGAATAAGAGTATAATTATTAAATAAATAAGGCAGTACGAATTGAACATGTTTATTATAGCATAAAGTTTTTAATATTACAATATTAAGAGGGGATAATATGGATAAAATCGATTACCGTTTGATAACTCTATTGCAGGAAAATGCAAGAATGCCGTTAAAACAGCTTGCCGAAAAGGTGTTTTTGTCGTCGCCTGCCACCGCCGCCCGACTCGAGCGGCTTGAAAAAAGCGGAATAATCAGCGGATACAGCGTTAAGGTCGACCACAAGCTTTTGGGCTACCCGATAACTGCGTTTATTAATCTCGAGGTTCAGCCTCAGCAAAAGGCGGTCTTTTATCCTTTTATAAAGGAGCATCCAAACGTGTTGGAATGTAGCTGTGTAACGGGTCATTATTCCATGCTTATAAAGGTAGCCTTTGAAAGCACCGAGGCGTTGGATATATTCATCGGTCAGCTTCAGACCTTTGGCAGTACCCAGACTCAGATCGTTTTTTCAACCGCAAAGGTTGAAACAGGAGTTGATCTTGAGAATATCATCAACGGTAAATATCCGGAGGTTCCTGAGATAGAATGAATCAACGCTTGAGCGTTTTTGACCGAATCTATGAAGTAGTTAAGAGGATACCAAGAGGCAAGGTTGCCACGTACGGTCAGGTGGCTATGGTTGCAGGAAACCCAAGGTGGGCGAGGGTGGTTGGCTATGCGCTTCATTGCAACCCAGACCCCGAAAGCATACCGTGCTATCGGGTCGTCACCAAGGACGGCAGGGTATCGCCTGCGTTTGCTTTCGGAGGGCAAAATATCCAGATCGAAATGCTCAAAAACGACGGAATAGTTTTTGTTGACGAAACCCACGTTGATATGCAAAAGTTTTGTGTTGAGACAGGTGTGCTTCAATTTCCTGAATAAAGATTAATCATAGCGTCCCCCAACAACTCAGTTGGTGGGGCGCTATTGTAATATTATCTGTTCTTAATCGGTTATATTTTCAAATGTGTTTAAGGCCGTTGTAGGGCAGTTTCTCACCGAATATATTCAAAAAATGTACCGGGCCTCATTTGACAATACCGATATAACGGATTAAATCGACCAATTTTTGATATTTGTTGAAAACATTATTTTAGTGTGGTATACTGAGACCGTGATACAAAGGAGGTTTGTTTATGGCGATAGATAAAGATAGATTTTTGAATCCTGAATCAAAATACCGTGTGAGACCCTTAATGCATTCGTTCACGGTTAAAGACGATCCGTCAGCGGTTGCAAATGCGTTAAAGGCTTACGGCTACGGCGGTACCGTTATCAATCCAAAGTTTAATGACGAAACCTTTTTGGATGAGAGCGATCTGAAAACCTTTAGTGACATAGCCGAGAATGTTAAAAAGGCAGGACTTGACTATTGGATATACGACGAGAAGGGTTATCCAAGCGGTCAGGCCAATGGTTTTACGCTTAAAGACCACCCTGAGCTTGAGGCCAAAGGTTTCTTTATGATCCGCCGTATTGCTTACGAGCCTCGCCACACCACCTTTAATATTGACGATGAGACCGACAAGATAATCTGGGCGGCAAAATATCCGGTTGATGCATCGAGCATTTCTCAATCTTACGTTCAGTACGATAAAATGATTCCTGTGTCCTTTACAGACACTCATGTTGAATGTGATCTTGGTGCCAACGAGGCATTTTTTATATTCTGCCAAAAGCCTGCTTATGAGGGTAGTCACCTTACACACAATGTTTCATCGTTTAAGCGATACATAAACCTCTTAGATCCAAGAGCTGTTAAACGTTTTATCGAGCTGATGTATGACGGTATTGACGAACAGTGTCCCGATATTTTCAAAAACGCAGGTGCAGTGTTTACCGACGAGCCGTCGTTGCAGGTCGGCTACGTCCGTGGCTACGAGACCTGGCCTTATGCCTTGGCACCTTATTGCGATACACTTTTTGAGGAGTACGAAAAGGAATACGGCACATCGCTGTTGCCGTATTTGCCGTTGATATTTGAAAACGGTAAGGGCTATGAAGCCATACGTGTTAATTTTTACCGACTTGTTGCCAAGTTGATTGCCCGTGCATTTTCGGGACAGCTCTCCGAATGGTGCCGTTCTCACGGAACTTTGTTTTCGGGCCATTACCTTTGTGAGGAAAGCCTTAAAGCACACGTATTTTCGTACGGCGACAATATCCCTGTAATCATGGCGGCCGATTACCCCGGTATAGATATTCTCAACTGTGTCCCTGAGGAGTATAACTGTAACACCGCAAAGCATGTACAGACGGTGGTACGCAAAAAAGACACCAACGGTATGATGGTCGAGCTTTGTCCGTTTCATAAAAAGCCAGAGTTTGCTAGAGACCCGTGGAACAATATGTCGGCCGTGGTCGGTCTGCTCGCAATGCACGGTGTCAGAGTTTTCAACTCATATTTCCGTGCCGAATTTGGCACCTACGACAAGCGATTCAACGATATTGAGGGCTATGCGGGCCGAAATTATGAAACACGAGAAGAATGTATAAAATTTAACGAGTACGTTGGTCGAATCGGCTATATGCTGGACGGCCTTAAAAGCGTTGACAGTGTGTTAGTTTACCGTCCGATTGAGGACGCACAGGCCAAATATATGCCGAGCCATTCGGCGGGATTGCCGACCGATGCATCCTCTCAGTCCGACGGTGCTTTGGCGGCGGCGGGAAAACAGAGGTTCTTCCAAAAAGGAGTTGACTTCCAGTATGTTGACGCTGAAGATATCGTCAACGCCGCCGAAAGCCTCAAAAACGGAAAGCCGATGATATCAGGACTTGATGTAAAGGTCATCGTTATTCCCGCTGTTGATGTTATGGACTCCCGTGCACAAAAGGCATTAGTAGAGCTTAAAAATGCAGATGTCAATGTGCTGTTCCACAACAAGCTGCCAACGATCGGCACCGACCCCGATATAACAGTCGATCTTACCGAGCATTTCAAGCCTGTTTCGACGCCCGAGCTCGATGCTTTTGTTGACTCAATAGAGAACGACTTTACCGCTAAGGCCGACGGAGTTCACCTGCTCACGGCAAAGTATTTGAAGGACGGTAAGGAAATGTACTTTGTGGTCAACAATACCCGTGGTGTTGATGCGAAATTGACTCTCAACCACAAAACCCAACGGACCGCAACCCTCTATAATCCCGTCGACGGCTCGATTAAGAACATCAAGGTCGGCGACACCTACACCGTCCCCTCGTTCCGCAGTGTGTTTATTGTGTTTGATTGAGCATAACAAATTAAAAAGAGACCTGACAGTTTTATTTACTAAACCGTCAGGTCTTTACTTAATGCTTTATTATGTTTTTTTCCACCGTCCGCTTTTCCAACGGAAATAGGTGACGATGGCTCGGACGGACTCATCAACGGCAAGCCCGATGTAGCAACCAACGAGTCCCAGCCCGCAGTGGATAGCGAGTATGTAGGCTAGCCCGATGCTGAACACCCAGCATGAAATTATGAGAATGATCATCGAAAACATAACATCGCCCACGGCTCTGAGAGCGTATTCGTAAACGTGGCTGACAGCCCTTGCCTGCTCGACGATAATGTCGACCGCAAAAACGCCGAGTGCGATATTTACCGTCCACTCATCCTCGGTAAAAAGGCTCAGCAACGGTCGGCGAAGAGCGAGCACCAGTAACGAGATAGTGAGGTTGATGACGGTGGTCAGTTTTATCAGCTGTCGGTTCATTTTGTCGGCTCTGTTATAATCGCCTGCACCGTAGCACCGTCCGACGAGCAGGGCGTTTGCATTGCCCATGCTTATACCGACGAGGTAAACATAGCACAAAATATTTGTGAAATAGACATTGGCCGAGATGGCTTGACTGCCCAAAATGGCGATAAATGATGCCGTGACCATTCGCGAAAAGGTAAACGATGCTGAGGAGATGCCCGAAGGCACTCCAATGCGGAGCACCGCCTTTATGTGACATAAAAACGATAGCATACCTTCGGGAAGCTTGAGCTTTATCCCTGCCTTTTTTAGGAAATACACAGCTACGATAAGTCCTGCAAGGTTGGCAACACAGCTACTGTAGGCAACACCCTCTACGCCTGTGACAGGTGAAAGCCTTGGGCAATATATAACAAAAATATTGAGCAACAGGTTAAGTGTGTTTATAAGCAGACCTATTATAAATGTGTATTTCGGGTAGCCATAGCATTTGAGCAGTGCCAGTACGGCCGATGTTATAGTGGAAAATATCAAAAACACCATTCGTATCCTTAAATAGGTCACCGCTTCGGAATAAACGATTCCCTCAAGGTTTAAAAAGGATGCGATATTTGGCGCAAAGATGACAAGCAACGGCGAAACGATAAGCGCAATAATTATGTTGACCGCAACAGCCGTAAATGAAAGCTCACGTGCGGAGCGGAGATCCTCTGCACCAATTCGGTTACTGATAACCACCGTGGCACCGCCGGCAACCAATGTTCCCAACAAGGTCACAAGCGTAATGACCGTGGTGGTCGATCCGACCGCAGCCACCGAATTCTCGGAATAACCGCTCAAAACAACGGTGCTGACGGTGTTTTGCACGTTGTTGGAAATGTTCTCGAAAAGCATCGGAAGCATCAGTGAAAAAAGAGAGATGGTTCCCAAGGATGTAGTGTACGAAAACAGACTTTTATCTATCTTAAATAGATTTTTCATACAGTCACCTCGTTCTTAATCAGATATTGCCGATTGCTGTGCACGGTATTGCTCGGGCGATATGCCCTCAAACCGTTTGAAGCATTTACTGAAATAGTATCGGTCACCGAAGCCAACCCTGAAAGCTACCTCATCCAACGTCATTGTGCATACAAGGGTTTTGGCGGTGCTTATCCTTAATCGGTTGCGGTATTGGATAATGCTGTAGCCGATATGCTTTTTGAAAATTCGGTTGGCATAATCGAAGTTGATGAACAGGTCACGCTCGATGTCGTGACTGCCGAAATTTTCGGTGTAATGCTCTCCGATATACTCGGTTATCTTCACGACGGTGCCCAAAACGGCGCTCTTCTTTCGGGAGGCTCCCCGTAACCGTTCAAAACACAGCTCCTCAAGCTTCATTAACAGCTCAGCCACCGCTAAGGAAATGTTGAGCCGCCGCAACGGGTCATTGCTGCTGTAGGAAAGACGATTATTTTTGAAAAAGCTCAAAATATATTCAAAGCAGAATTTGTCTTGGATGTGCAGGCGTTGGGCGACCAAAGCCTTGATGTGATCGTAGCTTTTAGGCCCGTAGATATCGGACTTCACAAAATCAGCCTTGCGGTTTTTGACCGCCTCGCAAAATTCGGCGTCGTTTAGCTCGACCTCTTTAAAGCCGTCGGTTTTGAAATGAACATAGTAATATTCACAATCGGTGCTTAGTAACGGCTTCTGAAATTCTCCCTTGTCGAAGATGTAAATATCTCCCGAATTCAGCTCCAACGGTTGACCGTTCTCCAAAAGGCAAAGCTTGCCGTTTGCCACGGCATACACTATGTACTCGTCGGTGCGGCGGGTGACATGATGCGTCTGCTGTGTCTGATGAGTACGGCCAAGCAGGGTGACTTTTAATATTTGGCTTAAATCGACTTCATAATATTTCATAAATATCACCTTTTGTACATTAAACCACATTACAACACGCTTTTCAATGCCAAAAGCAAACTTTGTTTGTCCGATAGCGACCTATATAGATATTTTCACAAAAAAACAAGCCGACGGTCAGTCGGCTTGTACTGCTATAACATATTGATATAACGGATCAGCGATTGTTGATGATCTTGGTCAGCTGGATGGGGTCAACGATCTTGCCGTCCTTATAGACACGCATATTGCCCGAGGCTATCTCGTCAATGAGGATGACCTCACCGTTGTTGTAACCGAACTCAAACTTGATATCCCACAGATCGAGACCAAGGGTCTTAAGATCGTCGGCAACGATACGGGTGATCTTCAGTGTCTGCTCCTTCATGCTGGCAAACATTTCGGGAGTCATAACACCCAAAACCTCAAGACCTTCGCCAGTGACCAGCGGATCGCCCTTTTCGTCATTCTTAAAGGTGCATTCAACATAGCCGTTAGGAATAACAGTGCCGTCCTTTATGTACTCGCCGTAACGACGGATGAAGCTGCCTGTTGCCACCAGACGGCAGATGACCTCAAGGCCGTTACCGCCCTGAGCCTTGCCAAAGCATTCTGCAGGAAGAACCTCCATAGTGGCATTTTCAAGATCTGCGTTGACATAGTGGGTCTTGATGCCTGCTTTTTTGAGCAGTTCGAAGTAGTAGACCGAGGTCTGCAAATTGGCCTTGCCTATACCCTCAATGGTAAGTCCTACCGAGTTTTCACCCGGATCAAAAACGCCGTCTTTACCTGTGCAGTCGTCCTTGAATTTCAAGAGAACGTTGCCGTTGGAAAGTGCATAAACATCCTTTGTTTTGCCTGCGTAAGTGAGTTTCATAAAAAAGTCCCCTTTTTAAAAGTATACAAATTTATTTACAATGTAGAGGCGATTCGCAAATCGCCCACCTTGTTAATTTTCTTCGGTCTGTGTGCCGCTGTTGTTTTTCTTGCAGCCCTTACAGCCACGGATTATATTCACCTCGTCACGGTGGACCGAGATGGGCATACCCTCGGAGTTATCGAGAGCAACCTTAAGCTTACCTGTCAAAAGGCTTACATCGACAACGGTGCCCTTGCCCTCGGGAGTGTCGACATAGCTACCGTTTCGGGGTGTTATCTTATCCAAAAACTCGTAAGCGTCCTGCTCGTACTTCAGACAGCACATCAGTCTGCCGCAGGTGCCCGAGATCTTAGTCGGGTTGAGTGACAGACCCTGTTCCTTGGCCATTTTAATGGAAACAGGCTGGAAATCGGACAAAAACCGCTGACAACAGAAGGGTTGTCCGCATATGCCAAGGCCGCCCATCATTTTTGCCTCGTCACGAACACCGATCTGGCGAAGCTCGATGCGGGTATGGAAATGACCTGCAAGGTCCTTTACGAGCTCTCTGAAATCAACACGGCCGTCTGCAGTGAAGAAGAAAAGTATCTTCGAGCCGTCAAAAGCAATTTCAACGTCAACCAGCTTCATTTCAAGCTTGCGTTCCTCGATCTTTCGCTCGCAGAACTTAAAGGCATCCTTTTCCTTCTCACGGTTTTCATGCATTTTTTTAAGATCGCTCTCGGTAGCCGCACGAACAACCTCTTTCAATTGGCCGACGACCTGACTGTCGGGGATGTTGTGGTTTTCGCTGACGACCTCTCCGCATTCCGTGCCTCTCGAGGTGGTGACAATAACATAAGAACCAACGGCAAACCTTTCGCCCTTGGGACTGAAAGAATATATCCGTCCGTCCGAACGGAACTTTACTCCTATAACTTCAACCATTTATTTTTCTCCTGAATTTTGGATGATACTTTCACAACACAATATTTTAGCACAAAATCAGCCAAATTACAATAGTTTCTTCTGATTACAAATCAGCAAATATTTCCGCAACAAGAGCTGTTGAGGTTAGCGAAATCGACAATGGCTGACCGATGTGGCGGCGGACACGCATTTCGGTATCCTCTGCTATCGCTAAAAGTCGTGATATCACGGAAATGCTGACATCACCCTCGCCTGTGGCACATTTTAGTGCTTCACGCTGAGCAAGCAATCTCAATTCACCCAAAAAGGCGGTAAAGCCCAAGCGGTCCTTTTCAAACCTCTGCACGATTTTCAGTGAGGATAGTCGGTCACGTCTTTTAAAGCACTCAAAAAATTCCTTGGCTGCAGAAACAGCGTCGGCGGCAGTACCGTTAAGGATATCCAAGGCCTTACCGATGTTGCCGTGCGAGGTGTCAAGCGCCTCAGAAATATCGGTGTCGCTTTTGCCCGTTTTGAGCTTGATAAAATTTGCCGCCTCGTTCTTTTCTGGATTTTGTACCGTCAAGGTGACACACCTCGAGCGAACGGTGGTCAAAAGGCTTTGAGCGTTGCGGCAAACCAGAATGAACACCATAAACTCGGGCGGTTCTTCAAGTACTTTTAAAAAAGCGTTTTGTGCAGGCTCGTTCATTTTGTCGCAATCAAGCAAAATATTAACCTTGCGTCGGGCTTCTATCGGCATGATGTAAGCATTATCCCGTATCTCACGGACGGTGTCTATTTTAAAGGTGGCACCCTCGGGCGCATAGGTGAGCACGTCGCTGTGACCGTCACGGAGCACAAGATCACATATACGACAGTCTCCGCAGGGCGCATTTTCCGATTCGCAAACGGCAGTAGCGGCAAGGATGCGTGCAAGTGTGTGGCGGCCGCTACCCTCCTCGCCTTCAATTATAAAAGCGTGAGGAAAACGTCCGCTTAAAATACAGCTTTTGATTGTCTCCTTGATTTCTTTGTTTCCTTGGAAGGTGTCCAACATATTGGCCTCCGAAAATAATAAAATTATGATTTATGATTAAGGTATTGACTTTGTGGAAATATGGTGCTATACTTTGTGCAAAGTTGTGGAAGTTTGGGGGAGTTTTGATGTTAGCACAACAAAGATATGAGTATATTTTGGGTGAGCTTACAAAGACGGGCTCGGTTACGGTAAACGATATTGCGGCGGCACTTTCGGTGTCGATAGAAACGGTGCGTCGTGACCTTATCATGCTTGAAACACACGGCAAGCTAAAGCGAGTGTTCGGCGGTGCCGTCACCATTGAGGGGCCTAAGCATTTTACCAGCTTTGAGACCCGACTTGACCAAAACGCCGACCTTAAGGCCGAGCTGTCGAGATATGCCGTAAGTATGATCGACAACGGTGATATTATCGCCATAGAATCGGGCAGTACGGCGGTCGAGATGTCCAAGATACTGCTCACGACCGACCTTGATATTACCATTATAACTCAATCCAACACGGTATTCAATATTTTAAAAGAGAAATTTCATGTCATTCTTATCGGTGGTGAGTATTATAAGGAGGACGACTGCTTCGGCGGTATGCTTGCCGAGGAGTTTTTGCGAAAGTTCCATGTAAATAAGTCATTTGCCTTCACGTCGGCGCTGTCCTTGGATAACGGTATGGAAAGCTACCTGCTTGCCACCGTGCCCATAAGCCGTGCCCTGACCGAAATAGCCGACAAGGTATTTATTCTTGCCGACTCCGACAAGCTCAATTCCCGAGCCATGTATAAGGTGATGGAGCTTGACCCCGAATTTATTTACATCACCGACAGTAAGGTGTCACAAGAGATAAAGTCTGCGTTCAATGAAAGAGGTTTGGTTTTGATATCGGAGGAACCGTAATGTTGACATTAAGTGATTCAAAACAGAACAAGCTGATATACATAATAACGCTGATGTACACCAGCGTTTACCTTGCCAAGCTGAACTACGGTGCATTAACGGTCGAGATCATCAATGAAATGGGCTGTACCAAAAGTGCGGCAGGTATGGTTGGCTCGTTTTTCTTCTTTTCGTACGGTGTCGGTCAGGTCGTTAATGGCTTTTTGGCAAAGCATATGAACGAAAAGCTGTTTATGACCGCTGCTTTGTTCGGCTCGGCAGTCTGTAATGTCGCCATGTGCTTCGCACCGAGTGTCGGCGTTATGAAATATATATGGCTTGTAAACGGTATTGCAATGTCACCGCTGTGGTGCAATGTCGTCAAGGTTCAGGGCAAGTATATATCTGAGAAAAATTTGCCGAAGTCCTTATCCTTGGTCGGACTCACAACCCCCATCGGAACGGCCGTTAACTACGGACTTTGTGCGCTTGTTGCACAGTTCTTTAATTGGCGAGTGTCGTTCTGGCTGGCGGCAGGTCTTATGACCTTTATGGCCATCCTGTGGTACTTTACTCTCGGTGATATTGAGCGTTGTGCCACACCTGCAGACATTACTCGAAAGAAAGCTTCGGAGTCTGACTCTGGCGGTAAAAAGACCTCAAAGCAAGGATTAAGCCGTGCCGTGCTTATCGGTCTTGCTATAACGTTCACTACAGGAATGTTCACTCAGTTCACCCGAGAGGGTCTCAATTCTTGGGTCCCAAGCATTCTTTATGAGGTCTACGGTATGCCAACGACACTTTCGATTGCGCTGACGCTGTTACTGCCGTTGGTTGGCACCTTAAGTAACTTTACACTGGTCGCGCTGGAAAGAAAATGCAAGGATTTTCTCATACTCAGCATCCTGTTTGTGGGTGTTGCGGCGGTGGCCATGGCTGTTTTGGTTGCCTGTTATTCGCTCAACAGCGTAGTTATTACGCTTGCTTGCTTTATTATAGTAAGCATGTGCTGTGCTGCCATTGCCAATATTACCACCAATCACATTCCGCTTTATTACCGAGACAGATTTGACACTGGCAGCATGGCCGGCATAGGTCAGGGCATGTGTTATATCGGAAGCACCCTGAGTACCTATACCTTGGGCTATATTGCCGATAAAGGCGGCTGGTATAATGTGTTTATGACATTGGGACTTGTGTTGATATTCTCAAGCGTTATGTGTATTGCGGCAAAGCTCTTTACCCGTGAGCATAGCCACCGTCATCCGAGGTTCATACATAAATGATTTATACGTTGAAATAAAGCTGTAATTGTGGTACAATGACTGTACAATAATATTGTGAATCAAGTTTAGAGAAGAGTGTGAACATTTTGGCATGTCCTATGTGTAAAACGGCAGAGCGGAACGATAAATACTGCCCCAACTGCGGAAACTTTTATCTTATAGACAACGAGCTTGACCTCATTTACGGTGAGTCATACCGTCGTCGTGTGGAGGTTAGGCTCAGCCTTACCGACCGATATATCATCATTCACCGCAATAAAGGAATGGAACGAAGCAGTAACGGCTTCGGTATCATTGGCGGTGCTATTGTATCAAGCGTTGTTCTGACTGCGAGGGAGGGCAAGCTTGCTTACGGATTCTACGGTATTGACGAGATACGTGAAATAGTTTATCCTTACCGAAACAGTAAATTCAAGAAAAACAGAGCCTTAAAGGTCGTATTCAAGGACGGCAGCGATTTTATACTGCGTGACCTTATTGAAGACCGTTTAAAGCTCATGTATCTTAGGTTGGCAAAGTGCGGTGTCACGGTTATAGACGGAAAAACCTTGAATTGCGGTGACCGTTTTTGCGATAAACCGTTTGTGACTCCCGAGACCGTTGGAGTAAGGGTATGCGCATCTGCCGCAAGGGTGATAAAAATGATGCCCGACAACTTTGCGGTCGAGCCGATTGGAACTACGAGTGCACAGCCTAAGATTCAGCTACAGCAACAACCCCAGACGTATCAGTCGCAGTCCCATCAGCAGGCAACCGCCTGTCAACCGCCTAAAGAAAGCACTGCACCCAATACACACAAGGGTGATATACTGACGGTTTCAGAGCTAAATCTTACCGTAATGGCCTACAACGGTCTTCGACGTGCAGGCATAAGCGAAATAGGAGATCTTGTGACCCGAACACGTGAAGAGCTTAAGCTTTGCGGCATCAACGATGCGTGCATTCTTGAAATACAAACACGTCTGGCAGCAAACGGCTTGTCGTTAGCGGGTGTGGCGGCCAAGCCGAGCCAAGAGGCTACGGCAGGGTATCAGACCTCGCAGTCAGAGACTCCGAAAAGAGACCCTGATGTGAAATTCTGCCGCAAGTGCGGTGCTAAGCTTCGCCGCTCCGACGTGTTCTGTATTGAGTGCGGAGCAGATCAAAGGTAAATGTAATACACATATAACACAAAGAAGGTTCAGCATTTATGCCGAACCTTCTCTTTTTACTTTTTATCTACAAGCCACCGCCGCATGCTCGGGTCCGACTTGGGGTCTCACCCGTTATGCGCTTGTAATATCGGCAGAAGTAGCCCAAATTGTCAAAACCGCAGGAGTATGCCGCCTCACCCACAGTACAACTACCCTCAGCCAGCAACACTCTGGCTCGCTCAATGCGCAAATTGTTGCGGTATTGCACGGGCGACATTCCGTATTGCTTGTGAAACAATGACCTGAATGAGCTCACACTTATGCTGCAGGCTTCGGCAAGCTTGGTGACGGGCAGGTTTTCGAGATAATTCTGCTCGAGCAGCAGAACACCTGCCAGTATCTGCGGATATTTGTTGCCGTCGGCGATATTTGGTAGACCCGATTCAAAGGCTAACCCTAAAAGTCGGTATAACAGCTCCTTTCGGCGCAGGGTGGCGGCAAGTCCCTTGGCCGCCCCGCACAGCTCGAGCCGCGATACGATATTTGCCAAACGATAAGATCCGGTTTCCTCGGCAAGCACGGTTATTTCGGAGGAAAATGTCACGTCCTCGCCGTTTTTTAAGAACATATCAAAGTTGACCACCACAATGGTATTTGACGGTGCTGAATACTGCATTTTGTACCTGCAGTTTTTGGGGATGAAAACCAGTTTTCCTTCTTTGAAGACCAACCTTTTATTATCGCACCAAAAAGTGGCCTCACCGCTGAAAACATACAGAATGCCGTGATTTTGCCTACCCACACGGCGGTGGTCGGTGGTGCGGCCAAACGGTCTGACCCCTGACATTACGGTGACCTTGCCAAGGCACACATCCTCAAACGAACGGCTGTCGATAATTTTCATACTATCCCTCGGTGTTTATAAGTACCTGCTCGAGCACCGATTCACAGTACCCGCACTTATGACACATTTTATCACAAGAGGTTGTTTTTGTAAACCAATCATCAGGGAAAGCCTTGTTGTTAATGATATACGGTGCCAACGCACGGCCAAAACCCGGCTCAAAAAGGTCAAGCGTGTTGCCGTGGAAGCTGTGACGGACGTAAGCATCGATAACCAACCCCGGCAAGCTGTGCATACGGGTGGCTAACTTTACGGTGTCGATAATTCCCTCATAGTTATGAAGGTCCTCGGGTCGCACCCAAGTGTTTTGCAGTAACATCGGCCAGTTGTCTTTGTTTTTGAGCGCTCGCCAACACACATAAGGATTAAAGCCTTCAACGTTCTGCACCTCGCATATTTCGGACTCGTGCGCCACCATATTGTCGTGGAAAACCTGCCCCGAGCAATGCGTGAAGCATCCGCTGTTGGCCAGCATTATCAGCTTTTTGTTATTCTTGTCGACCCATTCCTTTAGCATTTTAAGGTGTTCAAGATCTCGATTATATTCACGGCGGACGTGGAACGAATCAAACAGGTCGGAAACATACTGCATACCCTTGATACTGCCTATCCGCATATTGACCGAAGCGCGCACCTCGATCTCAGGGAAATGCTTTTTGACCGTTTCGGCAATGAAAAGGGAAGCGGTCGTGATAATGTCAACACCGCCCGTCACCTCGTTCAAATGCTGTATAACCGAAACGACCGAGTTGGCCAATTTTTCGGAGATGGAATACTGACCGTAGCAGTTGCCGTTGAACAGAAGGTCAAGCTTTACGCCCATTGCCTTTATAGCACACAGCTCCTCCTCGCAACGGCGCTGTGCCGTCCAATCGGTGTAGCCGTGACGTGTGGCAACAGGGCTTCTGCCCGTGGCAAAATCCTGCCACGGGAAAAATACCTCTGAAATACTGTCCTTATACGTTTTTACAATTTCTGAAAACGGCTCTTCGCCGTAATCATAAAGCTGAAAGCCAACTGCAAATTTCATAAAACACCTTTAGTCTGTCTTAGAGTCGTCATTTTTCACCTTTGAGTTGACCGAATCAAGTCCCTCATACGGTGCCACATAGCCGTTGTCAAAGGGTGGCTGTGACCAGTCGACACTCCAAAGCTTCTTCTGACGGAAGGGATTTTCAAACTTATTCTTCAAAACTCCGCGCTTTTCAAGGCTTATCATGCAGGCACGGGTACAACCCTTGGCACCGCACACTGCCTGACCCGAGTTATAAAGGAACTTGTTTTTGTGATAGAACGGAGAAATTGACGACGGCTTGCGGTCGGTTCGGCCGGGTGTGTAATCACCGACCTCGCCCTCTTTACATACTTCGGCACCGCCGAAGGTGATGTCGCACTTGACCATATCAACGTCGGCCCACTCGATCTCACGGCCGTTGATGTTGGCCTTGATGGTCTTATCGGCAGGGATACATCCGCCGGGACACTCTCTGACGCAGGCCATACATCTGTTACAAAGGGTGCCGGGCTCCATTATTGGATCGGGCTCAAGCTCGAGCTCGGTAATAATTATACCGACACGCTGCCTTGGGCCAAACTCGGGTGTCAACAGCATTTTGGAATAGCCGATCTCACCCAGACCGCAAAGATAGCCTGCGATTCTCAGGTTGACCATTACGTCGGGAGCCGCCTTGCCGGGGGCAACGGGGCGCGAAAATTCAGGCTTCATATAGCCGAGGTTGTCGATGGCACGCCAGTCACTCTGATGGCCGTAAGGGATGGCCTCGTAGCCTGCATCCTCAATCATTTTGCTTAAATTGATGACGGTCATCGGCATATAAAGGTATGTAATACCGCCGTAACCCATAGACGAGTAGTTAGAAAAGAAGGTGCCTTCCTCAACGCCTCGCAAAGAGCCTCTCAGCACTCTGAATCCAAGCGCTATGACCGATTTTGCATTGGGCATTATCTGCCTCGGGTCCATCTGAATAGGTGCGTCCTTCCAACGGTCGATCGAGCCGATACCGACAATGTCGGCGCCCATTCTCAAGGCTGCTTCTTTAATGTCCTTTGATGTAATCATAATAAATCTCCTCTCAAATTTCAAGGTTTAACTTCATTATATTACACTAAATCGCCACGAACAATGGATAAAACAATTCAAAATTTACACAAAACGCTAAATACAGTGATTTTTGAGAACAAAAGCAGGAGTGTGAGCTGTCTCGTTCACACTCCTGCTTTGTAAGTTTAACATAAGATTTGTTATCAGTAAATAACACAGTAGTCGCCATCAGCCGCATCGAGAGGGATAACATTCTGAAAAACAAGCTTGCCATCCTTGTAAATGCCCTTTTGCTGACCGTCGGAACGCTTGAAGGTGAGGTTATACACCTTGTTGCGGTAGGTTCTCTTGACCGAGTACTCGTTCCAATCGTCAGGCGTTCTGGGGTTTATGTGGAGACCGTCATATTCTGCCTCAACACCTAAGATTCGGTCAAATCCGCCGTGGATAAGCCATGCGGGAGTTGCAGTGAACCAGGTAAACAGGTTCATACCAAAGCACTCGCTGTCGGGTCCGAAGTGGACATTACCCGTGCACCACGGCTCACTCGTTCTTCTTAAATCCGAGTTGTCGGGGTGGTTGGGTATGATTCGCATAAAGGTGTCGTAAGCATCGTCGTACTCACCTGCGGCGACATCGGAATACACCTTAAACGTGCCTGCATGGAGGTAAATCGCACCGTTTGCAAAGGTGCCGGGAACCTGACCGCTTAATCTTCCGCAGGTTTTGTCATTGATGTAAGGCGGATACAGAAGAATGGGGCCAAACATAGTGGTAAGGTAGGTGTTGACCGAGCGGCGGATGGAAGCTATACGCTTGGGGTCGTCCTCAATTCCCGTGAAAATTGCCCAGCTCTGAGGATTAAGATATATTTTACCCTCCTTACACTTGGAAGAGCCGATGGGCAGACCGTCACTCTTGAAGCCGTAAACATACCACTTTCCGTCCCAGGCAACACGGCGGACAATCTCCTTATATTCTGCACTTCTCTGTCTTAATGTTGCAGCCTTTTCGGTCTCACCCGTTGCATCATAAAGCTCGGCAAGGATGTTTTGTGCCCAGAATGCCTGCATTGTTGCCCAGGCCGAGGTTGCCGTGCCGTTCTGATTAACACCCGAAAGACCGTCGAGCCAGTCGCCGTCACGCATAAGCACAAGGCCGTTCTCGCCACGGTTTAGATAAGGATACTCAACCATTCTCCAAAGGTGCTCCAGAACGGTGCCGCTTTCTTCGTCACCAAAATAGGGGAGAACCTCGTTCAAAAGGGCATAGTCGCCGGTTTCCTTGACGTACTGTGCAACGGTGCATGGTGCCCACAACGGACAGTCGACAAAATCCTCGGGATCGGTAACGCCGGTATAGCTGTCATAGCCTCTCATACTGTGGCCGTCGCTATATGTGTGACACAATGCCTCGAGCATTCTTTTCTTGGAATAATCGGGTCTTATCAGCATAGCTCCCCAGCAATCCTGCAAAACGTCACGGAAGCCACCGTTTTGGGAGTTACGGTTGTAAATGTAGGTCAAGCCCAACTGATATTTAAGCCAAGTGTTCAAGAATCTTTCAAGATTCTTGTCGGGTAGCGAGCAGGTGTTGTAATCAAACTCTTTATCAAAATGAGCAACTGCGGCGTTAAGACCTGCCAAAGCGGTTTCGGCGTTAAGATAGCTACTCACGCAAGCGTTGACCTCGGCCTCATCGTGCGAAGCTGTGGCCACCACAACACGGTCGGTGGCACAGTTGGCGTCAAGCTTTATGTCCGAAATGAGGTTCACGTATGTGTAGTTGAAGTTCTTGTAAGCCGCAGGGTCCTTCTTTTTGGAGGTCAGCACCCTTTCGACCTTCTTTTCAAAATATCCGTTGGTAAAATTGCTTATGGCAAAGCCGCCGTACAGCGTGTCAAACGGCTTACGAAGGTCGTCACCCCTCAAAGCGTAACCGTTTTCGGTTGCGGCTATCTGCATATTCTCGCAGGGAACCTTTTTGCCGTTTCTCAAAAGATGGTTGTGGAAGGTCCACACCGTCTGGGCATGAAGTCTTAAGTTTCTCGGTTTGCCGCTTATGTCCTTGATGTTAATAATCCAGCATTCGCAGGGGTCGTTGGTGGGGACAAAAATTTTAACGGTATATTCAAAGCCGTTTTCCTTGCCCTCAAACTCCATAGCGCCTGCACGAACGGTACATTTAAGCGAAGCGTTATCAAACAGATCGACCTTGTCTCCGGTGTCATAATCGTATACAGTGAGGAGTCTTTTTCCGTCGAGCTCACGAACAAGATACAACTCCGAGTTGAAGTAACGGGTGATGCGGTTGTAAAAACCTCCGTAAACCATGTAGCCTTCGGCCTTGTTGGTCACGACCGAAGCAAATCGGTCGTTGTAAAGCATATTCATCCATTGTCTGGGAGTGTCCTTTTCGGTCACGGTGTAGGCCTTGCCGTCACATGAAAAATAACCGAACTTTTTATCAGTGTCATAATGCTCGTCAAAGGTGTTGTAAAACGCACGTGCGTCAATACCATACTTTTTTTCAGAGGCTCCAACTAACATAAAAATTCTCCTTTAAATCAAATTTTGTTATTTTAAGAGGATTGCAAACAGCTAAAAATCACAGTACGTAGCCGACCTTTTTCATTACTTTAGAAAGGGTGCGGCGGGCAACATACTCAGCCCTCTCGGCACCTTCCTTGTAGATCTTTTCAAGCTGTGCCTTATCGGAAATGTACATGTTGTACTTCTCCTGAACGGGACGAAGCTCCTCAACAACGGCTTCGCCTACGGTCTGCTTGAAGTCGCCGTAGCCCTTGCCCTCAAACTCGGCGGTTATTTCGTCGGCGGTCTTGCCGGTTATGCAGGAGTAGATCTCGATAAGGTTGTTGATGCCGGGCTTGTTTTCGCCAACGTATACACGTGCCTCCGAGTCGGTCACGGCACGCTTGAATTTGCGCATGATAACATCGGGCGCATCGGTAAGAAGTACCTTTGCATTCTCGTTTTCATCGGATTTCGACATTTTTTTCTCGGGGTCCTGCAACGACATGACCTTGGCGCCGATGGGTGCGATATAAGGCTCGGGGATGGTGAATACGTCACCGTAGATACCGTTAAAACGCTTGGCGATGTCACGCGCGATCTCAAGATGCTGTTTTTGGTCGGCACCGACCGGTACAAGGTCGGGCTTGTAAAGCAGAATATCGGCCGCCATCAGTACGGGATAGGTGAAAAGACCTGCGTTGACGTTGTCGGAATGCTTTTGCGACTTGTCCTTGAACTGTGTCATTCTCGACAGCTCACCGAACTGAGTATAGCAGTTGAGTATCCAGGCCAACTGCGAGTGAGCCGCAACGTGCGACTGCATAAATATCAAAGATTTTTCGGGGTCAAGACCGGTACTCAAGAGCATTGCGGCGGCGGAGTATATCTGCTTTCTCAGGGTCGCAGGCTCCTGACGGACGGTGATGGCATGCAGATCGGCGATGCCGAAAACACACTCAAACTCCTGTTGCATATTGTTCCAATTCTTGACTGCTCCAAGATAGTTGCCCAACGTGAACATACCGCTGGACTGAATAAAGCTTAACGCCCTTTTCTTTTGGGGCATATTATTGTTTTCCATAAAGATTCTCCTTGAACTTTGATTGTAGGGCAAGGATTTATCCTTGCCGAAAGTTATCAAAAGCCCTGCGGAATGCATAAATGCATTCCCTACAAATAGGCTTCGATTTGGTTGATAGGGAACGACGCCGACCTATACATTATATAAATGTATATATTACTTCATATAATCTTTTGCGACCTTGCCCAAAGTTTCCATACCCTTGACTATCTGCTCGTCGGTGGGGGTGGAGTAGTTCATTCTGAAGCAGTGGCTGGTGGCCGAGGTGTCGGCCGTAAAGGCGGTGCCCGGCACGGTGGCGACCTTATTGTTGACCGCCTCGGTGCAGAAGCCGACCATGTCGACATTCTCGGGAAGCTTGAGCCAAACGAACAGACCGCCCTCGGGTTTTACATATTCAACATACTGACCGATATAGCTATCAATAAGTCCGCACATAAGGTCGCACTTTTTGCGGTAGACCTCACGGTTGCGGTCAAGGTGAGCCTCGTAGTCGTATTTAGTCATAAAATCGTGGCAGATAAGCTGACCCAAAATGTTGGTGTGAACGTCGCTTGTTTGCTTGCAGACCACCATCTTCTGTACGATCGCGGCAGGGGCCACGGTGAAACCGACTCTGAGACCCGGCGAAATTACCTTCGAGAAGGTGCCTGCATAAATAACGATGCCGTCCTCGTCCATGCTCTTGATGGTGGGGAGCTCCTCGCCTCTGAAACGGGTGTCGCTGTACGGGTTGTCCTCTAAGATAAGCACGCCGTACTTCTTGGCAAGGTCATACACAGCCTTGCGCTTTTCGACGCTCATGCAGCAGCCCGACGGGTTCTGGAAGGTCGGAATGGTGTAGATGAAACGTGCGTCGGGGTTGGCTTTAAGGGCCGCCTCAAGCTTTTCGATATTGATACCGTCGGAATCTATGTCAACGCCGACAAGGTTCACGCCGAACGAACGGAAAGCGTTGAGTGAGCCGATAAAGCTCGGGTTTTCGCAGATGACGGTATCACCGCGGTTGCACAAAACCATGGTGGCAAGGTTCATGACCTGCTGTGCACCCGTGGTAATGATAAGCTCGTCAAAATCACGGCCGATGTTGTGCTTTGACTTCATATATTCTTTGAGGTGGTTGCGCAGAGGCATATAACCCTCGGTGACCGAGTACTGCAAAGCGTCAACGGGACGGTTTGCCATAATGTCGGCGGTGATCTTTGCCACCGTCTCGGTCGGCAGAGCCTCGGGAGCAGGGTTGCCTGCCGCAAAGGGTATGTACCCCGGCATTGATGTAAATTTCAAAATCTCACGGATGGCCGACGGCTTCAAACCTGCCACCGGAGCAGAAAATTTGTATTCCATAAATCTTCCTCCTATATATAATGTAAGAAAGTTCTTTTTCGGTTCGTTTAAGCAAACGAGCATATTATTTTATTATTATAATGTATAAATGAGCGATTTTCAACATCTATTTTTCACATCGGCCGCCCGACGTAAGACGATTTGACGGCAGGTATAAATGCCTTCCTGGGTGTTTGTGTTGAATTTTCGGGAGCGCTTGGAGGTGCTCCCCTACAACAAACCCAAAGACACAATGTAGGGGCTGGTGCTGACGGCGCCGTACCCCTCTGTCGCTTTGCGACACATCCCCTTCACCGAAGGGGGGAGTCTTCCTCGACAACCCGCCGCAAGCCGGCGTTCGGGACGTCGAGGCGCCGTCTTCTACAAGATGATTGCTATTACAAGCGCCAAAGAAAAAGCAGGAAGGATATTGCCTTCCTGCTTGACTTGCTTATTTGGGCCACCAAACGTTGGGGACCGATGCTTCAACCGTTCCATCTTCTGCGGCGAGCGTCACATTCTGAACAAGACTTTTGATTTCCATTTCGGGTTTAATATATACCTTCATCTCGGTGCCTCCTTATTGAGCGTTCATCTTTTCCAAGATATCATTGTAACTATAGGCTATAGTTTCGGTGTAAACGGTCTCGCCGTCAATCACCGCATACATTGCGACCGAAATCTCGGTGTCCAGCATATTGACCGTGGCGTTTTCACGGGTCAGACCCTTGAGCATAAGCTGATAATCGTAATAGGTTCTGTTGTTTTCGTCGGTGTTGACGGCATAAATGATATCCTCCATACCCTCGGCCTTAACCTTGGCACGGATGGTGGTGTTGCCGTCGCTCACGGCATACTCGGGCAACGTCATTCCGTTGAGAAGCAAAGTGGGAGCAGCGACAAAGCCGACCTCGGTGGCCGATTCGTGCATTTCCTTGGACAAGCGACCCTTGTAACGCACACCTGCCGAAACATAAGAAGCACCCGAACCACTCTCCCCACGGATAGAACCTTCTCTTACCATGCTGCAATTTATGGAAGAGCCCTTATCGGTGATAGAGAGATTTTTTATTAATATTTCGGAAACAACACTATCGTTATCGTGATAAACGGTGAACAGTAGGTAAGAGTAGTCTTCGTTTGATGATAAATCTGCTACGAACGTTAATTCATATGATTGCCATTTGTTTGAGACTTCTAATTTTAAGATAGTTGATTTAATGCCAACCTTATTTCCAAATCCCAATCCAGAATTTTTTGCACCTCTCCAAAGTTGTATTTGTTGGATTCCGGTGTTAATGCCATTGTCAACAACGCAGTAATTATAAACATCAAACGAGAAAGTATAGATATGATAGTTTTGAATTTGATAAGTACCATCACCGCTTGCAATGCCGTAAGATAAACGGGTCCCTTTTGCAAGGGCAGGAAGAGAGAGTGCTTTTTCGTCAGGGAATATGGGGTCATCTACGATTTCGAGCGAAGGAATGTGGGAGTTTATTTCATTAGGGTTAAAGCCCATGGACTTTATGGTACTGTCGTCGGTTTTAGCAGCTACGCTAAAAATGCCCACATTTAAGCAACATAGTATTACTAAAAAAGCTATTATAATTCGTGTGAAGATAGTTCTCATTTCGACCTCCGTATGTAATAAAAAATATCAACGAAACAAAATAATTTGTTCAACCTCATTATATGACAACCTGTCATAATTGTCAAGAGTAAATTATGACATAATGTCATTGAGGTGATGTTATGAAAAATAATTTGAAGCTGTTGAGAAAACAAAAGGGTTACACGCAGATAGCGGTTCAGATGAAGACGGGAATCGAGCAGGCGTTACTATCCAAATTCGAGACGGGCGAGCGTGTTCCTCCGACCGAGACCCTCATAAGGCTTGCCGATTTTTATGAAGTCAGCATTGACTATATCCTCTGCCGAACCAATATACCCGAGATCAATCGCTGAGAATTCCGGGTGTATATTATATAATGTATAAAACCGCGTGCCACAACCGCAGATAAAAATTTAATGAACACAATGTATAAACCGTTAAATAACCGACAATATTGTATGCGAGCGAATTGTCGCTTTACCACTACATTTTGTTGTTTCAAAACTCCTAAAACACAAGAGTGATTTAAAAGAAAAGTTATTTGAAAAATTTTTCGATTTTTCCGAAAAAAAGTGTTGACAAATGGGAAGTGTTGTGGTAATATAATCGAGCGC
>CAYRIX010000005.1:0-70320 GCA_964424555.1 uncultured Eubacteriales bacterium
CGGTGTCGTGTCTCTGCTGACATCCGTCGCAGGCCTGCCGGAGGTTAAGGAGTAACGGAACACCGCCTTGGGTTTAAACCTAAGGCGGTGTTTTTTCAGTCTCTCAGCTTTGGTACGATCCCCTCGTGGAAATGCTCCGGAATCTCGGCGATATCCCTTGATGGAAGTCCCTGCGAGATAGCAGGAAATATATACTCATTATCGGCAGTGGCTTGTATTTCATACGTGCCATAGGTGTTTATCATTTCGGAGGCGGTGTCGGGTGTCGGATCCCACGACATCGCTCTTGGGTCGATGGGTATATGAAAGCCTTTGTCGTTTTCGGTGGAGCGTTTTGCGTTTATAAACTCGTTATCGGCATTATTGTTAGCATTACAGTTGTTCATTTGTTTCATTTGCGTTTCCTCCCGAAATTATTTTTCCCTGAAACGCTTAAATTATTTTTACGAAAAATTTACTAAAATTTTTCGTAAATGTTGAAATGTCGAAATAAATGTGATAGAATCACAAAAGTCCTGAAGTATAAAATCGGATAGATTTGGGGTGGAAACAATGACCTTGAAGGATATAGCTAAGCTGTGTAATGTTTCGGTGTCTACGGTGTCCAAGGCTTTTTGGGATGCCGCCGATATCAGCGACGAGACCAAGCAGCTTATATTTAATGTTGCCAAAGAAAATGGCTGCTATGAAAAATACTATAAGGGTAAGTATCACAAGTTTGTTGTGGCTGTGATATGTCCAGAGGTCGATAGTCAATATTATGCAAGGTTTATCGAGCATCTTGGAGAGGCCATTGAGCGTGAGGGTGGCATCATGATGATAGCGATGGATCGCTTTGATAAAGGTCGTAAGCAGGAGCTTATAGAGTATTTTTCAGCCGGCAACCGTTCCGACGGGATAATTGTTTTTAACCTTGGAGAGTTAAAAAGAGGCTATGATATACCCATTATTTCTATCGGCAAGGCAAACGGCGTGGTTGATTCGGTCGTAACCGATATAGAGCATGCCGTCGGAGACGCTGTAAAGTATCTAAAATCCCTTGGTCACCGAAAAATCGCCTTTATTGGTGAACCGCTTACCTGCGCAAAACAGAATTTGGTTATGAAGCATATGACCGGAAATGGGTTGTACATCGATAAGCGTGACATAATAGTTGTTGATTCAAGATTCGAGGACGCAGGCTTTTTGGGAGCCAAACAGTTGATAGAACGGGGGACAGATTGTACTGCCGTGATTTGTGCATATGACTATATTGCGATCGGTGCGATAAGATATCTTGAACAACAGGGCTTAAAGATACCTCAACACATATCAGTGGTCGGAATGGATAATATTGACACCTCAAAGTATCTCACACAGTCGTTGACGACGATAGACGGACATTTAGAGGAGGTCTGCACGGTGGTTGCCGACCTGATGGCAAAAAAGGTCAAGAACCGTTGGGTGACCGCCAAGCAGGAGATAAGGATCGTAGCCGATCTGGTAGTCCGAGAGAGTACGGGTCCGATTGAAAACAAAATGAAATAAATAACAAAAAACTTCGCACCAAAGCGGTGCGAAGTTTTTTGCTTAAAAGGTTACTGTGCATCTTCCTGCATCTGGCTGAATTCTTTGAGCACAAGTCCGGGGTTTTTGTCCAATGCCCAGTTGATCTCATAGTCAGCGGTGAACAGGAGCAGGTTTCTGCCTTTAACATCCTGCACCCATTTGGTGTTTTGCATTAGGTTAAGGGACTTTATATCAAGGTCATTGTTCTCGACAAAACGCACAAGGCTGTGGGCGGTGTCCTGACGGCTGTACTTTACGCCGTATTCCGACTCCATTCTGAACTGCAGAACATCAAACTGTAGCATACCGACAACTCCGACATAGACACGCTCCATACCGGAGTTGGGCAGGAAGAACATCTGAATGGCACCCTCTTGGGCTATCTGTGTGATGCCCTTAGCAAACTGCTTACGTTTAAGCGAGTCGATCTGCTCAACGATGGCAAAATGCTCGGGAGCAAAGGTGGGAATGCCTGCGTATTCGACCTTCACACCCTTTTCGCATATCGTGTCACCGATAGAGAACACACCCGGATCAAAAACACCGATGATGTCGCCTGCATAGGCTGTGTCTATGACCTCACGCTCTTCGGCCATCATTTGTTGGGGACGGGAAAGCTTTATGGGTCTGCCTGCCTGAACATGGAAGTATTCGTTAGAACGCTCAAATTTGCCTGAGCATATGCGCATAAATGCGATACGGTCACGGTGAGCCTTGTTCATGTTAGCTTGGATCTTGAAAACAAAAGCCGAAAAGCGCTCGTCGGCAGGGTCAACAAAGGTGTCACCCGAACGGTATGAGAGAGGGGTGGTGGTCATTTTAAGGAAGTTTTCGAGGAACGGCTCAATACCGAAGTTGTTGAGCGCCGAGCCGAAGAAAACAGGAGTAAGCTCACCCTTGCGAACCTTTTCAAGGTCAAAATCAAAGCTTGCTCCGTCAAGCAGCTCGACCTGATCGACGAGATCGGCTCGTTGATATTGACCGATAAGCTCATCTAACTTTTCAGTGTCGGTGATGTCACATTTAATGGCCTCGAGACGGTTAGAACCGCTGTGGAACTCTGAAAAGGTGAGTATCTCATGCTCGTTACGGTCGTAAACGCCCTTGAAATCCTGACCGCAACCGATAGGCCAGTTCATAGGATACGTACCGATGCCGAATTCCTTTTCAAGCTCGTCAAGTAATTCAAACGGGTCTCTTGCTTCACGGTCAAGCTTGTTTATAAAGGTGAAAATAGGTATGTGACGCATTGCACAGACCTTGAAAAGCTTTCTTGTCTGCGGCTCGATACCCTTTGCGGCATCGATGACCATAACAACGCTGTCGGCGGCGGTAAGTGTTCGGTAGGTGTCCTCCGAGAAGTCCTGATGTCCCGGTGTGTCAAGGATATTTATGCAGTAGCCGTTGTACTCAAACTGCAGAACGGACGAGGTTATCGAGATACCTCTTTTTTTCTCAATCTCCATCCAGTCGGAAACGGCGTGCTTGTCGTTCTGCTTACCCTTGACCGAGCCTGCGGATTGAATTGCTCTTCCGTAAAGCAAAAGCTTTTCAGTCAAGGTTGTTTTACCTGCGTCAGGGTGGGAGATGATCGCAAATGTGCGTCTGCGCAAAATTTCTGATCTGATATCAGCCATTGTTATACCTCTTCTCAAAATAGAGTATAATTCAAACATAACTAGTATATGTTACCATAAAATTATTATTTTGGCAAGAGTAAAGTAGGAGGTACTTTTTCTGCATGGCGAGAGCTGATAACCGCAACAAAACACTTGCATAGCAAAGGAAAATGGTGTAAAATTTTGGAATAAGGGCAGGTGAGGATATGAACTTTATTAAAACGGCTGACCATAACAGTCTTGTGGGGTTTTATCGCCAAAACGGACTTGAAGTGTCGGATGACATTGCAGGTGATGACGGTGCGGTGTTCAGCGTAAAATGTGTTGAGGACGGTGCGTTTCTTTCAGCGGCGACGTTGTCACTCAGATTCGGTGTTTATATCCTCGATTATATTGCGGTCGACCCCGAATTCCGCAGACAGGGGATCGGCGAAAAAACGGTGGCGGAGATCATCAAAAAGGCCGAAGGGCTCGGTGCCGATAAGGTCTATCTCACTGCAAGAAATCCGATGTTTTTTGAAAAAATAGGGTTTAAAGAGGGAAGCCCCAATGGTGTTGATATGAACGCTGACTGTGTAGGTTGTCCGCAATTCGGCAACGGCTGTAGAAAGCTTCCTATGTATATTGATGTATATTAACGGTGGTAGGTATGACGAGAGAGAAATTTTTAAAGCTTAAGGCGGGGCTTTTGTGCCACGGCGCAGCCTTGTCCGCTATGGCTAGGGAATCGATGATGCATGAGCGTCCCAAGCTTTTTAAAAAGGGATTTATCGATGCCGTGAATATGAATATAGGCGGTTCGAATATCTGTGTCAGCATTGCCGAAGACTTTGCCGAAAGGTCTGAGTTTTTGCTTCAGAGGGACGAAAACGGATATTTTATTAACTACAATAACGAGCGTGCCGATGTGAGGCTTTTCAGAGAGCTTCCCAAAACGGGCACGGTGGTGGACGACCTTGCGACGCTGCATGCTGACGGATGCATTAACATATGGCCGAGCACAAATTGTTGTTATGACACTCCCGAATTGAAGTGTAAGTTCTGTTCACTTTTGCCTGAGACGCAAAAGCCGATCGGCCCCGACGAGCTGTGCGTCGGCCTAAAAAGACTTTTGACCGAATACAAGGGTACGCTGAATTTCAGCGGTGCTACATATAAAAGCCCCGACATTATGGCGGAGTATTGGTGTGAGCTATGCAAAAAAATACGTGAATTTTCCGATTGCCCTATAGCGGTCGAGCTTGCACCACCCAAAAACCTTGACCTTATCGACAAGCTAAAGGAATCGGGTGCAAATGTAGCTATTATGAACATTGAAATAGTGGGCAAGGAGTTGCGAAAGGAGATATGCCCCGGCAAGGCGGGAATACCTTTGGAGCATTATCACAAGGCAATGGAAAGGGCGGTCAAGGTATTTGGCTACGGCAAGGTCTCCAGCGTTATGATAGGCGGAATACAGCCGTGGGACGATATAAAAAATGAATGTGAGACGCTTTGCAAAATGGGTGTGTTCCCTACCATTATGCCGTTCAGACCGCTTGATGATTGCAGCTATTCCTTCAATAAGGCTTGTGATGTTGACAAGCTTATAGAGGCTTCGGAGTATTTGGGTGAACTGTTGCGCAAGCACAAACTGGCACCCCAATGTCAGCCCGGTTGCACAGCCTGCGGCGGCTGCTCGATAGAGAATGACTGTTATACAAAATAACAAATGAGCTCGAATACATAGGGGACAAGAGAACTGTCCCTATGCTGGGTCAATCAACCTTTTTGTAGGGAACGGATTTATCCGTTCCGCAAGCCCACTTAACTACGGGCGAACACAGTTCACACCTACGGTAGGGTGACAAATTTGGCAATAAATATTGACAATCTTCAGATACGGTGGTAAAATCTAATGTAAATATTTTGATTTTGCGACGGCTTGAGGGCATGACCCACCGCCGTGTGACCATAGGAGGTAAAAATTATGGCGAAGAAAGATATAAACTGGGGCGAGCTTGGTTTCGGCTATGTTAAGACCGATTACCGCTTCGTCGCTAATTTCAAGGACGGCAAGTGGGATGACGGCCAGCTCATCACCGACGAAAACATTGTAATAAATGAGTGTGCAGGAGTTCTGCAGTATGCACAGACCTGCTTTGAGGGTCTTAAGGCCTACACCACCGAGGACGGCAAGATTGTTTGCTTCCGTCCCGACCTCAACGCTCAGCGTATGGCTGACTCTTGTGAGAGACTCAAGATGCCGGTATACCCCGTTGAGAAGTTTGTTGAGGCCGTAGAAAAGGTAGTTGCCGCTAACGCTGACTTCGTTCCGCCTTACGGCTCGGGCGCAACCCTTTATCTTCGTCCTTATATGTTTGGAAGCAACGCCGTTATCGGTGTTAAACCAGCAACCGAGTATCAGTTCAGAATTTTCGCAACACCTGTCGGCCCCTACTTTAAGGGCGGTGTTAAGCCTCTGACCCTTCGTATTTCTGACCTTGACCGTGCCGCACCTATGGGTACAGGCCACATCAAGGCGGGTCTTAACTACGCAATGAGCCTTTACAACATTGTTGACGCTCACGACAACGGCTTTGATGAGAACATGTATGTTGACTCTGCCACCCGTACTTACATTGAGGAGACAGGCGGTGCTAACATCATCTTCATTACCAAGGACGGCAAGGTCGTTACCCCGAAGTCCAACACCATTCTGCCCTCAATCACCCGTCGTTCACTGATGATTGTTGCCAAGGATTATCTTGGTCTTGAGGTTGAGGAGCGTCCCGTTCGTGTTGATGAGCTTGAAAATTTTGCCGAGTGCGGACTTTGCGGTACCGCCGCTGTTATCTCGCCCGTCGGCAAGGTTGTTGACCACGGCAAGGAGATCTGTTTCCCTGCAGGTATGACCGAGATGGGCCCCATAACCAAGAAGCTGTACGACACTCTTACAGGCATTCAGATGGGCAGACTTCCTGCTCCCGAGGGTTGGATAAAGGTGATCGGATAATTTAAAACGAGGTCGGTTTCGACCTCGTTTTTTACAGCATATTCACATTTTTTAGTGATAGCGTTATTGAAACGGAATATAAATTTAAAAGTTTAAAGCAGGCATATAAAAGGCTCCCTTTGTACATCAAAGGGAGCCTTACTGATTTTTTTTACAAAATCAATTCTCGCTGTAAATTACGGTTACATCTGGGTGGAGCTGGAGGATGGATGCAGGAACCTCGGGGGTAATGGGGCCTTCCATCGACTTTTTGAGAATGTCCAGCTTAGCCGCACCGTTGGCAACCAGCAGGATGCGCTTAGCCTGCATTATCGACATCATGCCCATCGTAATTGCACTGGTGGGCACGTCGTCCTTAGAGGCAAAGAATCTCGCATTTGCCTCAATGGTCGAGGGATCAAGAGTTACGGGATGGGTGGCGGCGGTGAAGAAATCATCGGGCTCGTTAAAGCCAATGTGTCCGTCAAGACCGATACCGAGCAACTGAAGATCGATTCCGCCCAACGATTTTATAAGTGCGTCGTAATTCTCGCCCTCTTTTACGAGGTCTTCGGCGCAGCCGTTGGGAACATAAGTCTTAGATTTATCAATATCAACGTGATCGAAAAGGTTGTCGTTCATAAAATAGCGGTAGCTTTGGTCGTGACTGCCGTTAAGACCGACATACTCGTCAAGGTTGACCGAGGTGACATTCTTAAAGCTGATCTCACCATCGTTGACCTTCTTGATAAGGTTTTTATAGGTACCGACAGGGGATGAACCTGTGGCAAGTCCCAAAACACAATCGTTTTTGAGAATGATTTGTGCCGCAATAATGTCAGCGGCTTTTTTGCTTAGCTCTTCATAAGTTTTTACGGTAATAAATTTCATATATTTCTCCTTTTATTCGGCTTTATGACCTTTGGCTATAATCTTATTAAGAATTCGGTCAACATATTCCTCACAGTTGGTTTCGCTTTCAACCATTACACGTACAACTGGCTCAGTTCCGCTCTGTCTTAAAAGCACACGTCCACGGCCGCCGATAAGCTCCTCAACTGCCTTGACCTCTGCCAAAACATCAGAGTCGGTGACAGCGGCAGTCTTATCCTTGACACGCACGTTTTTGGTGAGCTGAGGGTAAAGCTTTACAGGCTCGGCCAATTTTGCCAAACTGAGCTTTGAATCACAGATCTCCTCGGCAACCATAATAGCGGTAAGCAATCCGTCGCCCGTAGTGGCGTACTTTTTAAGTATAATGTGACCCGATTGTTCGCCGCCCAATGCATAATCGTTCTCCTGCATGCACTCGTAAACAAAGCGGTCACCAACGGCGGTCTCGGCACATTTCATGCCTGCTTCCTTAAGGCTTGCAACAAATCCGCTGTTGGACATGACGGTGGCAACAACGGTGTCGCCGTTGAGCATTCCTCTGGACTTCAAACGCTTGCCCAAAATATACAGCATCTTATCTCCGTCGATAACATTGCCGTTTTCATCGACTGCGATACAGCGGTCACAGTCACCGTCAAAGGCAAAGCCAAGGTCGAGGTGCTGCTCTTTAACCAAAGCGCAAAGCTTCTCAATATGGGTAGAGCCTACTCCGTTGTTGACGTTAAGACCGTCGGGCTCGGCACCGATGACGGTGGTCTGTGCGCCCAAAGCACCGAAGACCGACTTGGCGATCATCCACGAAGCACCGTTGGCACAGTCAAGGCCTATACGAAGGTTTTTGTAGGAATGGGATGCCAGCGAAATGAGATATGCAACATAACGGTTACGTCCTGCAACATAGTCAACAATACATCCGATGCGGTCACGCACCGCCAAGGGCAGGTCGTTTCCGTTAATGCCGAGAGCCTTCATATCGCCGTCAATATAAGCCTCGATCAAAGCGGTGGTGTTATCGTCAAGCTTTTCTCCGTAGCGATTGATGACCTTGATGCCGTTATCGTAGAACGGATTATGTGAAGCGGTAATCATAATACCGCAGTCAAACTCATCCTGACGGGTGACATAGGAAACGCTGGGTGTGGTGGTGACGTGAAGCATATATGCGTCAGCACCCGAAGCAGTGATACCTGCAACAATGGAGTATTCCAGCATATAGCTTGAACGTCGGGTGTCCTTACCAATGACGATCTTCGGACGGTAGTTAGCCTTAGTACATCCCGAAAGCTCGGAGGAATAGTACCAGCCCAAGAAACGTCCGACCTTGTAGGCATGCATGGAGGTGAGATCACGGTTGGCCTCTCCTCTGAAGCCGTCGGTACCGAAGTACTTGTTCTTCCTAGGCTCAGTCGGGTTGGTAGGATGTATATTGATCTTGTCGTGCAACAGCTCGTCGGTTGAAATGCCGAAAAGCTCACAAAGCTGCAGCACCTTATCGATCTGGGGTAATGCCTGACCCATTTCCCATTTGGATACCGACTGACGGGATACATTTATCTTATCAGCCAACTGCTCCTGAGAAATGTTTGCTGCAATGCGCAGCTCGGTAATTTTTTCACCAATAGTCATAGTCTGAACTCCTTATTATAATTGTAACGGAAATTCGGTAAAATATACAGGTTTTAAATAGTCAAGTATATTCAAAACCAATTTACGTTATTATAATATCAAAAATCTTTCAAAGTATCAACCAAGTTTGAATAGAAATTTTAGAAACCACAGGTTGCGAAAAGTTGAGATAAAGGGTGAATTTTATTTAAACAAACTGTGAATTTCACAATGTTTGCAAACAAAAGTTTACAAAAGTGCTGTGTTTGCTGTAGACGGTAAAGTGGATAGATATATGGAATGGAATCGGTTGTTGAGAGTGGATTTTGTCGGCAAAGTAACCAAATATGCATTTTAGTTTATAAATATTCATTAATTTTGCATAAATATGAATATTTTTGCAAAAAACTTTAAAAAAGGACTTGATTTTTTAATTTTGGAGTGTATAATGTTGATTGTAGCAAAATTTTAAAGGAGATCATTCAAAATGAAAGAGATAAAAAAGGTAGTTCTTGCCTATTCGGGCGGACTTGATACTTCGATCATCATTCCTTGGCTTAAGGAAAACTATAACAACCCTGAGGTTATTGCTGTTTCGGGTGACGTCGGTCAGGGAACTGAGCTTGACGGACTTGAGGAAAAGGCTTTAAAGACCGGCGCTTCCAAGCTTTATGTTCTTGACCTTAAGAAAGAGTATGTTGAGGATTATATTTGGCCTTGCCTTAAGGCAGGTGCCGATTACGAGTCTTATCTGCTCGGCACTTCGCACGCACGTCCCTGCATCGCCAAGGCTTTGGCCGACATTGCGAAGAAAGAAAATGCCGATGCCATCTGCCACGGCTGTACAGGAAAGGGTAACGATCAGGTTCGTTTCGAGCTGACACTTAAGGCTTTTGCTCCTGATCTTCAGATCATCGCTCCTTGGCGTGAGTGGGATATCAAATCCCGTGAGGAAGAGATCGAGTATGCTGAGGCTCATAACATCCCGTTGAAGATAAACCGTGAGACCAACTACTCCAAGGATAAGAACGTATGGCACCTCTCTCACGAGGGCATGGATCTTGAGGACCCAGCAAACGAGCCGCTTTATAATAAGGAAGGCTTCCTTGAAATGGGCGTTTCACCTGAGCAGGCACCCGATACCCCCACCTACGTTACCATCCACTTTGAAAAGGGTGTTCCCACTGCTGTTGACGGTGTTGAGATGGACGGCCTTAAGATAGTTGAGACATTGAACGAAATCGGCGGCAAGAACGGTATCGGTCTACTTGATCTTGTTGAGAACCGTCTTGTCGGTATGAAGAGCCGTGGTGTTTACGAGACTCCGGGCGGTGCCATCCTTTACAAGGCACACGAGGTCTTGGAGACCATTACCCTTGACAGAGATACCTCTCACTATAAGAAGCTGGTTGCGCAGAAGTTCGGTGAGCTTGTATACTTCGGTCAGTGGTTTACTCCGCTTCGTGAGGCTCTCTCGGCATTTGTTGATAAAACTCAGGAGAATGTTACCGGTGATGTTAAGCTCAAGCTCTACAAGGGCAATATGATCAATGCAGGCGTAACCTCTCCGTATTCCCTTTACGATGACGAGATCGCATCGTTTGGTGACGATGAGGGTGCATATGATCAGAAGGATTCCGCAGGCTTTATCAACCTGTTTGGTCTGCCCATCAAGGTGCAGGCAAAGCTGAACGAGAAGCTCGGCAAGTAATAAATTATATACACAACGCAGCGGAATACATCCGCTGCGCTTTGTGGTTTTTAAATGAAGTCAATCTTTGTTATCCTTCTCCGTTGGGGAAGGTAAAAATGTGCTTATAGGAGCAATGAAAAATGAAACTTTGGGCAGGAAGATTTAAAAAAGAACTGGATCCCAGAACCAATGACTTCAACCGGTCACTACCGTTTGACAGCCGTATGTACCGTCAGGACATTGAGGGCTCAATGGCACACGCAAAAATGTTGGGCAAATGCGGAATCATCCCCGAGGATGACTGTGCTAAGATATTGGACGGTCTCGCAGGTATACTTAACGACATTGATAATGGCGTGTTGGTCTTCGACGATGTTTCGGAGGATATCCATACCTTTATTGAGGCCGAGCTCACCCGACGTGTAGGGGATGCAGGCAAGCGTCTGCACACAGCCCGAAGCCGTAACGATCAGGTGGCCTTGGACATCCGTCTGTATTTGCGTGACGAGTGCGATACTTTGGTCGAAATGCTTAAAGAGTATGCTTCGGTCATTGCTGGCAAAGCTTTAGAATATTCCGAGACCGTCATGCCGGGCTACACACATTTGCAGCGTGCTCAGCCCATAGTTTTCGGACATCAGCTTTTGGCTTATGCCGAAATGGCCATGCGTGACATTGGCCGTATCAAGGACTGCCGTGAGCGAATGAATGTATCACCCTTAGGCTCGTGCGCTTTAGCAGGCACAACATATCCCTTGGACCGTGAATATGTTGCCGAGCAGCTTAATATGAACGGTGTGACCCAAAACAGCCTCGACGGTGTTTCCGACCGTGATTTTGCGTTGGAGCTGGCATCGGCGCTGTCTATCATAATGGTACATCTCAGCCGTTTCTCAGAGGAGATAATCCTTTGGTGCTCAGGTGAGTTCAGATTCGTCGAGCTTGACGATGCATTTTCCACAGGCTCGTCCATCATGCCGCAGAAAAAGAATCCCGATATTGCAGAGCTTGTACGAGGAAAATCGGGCAGAGTTTTCGGTGACAGTATGACACTTCTTACCGCAATGAAGGGTATTCCGCTTGCATATAATAAGGATATGCAAGAGGATAAGGAGGCCATTTTTGATGCGGTTGATACCGTCGAAAAGTGCCTTACTGCCTTTATCCCGATGCTTGATACCATGAAGGTCAATGCTGCCAATATGAGGAAGGCCGCATCGTTCGGATTTATCAACGCGACCGACTGTGCCGACTGGCTGGTCGGTCAGGGCCTGCCGTTTCGTGATGCATATAAGGCAACGGGTGAGCTGGTCGCAAGATGCATTGAGCTGAATACTTCGCTTGAGGAACTGCCGCTCCAAGAGTACAAAAAGATCTGCGAGTTGTTCAACAACGATCTTTACAATGCCATCGACCTTGACAAATGTGTCCGCGACCGAACTGTATTGGGCGGACCTGCACCGAGTCAGGTGAAGCTTCAGGCAGAGCAATTAAAAAAGCGAATAGAAAACATATAAGCTATAAACCGAGCAGGAAATCAAAGATATTCTGCTCGGTTTTGTATATTTAAGATTTAAATTGCTCTCAAATTAAATATTTTTTGTGAATAAATACAAAATTATCTTGCATTGAAGACAAGTTGCAAGTATAATTGAGCTTGTGTATGTGTAGTTTTAAAATATATTGTTTTTAAGAGGTAGATGAATGATGAAAAAGTATTTTGCAAAGAGCCTTTGCGTGCTGATGGCTGTTATGATGCTTTTGAGCGTTTGCTCGGTCGGTATAAGTGCGGCTACTGCTTCAACTGCTGCAGTGCTCTCGGAATATGTTGCCGATTTTGAGGACAACTATTATTCTGCAGCTTCGGCTGACAACTGCACGTCGGGTGCTGTTATCGAGGATGACGGAAGCAAAGTGCTTGAAGTAGTATTAAAGTCTAGCTCGCAGACCGATCGCTTTGAAATCTATAATTCTTCCAAAGGCAATCTTACCATAAAGGACGGAAAGGTATATGCCGTTACCGTAAGCTATAAGGTGGTACAGGTCGGCGGCGATGATACCGTGGCTAATGCGCCCACATCTATAAACCTTGTGCGTTATACAGGTGGCGGAAACGAGCTTGTTAAGGTAAAGTCTTTCTCAAGCTCAACATACTATCCCGGCGATTCTACCGAGTGGGTGACCTCTACCGTAGTATTCAAGGCAGGTGTTGCCTCATCTCCCGAGTACAACCGTCTTGCTATCAATGTTATTTCATCATCCTGCCCGTCTATCGAAACCAATATTGAGTCTAATATGACCAAGATATTATTTGATAACATAACCGTTACGGAGTGTACCGAAGCTGCCAAGTCTATTGAGTTCATCTCAAACGGCGGTAGCTATTGTGACACCGTGCTTGCACTTGCGGGTGAGAGTGTTGAACTGCCTACTCCTACACGTGACCTTTATGAGTTCGCCGGCTGGTATACTGATGTCGAGTTTACTAAGGCCTTTAAAAAGACGACCATGCCCAGCTCTTTGAGCACCAAGCTTTATGCCAAGTGGGATATCACTGAAGATGCTGTTTCGGTAAAATTTGTGACTAACAACGGAACTACTGTGGAAACTGCGGTCGGACGTGAGGGCGATGCACTTAGCCTGCCTGCGCTGACCCGTGAAAATTGCAATTTTGCAGGCTGGTTTGATAAGGAGTATACGACCCGTTATACCGAAACTGTTTTCCCGAAAGAGAGTTTGACTCTTTATGCCAAGTGGGAGATAATTCCTCAGCTTATTACATTTGATAATGTTGATGATTTTCCTGCTCCCGACAACGCCACTTTTACCAAGAGATGTCTTATCGGTACGGATAAATATGTTACTAAAAGCTCTAAAGGCTACAATAGTGAAAATGCACTGCATTACTCTTTCCAGAGAGGATATGATCTGACGGGCTCTGCAGGTAAAAGCACACCTGCCGCCGTATTGCTTATTGACGAAAACGGCGAGAAGGTAAAGCTTACCTCGGGCAAAACATATGTATTCACTTTTAAATATAAGGTGGTCGATTACATCAGCAGTAAGGGAAGCATTACTCTGATTGCTTCCAATGCAAGCGGTGCGTGGGGACAGGACCGTCAGCTGCAAAGTTCAAAGACCGCATTGCTTGAATACGATGCTTCCGATGAGGGCAAGGGCTGGCAGACAGGTAAGTTTACCCATGAGTGGGATGCCAAGACCGACGACGGAAGCTACTGTTACATTGCCATCGGTGGTGAGGCGGAGGTATATGTTGATGAGGTTCTTGTTTACGAATATGACAAGAACTTCAAGGCCAACACCGATAAAATGATGCTCTGCTTCGACAGCGGCATTGCTCCTATTGTGGATACCGTTTATGCTGACCGAGACTCCGAGGTCACCCTGCCTCAGCTTGAAATGGAGGGTTACCGTTTCCTCGGTTGGACCTATGATGAGGAACGGCTTCAGCCTGTTGAGTCCGAAACCATCACACTTGATACAATGTATACCAAGCTGTATGCCGATTGGTTCAAGATACCGCCCGTAGTTGAAGAACCCGAACCCGAGCCCGAACCCGAGCCTGTGGTTCAGCCTGAGCCCGAAGATGACGGAATGATGCTTGTGTACATAATTATTGCAGGTGTGGCTGTTCTTATCATTGCGGCGGCGGTTGTTATCATTGTCGTAATTAAAAAGAAAAAGGCTAAGAGTTAAGCTTGAAGCTGAATAAAAGTATTAAATTAAAGACATCTCCTTTTATCGAAAAGGGAGATGTCTTTTTTAGCATTATGAGTCGTAGGATGCCCAAAAATCCTTAACAGCGGCCTCATAACCGTCTTTATCAACAAGGTAGCTCATACCGTGCTCAGCACCCGGCACCACAAACAGTCTTTTCGGCTGTGGGCAGGCCTTGTAGTTTTCAAAGGTCATGTCTATCGGCACAAAGTGATCGTCGGTGCCATGAATAAACAGCACAGGCACCGTGCAACTTTTTAACGCATCGGCACATGAATAATCAATAGTGACCTTGTTTTTCTTTTTGTACATATCCTCGGCAACCGTTCGGTATATTCCGTAAGGCACATGGAAATGCCGTTCGACAACATGCTTCCAGATATCTCTTGGCGACGAGAAGCCACAGTCGGCGACTATTCCCTTGACGTTTTCGGGCAACTTGAAGCCGGATGTCATTAAAACGGTAGTGGCACCCATTGAAATACCGCCGAGGTATATCGGCAAGGTGCTGTTTGTACGCTCATTGACCCATTTTATCCACTCAAAGCAGTCGTACCGCTCAAGCAGACCAAAGCCCATGTATTCACCGTCACTGTCGCCTTGACCTCTTTGCTCGGCATAAAGCACCGAGCATTCGTTACTGTGCCAAAAATCGGATATTGCACCGAAATCCTGATACCAATTAGACCTCCAGCCGTGCATTGCTATTACAATTCGCTTGGCGTTTTTGCATTCGTGCCAATGGCCAACCAGCCTGATTCCGTCGTGAGAGGCTATGCTTACGGTCTCACAGTCGCTGTTTTTGAGCTTATCAGACTCTTGCGATATAGCCTCAATAAGCTTGGAGACCTCTTGTGAGCCCATAAGCTTTTTCTTGTGACGGTCGACCGCCTTGGGAGCTTTGCGGTCAAGTGCTATCTTCATAAGGTATTTTGCGGTTACTCGGTGTATTACGGCTAATGCCGTGATGCCGACTGTCGCTACCCCTGAAATAAGCAGAGCATTTCTCGTTTTTTTATTCATTTCATCATACCTCCCATTAATTTATAGTGATTATAGAATGTCAAAATGCCCAAAAGCGTTTCGACAAACCGATATAATTGGCTTTCGCCATTATATTTTTATCACATATATTATCCCACATAATTTTCCTTATAGCAATAATCACTCGGCAAAATTTTCATATTATTAATTTTTTGTATGTGTAATAAGATTTAAGCCCCGACAGCGGTAGGGGCTTTTTAACGCTCATAAAGCTTAAAATTCTACCTTGATTATTGTGCCGTTTAACCATAGCGGTGAGTCTTCGGGGAGCTCCTTTAGCTCGGTGCGTTGTCCAATGCCAAAGTAGTAGGTGTTTTTGTACTTCTCAAAGCTCATGGCTGAAAGTCCGTACTCAAAGGAGTATATTTTTGTCAAACCCTTAGTTTTGTCGTATTCCCATACAGTATTATTGTAGACAACATTGCTTTGAGATGCTCCGTTTTCGTCCAGAACGGTTTTTTCAAGCTCTTTTGAGGTCAGTACATACATTTTGCCGTTTTCAACCGTCATGTCCTGCACATATTCGTCGTCTGGGATGGCAATTTTTTCGACTTTGATAAAATCTTCGGTAGTGTAAAGTATTCCTGTTGAAAAATAAAAACGGCCGTTAAGGGTCAAAGCCTTGTTAAACGGTAGCTGACGGTTTGATTTTGAACGTTCAAGCTTTAGGTCGCTGATTTGCGACACGAGTCTGAAGGCGTTGCCGTCAAACTTATAAAAACCGTAGATATTGTCGCCGTCGGCTCGGCTAATAAAACAAAAAGCATAAAGCTCATTATCGATTTCAAAAAGGTTATAGCAACGTGAATATCCGTAGTTTGGATTATTAAGTAATGCCTCGTCGCCGATATAGAACGGCACGTTTATGTAGGCTTTACCGTCGGCTGTCATCTGTACTGGGGATTGGGCGTTATTGGCATTGCCTATTCCGTAAAAGGTCTTGTTCTGAAACAGAGCTATATCAAACATGTGAACACCATAGGGAACGGAACGGTCGGTTTGCCAACCGTCGGCGGTGAGCGTGTAGAAGCTTCCGTGTTCCCAACTGTTTTTTGGGTCGGTGCCCGTGATGATAAGCTGACCGTTGACGGTTTCAAAATTCGCTATTGCCTCGTCATTTACGGTGCCTGAATTTGTCCATTCTCCAGCCTCGGGGTCGTATTGCCAAACATCGCAAGGACCTGTGTTTTCACCGTAATCACCGCTCCCTATGTAAAGCTTACCGTTAAATAACGCCATATCCCACGGATTGCGGGAATTGACAGAACTTTCGGCAAAGGTCTGTTGGGACGGTATTCCCAGCTCGGTTATTACAGGCGCATTATTGTGTTGCCCGAACAAAACCTCCAAGGAGGGTAGCTCGGTAGGGTGTATACAGCTCCAAAAACCTGTTGCGCATACAGCAACCGCCAAAAGCGAAACGGCTATAGGTCGTTTCAATTTTACACCCCCATAAATTATTTTCTTAAAGTATAACACAAAATCGTCGGCTTGCCAATCCTTAACCGATAATTATTAATTCTTAAAAAATTAGAAATATTTAGAAAAAAGTTCTTGACAAATGATGTCGACGGTAGTAATATAATAGAGGTTAGCAAAGGCTAACTTATTTGTTTTGACTTCGGTTAGCGTTTGCTAACCTGCTTAGATGGGGATGAAGAAAGATGATGCCGTTAACACTTGCAACTGTCGGAGAGGAAAATATAATCAAAAAAATCGGCGGTCTGCCTGAGGTCAAGAAGCATCTTGAGAATCTTGGCTTTGTTGCAGGCGGTAATGTTACGGTCATCAATACCATCGGCGGCAACCTGATAGTCAATGTTAAAGAGGCCAGGGTGGCCGTAAGTCGTGAAATGGCGCAAAAAATCATGATTTGATTTTAGTGATAAAGTCTTGAAGGAGGAAATGGGATGAAGACATTGAGAGAGGTCAAGGTCGGCGAGACGGTCAAGGTCGTGAAGCTTCACGGCGAGGGCGCAGTCAAACGCAGGATCATGGACATGGGAATCACAAAGGGCGTTGAGATTTATATCCGTAAGGTAGCGCCTTTGGGAGACCCCGTTGAAGTCACCGTTCGCGGTTATGAGCTTTCTTTGAGAAAAGCTGACGCCGAAATGGTTGAGGTAGAGTGATTTCTATTTAAGTCAATTATTTTAAGGGGCGTACGCCCCGTATATTTTGGTTTGGCAGTTAGCCGCTGCTAACAAGAAGGAGAGGAATAGCTATGAACATTAAAATAGCTCTTGCAGGCAACCCGAACTGCGGTAAAACAACATTGTTCAATGCACTGACAGGCTCCAATCAGTATGTTGGAAACTGGCCCGGTGTTACGGTAGAGAAAAAAGAGGGTAAGCTTAAAAAGAATAAGGAGGTCACAATAACCGACCTCCCCGGTATTTACTCGCTGTCGCCCTATACCTTGGAAGAGGTCGTGGCACGTAATTACCTTATCAATGAGCGCCCTGACGCAATCCTGAATATCGTCGACGGTACTAACCTTGAGAGAAACCTGTATTTGACGACCCAGCTTACAGAGCTTGGCATCCCCGTTGTCATTGCCATCAACATGATGGACGTTGTCAGAAAGAACGGCGATAAGATAAATGTTGAACAGCTGAGTGCAGAGCTTGGCTGTACTATAGTTGAGATTTCGGCCCTGAAGGGCGACGGAATTATGGACGCTGCCAATGCCGCAGTTGAGGCTGCCAAGGCAGGCAAGCCTGTTCCCATGCACACCTTCTCGGGAACAGTTGAGCATGCCATCGCTCACATTGAAGAGGCTGCCGTACATAATATGCCCGAAGAGCAGCAGCGTTGGTACGCTGTCAAGATATTCGAGCGTGATGACAAGGTTTTAGAACAGCTCAGCCTTCCTGCCGATAAGCTTGCTCATATCGAGGCGGATATTGCAGCGGTTGAGAAGTCAATGGATGACGATGCCGAAAGTATTATCACAAACGAGCGATATATCTATATCGCAGGTCTAATGAAGAACTGCTATAAAAAGAAATCGGCAGGTAAGCTTACCATATCGGATAAGATCGACCGTATTGTAACCAACCGAATCCTTGCACTGCCCATTTTTGCCGTTATGATGTGGCTGGTATATACCATTTCCATCGGCACTATCGGTGACTGGACAGTCGGTTTCATGAACGACACCTTGTTCGGCGAGTGGATAGTTCCTGCTGTAACCTCAGGACTTGAGAGCATTGGTTGCTACGACTGGCTGGTAAGCCTTGTTGCCGACGGTATCGTTGGTGGTGTCGGAGCCGTTCTCGGTTTTGTTCCTCAGATGCTTATTCTATTCCTGCTTCTTTCCATGCTTGAGGACTGCGGTTATATGTCCCGTGTTGCCTTTATCATGGATAGAATCTTCCGCAAGTTTGGCCTTTCAGGTAAGAGCTTTATTCCCATGTTGGTCGCAACAGGTTGTGGAGTCCCCGGAATCATGGCCTCACGTACCATCGAGCAGGACCGTGACCGCAAGATGACCATTATGACTACAGGCTTTATTCCTTGCGGTGCAAAAATGCCCATTGTCGGAATGATCGCAGGTGCATTGTTCGGAGGAAGTGCTTGGATCGCAACTGCCGCATACTTCATTGGTGTTGCCGCTGTTATCGTTTCTGGTATCATACTTAAAAAGACCAAGCCCTTCAGCGGTGACCCCGCTCCGTTTGTTATGGAGCTGCCTGCTTACCATGCGCCCGTGCCTTCAAATGTTCTCAGAGCTACTTGGGAGCGTGGATGGTCATTCATCAAGCGTGCAGGTACTGTTATCCTTGCCGCCAGTGTAATTATCTGGATACTTAATTCCCTTTCTTTTGAGGGCGGTTTCCATTATATCACCGAGGAAAACGCAGGAAAGTCCATACTTGAAGTCGTTGGCAATGCTGTCGCATGGATCTTCAAGCCATTAGGCTTCGGTAATTGGCAGTCGGCTGTTGCTACCGTTCTCGGCCTTGTTGCTAAGGAAGAGGTCGTCGGCACCTTCGGTACACTTTCCTCCATGGGTAGCGCTGATCTTGCTATGGAGGGCGATGCTCAGATGTACAGTGTCATCGCTACCGAGTTCTTTGGAAACAGCGGCATTGCAGGATTCTCATTTATGATATTCAACCTCCTGTGTGCACCTTGCTTTGCTGCAATGGGTGCAATTAAGAGAGAGATGAACAACTGGAGATGGTCGGTATTCGCTATTGCGTATATGTGCGTGCTTGCTTACGCAGTTTCGCTTATCGTTTATCAGATCGGTATGCTTATTGCCACAGGTGCATTCGGTATCGGAACGGTCGTTGCATTCATCGTACTTGCCGCATTGCTGTTCTTCCTTGTTCGTCCCAATAAGTACAAATCCGATAAACTTTCGATAAAGGCTTGATAGTATGATTCCAACTATTATAATTGCGTCGGTCATAGCGGCTATCGTTATAGCGATAGTTGTTGTGGGCATACGCAACAAGAAAAAAGGCAAGTCATCCTGCTCTTGCGGCGGAAACTGCGGTGCATGCGATGCTTGCCATCCTAAGAAATAATTTCCTTTCTGAAATAAATGCCATACACAGAACCGCTGTCCTAAAAAACGGCGGTTTTGTGTTACACTTTTAAAACACCACTTGTAAAACAGATCGAATTGTGGTACAATATCTTAAATTCAACCGAAAGGGAGTTTATGATGGCGGATAAAAGAAAACAGCTGAATTCGGTTGAGGAGCAGAGAGCACGACAGAAAGAGCTTATTGAGCTAAAAAGGCAAAAAGAAGCGTTCAACGAAAATCCCAAGGAATACCGACCCGAGGCTTCGGGAGAGGACGTTGTTCAGCAGTCTGCAAAGAGCAGGATATCAAACTTTTGGTATTACAGTAAATATACCATCGGTTTTATTTTGATCGTGGCAGTTATTTTAACCGTCGGTCTGACTCAGTGCGCCACCAAGACCGACTATGATATGACCATAGTTATGTACTTTAAGACATATGCCAACAGCACAATGAGTGAAAATCTTGCAATCGTTGCCGAGCAATATTGTGAAGACTATAACGGAGACGGCAAGGTCGAGGTGCTGGTGATAAATTGCTCTATTCCTGATGACCAAAGACTGACCGATACCGACGGTGCAACAAGACTGTTGGGTCAGTTCCAAAACGAGGAGGCCATCGTTTATATCGTTGACACAGGTGCATATGAAGATCTTTCTGGCTCGTTCGGAGACGACTTTTTGGACAATTCATTAAGCCTGCCTGACTATAACGGCACGGCCTATAAGCTGAACGGTACGGTATTTGATGCGGCTTTTGATACTGTCAGTGAAGGCTATACCGACACCTTTGATTATTATCTTATGCGCCGAAATGTCAGCGGAACTGCTATTGAAAGTAAGGGTGATGTCAGAAAGCACTCGTCTCATGCCAATGATTTTATTGAGGCTGTTGTGGCAGACCCATATATGAATGACGGGGTGTCCTCTGATGCAAGCGCTCCCGATAACGTCTCATCGGCACCGGAGGTTGAGTGATACCGCTGTATTATGTCTTTACGCTCGTAGCGAAGTAGGTTTAGCAGCAGATTCCGATTGTGACGGGCGGGGAGAGAGAATAGCTTAATATTACCGCTCGTAGCGAAGTAGGTTTAGCAGCAGATTTCGATTGTGACGGGCGGGGAGAGAGAATAGCTTAATATTACCGCTCGTAGCGAAGCTGGATATCGCAGCAGATTCCGATTCTGAAGGACGGGGGTTCGAATCCCTTCGAGCGGGCCAAAAACAGAGTTCCGACCTTTAGGTCGGGGCTCTGTTTTTTCGTTTGGAGGGATTCGAACCCTGAGAGGGTGAGAGGCGTTTAAAAAACAGTCCGGGGGACTGTTTTTAGCCTCGAAGTCCGAAGTGGCTAAGCCACAAGGACGGATTACGCAAGGCGAAGCCTTAAGCGGAATCATCCCTTCGAGCGGGCCAAAAAGAAACGACAATTTTCGACAAGAAGATTGTCGTTTCTTTTTGTTCTCTTAACTTTTCTCTTTTCGTTCTTCTCTCTTCTCTAAAATTGTCGTTTCTAGATAATAGATAAGAGAGAAGAGATAAAAGAAAAGGTGCTTTGCTACGCAAAGCGTTGATTTAAAAAGTGAATTATGATATAATTCACTTAGAGGTGAGCACGATGATAGTCCGCTACTTGAAAAATTACTTGATTTTGCAACACAAATCGTTTTATTCTACGAGGAATTTTCTAAAACAGAAAAAGATACAACTATTGCAAAGCAATTACTACGCTCTGCCACAAGTGTTGGTGCTAACATAAATGAAGCTATTTATGGTAACAGTAAAGCTGATTTTATTTCTAAATTACATATTTCTCTTAAAGAAACAGGTGAAAGCATTTATTGGCTTACGCTCTTGAAAAGAACGAACTTAATTGATTATAATTTTGATAGTTTGCTTTCACTTGCCGAAGAAATCAAACGGATGTTAATAGCATCATTAAACATCGCAAAGGAGAATAACAAATGAAAAAATTAGACAAAAATTTGTTTATCGCTATAATAAGTATTTTAGTTTTCATTTTGTTTATTATAGTTTTTTCTTTGCTGAGTTCTATGGTTCAAAGTGAAGTAATTGAAGATGTTGTATTTTCCCAATCGGTGCAGGGAATATTGGCATTTATAATGTTTTTTCCTTTGTTATTATCTTTGTTCTTTTTTGGGAACTTTTTTGAAACAAAAGGACGTTATCCAATAGCAAAGATTTTAAAATTCGTTTCAATAGCATTGTTTGCCTTTTCCATATTTCAAGTTCTATTATCATTTTTTGGGTTTTACGGTTAACTTTTACGTGGGTTCAAACACATAGACAGAAAATTCAAAGGGCATCTAATTCGTACACCCTTTCCAAAAAGCAGAGTTCCGACCTTTAGGTCGGGGCTCTGCTTTTACTTAGCTTTCGTATTAGCCTTCGTATCAGTCTTTCACTTGCTCTTTATATACTGTTGTGTTATAATAACAACGGTCAGAGTAAATTGAAGCGTATAATCAACTGATTTCAGATATATAATCTTACGGTCACTTTCGGAGATGATAAAATGCGTGTTTTGGTGGCTATAGACTCGTTTAAGGGTAGTCTTACCTCTTTACAGGCAGGCGAGGCTGTTAGGTCTGCTGTTCTGAAGCTTGACAGCACGGCTGAGGTTTTTGTGCGCCCGTTGGCCGACGGCGGCGAGGGAACGGTCGATGCGTTGGCACTGGGACTCGGTGGCAAAAAGGTGTCTGTAAGGGTTATGGGTCCGTTGCAATCACCGGTGACAGCGCAATACTGCATATTGAACGATGGCAAAACTGCTGTAATAGAGATGTCCTCTGCGGCAGGTATTACACTTGTCCCAACCGATAAGCGTGACCCGCTCTATACCACCACATACGGTGTGGGTGAGCTAATAAAGGATGCAATTAAAAGGGGATGCCGACGCTTTATCGTGGGTATCGGCGGCAGTGCTACCAATGATGGCGGCACAGGAATGCTTTCAGCCTTGGGTTTTAAATTTCTTGATGCCGACGGTAATCCCATACCGCTCGGTGCTAAGGGGCTTGAGAGACTTGCTTCGATCTCTGCTGAAAATACCTTGCCTGAGCTTTATGAATGTACCTTCCGTATTGCCTGTGACGTTACAAATCCCTTGTGCGGAAGCTACGGCTGCAGTGCTGTGTTTGGCCCTCAAAAGGGAGCAACCCCGCAAGACGTCGAATTGATGGACGGTTGGCTGCATAATTATGCTGTGTTGGCTAAAAAAGCATCTGACAAGGCCGATATGAACTATAACGGCGCAGGTGCGGCAGGCGGCATGGGTTTTGCTTTTTTGTCGTTCACTAATTCCACTTTGGAGTCGGGTGTCAAGATAGTTCTGGAGGAGACACGGCTTGAGGAATACATAAAATCCTCCGACATAATAGTGACGGGTGAGGGCAGACTTGATTCTCAGACCGTAATGGGCAAAGCTCCTATAGGTGTTGCGAAGCTGTCCAAAAAGCACGGCAAGCCCGTTATCGCCTTTGCAGGCTGTGTTACCGATGATGCCGAAATATGCAACCGCTTTGGCATTGATGCTTATTTTTCTATAACACCTGCTGCGATGGAGCTTGAAGAGGCACTGAATACCGATAATGCTTACCGTAATCTTTCAAATACTGCATATCAGGCATTCAGGCTAATAACGGCTGTAAAATAGATAAGTCAGGTTAAGCTGAGTAAAAATATGCGTCGGTTATCGACGATAAAGCATCTCAATTATGCGGATCTAATATGGAAAAAACTTCACGAAACGGGAGTCGGAAATTTGATGAAAAGCAATGCAATAAACAAAATGGTGCTCTCGGCGGTGTTTTTGAGCATAGGCATGGTTTTGCCGTTACTCACAATGCAGGCCAAGGAGATAGGAGACAGTCTGTTGCCGATGCATTTCCCTGTAATGCTGTGCGGACTTTTATGCGGTCCGTATTACGGGGGCTTTATTGGGCTTGTAATGCCTTTTTTGCGTTGGGCAGTTTTCGGAATGCCTAACATTTACCCTCAGGCGGTATGGATGGCGTTGGAGCTGTTTACTTACGGCTTGGTTATTGGTTTGGTTTACCGTGGCTTCAAGCAAAAGAGCATTGTAGGTGTGTATATAAGCCTTATTGTCGCAATGCTTTCGGGACGTGTAGTATGGGGTGCTGCCAAGGCGGTTCTGCTGGGTGTAGGTGGCAAGCCTTTCACCTTTTCAATGTTTGTCGCAGGCGGTTTTATTGATGCTGCGCTTGGTATAATTCTACAACTTATTTTAATACCGTTAATCATAACGGTGCTAAGGAGGATAAAACATGGCAAAGGTTAGCTTTCCTTACGGTAAGGAGTTTTTGGAGTATGATTTCGATGAAAGACAGCTTATTGGAGTGTTAGAGTCATCCATAGAGGAGTACAAGCCCGACTCGACGGCTGAGGAGCTTGTGAAAAAGGCAATGGAACACCCTGTCGGTTCGCCTAAATTGTCTCAGTTGGCAAGGAACAAGAAAAATATTGTCATTATAGCAAGTGACCACACCCGCCCTGTGCCGAGCAGGGTCATAATTCCTCCGATGCTCGAGGAGATAAGGCAGGTCAATCCCGATGCTGAGATCACTATCCTTATTGCAACAGGCTGTCACCGAGGAACAACAAAGGATGAGCTCGTTGACAAGTTTGGTGAGGAGGTCTTAAAGCAGGTCAATATTTATGTGCATGACTGTGATGAGCGTGAAAAGCTTGTGCATATCGGTCGTCTGCCGTCGGGTGGTGATTGCGAGGTCAATTCCATAGCCGTCAATGCCGACCTTCTTATAGCCGAGGGCTTTATCGAGCCGCACTTTTTCGCAGGCTTTTCGGGCGGCAGAAAGAGTGTTTTGCCAGGTGTCTGCGGACGCAAGACGGTGCTCGCCAATCATTGCGCCGAGTTTATTGCCGACCCTAAAGCCAGAACAGGCATTTTAGAGGGAAATCCCATTCACCGTGATATGCTGTGGGCGGCTGAAAAGGCAAAGCTCAGCTATGTGGTCAATGTTGTGCTCAATGCCGAGAAGAAGGTTATTTATGCTGTCGCAGGCGATACCTTCGAGGCACATAAAAAGGGTACTGAATTTTTGAGTGAGCTTTGCGGTGCTAAAGCTATGCCTGCAGATATAGTGTTGACTACCAATGGCGGATATCCGCTGGACCAAAATGTTTATCAGTCGGTCAAGGGTATGACGGCGGCCGAGGTAACCGTTAAGGACGGCGGAGTAATTATCATGATGGCGAAGTGCAACGACGGTGTCGGAGGCGATCATTTTTATCACCAAATGGCTGACGAGCCGAGCCTTTCAAACATCATGGATGAGCTGATGGCACGTGGTCGACTTGAGACCCTGCCTGACCAATGGATGACACAAATACTGACCCGTATTCTGCTAAAGGCAAGTGTAGTTTATGTGTCGGAAATGCCTGATGATACCGTTCGGGCCATGCATATGATTCCTGCACATTCCATTAGTGAGGCAATGCAAAAGGCCAAAGAAATATTGGGCCGTGATGAGGTTACAGTCACAGCTATCCCCGATGGAGTAGCGGTGATAGTAAAGTCCTGATTGGCTGTTATAATGCGTTAAAAAAGTTTGAATAAAGTTAAAACGGGTAACGGTGGAGTCATGTTCACCGTTACCCGTTTTTCTGTCTTGCATAGTATGTAGAAAAAGGGGGTTATTTTATGAGAGAGGTGGCTTATAACCGTTCGTGGGCGGTGTCATATGCGAGGAAGTGGGCGTTAGGGCGCAATCCTGCATTTTACGACTTTCAAGATATCGGGGGCGATTGTACCAATTTCGCCTCACAGTGCATATATGCAGGAGCAGGTGTCATGAATTACACACCTGAGGTAGGGTGGTTTTATCGCTCGGCCAATGACCGTACACCGTCGTGGACGGGTGTTGAGTATCTATACGATTTTCTTGTCAACAATACTTCGGTCGGTCCGTTTGGACGAGAGGTATCCCAAAATGAAATAATGGTCGGTGATATTGTGCAATTAGGCCGTTCAAACGGCGATTTCTATCATACGCCCGTCATTGTGGCGGTGCAACCGAGGATATTGGTGGCGGCGCACACATATGATGTGCTGGATAAGCCGTTGGACGCTTATGACTACGATGTTGCAAGATTTATCCATATTGAAGGTGTTCGGATCTGGTGACACAACTGTCGTAAATATTTTGAACCTTCGGGTGAGAAAATGCTCTCACGGTCGTTTCAGTAAACGCTTTTGATATACTATTTGAAAAAGATATAGATTTATGGTATATTTAAAACCGATTAAAAGAATAGTGGATGTAAAATTCAAAAAGCTCGGCAGGGAAGTCCCTGCCGAGCTTTTTTTCTTTAACACTAATTCGATTTTAATAACAATTATCAATGTGAGAAAGCGTTTTAAGTTACTTGTTTCTTCTTCCGTTCATTTCAAGCTGAGCCATAACGAGGCCAAAGTATATACCTTTTTGTTTTAGCAGGTCGTTGTGACTGCCAAGCTCGGCAATTCGGTGGTCGTTTATGACCGCAATTCGGTCGGCACAACGCAGGGTGGACAGTCGGTGGGCAATGGCAAAGGTCGTTCTGCCCTTGCGCAACCGTTCAAGGGCCTGCTGAACCTGATATTCGCTTTCGGTATCGAGTGCAGATGTCGCTTCATCGAGAATAAGTATCTTGGGGTCACCAAGAATGGCTCGGGCGATGGCGATACGCTGTTTTTCACCGCCCGACAGCATGTGACCTTTTTCGCCAATGTAGGTGTTGTATCCGTCAGGTAGCCTGCAGATAAACTCATGTGCATTGGCGCTTTTGGCTGCTTTTATGACATCTTCGAGCGAAGCGTCGGGATTGGCGAAGCGGATGTTATCAAGCACCGTGCCTGCAAATAAAAATGTCTCCTGCAGTACGACGCCGATTTGTCGGTGATAATCGGCAGGGTCATAGCTTCTTATATCAATACCGTCAACCGATATGCTTCCCTCATTAACATCGTACAACCTCATGATAAGGTTGATAAGCGTTGATTTACCTGTACCCGATGCACCGACAAGGCCAATCATTTCGCCCTGCTTTACATCAAGGGTTATTCCGTCAAGCACCAGCTCGTGTGAGTTGTAGCCAAACACGACATCTTTTATGGAAACATTACCGTCGATGTCTCGCTTGACGGCGTTCTCACAAGCGACGATTTCGGGCTTTTCATCAAGAATATCATAGATTCGGTCAAGGCTGGTGGTCATGTTTACTATTTGCCTCGGCAAAAATGACATCCAGCTTAAAGGGCCTAACAGCATGCCTGTGTAGGATACAAACTGCATAAGACTTCCCGGTGTCATCTCACCGTTGAGAACATCTAAACCGCCTATATATACTATGATATAGGTGCTGAACGACAGAAGTAATGACAGTATGGGGAAAACTGTGGCAAAAAATTTTTCATTTCTTCGCTGAACAGCGGCAAATTCATCATTCAGCGCATCAAACTGCTTTATCTCCGACTCCTCACGTCCGTAGGATTTTACGATTCTGATTCCCGACAAAACATCCTGAAGCTTGTTTTGCGTGCGGTCGCCCTTGCGTCGCTGACGGTGGTATATTTTTCGTATGTAGGGCCAGAAGGTTCTTGCAAAGATAAGTATCAGCGGTGCAAAAACAAAAGCGGCGAGTGCAAGCTTCCAATTAAGCACCAGCATAAGTATTGCCAAGGCTATCAAGGTCACCAACTGTGAAAACATGTTGCAGAAGCTGTTGGTAAAAAAGGTTCTGATATTCATGGTGTCGCTGAAAACACGCTCAAGCAGTTCCCCTGTATTACGTTTGTGTAAAAACGACATCGATAAGCTTTGAATATGGGTACTGAGCTTGGAACGGAGCTGATAGCTTATCTTCATTCCCAAACGGCTACCCAAAAAGGACCGCAAAAGATGCCCGAACATTGTAATCAGCGTTATGCACAGGTAGATTGAAATAAAGAGCGCAATGTCTTTTATGGTGCCTTCGCCTGCCGACAGATATCCGTCAACAAACCAGCGCACCAAAAACTGCTGCCCGAGACTTACGGCTGTAAGTGTCAGCATTATTGCAAAGATCAGACCCAATATCGGCCAATGCGGACGGCAGATATCAAGGACTCTGCTAACGCTTCGGCTTTTTTTGTTGCATTTGGGACAATGTCCCGCACCGTTAAGCACTCGGCCACAGAGGGGACAGCTTTTCTCTCGGTCATTGTTTGTAATAACACGGTCGGTTTTGCCGTCGATAAACAGCCTCACGCCTCTTGCCAAACAGGCCATCTGGGTCGAGGAGCTTCGAGTGAAACGAGCAACAATGTACTCGTCACCGCTTTTGGTAACGGTCAAAAGTCCGCTGTCGATCTGACTGCGTATCTGTACCTTTTCACAGTCGGCAATGCTTATTAAATTTTGCTGTTCGCCGTAGAATGTGAACAGAATCGACTTGGTGGCACCGACGTAAAAGCTTTCGGTAAACTGTCCGTCGAGATCAATATCGGGACGAACGCAGTATACAGGTGTTTCGTCGGTATGTGCTTTGAGCCGTTCGCTTAAAGCTTTTGGAAGAGGTATGTTTAGATTCATAACTGTCCTTTACAAATAAAGATCTAACTTTTTAAGCTCCTTATCGCTGAGCTTCTCAAGATCCTCAATAATATAACGGTTTTCGTTGGAGTCCTTTACAATAACTCCGCTGCCGTGACGTATAACAGCACCTGCCGAACCCGAAGAGCTGGCAAATTTGGCATTGCCCTTATCGGTCTCCACCGTCCAATAGGTGTAGCCGTACTCCTCCTTAACGGCGATTATCTTGGTTATCTTGGGCATAAAATAACGGAGCTTTAGCTGTTTTGATATCAGTTCTACGGTCTTTTCATCAAAATCAGAAAGCTTTTCAATGAGACCGAGCTCCTCCTGCTTGCCGTCAGGCGATCTTACTGATAAGAATTCATCAGCGTCGCTTAGCGGAAAGGTACGGATTATATTGATGTGACCGTGGTCTTGGCCATTTACCGAAACGGCAACAAATCCACCAACAGTTTCGTAAAATCGGGCATTATCAGGGGTTAAAATATTCATCGCAAGCAGCTTGTCGACCTTTTCTCCCTCGGTCTTCAAAATATTGTCCTTCAAAGCGGTCACTCCTTTCATTCACCTATTCCACGGAATTTAAGTGCTTCATTCTGGATCTGTACGAGCTTGAAATAGGTTCCTTTTTTTCGTATAAGCTCGTCATGGGTACCCTCCTCGACCAGCTTGCCATCCTCAATGACAATAAGTTGGTCGGCGTCCCTCAAGGTTGAGATTCGGTGCGCAATGGAAAGGGTAGTTCTGCCTTCCTTCAAGCTCTCCAGCGCCGATTGAATATTGCGCTCTGTCTCGGTATCTACTGCGGCAGTTGCCTCGTCCAAGATCAAAATTTTGGGGTCGGCGAGAATGGCACGGGCAATAGATATTCTTTGTCTTTCTCCGCCCGAAAGGCTTCGTCCACCCGTCCCGACAAGAGTGTCATAGCCGTCGGGTAGCTTGCAGATGAAATCGTGAGCAAAAGCGGCATAGGCGGCACTCAGTACGGCTCGGCGGTCGGCCTCGGGGTTGGCATAAGCGATGTTATCGAAAATGGTACCTCTGAAAATATAGGTCTCCTGACTTACCAATGCCACCGACCGACGGATATCGGCAAAGGACATGTCACGCAGATCGATACCGTCGAGGTAAATATGACCCGAATCAGGGTCATAAAGTCTTGTGATAAGGTTGGCCAATGTGGATTTGCCTGCACCCGATTTTCCTACGATACCGAGCATCTGACCAGCCTTTATAGTGAGTGAAATGTCCTTTATAACCTCTCGGTTTTCCTCATATCCAAAGGTGACATTTTCGAGCTTAAGTTCACCCTTGACATCTTTATTTTCAACGGTAGAGGCAGCCTCAACTACATCGGGCTTGGCATCGATTATCTCAAAAATACGTTGCGCTGAGTTCATGGAGGATGACCACCAACGGAATATATGCGCAAAGAAGTTGGCAGGGTCGCCCAGTAAGGAAACATAGCCGGTAAAGGTCAATAATTCACCGTAGCTCATCTGAGGCTTAAATACGGCCAAAACAAAGCACACACCTACGCCCCACACCAGCAGAGCGGTCAGCGATTTGGCAATTTCGTACAGTGCGCTGAATTTTATGTCAAACTTCATGGCGCTGTACTGTGCTTCATAGGTGCGGTCGTTTTCTGTGCCCAAAGACTTATCCTCATGTGCCTCCATTCCAAAGGCACGGACAACACGTGCACCAACAAGGTTGTCATTAAATCTTGCACGGTAGTCTCTTGAGGTCTGATGCATTTTACTGTTATAATGCCACATTTTAGGTTGGAGCTTAACGCTTATTACAGCGGCTATCGGCAAGGATACTACTGCTGTCAGAGCCAATACCCAGTTGGTCGTGAACATTACAATAAACGAGAAGCACAGCGTGAAGAGATTGGGCAAAACATAGGGGATGCCGTCAATAAATATGTCGGATACCTGATTAGCGTCCGAGGTGATACGTGTCATGAGTCCGCCTGTGCGTTTGTTGGTGAAAAACGACACCGACAAGGACTGTATCGAGCCGAACACCTTTTTCTTAATGGTGCTGACAACGGTGGGTACGACCTTGGCAACGGCACGGCCCTGAATAATGCCGAAAAACTGTTGCAGCAGCTTACAGCCTGCCATTGTGAGGGCAAGCAGACCTAAAAGTACAGCAAAATCCTTAAACGGGAGCTTGGACAGTATTGAGACACTTTGGTTTTTACCCAGTATTCCGTCATATAAAATACTGCCGTTGAGATACGGCCATACCGTTGACATTACGGCGGTCAGCACGCTCATGAGACACATCAGAAGTATCTGCGGAATAAACGGCTTGAAAAACGAGCCAAGTCTAAAGAATATCCGACGCTTGTCCATGCATTTTGGACATACCTTGCGGTTGGGGTTGGGGTAGCGATGTCCGCATTTGGGACATTTCTCGATCCGTTCCTCACGGTACAGCTTTTCCTCGGGTATCTCTTTGCCCTCACTCAAAAGCCTTAACAGCTCGCAAAGCCGACTGACAGCGCCCTTGTAGGCGTTGGTGTAGGCACATAAAGGACGCTCCACACCGTCAATTTCCACCCTTAATATGCCGCCTACGACCAGCGAATCGGTTGCAGGCTTACTGAGACGGCTTACTGCGTAGCTTTCAAAGTCATAGCTGCTCCAATTCCTCTCACGCTTAGGCGACGGAACATTCTTCACAAGCTCGGGTGTTATTTGGTTAGCAGTACCTATTATCAAGGCCTTGTCTGTAAGTATCAGAACGTGATGCTTAAACTCGCACTGCATATTCATATCAGCCTCGGCGAAAATCAGTGTTTTGCCGCAAAGCAGGTCTTTTTCAGATAATAGCTTATTAAGCTTTTCAGGCATCAAAGAGAGCATACGCCGTTCGTTCAAGCTTATCACCGTCCCTTCGTTTTAACACAATAGCAAGCTATTTTCTTTAATAATTAGAATAACACAAACAGCCCATCTTGTCAACGAAAGACCGATTATTGAGGCTTCATTTGTGCGAGTTGAAATTCAGCTAAAAAACAAAACAGCCCGAAGGCTGTTTTGAGGATTAAATGTTAAATTTCGTAAAACTCAAAATTTTGTGCCGAGGCTTTGGCTTTAAGGCACATTTTAGCGCTCAAAATACCGCTTTCAAGCGTTGCACAGGATTTTGCGTTGCCACGGATGACATCAACAAAATTCTGAACAAGTATTTTGTCTATACCATGGTGTCTGCCTGAACTGATTACACCCAATTTGTATATTTTCAAACCCTCTTGATTCCGTCCAGTATGACATTCTTTACGGTGAAATTTTGATTGATAATTACAAGGTCGGCAATCTTTCCAACCTTAATGCTTCCGTAAAATTGGTCTATCTTGTGCAACTTGGCAGGGGCAAGCGACAGCATTTTTGATGCATCACAGATACTGATACCGTAGTCACGGCACAACACCCTCAAGCAACGGTCGGTGGTAGCAATACTGCCTGCAAACGAGGACAAATCGGGCAATTTGGCAACGCCGTCATCCACAATGACCTCATTGCCGCAGGTGGGCGTTCCAAGATAGCCCTTTTTCATATCGGTGCCGGCTATCCGCATAGCATCGGTAATGGCGCAGACCTTTTCGGCACCCTTAATTTTCAGCGCAAGCCTTACCACGCCTTTTGGAATATGGCAACCGTCACAGATAAGTTCAATAACAACATCGTCATTAAGATAGGCTGCTTCAACCACACCGTCAAGCACCTTCTGACCGTCCTTGTGGTAGGTCGTGATGGCATTATAGCAATGGGTTACGTGGGAAAAGCCTGCGTTGATACCCGTTTCGGCCTGATCGGTCGTAGCGGTCGAGTGAGCCATTGAACAAAGTACACCTTTTTCAGTTAAGTATTCCGCAAACTCTTCGGCACCCGGCAGTTCGGGTGCGGTGTCCCAACGGATGATGTGCCCCTCTGACAGCTCCATAAGGCTCTTGATCTCATCCATATCGGGGAAGCGTAAAAGGTCGCCTCTCTGTGCACCCTTGAACTTTCCGCCTGCACCCGAAAGGTAAGGGCCTTCAAGGTGGAGACCTAAAGTTTTGGCACCCTTGCGGTCTGTTTTCAAAAAATCAAGATAGGCCTTGACGAAGTTTTCAAGTTCTTCGGGTGTGGCGGTCATACTTGTGGGGACAAGCATGGTTGTACCGTGCTTTAAATGGGTCTCGGTTACGGTGCGGAAAGCCTCGACTGTGCCTTCCATGAAATCGGCACCGCCGCCGCCGTGAACATGGGTGTCAATGAAGCCTGCGAGCAGGTAACCGCCATTGGCGTCAAGCACCTTAACGCCGTCGGGACAGGTGCCGCAATCTATTTCCCTGATTTTGCCGTCACTGACCAACACCGAAGCGCTGTCAAGCACGGTGTCGGACAAAACGACTTTAGCGTTTTTTATGAGCAAATCATTCATATTACTTATTGTAAACTCTTATCTTAGGTATCGGGCAGGCGGTTGCAACCTCGGCCGCATATAAAGTAGCATTGGGATGGTTGCGGAACAGCGAACAGGGAACATGGCAGGTGATGTCGCCGTGAAGCACCTTTCTGAGTGCGCCTGCATTCCAATCACGGGGCATACACATAATGACCCTTTTAGCCTTAAACATTTCCTTCATACCGACGGTGATGCAGTACTCGGGGATAGCCTCAAGGTCGGCGCCGCAGTTCATAAATGCGTTGATGGTCTTGGTTTCACGGGTTATTTTAAGCACACGGGTGGGACGGTTCAAGAATTCCTCGTTTGTGCACTTTTCTCCTGCCTCGGGCGGCTCATTAAAGGCATAGTGTCCGTTGATACCCACACCGCCGAACACCATATCCAACTTGCCGTATTTCTCTATTGTTTCCATTACCTTTTCGGGGTGCTTGGGGTCGGGGAATATACGGTTTTCGGGCAGAAGGTTCAGCTCGTCATCGATAAGCGAGTAGAATATTCTGTTCATACCGCCTCTGAACGACAGAGGATCGTTCTCGTCGATATAATCGGTCTCATTTTCCATGTATTCGTCCATATTGATGAATACACAGTTTTTCAAAGATACACGGTACTTATTTACAAGGTAGACAAGACGTGCGTAAGGACCAAGCGGTCCGTAAGGTACGACCATAACGGTAGGCTGGCCTGCTTTGTTGTTGGCCTCGATGACCTCGAGAATGTCGATGGCCACACGCCAGTACATATCGACCTCGCTTTCACACACCTGCAGGTTAATTGTGGTGTCTTTGGCAAGATCCTTAGGCTCAATAAGATTATAAGCTTTTGTTTCCATTTTTTATCACCTTTCTGTTTTGTGTTTAATTGTTGTTTAATGGTAGGGGACTTGGCTCCCTCTTGGAGGGAGCTGTCAGCGAAGCTGACTGAGGGAGTGACTCCTCCCGTCATTTTCTGCGAAAATGCCACCGCCCTCTAGGAGGGAGGCGACGGGCGAACACCGTTCTCCACTACGAGGATTACTTTACCGATTCGCAGATCTTTTGATTCAAAGCTTCGCGGAAGTTGAGGAATTTATCTTCGGATTCGGCGGCGGTGTGGAAGTCAACGTCACCGTAATGCTTTTCGAGGAAGGCCAAGGTTTCCTTACGGCCTATTTTGCTTTCGAGCAACTGCAAGGCTCTCATGTCATTGAGTCCGTCATAAAAAACCTTTTGACGGATGGATTGAATACAGCTTCCGTCTGAGGCAGGGTAGACAAAGAACGATGTGCCCGAATGTGTTCCGCAATAAAGACATGGCTCAGTTTTGGGATCAAACAGGCCGTAGCTTAACCTATCGTAGTAAAAGTTGTATCCCCAATGCAAAAAGCCTTTTACATTATAGGTGTATAACTGTATGCCAAGCATTCGGTTACGCTCAGGTGAGCAGTTTATTTTGCGGTTGCTCATTCCGTCACAGCTTTGGTTACCCGTGTAATAAGCCCAAAGATTTTTACATTTTTCCTTGAAGTCGTGAATAAAGTCGGTTGCGACTATAGGTGTTGTAACTGTGCCATCCTCGTAAAACTCATAGTGCGATAAAGCATCACCGCACATATATCCGTCCAAAATTTCACGAACAATGGCCTTGGCTTTGCAGTAGTCCTCCTTCATCCTCGGGAACGGTTCATCCGATACGTGGAAAAGGAACTTTTTATCGATGTTGAGTGATTTTAAGAAGCTCAGAAGCTCGGGCAGGTATGTACGTAAGAACTCGGTGTACTTTTTGCCCGAGGCCTTGGTTTCCCAACCGAAAATCCTCTTATATTTGCCGTTTACTGTGGCCATTATTTTGGGCGCATGCTTGGCACCCCATTGGGTGAAGAGATGCGAATGCTCAAAATACTTGATTCCGCATTTTTTGGCCTCATCGATGAAACGTTTTAGGAGTGTGAAGTCGAACTTATACTGTCCGTCGACCACCTCGACACCCACCAACTGTGCTGTCATACGCTCGCCGCCTATCGATGTGTCTAATGGTGGAGTAAAGCACGGGGTCAGTATCATATTCATACCGTTTTTGGCGGCGGCGGTGGCGAAATTGCGGAAGATTTCCCAAAACCTTTCCGAGAACATCTCCACACCGTAGGTGTCGCACAGACAATCGCAATGGAACCAGTTGGTGTACATCAACTTTTGCTTTGGCAACTTGGCATTGACCACCTCGATGGTCAGCTCACATTCGCCTACAACATTGTTAGTGTTTCGGGACAGCAGTTGTATTTTTATATCGTGCTTGCCTGCCGAAACGCAGCCTTCAGCCTCGTTCACTGTAAGCCAGATTGCCTTCCAACTGTCACTTACGGCATGGAACTGTGTCTTATCGCCATCAAAGTGCATTTTACTCCAAGGGTTTCCACCCTCAATAAGCTTGGGATTGACGGATTTAGGCAACAGCATATCGTAAAATACACCTGTACGGAAACGGTCATCCATCTTGGGGTCAAAGGTCTGCAACACGGGTACAGCGCCCTCGCTGTAGAGCGATATGGGCAGGTCAGTGTCGATCCTCAGATTAAACGGTAGGGCTTGGTTGTCTCCTGTTAGCTTAAAGGCGACCTGAAACGACAACGGTTCATTTTTCAAGCATGAAAATGCCGTTTTTTGATGCTCGGTAGGGTCAACCTCGGGAAATACTCGATACAAAGAGCTCAAAACCACCGCTTTGATAGGATATTCAGGCATACGCAAGCTCCTTTCAATTTTGATACTCAGCTTAACAATATACATATATTATACAGTTCAAAGCACCGCAAGTAAAGGTGCAAAGTTGCTGAAAAATAGGACAATATTGCTATTTGTGCTTGACCTGGTCGTGACAGTAATATATAATAGTGTAAAACCCTTTTATTTTAAGGAGTGCAAGCGAATGCCTTCACCATTATACAGTACCCAGCGAGTTTCAAATGATTACATAACCCTCAATAACTGCGGCGAGCAGTACATCACCACCCGTGATTATGACACCGTGCGTGAAGAGGGCAGGGTGGACTTCGGCATTCAGTTTATTGAATCGGGTCGGTGTACCTTTGAGGACAACGGCGTTGTAAGAATTGCTGAGGCGGGAAGCCTTTTGCTGCATTTTCCAAATGTCAGACAGCACTATTCCTTTAAGCAAGAGGATCAAACGCATTTGATGTGGGCACATTTTTCGGGTGTTTCATGCGAGATGCTTGACCCTATAAAACAGGATATAACGGTTCATATCAAGCTCAGCGACCCCAAAGATTTTAAACGGGTATTTGACAGGATGATAGCTGCCAACAACATACGTAAGGCACACTACAAAACGGTTTGCGGCGGTTATATCACGGTGCTAATGGGACTTATTATGAGAAGTATTGCTGAACAAAACGAAAAATCGTCTGGGCAGGGTTACGCAAGGCTTATTGACGTTATAAACTATATGAACGGCAATTTCGACCAGCCTATCGACCTTCTGAAATATGCCGATATGTGTTATGTCAGCCAAAGTCGGTTTATTCACCTTTTCAAGGAGTACACAGGCTTTTCACCCTACAATTTCCAGCTTAAGATCCGAATGGAACGTGCTCTTGAAATGCTGGAATATACTTCTTTGAGTGTTGAGGAAATAGCCGAAACGGTAGGCTATCGTGATTGCTCATACTTTTGCCGTGTGTTTAAAAAGTTTACGGGTCACACGCCGCTGTTTTACCGAAAATAAAAAAGCCGAACGACATGCGGTCGTTCGGCTTTTTACTGTGTGAATTATTTGTTGTTGTATTTTTCGATGCAGTTCTTGATGCGATCAATAGGATTGAGGAGAGAGCTGATGGAGTTGTCGTAGTTGATGGCATTTACCAGATATGCAACGTATTTCGACATATCAACACGTGCGTACCACTCACGCTCAAAAAGATCGGGCTTGTTGAAAACAAGGTTGGTGGTGAAAACCTTGTCGATAAGACCGTTCTTGTGGAACTCATCAAACTTGTCATAGCCTTCAACAAACAGGCCGAAGGTGGTGAAAGCAAAAACTCGGTTACAGTTCTTTGCTTTGAGCTGTGCGGCGATGTCGAGCAACGAATCACCCGAAGAGATCATATCGTCAACAATGATAAGATCCTTACCTGTAACATCGTTTCCAAGGAACTCATGAGCCTCGATGGGGTTACGGCCGTTGACAACGATGGAGTAGTTTCTGCGCTTGTAGAACATACCGAGGTTTATGCCCAAGACCGAAGAATAGTACATACAGCGGGAAATTGCACCTTCATCAGGGGCAACGATCATCAGATGGTCACGGTCGATCTTAACGTCGGGTATGTTCTTGAGCAATGCCTTGATCATCTGATAGGTGGGCTGAACGTTATCAAATCCGCCCAAAGGAATAGCGTTACAGATTCTCGGGTCGTGTGCATCAAAGGTGAGTATGTTCTTAACACCCAAAGCGGTGAGCTCCTGCAGAGCCATTGCACAATCCAAAGACTCACGTGCGGTGCGGCGGTGCTGTCTGCCCTCGTAAAGCATCGGCATAATAACGTTGATACGTCTTGCTTTTCCGCCCAAAGCAGCAATAACACGCTTTAAATCCTGAAAATGATCGTCGGGGCTCATCGGTACGGTCTGACCGTACATTTTGTAGGTGACGCCGTAATTAAAGCAGTCACAAATAATAAAAGCATCAAGTCCGCGTGCGGTGTGTTCAATTAGACCTTTGGCCTCACCTGTGCCGAAACGGGGGCACTGAGGATGAATAACAAAGGTGTTATCCTCAGGGGTGCCTCTCCATTGCTTAAGGTAGTAGTCGACCTTATCGGCGAACTCCTCACAGCCTTTCATTGCGATGATGGCCATATCACCGTAGGGCAGATGCTTGTAGCTTGCAACAGTGTCCATTTTTGTTCCTCCACTCAAAACCTATTATCAAAATATCGGCAGGTGTGCTGTGAGCAGACTGCCGATCACTGTATAGATAATAACACAAAACAATTAAATATAAAAGGGGAATTTTCAAAAAAATTGCATTTTTTTGTAAAATTATTTGATCTCGCCGTTTATAACCGGTTTATAATCGCCCGAACGGAGCACCCTTGCCAACTGCTTAGTATCTTTTATGCGTTCTTCGACGGCTATACCCGAGGTTCCGAGTCGACTGTCTGACTTGTGCACATCACCGCCGCTCAGGGGCTTAAGGTTATATTTTTTGGCATATATTACAGCCATGTCATTCCGCTCATCGGGGTCGCTTACATTAAAGACCTCAACACCGTGCAAGGCTTTAGGGTTTGGCTCTTGATCAGCATTTTTAATGTAGCTACGGTCACGGAATGGGTGAGCGTGTGACACAAATCCGCCGTGACTGTCAACAAATTTAAAGATCTGCTCCAAGCTGTAGTGCCTGAAATCGGTCTCAGCCTTGAGCTCGTCGGGGGTTATTCCGTAGATCAGTACCTCTTTCATATCACGGTTGTAGACCTCTTCAATGCCGAAAATAACATCGATACCGATGCTTTCGCCAAGCTTTTTGCCCTTCAGCCAATTCTGCTCATAAGCGCTGACAAAATCCTCCCATGGCAGATCACGGTCAATGCAAGTGTTGCCGCGGTAAAAATGGTCAGTGACAACTATACCCGTGAAGCCTTTATCTTTCGCGGCAGTTACCATTTCCTCAACGGTCGACAATCCGCATTTACTGCACCCCGAGGTGTGTAAATGAAGCTCATATTTGTACAATATGATCACCTTAATTCCTTCAAATCGATTTATTTGATAGCTTCTCCGACGTAGAAGGCTAATCAGTCGTAAAGTCTATGTGCTTGATTTCAAATTTTCTCTATTTGAATAATATAGCACTTTCTAATGTCTATTTCAAGCGGTTGATTAATTAACCGACGGTTGATTTTTAATACATATAATTTACAACTTTGTTATTGCCAAATGGGTGATTGTTTGATATAATACAATAGAATATATGAGAACATAGGCTTTTTGTGATGTTTTAAGCCTTATGTGAACGCCGAACGGCGCTTGGAGGAAATTATGAAAGTAACTTTATTAGCTCATACTCCCGATCCGGAGTTGACGGTGGCATCGGCCGCACGGCTGTGCTATTCGCCGTCCACCATTGACGAGGTGGTCGAAAAGCTCACACCCGAAAAAACCGCCGCTTTTGTGGATATGCTGTCCGAGATAGGTCACGAAAGTCCTATCGAGCATGCATCATTCACCTTTGGTATCGAGGGTGTGTCGAGAGCCTTGTTGGCACAGATAACCCGTCACAGAATGGCCAGCTTTTCGGTGCAAAGTCAGCGCTACGTTGCCGAGGCACAGTTTGAGTATGTTACTCCGCCCGAGATTGAAAATGACTCCGAGGCCAAAGCTCTGTTTATTGAGGCAATGAAGCAGGATCAGGAATACTATGACCGCTTGACCGAGGTGTTGAAAAAGCGCCATTTGGCCGATATGATAGCAAGTGGTATGGACGAAAAATCAGCCGACCGTGCCGCCGAGAAAAAGGCTATTGAGGACGCACGCTTTGTGCTGCCTAATGCCTGTGACACCAAGATGATACTCACCATGAACGCACGCAGTCTGCATAATTTCTTCAGACACCGTTGCTGTAACCGTGCGCAGTGGGAGATAAGAGAGCTTGCCGCCGAGATGCTGAAGCTGTGCCGCGAGGTCGCACCCAATCTCTTTAAAAACGCAGGCCCTGCGTGCCTTACAGGTCCTTGCCCCGAGGGTAAGATGACCTGCGGTAAAATAAAAGAGATGCGTGAGAAGTATAAAGCTTAAAGGAATTGAACTAATGGGTAAACTTATTGTTATTGAAGGGCTTGACGGATGCGGAAAGACCACACAGGTATCGCTCCTGCCCGAACGTCTTAAGGAGCAGGGGATAGACTCAAAGCTGATATCTTTCCCCGATTATGAGGACCCCTCAAGCACTCTTGTGCGTATGTATTTAGGCGGCGAATTCGGCTCAAAGCCCGATTCCGTCAACGCTTATGCCGCATCGCTTTTTTATGCGGTCGACCGATATGCGAGCTACAAGCGTCATTGGAGTGAGTATTATGATAACGGCGGTGTAGTCGTTTCGGGTCGCTATGTTGAGTCCAACGCCTATCACCAGATGGCCAAGCTCCCCGAATCAGAGTGGGATACATACCTGCCTTGGCTTTATGAGACCGAGTATGAAAAAACAGGTATTCCTAAGCCCGATGCCGTGATTTTTCTCGATATGCCCGTTGAGGTGTCGTCGGCTATGGTGGCCTCACGCTACAACGGTGACGAGTCAAAAAAGGATATTCACGAAAAGGATATGGAGTATCTTGCCGCCTGCCGCAAGGCCGCAAAATATGCGGCAAAGTTCAGCGGCTGGACGGTAATCAACTGTGCCGACGGTTTAAAGCCCCGCACGATTGAGTCTATTTCGGATGAGATATTAGAAATTGTTCTTAATGCTATAAAATAATTAAGGTATTTTTAAGAAAACGGAAGTGTATTTATGTATTATGTGTTTTTGGCCGAGGGCTTTGAACAGGTCGAAGCTTTGGCTCCCGTGGATATAATGCGCCGTGCCGAGATCGAGGTATATACCGTCGGTGTAGGTGCAAAGGTGGTAACATCCTCGCACAACGTCCCAGTTGTTGCAGATGTTATTGACTGTGAGATAGGTCCTGATAAGGACTGTGAGGGTATCATCCTGCCCGGCGGCATGCCCGGTACTTTAAACCTTGAAAAGGCCTCTACAGTGCAGAAATTTATCGACTACTGTGTTGAGCATAATTTGCTTATTGCCGCTATCTGTGCCGCACCGTCTGTTTTGGGACACAAGGGCATTTTGGACGGTAAAAAAGCGGTCTGTTTCCCGGGCTTTGAGGAGCAGTTGGGAGAGGCAGAGGTTTGCTCCGATGCCGTTGTGACCGACGGTAACATAATTACAGGCTGCGGAGCAGGCGCCGCAATGAAGTTTGGCTTTGAAATAGTAAAATATATTCAGAGTGAGGCTTCGGCCAATCATTTCAAGGCAGCGATGTTATGCGACCGATAGACATAAGACAGTACAAGACCGAGCTGCGTAATTCTATCAAAGAAGAACGTAAGAATATGGATCCTGCCGAAAAATCACGGCTCGATGCAGGTGTGGCACGTAACGTTTTCAGATTGTATCAGTATCGCTCATGCAAAACCGTGCTGGTATATGTATCGACCGCTATTGAGGTCGACACCATTGAGATAATCAAGGGTGCGTGGGCAGACGGCAAAAGGGTTGCCGTACCGAGATGTATTCCCGACACAAGGCTGATGGAGTTTCATTATATTGAGTCGATGGACGATCTGTCACCGGGTGCGTTCGGTGTGCTCGAGCCTGATGAGACCTTGCCTATAGTCGAAGATTTTACAGGCTGTCTGATGCTGCTTCCTGCTTTGTCTATCGACTATCTCGGATACCGCTTGGGCTATGGCAAAGGCTATTATGACCGATATATGTCACGTTTTACGGGCGCATGTGCAGGAATATGCTATTCTGAGTATATCAGACGGCACATGTATCATGGCCGTTTTGACCGTCCTGTTGATGTTATCGTGACCGAAAAATGGATAAAGGATGTCACGGCACGTCGGCGTGATGACCGCAGAAAATTTTTGAGACAGCTTTGATTTTTGTGCCTTATAACGTAACGGAGGAAACGCATGAACAAAGATATTTTCAAAATTGAAGATGATAATGCTCCTGAGCCTGAAAAAACCGAGATTGAGAAGGCCGGAGAGACATATGAGGACGGCGATTTTAAGATAGGACGGTCGGCTGAGACTGTAGCTGCCGATACCATCGATAACTCGAGCGACCTTGATGACAGCCGCCTTTCAGATGATTTTGTCATCGGTCAGGATTTCTTTATAGATAGCTCGGCTGCCGATGAGATAGTAGCTAAGGAGCCTCAACATTCTAAAAAGAAAAAGAAAAAAGTTTCGGCAGGCCGAGGCTGTTTGATGTCGGTCATATGGATGGCGGCTATACTTGTTATTTCCATCAGTGCGGCCGCAATGATACTTTATTTCGGTATGGATTATCTCGGTGTCAGCACCGCTCCCGATTCAGCCGAAAACAATATTGAAATAGTAGTATCCGAGGGTACTACTGCTAAGGAAATTGCCGAAATGCTTGAAGAAAAGGGTGTTATCGACAGTCCGCTTTTCTTTAGATTTTATGCAAGTCAGGGTGGATACGCCTCAAAATTCCGTGACGGCATTTACTATTTTGCCAAGCAAGACAGCTATGAGGACATAGTTGATAAGCTGACCAAGCAGGGTACTCAGGCCGCTGCTGTTAGGGTGACTATTCCTGAGGGCTGGACCATCGATAAGATAGCCGCCCGTCTTGAAGAAAATAAGGTTTGCACGGCGGCTCAGTTTAAGCAGGCTGTGAATGAGGCCACCTACGACAAGTATCCTTACGATTTCATGAAGGGAATAAAGGATGAGACTCAGGGTGTTCATTACCGACTTGAGGGATACCTTTTCCCCGATACCTACGATTTTTATCAGACCAATAATAAGTCGGGTGCCGAGCAGGCTATAAAGAAGATGCTCGACAACTTCGACAAGAAGATAGACCCGTCAATGCGCATACGTGCCGAAAAGCTTGGGATTGAGTTGCATGACATCATCACCATGGCTTCTATCATTGAGATGGAGGCGAGTGTTGCTGTCTATTCCGATAAGCAGGAGGTCTCGGCCGTATTTTGGAACCGTATAAATGATTGGGGAGACAGTGCATATCTGCAGTCTGATCCCACTACTAAGTATAAGTACAATACCGAACGGTACGATACCTATAAGATAGTCGGTCTTGCTCCCGGTGCTTATTGTGCACCGAGCATCGATTCCATAAATGCTGCTCTTTATCCTAAGGAAAACAGTGATAAGTACTTCTTTGTTACCGACAAGGATATGAATTTCTACTTTACCAAGACCAACGAGGAGCATAACAAGGTCATACGTGACCTCAAGAATAAGGGATTGTGGGTGTCATGAAAAACGAAAGCATCATAAAGCGTCCCGAGCTACTTTGCCCTGCAGGAGACCTTGAAAGGCTTAAGGCCGCTGTTGATTTCGGGGCCGATGCCGTCTATCTTGCAGGTGAGGAATTCGGCATGCGCACCGCCGCCACAAATTTCGGGGAAGATGACATGCGGCTGGGAGTGGCATATGCCCACGAAAGAGGGGTCAAGGTGTTCGTTACCTGCAACACCTTGCCGCATAACGATGAGATACCACGGTTGCCTGCGTTTCTCGAACTGCTTGCCGATATTGGGGTTGACGGAATAATTGCGTCGGATATTGGCACTATAGGCCTCGTGAAAAGGTATTGCCCGAAGCAGGAGCTTCATGTTTCGGTGCAGTCGGGCATTGTCAATTATGAGACAGCCCGAGCGTTTTACGATATGGGTGCCAAGCGTATTGTTGCCGCCCGTGAGCTCTCGCTTGAGGAGATCGCCGAGATAAGGGCCAAAACGCCTAAGGAATTGGATATAGAAGCCTTTGCTCATGGAGCGATGTGTGTGTCGTTCTCGGCAAGATGCTTACTTTCATCCTACATGACGGGCAGAGATGCCAACCGAGGTGACTGCGCTCAGCCCTGTCGCTGGAGCTATTCTTTGGTGGAACAGACAAGGCCGGGACAGTACTTTGATATCACCGAGACCGATAAGGGTACATACATTTTAAATGCCAATGACCTTTGTATGGCCGAGCATGTCAAGGCAATGTGTGAGGCAGGCGTCTATAGCCTGAAAATAGAAGGCAGAGCCAAATCGCATTACTATACCGCTGTCACGGCAAATGCCTATAGGGGCGCTGTGGACAATTATATCAACAATCCTGACAAGCCTACACCTCAATGGGTAATGGATGAGCTTGAGAAAATAAGCCACCGTCCGTATTCCACGGGCTTTTATTTCGGACGGCCTGACCGTGAACAGACTTACCCAACTGCTGGATACGTCAGGAGCTATTCGGTTGCAGGTGTGGTTAAGGGCTATTCCGACGGTATGATATCATTGGAGTTGAAAAATAAGTTCTTAAAGGGACAGGAGCTGGATTGCCTCCAGCCGAAGGCTGAGCCGTTTATATTGCGTGCCGATGAGATGTTTGACGGTGACGGAAATTCCATAGACTCGGCACCGCATCCGATGATGACGGTAAAATTGCCCTGCGAACGCCCCGTGGCGATTGGCTCGTTGCTGAGAATGAAAACCGAATAAAATGATTAAATCACTCTTTATGCCACAAAATATAAAGGGTGATTTTTTGTCTGCATTTCACAAGCGTTCATATATTTGCTTTTTTGTGCTTCTTGCCGCCATGACGGTCTGCGTGATACGGGTGATGACCGTTGCAACCGACCCCTCGCTTTCGCAAACAGCGGTCAGACAGTCGACCAAGAGGGTGCAGGTATCACGGGTCAGAGGTACCGTTTATGACTGTAACGGCCTGCCGTTGACGGGCCAAGCTCTTGAACAGGTAACGGTCGTACTGCCTACAAGGACGGCGGCCGTACCGCTGTCTGAAATTTTAAACGGTGATGCGTTTGAAACAGCGGTTGCTCGATTGAGGCAGGGTCAGGCCGTGACGGTATGGGGCAGTATGCCTTTGACCGTGGGAGGCTGGCATGGCTATTTAGTGCCTGAAAGATATTCGGGTACGGCAATCCACCTTTTGGGCTATCTTGATGCAGACGGACACGGTGTCACGGGTATAGAAAAGGTTTATGATGAGCTTTTATATTCAGACAGTTTTCTTGGATTGAGCTATTCTACCGATTCGTTGGGCCGTGTGCTTGAAGGGGTTCCTGTTGAGGTGCTCGACGGCGGCACGCAAAACAGTGTTACGCTTACGGTCGATAGCGTTATTCAGGCAATTACCGAACGGGCAATGCTGGGGGTAGAGGCAGGAGCTGCGGTAGTGACAGAGGCTCGGACAGGTAAGATCAAGGCGGTCGTAAGCCGCCCTGATTATGACCCCGAAGACGTGGCGTCGGCATTGACGGCTGACAATTCTCCTCTTATCAACCGTGCGACCTACTCGTATAATATCGGTTCGGTTTTCAAGCCGTGTCTTGCCGCCGCCGCTTTGGAAAGCGGTCTTGGTGATTATCACTACACCTGTACAGGCAGTATAACCGTGGGTAATATCACCTTTAAATGCAACAAGTCGTCGGGTCACGGTGAATTGGGGCTCAAAGAGGCCTTGGCCTACTCCTGCAATACCTATTTTTATACCTTGGGTGAGGCTTTGGGGGCTGAAAAGGTTTATGATATGGCAAAGCTTTTCCGCTTCGGTGAAGAGCTTGATTGCGGCGGAGGACTGGTCTCGTCAAGCGGCACAGTCCCTTCGGTATCGACCCTATTGAGCATTCCTGCCGAGTTGACAAATCTGTCAATAGGGCAGGGTGAGCTTATGCTGAGCCCTATAGCTCTGAGCGTTATGTACTCGGCTATTGTAAACGGCGGAGAATACCGTCTGCCGTATCTTGTTCAATCGACCGAGCTTGACGGTGTTGAATACAGAAGCTCCCCGTCACCTGCCACCGTTGCTTTTTCAAGCAAAATTGCCGATACTTTGAAGCAATACCTTGTCGACGCTTTAAAGGACGGTACGGGCAACTCGGCTTATGTTGAAGGAATATCCGCAGGGGGCAAGACGGGGACGGCACAGACGGGGTGGGTCGAGGACGGACGAAATATACTCAACGGTTGGTTTTGCGGATTTTATGAAGGTAATGAGGATTATGTCATCGTGATATTAAAGGAGGATGTGAAGTCCGGCTCGACCGATTGTGCTCCCATATTTAAAGAAATTACTCAAAACATGAAAAATTCGGGGTTTTAAATTGTAAAACACAAAACAATGTGGTAAAATAACAAAAACAGGCGTTTTGGAGGTACTGATATGACCGAATTGCAACGAGCAAGAGAATTTTTTAAAAACGACCGATATGCAACCGATGCAACCGGTATAGTTATAGAGGAAGTCGGTAAAAACTACGCTAAATGCAGTCTTGAGCTTTCGGCTCGGCATCTCAATGCAGTGGGACATCCGATGGGCGGTGTTATGTACACGTTGGCTGATTTTGTTTTTGCGGTTTCGACCAATTTTGAGGCGGAGTGCGTGACGGTCACCACTGTCAGTCAGATATGCTATCTGAACTCCGTCAGAGGGAAGATGCTTTACGGCGAAGCAAGGATGATAAAGGACGGCCGTTCTACCTGCTTTTATGAAATAGATATAACCGATGAGCTTGGAACAAAAATCGCCGTTGTCACCACTACGGGAACTCATTTGCCAAACACAAAAAACAGCATTATATAGGCTTTATAATGCTGTTTGATGTTCATTTTCATGTTAAGTGTTGATTTATTCACTTGAGTATCTACCATTAAATTCAGAAAATGGATAAAATTAGAAAAAAGCAATCAACTGACGAAAATCGGTTGATTGCTTTTCTTTATGGACTAAAACAAATTACAAAGCTCGGAGAATTCTTTGAGATCGATTTTTGCCAAGGGAGATCCCAGTGCGCTGGCATAAGCTATAGGTAAAAATCCTCCGGCGTTTGCTGCCGACAGGCCGGCTTCGGCATCCTCGACCACGGCACAGTCGGACGGCTCAAGACCCAAAAACAACGCTGCCTTAAGGAAAACCTCGGGATCGGGTTTGGAATTGACGATGTCATTGCCGTCGGCTATAGCATCAAAAGCATCTGTCAGTTCGGTTTTCTCAAGTATGAATTTTGTGTTTTTGCTTGATGAACCGATGGCTAATCTGTAGCCTTTTTCACGCAACTTCTTAAGGGTGTCACGAACCTCGCTTGTGATATCATCAGGTGAAAGCTTATTTAACAGACAGCGATAATCGTCATTCTTTTCGGTTGCCAAGACGAGCTTTTGATCTTTTGACAGGGACAGGGGCGTTTTACTCAGACTCAGCACTATTTCAAGACTTTCCATACGGCTTACGCCTCTTAAACGTTCATTATCCTTTTCGCTGAAAGGAATGCCGAGACGGTCTGCCAGCTTTTTCCATGCCATGAAGTGATATTTATCGGTTGACAGCAAAACGCCGTCCAAATCAAAAATAATTCCTTTATATTTTTTCATTTTACAAGCCTCTCAATTTCAATTATTTATTCTTAAGTCCTTGACATTCGCCGCCGAAGGAAACCTTGGCGTCCCATTTCCCACAGAAGGGATCGATGGGAGAGATACCGGTAAAGTCATCTCTGCCGACAAGCTTGTCAACAAGAGCCTCTATGGTAAGCAAGGAGTTGTTGTAGCAGTTAATATATGTGCGTACGTGCGGAACGTCAACAAGGTGGTAAGGGTTTTGCAAGGAGATAAAAACGGTGGGTATAGTGTGGCAAAGCGTTGGGATATTTGCACCCTGAGGAGCAGACCAACGCAGACGGCTGACAGGTTGGTATGAACTTGACACGGCGGCTGAATAAATGACGATATCGTATTTTTCAGCCATTTCGTTGACTGAGGGCTGAGAGCCTTCGGTAACCTGTTGCGGCTCGAATACCGTTACCTCAAAGCCTTCCTTTTCCAATGTTCTTTTAAATCGACCGTTAGGAGTGTTATCAGCTGCGGTATTACCTGAATTGTCCAACGGACAGAACAAAACCCTCTTAAAGCGCTCGGGTGTTATAGGGAATATTCCTTTTTCTTCTTTGACGAGAGTAATGGACTTTTTGGCACATTCCTTTGCCCAGGTGCGGTATTCGGGAAGTCCGATTTTTTGCTTAGCGTCGTCGGGAGTGGGTACATTTGCAGCTTTGTGTAATCCCAACGATGCCTTGAGAGCGAGTATTCTGATTACTGCTTCGTCAAGGCGCTCCTCGGTGAATACCCCTTCATAAAAGCCTTGCTTCATAAATTCTATATCTTCCTCAAGATTTTTAGTGAAGAGGAACATATCACACCCTGCTGCGATCGTAAGCGGAACCAGAGTTTTTCTCGGAATGCAGGTAGCTAATCCTGCCATGGCTGTAGAATCGGTTATGACAAGGCCGTTAAAGCCGAGTTTTTTTCTAAGCAGGCCGCTGACAAGCTCCTTACTGATCGATGCAGGAAGCATATCCTCATCTTTGGTTTCAGGTGAAAAATATCGGGTGTAGGACGGTTGCATTATATGACCGACCATAACAGTCTTAGCCCCTGCTTCTATGCAGGCAGAGTATGCTTTACCGTAGGTGTTATCCCACTCCTCACACGATAACGAGTTTACTGACAGAGAAACATGCTGATCACGTTCATCGCAGCCGTCACCGGGGAAATGCTTGATAGTAGCGGCAACCCCTTCGGATTGCAAGGCTTCGACATAAGCAACACCCATACCCCTTACTCTTTTCGGGTCGGAACCGAAGGTCCGAAGGTTGGTCACAGGGTTGCGCCAATTATAATCAATATCAATTATGGGTGCAAATGACCAATTAGCACCGACTGCACTGCCTTCCTTTCCGCAAACAGTACCTAAATGCGAGGCTACAGCAACATCATCGGTGGCGGCAATCTGCATCTGACGTCCCAAATTTGTGCCTTCCTTTATAATTCCGCTTCCGCCGGATTCAAGGTTTGCGGCCACCAACATCGGAATTTTTGAAAGGCTTTGCATACGGCTGATAGCGTTGATACATTGATCGACCGGCATTACTCTATTCATGAATCCGCCGGGACGTATTTCTTTGGCAAGATAGTTGCAATACTCTTCGCTGTCATTATACAGTACGAGGCAAAATAAATGACGAAGCTTATCATCCTCTGTCATGGATGCAAGGGTGTTTTTGACCCAAAGTATATCGTCATCTTCCAAATAAAATGGTTTTGCTTTAAGATTGATATCCATAATATACCGTCCTCTGTAATTATTTAAAAATATAAATATTGATTTGTGTGGTGTATTTTATCACAGATGGTATAAAAAGTCAACACTCCACACAATTCTAAATTAACAAGCAGCTAAATCCACACCTGTTTATTTTTTTTGCGGAAGTGGTTTCTGTATGCATAAAAAATGTTGCATTTTTCCCAATATTTTGTTATTATATGAAGTAGAGTGGTGATTGTTGGTTTAAATGTATTCATCAAAAAAGTAACACGACAATCTGCTCACTTATCAATAATAGTGGAGGATAATTTATGAAAAACAGTATTAAAAAGACATTGTGCTTAATCTGCGCTTTGGCACTGATTTTTGCTTTGGCTGCCTGTGGCGGTAGCGACAGTGATACCGCAAGCAAGAATAGCACATCTTCTGAAGAAGGCGATGTCAGTGCTACTACACCTTCCGTCGAGAAGGGCTCAAAGTACGATGATCCGAACTGGAATCCGTATGCTACCATTTCGGACAGCATTAAGGGCAGCACAGTCCGTTTTGCGACGTGGGTAGACCACACACAGACAGAGGGCGCAGTTCCTATGTCGACCTTCGAGCAGGATACAGGACTTAAGCTTTCCTTGTTCACCGTTCCTGAATCGGGCTATGTCAACAACATTATGACCAAAATGGCTTCGGGCGATATTCCTGATGTTTTTGTTAACAACTCAGGCTCGACCGATTTCCCTGTGACATTGCAGATAGCATCTCCTATCAACAAGGTATCTACCGTTGATCTTCAGGAGCCCATCTGGGATCAGACCATGCTCGAAACTGCTACTATTGAGGGCAATGTATACATGGTCAATACCATAGGTTCTCCTTGGTCGGGTTCTAACCTTGTTTACTACAACAAGAGAATCTTCCAAGAAAACGGTTTCAAAACTCCTGAGGCTTATTTCGAGGAGGGCACATGGACTTGGGATAACCTCCTTAAGTGTGCTAAGAACATTAAGACTCTCGGCGACGACTACAAGGGTATCTATGTTTCTTCGGACGACTTCATCTCATCCTTGGGAACAGGCTTTATGAAGTACGACTATAAGACAGGCCGTTTCACCAGCGGTGTTAACGACAACCGTCTGCTCGAGGGCTATCAGTGGTATGCTGATGCACGTGACGAGGGCTTGCTTGACGGCTCGGTTGCAAGCTTCATGCAGGGCAAGTGCGCTCTTGTTGTCCGTGGACCCTACGGCCTTAAGACCAATGGCTATTTCATAGATATGGATCAGAGCGATATCGGTTATACATACCTTCCCTCTTGGGAGGAGGGTGAAGGCTTTATCACCTCGGCTGTTTACCGTATGTACGGAATTATCGACGGTGCGCCCAATGCTGATGCAGCAGGCTACTTCATCCGCTATTGGCTCGACCCCGCTAACTACGATCTTAACAATGCATTTATCTCGGTCGATGCAGGTAACTTCTATTATTCACTTACCAACATCCCCGCAACCGAGAAATACTTCCCCAGAGACTATTCATGTCTTGCACTTATAGGTGAAGCCAGCAACTCGCTGTACACCAAGGTAAGACAGGTATCCTCTGCAGGTGTTAAGACCGCTATTGATGAGGTATCGAACGTCGTTGACAAGGCCGTTAGTTCTGCTAACGAAGTTATTGTCAAGAAGCTTGAAGACGACCGCAAAAACTACAACTGATATTAGCAGTTAAACTGTAATGCAGACAGCGACACCGCCCAAGAAGACTTGGGCGGTGTCGTTTTGTGTTGTGAAGATAAGAAGATAATAAGAAAAAAGAGACCCCGTGGAAACGGAGTCTCTTCAAATGAGTTGGGATTAATCGTCTGCACCCATTTCGCATTCGATGTAGTTCTCTTCGTCCTCTTCAGCAAGGAAGCGGGTAACGAATACTGCGATACCTGCAACAGCGGCTGCAACGGCAACAACTGTGCCAACGATCCAAAGAACATGCTTAAGTTTCATATATGTCACCTTCCGTTTGATTTACTTTTGTTTATTATAACCCGAAATTTCTAAATTGTCAATACGGCTCAAATAATTTATATATCGGTAATATTTATAAGTTTAAATAGAAAATTATTTCTTGACATTGCCATGCGCATTCGGTATAATATTCATAATGCTTATTTTGGTTCAGTATGCGTATAAATAGAATAACACAAATTGAAAGGTTGTATTATTTATGTCTAAGGCTGTACTTTTAACTTCAGAGGGTCTTAAGGCTCTGCAGGACGAGCTCGAGAACCTTAAAACAGTTACCCGTAACGAGATCGCCGAAAAAATCAAAATCGCCCGCGGTTTCGGAGATCTTTCCGAGAACTCTGAGTATGATGAGGCAAAGAACGAACAGGCCAAGATAGAGGCCAGAATTGTTGAGCTTGAGGCAATGCTCAAAAACGCTCAGGTAATTGATGACATGGATATTGCCGAGGGTACTATTACTATCGGCTGTACCGTTAAGCTTTATGACGAGGAGTTCGACGAGAACATCGTTTACACCATCGTCGGTTCGGCCGAGTCCAACCCCGAAGAATTCAAGATTTCTGATGAGTCACCCGTAGGCGCCGCTTTGATCGGTCATGTCGCAGGTGATGAGGTGACGGTCGTTTGTGAGGCAGGTCATCTCAAGTTCAAGATACTTGATGTTGCCAGATAAATCCCACACTTTAAGGATGTGTAAAAATGGAAAAGAACAATAACCCTGCACCTCAGCAGGATCTTAACGAGATACTTCGTATCCGCCGTGAAAAGCTTGCCGAACTGCAGGAGGCAGGCAAGGACCCGTTCCAAATCACCAAGTATGACGTTACTCACCACAGTGTTGAGGTGAAGGCCGATTTTGACGCTTTGGAGGGCAAGACCGTTTCGGTTGCAGGCCGCATGATGTCCAAGCGCGTTATGGGCAAGGCTTCCTTCTGCAACGTGCAGGACCGTGACGGCTCTATTCAGGCCTATGTTGCCAGAGACAGCATCGGCGAAGAGTCGTATAAGGAATTCAAACGCATGGATATCGGTGATATCGTCGGTATAGTTGGCGAGGTGTTCAAGACTAAGACCGGAGAGATAAGTGTTCATGCGTCTTCGGTCACCCTGCTCTCCAAGAGTTTGCAGGTTTTGCCTGAAAAGTTCCATGGACTTACCAATACCGATATGCGCTACCGTCAGCGCTATGTTGACCTCATTATGAATCAGGAGGTCAAGGATACCTTTATTAAGCGTACAAAGATAATCCGTGCTATACGTAATTACCTCGATGAACGTGGCTTTATGGAGGTAGAGACGCCTATGCTGGTTTCCAACGCAGGCGGTGCCGCTGCCCGTCCGTTTGAGACCCACTTTAATGCCCTTGATGAGGATGTTAAGCTTCGTATTTCACTTGAGCTGTATCTGAAGCGTCTTATCGTCGGCGGACTTGAAAAGGTTTATGAAATAGGACGTGTTTTCCGTAATGAGGGTCTTGATACCCGTCATAACCCCGAGTTTACTTTGATGGAGCTTTATCAGGCGTATACCGATTACCACGGTATGATGGATCTTACTGAGAATCTGTTCCGTCACCTTGCTAATGAGGTCTGCGGAAGCGAGGTCATTCCTTACGGCGAGCACATGATCGATTTCTCTAAACCTTTTGAGAGACTTACCATGATAGATGCCGTTAAGAAGTATGCTAATGTAGATTTCACCGATATCAAGACCGATGCCGAGGCCAAGGCTCTTGCCGATAAGCATGAGGTTCATTACGAGGATCGACATACCAAGGGCGATATCCTCAACCTGTTCTTTGAGGAGTTTGTTGAGCATAATCTCATTCAGCCTACATTTGTTATGGATCATCCTGTTGAGATATCTCCGCTTACCAAGCGTAAGCCTGAGAATCCCGATTATGTGGAGCGCTTTGAGCTGTTCTGTAACGGTTGGGAGATGTGCAATGCATATTCTGAGCTGAACGACCCTATCGATCAGCGTCACCGCTTTGAGGAACAGGAGAAGATGTTTGCCGCAGGTGATGAAGAGGCCAACCATACCGATGAGGACTTTCTTAATGCTTTGGAGCACGGTATGCCCCCAACAGGCGGTATAGGTTACGGTATCGATCGTTTGACCATGCTGTTGACCAATTCTCCCGCTATAAGAGATGTAATTTTGTTCCCGACGATGAAACAACTTGACAAATAAGCAATTTGAAGTTAGTAGCTGCCGAGACGGTAAAAGTTAGATTACTGTCTCGGCAGTGATTTATCAGCAACAACAAGTTATGTGTGATTATTCGGTGCTGATACTGTGTGGATTTATGTGAAAGGTCAATAAACGCACGTTTGAGAATAGCATATTTGGGGTTTTTGTAAAAAATAAAATTTAGTCTTGACAAAGCGTGACTCGGTATATATAATATTCTGTGTGACAATTTGAGGTGAGTGGTATGATTCTTGATTTAAGGTCACTTTTTGTAAATGACGGCGAGACTCTTCCGCTCGATTGTCGGTTCGATATGAGTGAGGTCGATTTTTATGGGACATGCCCTTTAAAATCGCCTGTTTCCGTTAAGGGAAGTGCATTCAGCCGTGCCGGCATTGTAACACTATCGGTGGAATGTGATTGCGAATACACTGCTCCATGTGACCGTTGCGGTGGCATGGCAGTTAAGCATTACAACGTACCGATAGAGCGTGTTCTCGTCAGTCAGCTTGAAAACGACGAGAATGACGAAATAATCCTTGTGCAGGATTTTAAGCTCGACCTATACGAATTGGTATATACCGAGGTCGTATTGGCTATGCCGAGCAAGCATCTTTGCACGAAGGATTGTAAAGGCTTGTGTCAGGAGTGCGGAAAAAACCTGAATGACGGTCCTTGTGGCTGTGCTACCAAAAAGGTTGATCCGAGACTTTCGGCACTGTCTAAACTGCTTGAGAATTAACTGAAGATTTAAGGAGGCGCTGAAAATGGCAGTTCCCAAGAGAAAAACAGGTAAAGCAAGAAAGAACAAGAGACGTTCTAATGTTTGGAAAATGAGTGCTCCGACACTTGTAAAGTGCAACCACTGCGGTGAGTACAAGAGACCTCACAGAGTTTGCCCTGCTTGCGGATTCTACAATGATCGTGAAGTAGTTAAGGTTGAGGCATAAGTTTACAAGAGGCTTTGAGGGAAGGAGTCATCCTTCCCTCATTTTTTTAAGATATTTGAAGGGAGTGTAGGCCTTGGCAGTTGTTATTTCGGGTGTCAGTAAGGGTTCGCCTGCCGCAAAGGCAGGACTACTATCGGGCGAGACCTTGCTGGAGCTTAACGGTAACGAGATAGTTGATGTGCTTGACTACCGTTTTTATCAGAACGAGCGTGTGCTTTCGGTAAAGGTGCTGTCGGCTGACGGCAATGAGCGTTCGGTTACCGTAAAAAAAGGTGAATACGACGAGCTGGGGCTTTTGTTTGAGACCTATCTTATGGACAAACAGCACTCCTGCCGCAACAACTGCATCTTCTGCTTTATCGACCAGTTGCCGAAGGGTATGCGTGATTCGTTGTATTTCAAGGACGACGATTCAAGAATGTCTTTTTTGTTCGGCAACTATATCACTCTCACCAACCTGACCGAGCACGAGATAGAGCGTATCATAAAACTGCATATAAGTCCCGTTAATGTATCGGTGCATACCACAAATCCTCAACTGCGTGTTAAAATGATGGGTAACCGCTTTGCGGGGGAGTCGTTGGATATTTTATGGCGCTTTTGTAAGGCGGGTATCAAGGTCAACTGTCAGTTGGTTTTGGTTTCGGGATTTAATGACGGAGACGAGCTCCGCCGAAGCTTCGGCGACCTTATTAAGCATCCGTCAATAGCAAGTATTGCTTGCGTGCCTGTGGGATTGACGGGACATAGAGATGGATTATGTGAACTTGAACCATTTAATAAGCAAACAGCCGCTGCGGTGGTGGATATCGCCGAGGAATTCGGTCAAAAAACGGTAGAGCTTTACGGCGAACGCCGTGTTTTTGCGGCCGATGAATTTTATCTCACCGCTGAAAGACCCATGCCGGAGGCTGACTTCTATGGTGATTTCTTACAACTTGAAAATGGCGTAGGAATGTGGGCAATGCTGAAATCGGAATGTGAAGAGGCATTGGATGATTACGATTCACCCGAAACCGAGCGTAATATCACACTTGCAACGGGTGAGGCGGCATATCCTTTGATGCGAAATATTGTTGACAATGTGTCAAAAAAGTGGCATAATTTTAATTGTAAAGCCCTTGCAATTAAAAACAACTATTTCGGCGGTAAGATAAACGTAACAGGTCTGCTTACGGGAACCGATATTATGGAGCAGTTAAAGGACTTGGAGCTGGGAACTGAGCTGCTTATATCTTCAAGCATGCTCCGTCACGAGGGTGACATGTTCCTTGACAGTGTAACTGTCGAAGAGGTTGAAAAACAACTGAATGTAAAAATAACTGTGGTCGAGAGTGACGGCTGGTCGCTGCTCGATGCACTTCACGGATAAGGAGGTAGCAAATTGGCTAAACCCGTAGTTGCAGTTGTGGGACGCCCCAATGTAGGAAAATCCACACTGTTCAATAAGCTTTGCGGCAAACGTCTGTCTATTGTTGATGACACACCCGGTGTCACCCGTGACCGTATCTTCGGTAATGCCGAATGGTTGGGCAAGAATTTCATGCTGATAGATACCGGTGGTATCGAGCCCAAGACCGATGATATTATATTAAAGAAAATGCGTGCTCAGGCAGAACTGGCTATAGATACTGCCTCGGTTATTATATTTGTTACAGATCTCAAAAGCGGTGTTACGGCATCGGATAATGAGGTTGCCGCAATGCTGCAGAAAAGCGGTAAGCCTGTTGTACTTTGCGTTAACAAGTGTGACCGCTTGGGTGAGCAACCGCTTGAGTTTTATGAGTTTTATAACCTTGGTTTGGGTGACCCCGTTGCGGTGTCGTCGGTTCACGGACACGGCACGGGAGACCTCTTGGACCGAGTTTTTGAGCACATCCCCGAAGCTGATTTTGAAGAGGAGGACGAGGATGTTATAAACGTCGCAGTCATAGGCAAGCCGAACGCAGGTAAATCCTCACTGATAAATAATATCAGCGGTGAGGAGCGTGTTATCGTTTCGGATGTTGCAGGCACTACCAGAGATGCCATCGACACACTCGTTGAGGTAGGCGGTCAAAAGTATAATTTTACCGACACTGCAGGTATTCGCCGCAAGTCCAAGGTCGATGACGATATCGAAAAATACAGCGTAATGCGTGCCAAAATGGCCATTGAGCGTTCGGATGTATGCGTTATTATGATAGATGCGACCGAGGGCTTCACCGAGCAGGACTCCAAGGTTGCAGGTCTTGCAATGGAGCAGGGCAAGGCGGCCATTATTGCCGTTAACAAATGGGATATTGTTGAGAAAGACGGCAAAACGATGGACAGTATGAGAAAATCGCTCATGCAGGATTTTTCATTTATGCCGTATGCACCGATCATCTTCATTTCGGCTAAAACGGGTCAGCGTGTCGACCGTCTGTTTGAGCTTATCAAGTTTGTTTATTCGCAGAATACAATGCGAATCTCAACAGGTATGCTGAATGATATTCTAGCCGAGGCTACTGCACGTGTACAACCGCCGTCGGATAAGGGTAAGAGACTTAAGATATACTACATGACTCAAGCTTCGACCAAGCCGCCGACATTTGTTTTCTTTTGCAACCGTGAGGAGCTTTTCCACTTCTCATATCAGAGATATCTTGAAAATCAGATCCGTTCCACCTTTGGTCTTGAGGGCACACCCGTTCGGTTTGTAATACGTGAACGAGGTGACGGCAAGACCAAGGCGTAAAGTGAAATACAATCAGCTGTTTTTTGGAGATAAGGAGAATGTAAAATGGCGTGGTTTATTTTAGTACTGACAATTATAGTTTCATATTGCGTAGGCAGTATCAACGGAGCAGTTGTTATTTCAACGGCTCACGGCGGTGACGACGTTCGCAAAGAGGGTAGCGGCAACGCAGGTATGACCAATATGATACGCTCACGAGGTATCGTTCCCGGGCTTATCACCTTTGCAATAGATACCTTTAAAGGGACCATCGTTTGTCTGATTGCAAAGCTTTGGGTATTGCCGTATATTTACTCGGCACTCGGCTTTGAGCTTTTGCGCCCTGAATACACCGTATATTACTGTGCGATAGCCTGTATTATCGGGCATGTGTATCCTGTATTTTTCGGTTTCAAGGGCGGAAAAGGTGTCTCAACAACGCTTGGTGTCGGTCTTGTGTGCTGTTGGCAGACAGCGGTTTTGGCGCTCAGTCTGTTTATCTTGTTGTTTGTTATAACCAAGATTGTTTCAGTGGGCTCATTGGCTGCTGCTGTGTCATTGCCGATACTAAATTACTTCTTTGCAACACGCATTGATGGCGCGCCTTATGCGGTGCTTATTCAGGTGTTGCTTATAATTGTAATGTCGCTCAATATGATTATCAGCCACCGTGCCAACATTGGACGGCTTATCCGTGGTGAGGAAAAGAAGCTGACCGCTAAAAAGAAGGAGCCAAAAAATGAGCAATAAGCTGACTGTTTTAGGCTCGGGCGGATGGGGTATTGCCTTGGCAGTTCATGCCTATAAAAAAGGCTTTAAGGTGACGCTTTGGTCACCCTTTGAGGCCGAGGTGTCGTCGCTGAATGCGACTCGTGAAAGCGAGAAACTGCTTAAGGGTGTAAAGATACCCGAGGATATTGATATCACAACCGATTTGAGCGTTGTCAACGGTTCCGATATCACCATTATCGCAACTCCGTCCTTTGCTGTAAGAGAGACCGCTGCAAGACTTAGAAATACCGATTGCGGTATCGTGGTAAATGTTGCAAAGGGCTTTGAAAAGGGAACCCAGAAGCTGCTTTCGGATGTCATAACAGAAGAACTGCCTGACAAGGATATCGTCATTTTGTCAGGACCTTCTCACGCAGAGGAGGTCGCACGAGGTGTCGCAACAACGGTTGTTGCCGCATCTGAGAATATAGATGCCGCAAAGCAGGTGCAAGAGGCTCTTATCGGCTCTACATTTAGAATTTACACCAACCGTGATATAGTGGGTGTTGAGGTCGGTGGTGCTTTGAAAAACGTCATTGCCGTGTGTGCAGGCATCGCCAACGGTTTAGGTGTCGGAGATAACACGAGAGCGGCACTTATCACCCGAGGACTTGCCGAGATCGCACGTTTAGGTACTGCTATGGGCGCAGAGACCAGCACCTTTATGGGACTTTCAGGACTTGGCGACCTTATTGTTACCTGTATGTCACAGCACAGCCGAAACAACCGCTTTGGTAACCTTGTGGGTAGCGGAATGTCGGTCAAGGAAGCACTCGAAACCGTCGGTACGGTTGAGGGCTATTACGCTGTTGAGATCGCTGTCCGTCTTGCCGAACAATATATGGTCGATATGCCTTTGACGGCACAATGCTACAATATTTTATATAAGGGTGCACCTGCATCCGAGGCTATAAACAATCTCATGAACCGTCCGGGAAAACATGAGGAAGAACGATGGCTGAGTTGACCATTGCGGTTTTAACCGACCTTCATTGTGACGGCTCACCCCGTCAGTATGCCAATATGCGCCGTTCGTTGCGTGTTTTGAAGTCCAAAGCGACCGACGGCATCGATGTGCTTTTGATGGCGGGCGATTATACCTTTACGGGTCAAGAGAACGATGCGGTCAGTTTCAGAAACGAACTAACCGCTTTTATTGACCCGAAGCGTACCGCTATTGTGCCTGCCTGCGGCAATCACGACACCTGCTGGAAGGGTTGCATGAGGGCCGACGGTTGGGACAAGGTATGGAGTCCCGTGCTTAACAATTTAGCCGAAGACAGCGACGGTGAACACGGAAATTATCACATTGTTGTTGGTGGATACCATTTTTTGACCGTCGAGGCCGAGAGGTATAATCCCAACCTTTTTACAGATCACACCGCAAGCTGGTTGCATGATACGTTGACCGCTATCACTGCGGCCGACCCTGAACGTTATGTGTTTGTTGCTACCCACGGTGCTGCAGAAAAGTCGGGTATTTACGGGGCTGATCCCAAACTTGACGGATACACCGCCGTATGGGGAAATTCACCAACGCTTTACGATATGCTTTGTGATTTCCCGCAGGCGGTACTGTTTACGGGCCACACGCATTATAGCTTGGAGAACGAGCGGTCTATTATGCAACGAGATTTCACAGCTGTGAATGCAGGCGGTGTATCCGATATCGCAAGTATTTGGAAGACCGAAGCTAAAGGCTGGCTCAACTCGGATTTTGAACGTGACGGTTCGCAAGGCTTGTTGGTTACCGTCACAAACGGTGCAGTTAAAATGCAACGCATAGACTTTGTGTGTGACCGTGTTATAGGTGAGTGGCAGTTGCCCGCACCGTTGGCTGACGGTACACACCTGCAGTGTTACCGAGATGACCGAGACCCAAAGACAGGTCCTGATTTCGATGAAAAAAGTGTAAAATTGACCTCTGTGGGACGTGGATTTACTTATATCGAGCATTCTGCCGCCAAATCACAAGCACAGATATTAGGTTATCACTATAAGCTCGTGAAGGACGGTCAGGAGAAGACTTTCAGCTTGTTTTCAGAATGGGAAAATGGTGCTGTGTTTTTGAAGCTTGTGCGGTTATCTTTACCGCAACCGCCGTTTGAGTTCACCGTTACGGCTGAGGATATCTGGGGCAATAAGGGACGGCCGCTTGTTGTTACGGTGAATGATGTGGCAGTGGAACGCTATACCGTTGACCGTTTGCCTGATATCCTACAGAGCGTTACACAGGGTACAATGTCGGACATTTCGGTGACTTTTGATAATATTACCGTTACGGGTGAGTCGCCTAAAGTAGGCCTGCTGTTTTCCTCAAACGGTGTGCCTGAAGACTACAGCGAGGGCGAAAACGGTCTTATCGGTATTGATCTTTCTCAGGGAAAGATCACCTGCCATCCGTTTAATTCAGGTATAATTGTCCTGCGTCACCCTGCGCTTCAGTACGAAAATGCTCCACGAATTACGCTGAAGTTTTACGAGGATGAAAACGGAGGTATACGTCTTACCGTTGCGGCATCGCAAAAGCAGTTTGATATAGAACTGCCCAACTTTTTCTTCTGGGCAAAAAGTCTTGATGATCTGTCAAGTGTTTATGCCGCTGTTTCTACACAGGATGTGACCGTTGAACTGCGTTAAACAATACCAAAGGAGCGACTGCAATGCGTAAAGGACTGAAAATCCGCTTGCCGTATATTATCCTGACGATCATGTTACTCACGGTTGAAGTGTTAATTGGTGCATTTGTGCACGATGATTTTGTGCGGCCGTTTGTTGGTGATATGCTGGTGGCGGTGCTTTTATGCACAATGGGTAGAGTTGTGTTCCTAAAATGGCGTTGGTTACCGCTTGCGGTATTGCTGCTTGCCACCGTGGTCGAACTTTCACAGTTACTTGAACTCGACCGCTTGCTTGGGATTAAAGGCACCGTTTTGGGTACGGCTTTAGGCTCAACCTTTGATGTTGCCGACCTTATCTGCTACACAGTTGGGTGTGGTATGTTCTTTGTCTGTGAGATAGGAATAAGAAGGTTTAAACCAAATAAATAACAACAAAGATTAATTAATTTCCTATAGACAAACGGTGTGGAATGTGCTACAATACAAAGCGGTGTGAGAACACCGTAATTAAAACAGAGTAGAAACCGATGCGTGAAGTGCCTCAAAGAACGGGGAGTTGTCTTGAGGACGAAGGGTCTTATGATCTGCGGTAGCGGTTTCGCATCCCGCTGTCATAGTAAGATAAAAAGCCTCTTATTATTTCAACGACGATGTAATAGGAGGTTTATTTATGCAAAAACAAAACAACACACAGTATATCCGTATGGTTGCTATTCTCGGCATCCTTTCGGCCGTTGCCGTAATCAGCTCGGGGGTATTCCCTATGGGCTTGACCGTGAGAATCGGAGAGTTTATCAAGCTTTCACCTGTCTTTTTGGCGGTGGCGCTGGCAGGCAGTATGTACGGCTGGTGGGCAGGAGCGTTGGTGGCATTTATTGCTGATTTTATGCAGGCTCTTGTTTCGGGACTTGGATTCTCACCGCTCATATTGGCGGTGAACGTCCTTTGCGGTGCTTGTTTTGGGCTTTTATTGCATAACACTAAAAGCGTATTTAAGATCGTTTTATCGGTACTGCTTACTCAGGTTATAGGCGGCCTTTGCTTAAATACCTTAGCCCTGCATTGGCAGTATGGAATGCCGATTTTCCCGACGATATATTGGCGTATGGTACAGACGGCTGTTATGATATTTGTTGAGACGGTTATGTTGATTCTTGTTATCAAAATCGCTGACCTGCCGAGAAGCTTGAAAAAATAATGCAGGGAAAGCACAGGCTCCCTCTAAGAGGGAAGCAAGAACAGAACAACAACCCCGTAGTTATCGCAAGGACAACTACGGGGTTTGTGTTTTAGTTAAGGTATGGACAGTAGATGGGGATTGGGAGGATTGAGGCGGCGTCTCTGGTGAGATTCGGGCGGAAAGCGTTGTTGCCGCCGAAAAGGAAGTCGTAAACGTCGAGACCTTTTAGTGTGAAATCGGCGGTGCCGTCAAACTCGGTAACGTTGGGCAGACCGTTTTTCACCTCTATTTTCCATTTGCCGAAAATGTCAGAATCGACGGTGAATGAGCCGTCCATCGGTTGGTTTTTAAGCTTTATATTAAGAAAAAATTCAACCGTTTTCTTGAAATCGTATATTCTGAAATTGGCAGGCGGCCACATTTTGTAGCTTTCGGAATACTTCAGGGCAACGCGCATTATTTGGTATTCGGTATCGGGCACGACGTAGCAAATAGTCGAGGTTTTTCGGTGCTCGAGGTAGGCCTTCATGGTCACGGCAAAATCGGAGAGGTCAAAAAGGTAAATATTCTTGATGTAATCAACCTGAACGATATAGCCGATGAACTCACCGTTTTTGAAAACTGCAAGGTTGGTACTGCCGTTGGACGGTAGGGCGAGCTTGTAAGCCTCAAACTCACGCTCAAAGTGGTACTGTGTTTTGTAAAGCTCGTAGGCATTTTGGAGTATTTGGTCGTTTTGCTCCAACAGATTTTCGAAGGTGATGACCGAAGTGTCGAGGTCGGGGTCGAAGAAACGGGCGTTGATATCAAACGAGCATTGCACACCGCATTTGTGGTAACCGAAACGGCGGTAACGTGCCTCGTTGCCGTGGAAGTAGCTGAAAGCAAAGCCTTCCCGTGTATCCTCTTGGGCGGTGTGATTAAGTAGTGCTGACATATAACCCTTCCCACGACAGGCTTCGTCAACGGCAATATTACCGCTACCGCAGACCTTTAGTGCCAAATCACCGTACTTCAAGGTAAGAGGATAGCTTGCCGCCATGCCAACTATTCTGCCGTTTTCCTTGATGCAATGATGTGCTCGCATTGCTTCATCGGTCGGTTGCATAATTCTCGGAAAAAGCTTTTGGAATGCCTTGGGGTCGTCCTTTTTAAATGCTCCGCTTAAAACCTCTAAGCATTCGTAGAAGTCGTCTTTGGTCATTCTCGTAAATACTTCTGCCATATTGAACACCGTCCTTTTTAGTTTATTTTATCGTATCATTTTCAACGGTTCAAGTCAATCCACAATGCGTGGATTTTCTTGAGTGAGGCACAACCGTCTGTGGACTTTTTATGGCAAAAGGGTATTCAATAATTTTGATGTGCATATATACTAAGAAAGAAAATAAAAGAAAGGGTGTTGTCAATGCGTGTGTTTGATCTGCATTGCGACACCCTTTTTAAATTTTTTGAGGATGAAAGATATTCATTTGTTCAAAACAACGGGCACATAAGTGATTCGGCATTGGCGGATGGCGGCTACCTTGCACAATGCTTTGCGATATATCAACCGACCGATATCACGGGTGACAGCGGCTTTGAGTTTTTCAAAAAGCAATGCCAAACCTTTGAACGCATGGTGGCCCAAAGTCACAACCTGGCGGTTGCGCGAACAAGGGCCGATGTTGAGCAAAACCGTTCACACGGCAAGGTTTCGGCTGTTTTGACGGTTGAAAACGCCGACTTTTTGCAGAATAGAATCCAACGGTTGGAAGCAGTCAAACAAAACGGGGTCAAGGTGTTGGGTCTTGTCCACAACGGTGAAAACTGCTTAGGATTGCCTCATTCGGCCGACGCTGAACTTAAAAAAATGCCTCTCAAAAGGTTTGGGCGTGAGGTGGTTGACGCGTTGAACAGTACCGATATTACTGTGGATGTGTCGCACCTGAACTTGGGCGGTTTTTATGACGTGGTAAGGCTTTCAAAAAAGCCGTTTGTTGCAACACATTCGGGTTGCCGAGCACTCTGTGAGCACTCGCGAAATCTTTACGACGACCAGATAAGATTGATTGCAAAGTCGGGCGGTGTTGTGGGTTGTGTTTTTTATTCTCACTTTTTAAACGGCACCAACCGCACCGCAGCCGCGGACATTATCCGCCATCTTGAACATCTGATAAAGGTCGGCGGAGAGGATGTGGCGGCGCTGGGTACCGATTTTGACGGTATGGAATGCGACCTCTTTATAAAGACAGCCGCAAAGATGCCCGAGCTTACCGAAAAACTTATAAAACGGTTCGGTTTTTTTGTGGCCGAGAAGATAGCATTCAAAAACGCAATGAGGATCATTATGTGACAAAATCTGCAATATCCTTGTTGACAGTGCTAAGGTATAGTGCTAAAATGAGCATAGCAAAGTGTGGGAGGATGTTTTATGAAAATTTTGTTTGCAGCCGATATGTCGTTCAACTATATTGAAAACGTTCCGACTGAGGATGACGCGAAAAAGGCGATGTGTCAGGCGGCCGAGCATTTCAAGTCGGCCGATTTTTCAATGCTCAACCTTGAAAATATCTTCGGTGACCGTGAAACTGGTACGCCGATAAAGAAGTCGGGTCCCAACCTCATTTCGGACGACCGATTTATCCGATATATCGAGGCTTTGAATCCCACCGCCGTCGGTTGTGCCAACAACCACACGGGCGATTTTATGGGTGAGCCGATGTTCCACACGCTCGATATGCTGCATGAGCGAGGTTATGTTACCACCGGTGCAGGCAAGGATATTGATGAGGCCTACATACCCGTTAAATTTACCAAGGACGGCATAACCGTAAGCGTTTTGGCAGTTTGCGAAAATGAATTCGGCGCTGCAACCAAAGAAACTTGTGGTTCGGCGGGATATTCCTTGGGCAGGGTGACGAAGTTTATTCAAACTGCGCTTAAAAACGGTGAAAGGCCTATCGTTTATTTCCACGGCGGAAACGAAGAATGTCCGTATCCTTCAATGGGCAAGACCGAGCTTTACCGCCATTTTATTGATATCGGTGCTGTGGCTGTCATTGCTATGCATACTCATTGTCCTCAAGGCTATGAGATATATAACGGTGCGCCTATCGTTTACAGTATGGGCAACTTTTTCTTTCCGCACCGCAAGCCCAAGCTCAAAACTTGGAACTTGGGCTATATGTCGGTGCTTGACGTTACCGAAGACGGTATAACTCTGAAAATCATTCCTTACGAATTTGATATGAACGGTATACACGTTCTTGATGGTCAGAAGCTTGATGATTTTAACCGCTATATTGACAAGCTCAATGCCGTCATCGCCGATGATGAACTGCATCAAAAATATTGGAACATCTGGGCTGTCCGTTGGGGATTGGGTCATTATATCAAGAGTGTCGTTGTCGACCTTGAGGTTTTAGAGGATGAAAAGCGCTTGATTCCGCTTAAAAATATGTTCTCGTGCGAGGCTCACTGCGAGCTTCTGCGTGATGCGCTCAACCTCAAATATTTTGACAAGGCTGATGAGTTCAAGCAACTGATAGACCTTTCAAAAGAACTGCAAGCACCAAAAATCGGAGAATAAAATAAAACGCGGTCGAACTGAGTTGCTCGGCCACGTTTTTGCTGTATATCAAAGAAATTTTCCGTCCTGCATCCAGAAAAGGCCAAGGCCTAAGTGGGGTATCTCGTTTTCCTTGATGGCTTTAATATATGCTCGGCGAAGAGAGTTATCGGCAGGTAACTTGTCTACATCACTGCAGTCTTTTGTGTTGAAAATTCTCCAAAAATCGCTCTCAACGGTCTTTTCGTGAGGTGTGATGTGGAAGAAATCCATGAATTTAAGTATATTAGAGTCGGGGCTCAGCATCTCACGGTGCTCGGGTGCTATCAGCCAAGACCCTGTACGGAAAGGTACGACACCGTTCTTGAATGCAGGCGCAAAGAACTTGCTGGCCTTGATAAAGGAATTTCGGCAGTCCTCCTGCCTTAACGGGCCTAAAGCAGGGATATGGATGCCGACAAAATGCTCACCGGCCAGAAGGTTACGATAGGGAGAGGGCAGGTCGGACTGGCATAGGTTGATCTCAAACTGCAAGCGGCCTAACGCAAAACGTGTGAGGTTGAAGAATCTGCCGAACCAATCGGTGACAAACGTGCCCCAAATGCCTCTTACAGCGTAGCATTCCTGCAGCTTTGCCTTAAAGTCAAGACAGGAGTCGTGATAAATATCAAGGCTTATGCTTCGCTTGATATAAAGCTCCTTCATATGCTCGGACATGAGAATAAGAAACACAAGGTCCACCGTCTCCTGCGGCTCAGAGGTCAATTCGGCAACTTTAGGCAAGGGCTTAATTAACTGACTGTAATCAAACCAAATATCCGACTCGTAAAGTCTTAAAACAGCTTCTATCTTTTCGGCGGCGGCGGTTTCGGCGTATATTGCCGCACAGGTCTTAGAAAGTGCCTCTTGCGCCTGAGTGGGATAGTCAAACTCTTTTGTAAAGTTGTTTAAATAATCAATTCTTGCAGACATTCTCAGCACCCCGAAAACAAGTTTTCTTAATCATACACTCCGGATGTTTAAAATGTCAATACATATTTCTAAAAAAATTGACGGCATTACAAGTTTGTGCTATAATTCTTGTAAAAGATAGTTTTTCGGAGGTTCATTATGACCGATTGTTTGATAATCGGCGGCGGTGCAGCGGGCTTGTCACTGGCCGTTATGCTTAAAACCGACCGACCCGATCTGGCAGTGACATTACTGGAAAGAGCCGACCGTTTGGGCAAAAAGCTTGCAACCACGGGTAACGGACGCTGTAACATAACAAACACATGCCTTTCTCCCGAACGGTATCACGGAGACTGTGAGTTTGCGGCCGAAATTTTGGGACAGTTTGGCTTCGATAGGCAGAAAAAGTTTTTCGAGGACCTTGGTGTATTGTTTTATGAAGAAAATGATGGTAAGGTATATCCAAGATCGCTGCAGGCAACCTCGGTAGTAGATGCTCTCAGATTCAGAGTAGAGGAGCTGGGTGTCAATGTTATGCTTAACACCGCCGTGCAAGAGGTCAAGCGTGATTCGGACGGCTTTTTAGTTGTGTGTGCAGATAAAACACTTAAGGCAAGAACGGTCGTTGTCGCTGTCGGCGGACAGGCCGGCGGCAAGCTGGGAAGCACCGACGGTTACTCTATATTGAAAGCCATGGGTCACAAGGTGGAAAAGGTTTTCCCGTCGGTCGTTCAACTTAAAACACCGACCAATGTTGTGCGCCAACTCAAAGGCATAAAGGTGGATGCACTTGTGACCGCTAAATCGGATTTAGGTTACCGTACCGAGTTTGGCGAAGTGTTGTTTTGTGACTATGGTCTGTCAGGACCGCCTGTTTTGCAGGTGTCCCGTTTGGCCGAAGGCGGTAATATGACGGTTAGCCTCGACCTTGTCCACGATATGTCCAAAACCGAAGTAAATAAAGAGATATTGAGACGCTGTGAGGCTTTTGGAACCCGAAATGCAGGCGATATGCTTACGGGATTTTTGCATAAGCGTTTGGGTCAGGTTATTTTGAAGTGTTCAGGTGTCGATTTGAATGCCCCCTGCGGTGAAATATCTGAAAAAGCGGTCGAAAGAATCGCCGAAACCATAAAGTCGTTTGAATTTAAGGTTGATGGGACGCTTGGTTTTGAGAACGCACAGGTCACGGCAGGCGGTGCTCAATGCGCACAGTTTTTTACCAACTGCATGTCCAAAAAAGCAAAGGGTCTGTTTGCCGTCGGTGAGGTCTTGAACGTTGACGGTGATTGCGGAGGCTTTAATCTCAGCTTTGCATGGAGCTCGGCCTTTGCCGCTTTCAACGGAATAAAGGAATACCTTAAATGATAATTTTACGTAATATTAAAATGCCGCTTGACACCGATTTCGGTGACCTTAAAGCGGTGGTTTCTAAAAAATTCAACATAAACGCACGGTCGGTACGGCTTTTTAAAAGGGCGGTCGATGCAAGACGCAAGGATGATATTGTGTTCAACTGTGCCTTTTTGGTTGAAATCGATAACGATGCGGCGGTCTTAAAGCGGCTTAAAAAGTATGATGCCGCACCTTATTCAGAAAAGCCATACATTTTCCCGAAGGTCTCGGGTAAGCACGGTCGCCCTGTGGTGGTGGGCTTTGGCCCTTGCGGAATGTTTGCGGCATTAAGCCTTGCTAAAGCAGGACTTTGCCCCGTTGTGCTTGAACGGGGACGTGATGTTGACCGCAGAATGTTGGACGTTGACTTATTTTTTAAAACCAACAAATTGGACGAGACCTCGAACATACAGTTCGGTGAGGGCGGGGCAGGAACCTTTTCTGACGGCAAGTTGAATACAGGCATAAAAGACCCGAGAATAGCCACCGTTCTAAAGGTGTTTTCCGACCACGGCGCAGGCCAAAAGATTTTATACGATGCCAAGCCACATATCGGCACCGACGTGCTGATCAAGGTTGTAAGATCCATCCGTGAGGAAATAATCTCCATGGGCGGTGAGGTGTGTTTTGAACACAGGCTGACCGATATTAAGATAAGCAACGGCTGTGTTAAAGCCGTTATGGTCGAAACACCAGACGGAATAAAAGAGATACCCTCAGAGCAGGTGATACTTGCAATAGGACATTCGGCAAGAGACACCTTTGAGATGTTGAAGCGCATCGGCATTGAAATGCAGCCCAAGCCGTTTGCCGTTGGTGCAAGAATTGAGCATCCGCAAAGTGAAATCAGCCGCGCACAGTACGGTCGGTTTGCCGACCATCCTGCTTTGGGTGCTGCCGATTACCGCTTGGCGGAGCATCTGTCCAACGGCCGTGGGGTATTCACCTTTTGTATGTGCCCCGGCGGTGAGGTTGTCAATGCCTCGAGCGAAAAGGGACGCATTGCCGTCAACGGTATGAGCTATAACGCAAGAGACGGTAAAAATGCCAACTCGGCGGTACTGGTCAATGTTGAAACGGCCGATTATTTAAAAAACAATGTGCTGGACGGAATGTACTTCCAGCGTGAGATAGAAGAAAAGGCATATATTGTCGGCAAGGGCTTGCCGGTGTCGGAAAATTTGGGCTCGTTTTTGGGTCAGGATGTTCCTAACGGAAGTGTCACACCGACCGTCAAAACAGGTGTCACCTTTGGCTCGGTCGGTGAGGTGTTACCTCGGTTTGTGACCGATGCGTTGAAAGAGGGTATACTGCTTTTTGATAAAAAGCTGAAAGGCTTTGCCGATTCTTCGGCGGTGCTTACCGCACCTGAAACACGAAGCTCGTCACCTGTGAGGATAGTTAGAAATGAGCAGGGTCTGGCTTCAATCAAGGGACTTTATCCCTGTGGAGAGGGAGCAGGCTACGCAGGCGGTATAACCTCGGCGGCGGTCGACGGACTAAAAACCGCCGAAAAGGTCATTACTTGGCTCAACGAGAAATAAGAGGTGCTTTTTATGAAGAGGCTTTTTGCGATGGCTATTGTCTGCTGTCTGTTGTGCTTTGCCTTTGTCGGATGTGCGGAGGATTTTGCTCACGGCAACAGCGAATTGAGCGGCAGCACGCAAAGTCAAGCTAAATCGGGAGACGGAAACCTTAACGAATCAAAGGAACAGCCTGTTGAAGGCTCAAAAGACAATACAAGCTCCGAGGAAGAACAGACGGTGGAGGATTGGAGAACTCATCCTGAGGATTTTAAACTGATAGCCCTGACCTATGACGATGCACCGTCGTTTCCCGATACAAACGGCAATTCAACCGTCAGGATAATTGATGTAATCAACCGATATGACGGCAAAGGCACCTTGTTTGTGGTTGGAAAAACCTTACAAAGGAACGGTAAAGCATTGCTGGAATATGCCGTTGACAAGGGATTTGAATTGGGAAACCATACATATTCTCACACAAGTGTTCGGACAAGTGAGGTCGGCAAAAATTGGACGGCGGTCGAAAACTATGAGGATTTCGCAAAGTGTCAGGAGCTTATAATAAACGAAACAGGTCAGACACCAAAATTTTTGCGACCCGCCGGTGTGCATGCAAATGATGAACTTTACCTTGCGGCAAGCAGTCTGGGGCTCCCGTGTGTTTCGGGTAACTGTAAACGTGCAGTTTCGGATTACTCAAGTGAAACAAGTGCCGATATGATAGTAGAAAGGGTGCTGGACAACGCTTTTGACGGTGCGATAATCCTGCTTCATGGTACTAATGACCGTACCGCCGAGGCCACCGAGCGCCTTTGCGATATCCTTTATAACGACGGTTACCGTTTCTGTACCGTTGAGGAGCTGTTCAGACTCAAAGGCTTTGAGATAAACGAATTGCCGTCGGGCGTGATGCTCTACGGTGTCGACCCCGAAACAGGTGAGGTTATAACATATAGTAGATACTAACTAAAAAGTACATTAAGCTGTTTTGAATTTCAATTTGTCAAAACATCTAAAACGCCGTGTCGAAAGACACGGTGTTTTGACGTTTATGACACCTTGGAAAAATATTTTGAAAATATTTTTAAAATTCTCGTTAAAAATCTGACAAAGTACTTGAAAATTCGGATAAGTTGGTATAAAATACTTATGCTAATGCAATTAAAAATTTTTTAGGAGGAAATTCCAATGGTTAAAGTTGCTATTAACGGATTCGGCCGTATCGGCCGTCTCGCATTCCGCCAGATGTTTGGCGCAGAAGGTTACGAGGTTGTTGCTATCAACGATCTTACCAAGCCCTCCATGCTTGCTCACCTTCTTAAGTACGACACCGCTCAGGGCGGTTACTGCGGCGCAGTCGGTCAGAACCTTCACACTGTTTCTGCTGACGACGAGGCAGGTACCATCACTGTAGACGGCAAGACCCTCAAGATCTATGCTGAGAAGGATGCTAAGGATCTTCCTTGGGGTGAGATCGGCGTTGACGTAGTTCTTGAGTGCACAGGCTTCTACTGCTCTAAGGAAAAGAGCCAGGCTCACATCGATGCAGGTGCTAAGAAGGTTGTTATTTCTGCTCCCGCAGGCAAGGATCTTCCCACCATCGTTTACAGCGTAAACGAGAACACTCTTACTGCTGATGACAAGATCATCTCTGCAGCTTCCTGCACCACCAACTGCCTCGCTCCCATGGCAAAGGCTCTTAACGATTTCGCTCCCATCCAGAGCGGTATCATGACCACCGTTCACGCTTACACCGGCGATCAGATGATTCTTGACGGTCCCCACAGAAAGGGTGACCTCCGCCGTGCACGTGCAGGCGCACAGAACATCGTTCCTA
>CAYRIX010000006.1:0-68842 GCA_964424555.1 uncultured Eubacteriales bacterium
CCGATGACTCCTTCTTCCTCTGCAAAGAGTTAAAGGTTGGCTATCTCGATGGTATCACCGGTGAGTATGCCACACCTAAAGCGTCAATTGAGGTTACCATGTGGCAGATTATGTATGGTATGGTATGGTATGGTATGGTATGGTCTGTTCATTTTATTTCCCCATTTTATACAATTCTGCAGTTTCTTTATTTCTATATTCGTGTTTCTCATAATAGCCAATAAGTTCACCGTTATCATTACGCAGAGCAACCATATAAACATCCTTGTTTTCTTTATCGTTGTGGTATATATAAACAATATTGTGTTTCTTATTCTCGGCAAACCATGCGGCTACACGATTTATCTTTTCGTTAGAATCGGCATTGTGGCAAGCCTTTAAATTTTTACCTGTAAGGTCGGTATGATAACGAGCAATAGAGGCAGGATTCATATAAACCACCGTATGCTCTAAATCGCAAATAACAACGGGTGCGGTGTCTTGGTCAAGTACACTTTTGAAAAATTTCGATAGTTCCATAAATTTCTCCTATTTATAATCTATAACCGTTGCAATGAATATCGAGCCAATTCAAATTATTTCTAATTTGAATTGTTTCTTTTAAAATGCAAAATTCAACGGAAATGCGGCAGAATAAAGTCATAAGACGGTGCATATTATCTTTTAATACCAATGATATGAATCCGCAAAAGCCGATTTGTCGGCTTTTCATAGGAATACTGTGTATTTCCACGTTCAACAATCATCAAACCACAATAGGCGGTGAGGTATACGAAGCAAAATTTATCACTTTGGCAATTTGCAGGGTTTTCTTTAGTATCATTAGGCGGAACTCTGCTGCATTTTCTGTATGACTGGACGGGCGAAAGCATCTTTATTGCTCCGTTTTCAGGTGTGAACGAATCCACTTGGGAGCACATGAAGCTGCTATTCTTCCCGTTGTTTATTTTCGCATTGATACAGCACCGATTTTTCAGAGAATACGAAAGCTATTGGTGTGTGAAGCTCTGCGGAATACTGACAGGCCTTATACTGATCCCCGTATTATTTTACACCTACAACGGTGTATTCGGGAAATCACCCGATTGGGTCAACATTGCAATCTTTTTCATATCAGCGGCGGCAACATTCCTTTTGGAGACACGGCTGTTCAAAAAGAAAACTTTACAGTGCAAAAGGCCGAAGCTTCCGCTTCTGATCATTTGCCTGATCGGTATGTTCTTTGTGATATTTACCTTTGCTACGCCGCAGCTCCCGATTTTCCAAGACCCGATCACGGGAACGTATGGAAGATAAACGCCCTCCCGATCGACTTGATTACTTTTGCTTTTTCACTCAGAATCAATACGACAGCAGCGGCGCCGAACCGTCATCCTCTGACTTTTCTATCGACACTATCTCAACAAAATAGCCTGCACCATCCTCGGACGAAACGTGTACCTTGTCGCCCTTTTTCTTACCCAAGACGGCTAATCCCAGCGGTGACTCCTTACTGATCCTGCTCTCAAGCGGATTACAACGCACTGTGGTAACGATCTGTACCCTTTCGGTCTCGCTGTCATCAAATTTCAACTCAATATAATCATAAAGGCCGACCTCGTCATCCTTAGACTTATCCTCAATAATATGTGCCGTCTTTATCATTTTTTCGAGGTATCTCATACGGCTCTTATTTCGGTTTAAGGCCTGCTTAGCCGCCTTGTACTCAAAATTTTCGCTTAGGTCTCCGTGCGAACGGGCAAGCTGCACCTCAGCTATCTGCTCAGGCATAAGTGTAAGCTTGCGATAATCAAGCTCCTCCTGCATCTTTTTTATATCCAGTGCCGTCAGTTCGTTATTCATTATTTAGCTCCTTTATAGGTCATTGCTTATATAAGCTTATTATATATAATAATATCATCTAAAGCCTTGATTGTAAAGTACAGACTTATATGCTTTTAATATTGTACCATACGTATTTTTAAGACCCGAAAGCGCTTCAAAGCCTTCGGGTCTTAAACTTTCGTATAGTTCAATATATCAGTATCTTCTGACAGCGGTTATAGTACCACAGGCGATTTTTTGACCCGAGTTTCCCGAGGGCTGGGTCGTAAAATCATCGTGACCTCCATGTATTATGACCGTTTTTCCGATGATATCCTCGACGGTGAAACGATCGGTCAGAAAGACCGACAAGGCATACCCTTTAACGCCGAACAGCGGCGGCATATCGCCTGCGTGCATAGGGTGTGGACAGCCTGCAGGATTGAAATGACTGCCAACAGCCGCAAACGGGTCATCAGCAGTTCCCTTACACATTGATCCGTCATGTATATGAAAACCAAACACCTTTTCAAGACACTTACCGTTTTCATAAGGCAAATCAAATATCTCGGCACGAACTATCACACCGTTACCAACGTTGTAAAACATTACCTGTCCACCTATGTTGGGATATATTTCACTGCCGCTGATCACAGCCACCGCATCGGGGAGTCTTTCAAACAATATACCAAGGTCGGCAAAATTTGCGCCGTTATCCATAAGCATTCTCCGTTCGTTTTTTACAGTATATGTCAAACGGGCGTCATAGGTGTTTTCGTGAATTCATCGTAGCGTCGGCTTGTCAAAACACAGGCATGGGATAAAACATAGGTTTTACTCCGAAGCTTTTGCGCATAAGCCTACATCTTATCTGATAAAATTGGTCTGTTTAAGGGGCTCCTTTTCGGGTATTCCGTATTTTTCTTTTCCGAGAGCTATGCTCTTTATGAGAAAAGCCATATTGCGAGCAAGGGTCCTCATGCCCTGCAGACCCTCTTCATCCTGCACAGCCTGACCGACATCACGGCCATGGACGCTGTTCCAATACTGACCCGAGGCCACAGGCATACCGCTGATAGTGAAATACTTGTTCAATTCGTCAAAGGTCGCTGAGCAACCGCCCCTGCGAGCAACGGCAACACTTGCACCGACCTTCATCGTTTTATTGAACGGCGTACTGTAAAACAAGCGGTCAAGCACTGCTATCAGCGTAGCATTAGCCGATGCGTAATACACGGGGCTTGCGATAACCATACCGTCACAAGCCTCAAGCTTGGGTGCAAGCTCATTGACTATATCGTCAAAAGCACACTTACCTGTTTTCTTGCAGGAATAACATGCAACACAGCCTCTTATCGCCTTATGTCCCACCTGCACGCATTCGACCTCTAATCCTTCTTCCAAGAAGATCTTCTCCATTTCCTTCAAAGCGATCGAGGTGTTACCATTGGCTCTAGGACTGCCGTTGATCATCAATATCTTCATTCAATTCACCGTCTTTATCTCCAATAAAATGCAAAAAGGCTCAAACGAGCCTTTTTATGTTACATATCTTCTATGGCCATAACCATGTCGACACGTCGTTGATGGCGTCCGCCCTCAAACTCGGTATCAACAAACAGATCAGCCAGCTCACAGGCAATTCCCGAGCCAATAACACGTCCGCCGAGGCACATTATATTTGCATCGTTGTGCATACGTGTGAACTTGGCTGAAAAATGCTCGGTACAAACGGCAGCTCTAATACCCTTAACCTTATTTGCGGCCATCGACATACCTATACCTGTTCCGCAAACAAGAATTCCTCTTTTAGCTTCACCCGAGGTAACTGCCGATGTTACCTTGAGAGCAATCTCGGGATAGTCAATGGCGGCACCGTCGAACGAGCCAAAATCCTTTACCTCGATTCCTCTGTCCTTCATGTGTTCGATAATTGCGTTTTTAAGTTCAAAACCACCATGGTCGCAACCGATCGCTAATACATCGCCTTTTTTGAAATCCATTTTATATACTTCCTTTCGAAATTGTTTATTTGTTTGCTGATTCTTGCTTTTTCTGAAGCTCACGCTCGGCCTGAGGCAAACGCAGATACAACGGCAACAGAGCATCAGGGTCAACAGTCTCGCCCATAAGTGCTTTTTCCCAACCTGCAATTGCGACACTTGATGCTCTTTGAAATTTAAGGTGCTCGGGCGGCAGCTTGATAGGCACGCCCTTATCCTTAGTCGTTTTATAAAACAGCTCTGCACCGTCACCGACTGCAAAAATCGTTTTTTCAGGGTCTTTTTCATGAATTTTAACGAGGTCATCAAAAACCTCATCGATCATCACCGCACGATCCTCACAAAGCCTTGTAATCCCGCCGTTTTTTATTTCAAAAATTGCGTTATAAACCTGATTGCATCTTGCATCCATCGAGGCACAAATTATGCAATCCTGCGAAATCAAATTATATGCCATTGCTCTTAAAACCGAAACAGGTACGCACGGCTTTTTTTCGGCAAAGCAGAGACCCTTTACGGCGCTTATTCCAATTCTGACACCGGTAAAAGAACCGGGGCCGGCTGTTACAGCAATAGCATCGATGTCGTTCATTTTCAAGCCGCACATTTTCAGCACCGATTCTACCATAGGTAAAAGCGTCTGCGAATGTGTTGTTTTTAAATTAAGAAAAAACTCCGCTTTGATTTTTCCGTCCTCAAGCAGTGCACATGACACAGGTGCGGCGGTACATTCGATTCCTAAAATCCTCATATTTATCCTCTGCGATTCTACTCTATAGTTATCCTTCGTTCGTTTTCGGAAAGTGTTTCTATGGTGACGGTAACCGTTTCCTCAGGCAGAGCCGACTCAATATTCTCGCTCCACTCGACCAACAGCACACCGCCCATTTCAAGATATTCAAAATATCCCGTAGTGTACAGGTCCTCCCAACCGCTCACACGGTACATATCAAAATGATATATATCAAGTCTTCCGCCGAGGTATACATTTACGATGGCAAAGGTAGGTGAATTAACCTCACCTTTATAGCCCATTCCTTTAGCAAAGCCCGATGTAAAACAGGTCTTGCCTGCACCAAGATCACCTTTAAAAGCAATTACCGTGCCTGCCTCTACCGTTCGGCTGAACTCGGCGGCCAAGTTCTCGGTCTCAAGCCTTGAGTGTGTGACCGTTGTTGTTTTACCCATTTTCACCCTCCTCAAAAGCATGTTTCCACTTAAATCACACTAAGTATAACACATCTTTCAGAAAAATAAAAGACTCTCTTGAACTATTTTTCTTATTGGAGTATAATAAGTATAATGAGCACTTGATGCTTTGCATCGGAAAGGAAAAATATGAAAATTTTATTCCGCCGCATTGCGGACTATATCCGTGAATGCGACAAGCTGTTATATATACTCTGCATTATAACAACACTGTTCGGCTGTGCCATGGTGCTTTCAACAACATATAATTATTACGGACAAAGCTACGGTAACTTTATCACTCAGCTCGGTGCTTTGGGCTTGGGTCTGATCGCCATGATAGTTATCAGCAATTTCGATTATAAGAATTTCAGCCGTTTCTGGTTTCTTATAGCATTGGTCGGTCTTGGGTTGGTGGGTCTCACATTTTTCATCGGCATCGCCCCCGGCGCTACCGACGACAAGGCCTGGCTTATGCTCCCCGGTAACATTTCATTCCAGCCCTCTGAGCTTTTAAAGATATGCTTTGCGCTGACCTTCGGTTATCACTGTCACGTACTGGGCGACCGTGTTAAGAAGTTTTTGCACGTAGTTCCTCTTTGTGTACACGGCGGCATCCCTGTGGTACTGATACATCTTCAAGGCGATGACGGAACGGCTCTTATATTTGCGCTTATGTTTGTGGGAATGATGTTTGCCGCAGGTGTAAAGGCTCGATACTTTATCATTGCCCTTACCCTTGCTGTGGCGGCTTTACCCTTTATTTATCTGTTTTTGATGAATGAAGACCAGCAGGCACGAATAAACGCTTTATTTTTCGGTGCTGAAGCCGACTACTTAAACACGCTATACCAGCAATGGCGAGGCCGTATCGCTATGGCTAACGGCGGTGTCTTCGGTCAGGGCTATTTCAACGGCACGCTTACCCAAAACGGCGGTATACCTTATGCTTATAACGATTTTATTTTCACGGCTATCGGAGAAGAATTGGGTCTTATCGGATGCCTGCTGACGCTCGGCCTTATGGCCGCAATATGTATCCGAATACTGAGGATAGGCTTCCACTCGAACACCAAGCTGGGACTTGTGATATGCTCAGGTATTTTTACCATGCTTGTTGCTCAAACTGTAATAAACGTCGGAATGTGTCTGTGGCTGTTGCCCGTTATCGGTGTCGCTTTACCGTTCTTCTCGGCAGGCGGAACCTCACTGCTTTGTACCTATCTCGGATTAGCGGTCGTCATGAGCGTCCACATCCACCGTGACTCAGGACTCATGAGATTGAGAGAAAAGGATATTTCTATCGGATAATTACATTACCAAGCTCCTTAATTGTGTCTATGACATATTTAAGGAGCTTTATTATGCCCGAACAGTATTTTTCAAAAAACTCGATAACCCGTTCAATGATACTTACGAGCGGAAAATACATCTCTTTGCCGAACACGGTGACATAATCCTTATTATCCATCGAAAAGGCTGTTGTCTCAAGACCGAAAGCGTCCCTTTGGATAACCGAGTAGGCTTTACCCATTAACATAACAGCAACGGCGGCGCACATCAAAATGAATAGCGTCACCGTCATGGAACGAAGCATTATTCTATTACTTTTGCTTAATTTTTTCACGTCTTAGGTTTCCTTCTTCACTGTAGGTCAAGCAGTAGCACAAGTGAATCTCCAACCAGCTCAGCCGAATACAAAGCCTGCTCAAAGGTGTTGGCATCACTGCCGACCTCTATAAGTATAGAACCCGTTGTAAGATCCTGATTGTATTTTGCCGACTTTAATAGCATTGCCCTTGCAAATTGCGGATATGAGGTTTCAAAAACATATTGCAGCTTGGTTGCAAGCCGTAGATTCTGACGCCATTCGGGATGATTCTCAATGCTGCCCGTCTCGCTTCCCATAACCAGCATGACCTGTGCCGCCTCTTTTCCACCCACCGTCACTACAGGTGCTATCTTATCACTTTTTCCGCTTGATATAGAATCTCGGTGAACATCTATGGCAATTTTTATGGTGGGATATTTCTCTAAATATTTTTTTACAGTCTCAGCCGAGCGTGAGTAACTACCCGAAAAGCCCGGGTGGTCGTGCAGGGTTTTATCATGAACGACCGTATATCCTGCCTCGGTCAATCTTTCGGCAATCACCTCTCCGACCTTGACGATATTGGCCTCGGTATCAGTGCTGCGAGGCTCGTCAAAGTCGGTATAATATTGGTCTTCATCCGTCATAAAGCTTTCGGTAGCGTGGGTATGGTATATCAGTATCTGCGGCTCGGCAGATTTGGTTACCTTAAACCCCAGTTCGGTAGTAAGGTCGGAGGCAATATCTATTTCTGCACCGCTTCGATTGCTGATATAAACACCGTTATATTTTGTATTTGCACTGTAGGGTGACAGGGTCTTCTTGATTATACTGCCCATGACCTTTTCTTCGACTGCTGTACTATTCGACTGCTGACTTTCAACCGTAGCCTCGGTCTTTACCGATTCTATCACCTGCTGTGACACCTCGGTGTCTGTAATTTCGGGCGTCTTCGATGTGGCCTCGGTACTGAAAAAGCCGCTGATACCGTCGGGTGCCGCCGCAACTAACGAGGCTATAGCCAATCTCTCGGCAAGCCTTGTTGCATCCAACCCTACAACACTTACCGCAGCAAGGCACAGCATAAGCACTGCGGCTATTATTCTGATAATATTTTTAAATCTCACGGTACTGTTTCCTTTGACTCATACTTTAGTTAATATATATGAGTCAATCGGTGCGATTAGACGCAGGATGACAGTGTCTCGAAGGCGTTTTCAGGCTGAAGAGCAACATTTATGGCAAAGGAAATTATCTGACTCAGTTTTTCTATCATTCGGTCGATATCCCTTGGGGTTACTATGAGCGGCTCATGCTCACGTCGGCTTTTTCCTGTCAGATCGAAGCTTAAGGTAGACGCATCTACAACTGTAGGCACACCAACCGTAACACATTTGACACCGAGTGTTTTTTCGGAAAGCTCGGTGCGTGAATTACCCACACCCGAACCGGGAGCTAAGCCTGTATTGCTCAACTGCACGGTGCGGCCAAGACGGGAGACGTCACGTGCGGCAAGTGCATCTATTATTATAACGGCCTGAGGCTTGATACGTTCGACAGCACCCTCGATTATCTCCTTAGCCTCCATACCCGTCTGTCCCAAAACCCCGGGACAAAGCACCGAGACTGAGGCCATGTGCTCCAGACCTAAGCTCCTTGCAAGCTTGGGTGAAATATGCCGTGTTGCAAAAACCTTTTCTGCCGATTTCGGTCCTAACGCATCGGGCGTGACCGTTTTGTTACCAACACCTACTACCAAAAGATCGCCCTCAATAGAACCAACAAGGCCCCTTATTTCGGCAATGAGTATCTCTCGCAGCATATCAGAATCAAAAATGTTATAGTTTTCACTTGTTTCAAGTGTTACATATTTTCCCACAGGTTTACCTATTTCTTTGGCCGCCGCATCATTCAATATCTCAACGTTGGTAACCTCGATCCCCTCAACCTCGTATTTTCTTACCTTGACATTTTTCTCGTTTTCGGTCTTATCGGCCATGAATTCAACGGCAATATCGGTTCTTATTCCCATTTTAATACTCCTATTTTCAAAATTTTGACCAATATTATTTTGTTTTTATGTTCCCGAAATATGCAGAATGAAAAAATTTAAAAATCCGCAAAAAAAGTGTTGCATTTTGGAAATGACGGTGGTATTATATATTCACTGTGGATTGTGATGTCCGCTATGTATCAATTCAAGGAGGTGGAACTATGCCTAACATTAAGTCCGCCAAGAAGCGCGTGCTCATCGCAGAAGCTAACTACATGCGTAACAAGAGCATCAACTCTGCTCTCAAGACTGCAATCAAGAAGGCTGACGCTGCAATCGAAAGCAACGCTGCTGACAAAGCAGAGGTTGTCAAGGTTGCTGTTAAGAAGATCGATCAGGCAGTTTCTAAGGGTATTCTTCATAAGAACACCGCTGCAAGAAAGAAGTCTGCTCTCGTAGTCCGTCTTAATAAAGCTAACTAATGTCTTGACATAGCATTAATGCATGACGAAATAACGGCTGTCGGAAATATCCGACAGCCTTTTTCGTTTTTACACCTTTAAGCATAATTAAAAACGCAGTTCGTTGAACTGCGTTTTTTGTTATTCTTCAGTATCTACAATTTCATTATTGGAAATTTCGGCATCCTGCTTTTGCTTACGGCGGCGCTGAGACTTTTTCAAAGGACGGTCAGTCGGGAAAATCTCCTCACCCTTGTAATTATCCATAATTTCCTCAAAGTCCTCGGGGCTAAGCTTGACCTCGCCGTTTTTACTGTGCGATCTGTAAAGGTTATCAACGATTTTGTCGTAGGCCTTAGGTATCTGCAGACGGTAGGTCATAAAAATCATGACACCGAGTATTATCGCAAGCAGGGCAACCAAAATTGACGGAATAGCCAAGACCCAGAAATTGCCTGACGCTCCTGTATTGAAGTTGTTTTCATTACTCACACTGTAAAACGTTGTAAAAATTATAACACAATCGATACAGGCCGAAAGTATAAACGGTATACACAGTTTATACTTTAGTAAAAAATAACTTGCCACTAAAGTAAATACAGCTATAATCATGGTTATAAAATATGTATGGTGTTCGTTGTACAGAGCCTGACCGTCAGCAGTTGTCGCATCCTTATACTCACTCATCCACACTAAATTACCCATCATTGTCGTCAGGCAGGCAATTATGGCCGCCGCCGCACAAAGACAATAAAACACCTTTAAGACCTTTACGACCGTATCCTTGGTCGTTTTTTCCTTGTTACCCTTAACCGCCAGTTCGGCATAGTGGCGGATATTTTGATTCTTCATTTTAGTCAATTAATATCACCTTTTTGCACTCATTTTTCGATAAATCATTGCCAAATTATTTCCAAAATGATATACTTATTAAATAGTACAATTTTCTTTTGATTTTGTCAAGTTTTTTCGGGAGTTGATCTTATGTACATAATAAAATTAAAGCCTGCATTTAAGGATTACCTTTGGGGCGGCACACGTTTACGTGACGATTTTGGATTGGACTGCTGCCTTGAAAAGATAGCTGAGTGTTGGATGCTGTCCTGCCACAAGGACGGAAATTCAACCGTACAAAACGGTGAATATGCCGGTTTGACCTTAAAGGAAGCTATTGAAAAGAGCGAGACCTCGCTAATCGGCAAAAATGCTGAAGCTTTCGAGGACTTTCCTATTCTTATAAAGCTTATTGACGCCAAACAGAATTTGTCCATTCAGGTGCACCCGAATGATGAATATGCTTTAAATAATGAGGGTGAATTCGGCAAGACCGAGATGTGGTACGTTGTTGACTGTGATGAGGGCGCTTACCTTTACTACGGCTTTAAAGAGACCATAACCAAAGAGCAGTTTAAAGCGGCTATTGAAAACAATACCCTGACCGATATTCTCAACAAGGTCGAGGTCAAAAAGGGCGATTGCTTCTTTATTGAGGCAGGCACGGTGCACGCCATCGGTGCAGGTCTGCTGATTGCCGAGATTCAACAAAACAGCAATACCACCTACCGTGTTTATGACTATGCCAGAGTCGGCGCTGACGGCAAGCCCCGAGAATTACACACCGAAGAAGCGCTTGAGGTCACCGTGACCGCACCGCCGACCGCACCCATACTGCACGACACCGGTGACTTGGAGACCCTGCTCGCCGAGTGTAAATATTTCACTGTTAAAAAACACACCGTAGGGGCGAACTGTGTTCGCCCGCACAGCATTGAATTAAACATAGATAGCACATCTTTCTCCTCCCTTTTGTGTGTAGATGGACAGGCCACCGTCGGTGATGTAGGCATAAAAGCAGGCGAATGTGTATTCATTCCTGCCGGTATGGGCAACGTTATCATCTCAGGCAACGCAACCTTGCTTGAATCAAGAGTTTAAGAGGTGACTAAAATGGCAACACTTAATGTAGTTTTGGTCGAGCCCGAAATTCCGCAGAATATGGGCAATATTGCCCGTACCTGCGCCGCAACGGGTGCCCGACTTCATATTATCAAGCCGATGGGCTTTTCCATCGACGACAAAAAGCTTAAACGGGCAGGACTTGATTATTGGTATCTGCTCGACATCACCTATTATGAAAATTTAGACGACTTTTTATCTAAAAATTGCGGTCAGTTTGCCTTTTTCACCACTAAGGGCAGAAAAACACATTCCGATGTTGAATATAAGGATAATTGCTACTTGTTTTTCGGCAAAGAAACCAAGGGCTTGCCCGAGGAATTGTTGCTCGAACACCCCGATGAATGTGTCCGTTTGCCCATGATCGGCGAGGCAAGGAGCCTTAATTTGTCCAACACCGTCTGCGTCGGAGTTTATGAGGTCCTGCGCCAATGGAACTACCCCGAACTTCAAAACCAAGGGCAGTTGCACAACTATAAATGGGAGGAATAGTAATTTGCACAAATAACCTGTTAAAAAATTCATTAAATTATCCAAATAATATCTTGAAAAATCGTGAGAGATGTTATAAAATAAGATTGTTCAAAATTTGACAATATATCTGAAAGGATGAACCCCTATGTCAGTATTAAACAAGAAAACTGTAGATGACATCAATGTAAAGGGCAAGCGTGTTCTCGTTCGTTGCGATTTCAACGTTCCCTTGAAGAACGGTGTCATAACCGATGAAAACCGTATCGTAGCGGCACTTCCCACCGTCAAGAAGCTTATCGCAGACGGCGGTAAGGTGATTCTCTGCTCTCACCTCGGCAAGCCGAAGGGTGAGCCCAAGCCCGAGCTCAGCTTAGCACCCGTTGCAAAGCGTTTGAGCGAGCATTTGGGTCAGGACGTTGTTTTTGCTGCTGATGACTGTGTTGTCGGCGAGAATGCCAAGGCAGCAGTTGCCGCTATGAAGGACGGCGACGTTGTTCTTCTCCAGAACACCCGTTACAGAGCTGAAGAGACCAAGAACGGCGAGGCTCTCTCTAAAGAGCTTGCTTCTTTGTGCGAAATCTATGTAAACGACGCTTTCGGTGCCGCACACCGTGCACACTGCTCTACCGTTGGTGTTACCGAGTATGTTGAGGAGGCCGCTGTTGGTTACCTCATGCAGAAGGAGCTCAAGTTCCTCGGTGGTGCTGTTGAGAACCCTGTCCGTCCCTTCGTTACCATCCTCGGTGGTGCAAAGGTTGCTGACAAGCTTCCCGTTATTGAAAATCTCCTTACCAAGGCTGACACCGTTATCGTCGGCGGCGGTATGGCTTACACCTTCCTCGCAGCCAAGGGCTACGGTGTAGGTACCTCTCTCCTCGACCAGGAGAAGATCGAGTACTGTAAAGAAATGATGGCTAAAGCAGAGGCTAACGGCGTAAAACTTTTACTGCCTGTTGACTGCACTGTCGGTAAGGTCTTCCCCGATCCTATCGACGGACCTGTTGAGGTCGTTGTTGTTGATGCTGACAAGATTCCCGATGATCACATGGGTCTTGACATCGGTCCCAAGACCGCTGCTATGTACGCAGAGGCTGTAAAGAGCGCTAAGACCGTTGTTTGGAACGGACCTATGGGCGTATTTGAGAACCCCACCTTGGCAAAGGGTACTATCGCTGTTGCTCAGAGCCTTGCAGAGACCGATGCTACCACCATTATCGGCGGCGGTGACTCGGCAGCTGCTGTTAACACCCTCGGCTTCGGTCCTAAGATGAGCCACATCTCTACCGGCGGCGGCGCATCTCTTGAGTTCCTTGAGGGTAAGGAGCTTCCCGGTATCGCAGCAGTTAACGATAAATAATTAAGCTGAAAATTCAAAACCGCGGCACGAGGTACTTCTTGTGCCGCAGTTTGTATGTATTGACATTAATATTTTAAACATTTGGAGGATACTAAAATGAACAAAGCTACACGTCCCGCAGTTATCGCAGGTAACTGGAAAATGAACAAGACTCCCGCCGAGACTACCGCTCTCATCAACGAGATGAAGCCTTTGGTAGCAGGTGCAGATTGCAAGGTCGTTCTTTGCGTACCTTTTATTGACATTCCCGCAGCAGTTGCCGCAGCAGAAGGCTCCAACATCGAAATCGGTGCTGAGAATGTTCACTTCAAGGACAGCGGTGCTTACACCGGCGAGATCTCTGCACAGATGTTGGTTGAAAGCGGCGTTAAATACGTTGTAATCGGCCACAGCGAGCGCAGACAGTACTTCGGTGAGACCGATCAGACCGTTAACCTTCGCACTCTTGCAGCTCTTAACGCAGGCCTTACCGCTATCGTTTGCGTTGGTGAGACTTTGGAGCAGAGAGAGCTTGGCTACACCGAGACTCTGTTGAAATTCCAGACCAAGATGGCTCTGACGAATGTAACCAAGGAGCAGCTCAAGAACGTTATCATCGCTTATGAGCCTGTTTGGGCTATCGGTACAGGCGTTACCGCTACTGCCGATCAGGCAGACGAGGGCAACGGCTTTGTTCGTGCCGCTATTGCTGAAGTGTACGGTGCAGATGTTGCTGAGACCGTTACCATCCAGTACGGCGGTTCTATGAACGCTAAGAACGCTGACGAGCTTGTTGCTAAAGCAAACGTTGACGGCGGTCTTATCGGCGGCGCTTCACTTAAGGCTGAGGACTTCTCGGTTATCGTAAAGGCCGCAAGCAAATAATTTTGAGGGATTTTACAATATGAAAAAACCTGTTGTTTTATGTATAATGGACGGTTTTGGCATCAACGAGCTTAAATGCGGTAACGCTATCGAGTGTGCCAAGACCCCCAATCTTTGCAAGTTGTTCTCGGAAAACCCCTTCACCACCATCGGTGCTTCGGGTCTTGACGTTGGTCTGCCCGACGGTCAGATGGGAAACAGCGAGGTCGGTCACACCAACATCGGCGCAGGCCGTGTTGTTTATCAGATGCTTGTTAAGATCACCAAAGACATTAAGGACGGCAAGTTCTTTGATATTAAGCCGCTTATCGGCGCTATGGAGAACTGCAAGAAGAACGATTCCGCACTTCATCTTATGGGTCTTTTGTCCGACGGCGGTGTTCACAGCCACATTGAGCATCTTTACGGCCTTTTGCAGATGGCTAAAAACGTTGGTTTGACCAAGGTTTACGTTCATTGCTTTATGGACGGACGTGACGTTTCCACCACCTCGGGTGTTGGTTTTATCAAGGATCTTCAGGCAAAGATGGCTGAGATCGGCGTAGGTAAGATCGCATCGGTCATGGGCAGATACTATATCATGGACCGTGACTTTGCTTGGGACCGTGTCGAAAAAGGCTATGCCGCTATGGTTTACGGCGAGGGCATTCAGACTGCTGACATCGTAAAGACTATGGAAGAGTCTTACGCAAAAGACGTTACCGATGAATTTATCGTTCCCACCGTTGTCGACGGCGGTGCTACTATCAAGGCAAACGATAGTATTGTCTCCTTTAACTTCCGTCCCGACCGCGCAAGACAGTACACCCGTACCTTTGTCGACCCCGATTTTGACGGATTTGAGCGCAAGAAGGGTTACTTCCCCCTCACCTATGTTTGCATGACTCAGTATGACGAGACCATGCCCAACGTTACCGTTGCATTCCCTCCCGAAGAGCTCAGAATGACCTTCGGTGAGTATCTTGCCTCAAAGAAGATGACCCAGTTGAGAATTGCTGAGACTCAGAAATATGCTCACGTCACCTTCTTCTTCAACGGCGGTGAGGAAAAGACCTTTGAGGGTGAAGACAGAATCCTTATTCAGTCCCCCGACGTTCCCACCTTTGATCTTAAGCCTGAGATGAGCGCATACGAGGTTTGTGATGCTGTTTGCGAGCAGATTCTTTCAGGCAAATATGATGCAGTTATTTTGAACTTTGCCAACTGCGATATGGTTGGTCACACAGGTGTGTTTGATGCCGCTGTCAAGGCTGTTGAGGCTGTTGACGAGTGTGTTGGTCGTGTTGTTGAGGCTACACGTCAGATGGACGGCGTTGTGTTTATCACCGCCGACCACGGTAATGCCGACTGTATGGTCGGCGAGGACGGCAATCCGTTCACTCCTCACACCACCAACCCCGTTCCCTTCTGTGTTGTCGGTTACCCCTGTGAGCTTAAAGACGGCGGTCGTCTTGCAGACATCGTTCCTTCCATGCTTACCGTTTTGGGACTCGAAAAGCCTGAAGAAATGGACGGCGTAAGCCTTATTAAATAATTGTATTTCTGTATAGCAAAACACCGTGTGAAATCACACGGTGTTTCTGTTTTAGTCGTTGACTGTTGGCTACCAGACTTCACTGCTAAATATATCACAGCCTGCCGTATAATGATTATAGAATATTGAAACGCTGAAAAGCGTTTCGATAAGCCGATTAAATCGGCTTATGCAAATTCAAATCACTAAAATTTGAATTTGCTCTATATTCATTGCAATGGGTATAGCCAAATTTTCTTTGAAAATTTGTAACCAAATCTACGATTTGGTGTCGAAATAGTGCTCAAAAGCGCTATTTCGACTTTCTATAACCATTATAAAAATAATACGGGTATTTCACCGTATTCGTTTCGGAATACATACACTTAACACCTTGCAAACAAGCTCGCTATGTCAATTAATGACATTTCTTGTCGAATTTTGTTGACATCTAACCGCAACCGCATTATAATACTATTGATATGTAAAGAAAAGGAGGTAATTGACATGAAAGCAACGGGAATCGTAAGAAATGTCGACAGTGTAGGCCGTATAGTACTACCCTCTGAGCTACGTGAGATCTTCGGTATCAAAAAGACAGGCGGTGCGCTTGAGCTTTTTGTTGAGGATGACAAGATCATCTTAAAGAAGTATGAGCCAAGCTGTATCTTCTGCAAGGACGATACCGATATCATTTCTTATATGGATAAAAACGTTTGTAAGAAATGTGCCAAAAAACTTGGTTCTCAAAAGAAATAAGGCATACAAAAAGACCGTTGAAATTGAACGGTCTTTTTTATATCTTTCAAACTCAGTTTTCTTTAGCCAAACCTAAAATCGTTTCCAACTCGTCGGCAGAACCTGCAACACTTTCAAGCATTGCGTCTATCTGTTTATCGTAAATAGCCGCAACTATTCCGTCTGACAGCGTTACCTCCTGCTGTTCACCTGTTTGCATGTTTTTAAGCACACAGCGGTCGTTCTGCAACTCGTCATCACCGATAACAGTACTGAACTTTGCGCCAAGCTTATCGGCATACTTCATTTGAGCCTTAAGCGAACGGCCTGCAACATCGGTAATTGCGGTAAAGCCCTCGGCACGAATGTCCATACAAAGCTTAGTGGCTTTGAGAGCTGCCGCTTTACCCATGGTTGCAATATATATGTCAGGAACCTTGACCTCGGGGAACTCGGTCTCTTGGCTTGCCATAACCATCAGCAAACGCTCAATACCCATTGCAAAGCCCAGCGAGGGCAGACTCGGGCCACCCATTTGACCGACAAGACCGTCATAACGTCCACCACCGCAAACAGTAGACTGTGCGCCGATCTCGCCCGAAATAAACTCGAAAACAGTCTTTGTGTAGTAGTCAAGTCCGCGAACGATCTTGGGATTCACGGTAAAGCTCAGCCCAGCTGCATCGAGATGCTGCTTGACACCCTCAAAATGGGTCTTACATTCGTCGCAAAGATAGTCGAGCATAATGGGGGCGTCGTCGGCAATAGCCTTGCACACGGGCGATTTACAGTCTAAAATACGCATTGGATTGCGGTCAAGTCTTTCTTTACAGGTGTCACAAAGCTCATCCTTGCGTGAAGCAAAATATTCCTTCAATGCGGCATGATACTTAGCTCTGCATTCGGGACAACCGATAGAATTTATTTCCAAGGATAGATTCTTTATACCCAAATTGGTCAACACCGAATTGGCAAGCAGTATCATCTCGGCATCGGCGGCAGGATCGGCCGCACCGAACATTTCAGCACCAAACTGGTGAAACTCTCTCATACGTCCTGCCTGAGGCTTTTCATAACGGTAGCAACCGCCCACATAACACGCCTTGACAGGCAGAGCACCGTTAATAAGTCCGTGCTCGATAACCGAGCGGACAACGCCTGCGGTAAACTCAGGACGAAGGGTTATTGAACGGTCACCCTTATCTGTGAAGGTGTACATTTCTTTTTGGACAACGTCGGTAGTCTCACCGACGTTTTTGGTGAACACCTCGGTATACTCGAACACAGGCACTCTTATTTCCTGAAATCCGAAAGAAGATGCAGTCTCCAGCATCTTTTGTTCAACAAACTGCCACTTGTAGCTGTCCTGAGGCAAAACGTCGGCCGTGCCCTTGACAGATGTATTATACTTTGCCATAACTTCCTCCAAATATTACACACAAAATCCTCACTCAATATTTCAGAGCAAGGATCATGAAAATCAATTTGTATGAATGATGTCTCTCCAATCAAGGTCTCCTCTTTCAAGACCGTGGATGAGCATTTCAGCGGTTGCGATATTGGTAGCGATCGGAACATTATGAACATCACACAGACGCATAATATTACTTTCGTCAGGCTCGGATTCACCCTTACGTGCATCCCTGAAAAGGAGCACCATGTCAACCTCCTCACAGCCTATACGTGATGCTATCTGCTGTGCCCCGCCCTGCTCACCGCTTAAAAATCTTACAATATCAAGCCCTGTGGCCTCAGCCACCAGCTTACCTGTTGTTCCCGTAGCAAGGATGGTATGTCGGCTTAAAATACCGCAATAGGCTATACAGAATTGAACCATTAGTTCCTTCTTGGCATCGTGTGCAATCAACGCAATGTTCATTTTTGACCATCCTCACTTTATAATATATTTTTTATTTTCGGCAACGGAGTGCTCTTTCCGTCTATTCTGGATGCGATCCTGAAAATAGCAGAGGCTGCCGTTCCCAAAAGTATCGGCCCTTGACTTAAGGTTATGTTTTTGTCCTCGGGAATTATGCCCAAAAGCTGAGCCGAAGCAGTATCAATCACATTGTCAATATTTGTGTATTTACCATCGGTGGACCTTTTCTTAAATCGGTTGATGATAAGCTTCGGTACAATACCGTATTGACGCAATCCGGATACAAGCGTTCCCGTATTCCTGACAGCGATACGGTCGGTCGTAACAACTGAGATAAAAGAGGCCGAGCTTGGCAATCCTTTTAGACGTTCGGCAGGTAGCTGACCCTTGGTATCAATGATTATATAATCAAAGTCGTGTTTAATTTTCTCGACCAGCTCACCAAGCATTCCAAGCTCCAACGGCTCGGGCGAGAGCGGTGACGGAATGACCCATGCATTATCAAGTCTCGGAACGGATAGCATTGCCTCTTTAAGCTCCGCATTGCCCAAAAGCACATCACGAATGTCAAATACTGTGTCGCTGTCAACCGAGAGCATTGAGTCAAGACATCTTGCACCCTCATCGGCATCAATAAGTAATACCTTTCTGCCCTCTCGTGAAAAGGCTGTGGCAAGACCCACGGCAACGGTAGATTTTCCGCTTCCGCCCTTGGATGATATAAGCACGACCGTCTTACCCAACTTTTTCACCTCGCAAACCGACTGAAAACCTATCAGTCTACAATATATTATCATATTTTTACAATATTGTAAAGAAAAACCTGTTAAAGGACACCTATTTTTAGCGGAATAATTTACGGCAAGAGCTCATTTGGAGCCTCATCCCGCTCAGCCTCTGCAGAGCCAAAGAAGTATTCATCTATAATAGCTTTGGCAACAGGGCCTGTTGAATAGCTCTTTTCACCATGCTCTACAACTATTGAAACGGCGATCTCAGGATCCTCATACGGAGCAAAAAGTATCAGCACGCTGTTATCAGGCCCTGTGGTCTGAGCTGTACCCGTTTTACCGCCGATATTTATGGGATAATCGGCAAAATACGCACTCGCCGTACCCTCTGAAGTAACCGATTGCATACCTTTTTTTACGGTATCGAATACCCATTCGTCAGCATCTACCGTATCCAATATCTCGGGTGTAATGCGATAAACCGTTTCGTTGTCGGTTGCAGTTCTGACAGCCTTTAGCAAGGTGCTTTTATATCTTGTACCGCCGTTGGCAATCGTAGCTGTAAAGCTTGCCAGCTGTATAGGTGTAAATGCGTTGTCCGACTGTCCGATAGAAGCCGCCAAGGTCATACCCGCATACCACTGTGTTCCGACCTCCTTAGAATGGTCGGGGCCTGCCAAGATACCCTGTGACTCTGCAAGCTCGATACCCGTTTTCACACCCAGACCCATCTTTTTAGCATAAGTGTTTAGCTTGGTTATTCCTACCTGTCGGCCAATATCAAAAAAGTAATAGTTGCAGGATTGAGATATTGCCGAAAAAACATTGACAGTCTTATGATAGTGCATACAAGATGGCTGATAGTCATCATAAAAGGTATACTTCTGCTTACAGAAAATCGTATCATACGGCTCCATTATACCCTCTTGCAGGCCTGCAACCGCAACCATCGGTTTAAAGGACGAGCCCGGAGGATAGGTTCCTCTGAGAGCACGGTCGAACAAGGGGTTGTTTTCAACCTCTCCGCTAAGATAATCACTGAGATTTTCAAGGTCGTACGACGGATAATTTGCAATGGTCAGAACCTCGCCTGTCTTGACCTTGGTTATAACAACCGAGCCGCCTGTGATGTTTTGTCCTCTGGAGTTAAGCAGCTTAATGTTATCGGCCAAGGCCTCCTGAGCCACCTTTTGCAGGGTTGAGTCGATAGTCAAGAACACTGTATTTCCTTGAACAGGCTGCTTTGTGACCTCGGTATAAACAACATTGCCTGTTTTATCGAAATAATAGGTCAGTTCGCCGTCCTGACCCTTGAGATATTGCTCAAAAGCCTTTTCAACACCGCTTTTTCCCACATAATCATTATAGGAATAGCCCTGATCTTTAAGCGTCTCCCATTCTTCGGCACTGATCTTACCGATAGTGCCGACCGCATGGGGTGCAAGCTGAGAATCGGTATACTCACGGTATGAAACAACGTTTATTTCAATGCCTTTAATGTGGGTAAACGATTCGGCTACGGTCAGCATAAGCTCGGATGGGATATCTTCAGAAAATGTGAATGGGTTGGACACCGAGAAATCGGCACGCTCCATTGAATAGCGTACCCCCATAATAACACGCTTGTCCGCATCGTTATAGTTCTCAAGGCTGTATCTTTCAACCATTTCATCATAGCAGTTTTGGGCTGTAGCATAATCATTCAGACCAAGCTTCGACTTAAGACGCTTAGCCGCTGTCTCATCGGTAAAATCATACGGTGCGGTCTCACCCATAGGGAGATTGTCTACCCACTCCCACTCATATTGGGTCAATAGCTCACTCAGCGCAAGGATTGCATCGTTATAATCAGCCTTTTTCATATAAGCACTGTTAAAAACAATGCTGTAGCCGTCACGATTGGTGGCAATAGGTCGTCCATAGCAATCCACGATCTCACCACGTGTTGCGGTTATTTTGGTCTTAATGGCTGTAAGGTGCGCATTTTTTAAAGCAAAATCGTCAGCGGTGACCACCTGAAAGTTAGCCGCCCTGAACCCAAAAACCATAAAAATAGCCAGCATCAACGCCACAAGCACTATAAGTCTTGGGTTTTGTTTCTTTTTGACCCTCACGGTATGGTCACCTCCTTTACAGATTTAACTATTATAATGGTTATAGAAAGTCGAAATAGCGCTTTTGAGCACTATTTCGACACCAAATCGTAGATTTGGTTACAAATTTTCAAAGAAAATTTGGCTATACCCATTGCAATGAATATAGAGCAAATTCAAATTTTAGTGATTTGAATTTGCATAAGCCGATTTAATCGGCTTATCGAAACGCTTTTCAGCGTTTCGATATTCTATAATCATTATTACTGCCGTGTGGCACGGACAGGTATCTTTTTAAGAAAAACATTCAAAACAAAAAACATTAACACGCCCATGACCGCCGTGTATACAGCCGAGGGTAAGGTAAATCGAGTGAGCACAAACATCGGCTGAGGGTCCGAAAAAGCATACAAAACAACCCATTTCACAAAGAAATACAGTGCCGAAGCCGCCACGCTCATAACACCTGCCGCCGCAAGGTTTCGGTTAAACAAACGGGTTATAAATAGCCCTGAAGCAAAGCCGCATACCGTAAGTGCTATGATATTATACATGGATGAGGATGAATATACATCGGTAAACGCACCTGCCAAAAGGCCCAGCACAGCACCTGCATACTCACCGAAATAAAAGCCTGCGTACATTACCAACGGTAAAATAAGCACGGCAGACGCAGTGCCTATCTGCAAAGTCATAATCCCTGTAGACTGTAAAAGTATTGTCAGAGCACTCAACAGAGTATACACCGCAAAGCTTATAAAATATCTGAATTTAGTTGCTGTCATGGTCATTCCTCGCTGGGCCCAACATAGCCCTGACCCGAAAAGTAGGTTATGACCATAACCTCTTTCAGCTTATCAAAGTCGATCTGTGAATCGACAACTGCATAAAGCGAAGAGTCCTTGCTCTGCTGTTTTATATCTGAAACCTTGCCTACTATCAGACCTTTTGGGAAAACACTGCCGCCTGCGGTAACAACGTAATCTCCTATAGAAACCGAGCAATCACGCTGCAGGTTATAAAGATAGCATTTGTCGTCAACGGCAAAGTCTGCTCTTCCCGAAACGATGCCCTCGTCGGTAGTACGGCTATCCATACCTCCCGCCTTAAGATCCGGACTTAAAACAGTGGTGACCTTTGAGTAGGTGGGTGCAATTTCGCTGATATAGCCTATAAGTCCCAACTCGGTAATAACGGGGTCGTGCAGAGCCACACCGTCGATAAGACCGACATTGATGGTAAAGCCCTTATACGGGTCGGTGTTATCTCTTGCGGCAACCGTAGCAGATTGGAACAGCATCTCGGGATTTTTTTCCTTTATACCCAGATATTGCTCGTAATTCTTGTTCTCAGCCTCAAGTTCCTCATAATCTATCAGTTTATTGGCCAACTCGGCATTCTCAAGCTTCAACTGTTCGAGCTCATTCATAAGCTCCTCGTTGTCGTCCATTGACTGTGTGATGCCGTCAAACCAATTTGAAATACCCGTAAAAGCCTTTTGAACAGGGGTAGCAATAGCCCCAAAGAAGCTACTGACGGGTGAAGAGACCTTACTGAACAGTGATATAACAATAACCACCGCAATGAGAACGGATATCGACGCCGCAAATATCTTGAAATTTTTGCTTCTAAAGAAAAAGCGCATCTAATATGCCTCCAAAATCAACGGTATCTTTTACCTCTTTTAAACACATATGTGTCAAAGGTGAGGTTGGTTTCTATCTTTTTGCCTATACCTAAAGCAACACAATCCAGCGGCTCGGCGGCCACTGTAACAGCCATACCTGTCTCGGTAGCGATAAGCTTGTCAATATTGCGTAGCTTGGCGCTTCCACCTGTCAAAACTATTCCCTTGTCAATAATATCAGCGGCCAACTCAGGCGGAGTTTTCTCAAAGGTGTAGCGGATGGTATCAATTATCTGATAAAGCTGATCCGAAACAGCCTCTCTTACCTCTTCAGCAGTAACAACGACATTTTTAGGCAGGCCGTCAACAAGATTACGTCCCTTGACCTCCATAGAAGCCTCGTCATCATATTCCATAGCCGAGCCAATGCCGATCTTGATCTGCTCGGCCGTACGGTCACCGATAAGCAGGTTGTGCTTTTTACGCACAAAGTTGATGATGGCTTCGTCAAAGCTGTCACCTGCCGCCTTGGTCGATTGTGAGGTGACAATATCACCTAAAGCGATAACTGCCACCTCGGTCGTACCGCCCCCGATATCAACCACCATGCTACCCGACGATGCGCCGACATCAACCCCTGCACCGATTGCAGCCGCCAATGGCACCTCAATAAGGTCGACTTCAGATGCACCTGCATGACTTGCGGCATCAAAAATAGCTCGGCTCTCAACCTCAGTAACACCTGAGGGTACGCACAGCATAACACGGCAGCGTGAAAACAAAGAGCCTCTTAAAGCAGACTTTATAAACTTACGAAGCATAGCCTCGGTAACATCAAAGTCGGCAATAACGCCGCCCTTAATAGGCTTGACCGCAACGATAGAGCCGGGTGTTCTGCCGATCATTTCTTTAGCGGCGGCACCGACCGCTTTAACAGCATCATTTCGCACATCATAAGCAACCACCGACGGCTCACGCATAACTATCCCCTTGCCCTTAATACCGACAAGCGTGTTGTCGGTGCCGAGGTCGATAAAAATATCTCTTGTAAACATACATTTCCTCCCGAAAACATAAAGTTGATATCACTCTAAACGCAATTCGCACACTACCCTATAATAATACAGTATATATTATATAATATATAAACACAATCTTCAAGTGGCTTGCCCCGAAAATTTACAAAAAATATACAGGTTAGACCTTCCCTGCAACAATGAAGTTGAATCCCCTACTGAGATTAGTTCACAAATCACACATAGCAAACACCGTAAAACAATGAAAAAGCGGATGGCAATCGCCATCCGCAAAAAACACGGAATCATGTCCTTTAAAATACAGTCACAGCTTCAACTCGGCTGTCTTCATGGTCTGCTCGTACTCACGGCAGACAACTCCTGCCGATTTGAACATCATTTTGGCCGCCTTGGTCATTTCGGCATCGGAATACTTATCCGAAAGATAAATAACCTCTGCAATACCCTTTTGAATAATGGCCTTAGCACACTCGTTGCAAGGGAACAGTGTGGTATAAAGTCTGAAGCCCTTCATCGAGCCTCCGTTGAAGTTCAAGATAGCATTAAGCTCTGCGTGGCAGACAAACATATACTTGCTCTGCAACGACTCGCCCTCTCTATCCCACGGATACTCGTCATCACTGCAGCCGTACGGCATACCGTTATAGCCGACCGCCATAATTCTGTTTTCCGAGTTAACAATGCAGGCTCCAACCTGCGTGTTGGGGTCCTTGCTTCGCTGTGAGGACAGCAAGGCAATTCCCATAAAATATTCGTCCCAGCCAAGATAATCGCTACGCTTCATAAGTCATTTCCCTTTCATGTTCAGAATTTATATACTTAAACGTAGTTTAACAACTCTTCTGCGCTTTGAATAACGGTCGATGCACCGCACTCCAAAAGCTCTTTTTTATCACGGAAGCCCCAAAGAACGCCAACGGTAAAAATACCTGCATTCTTGCCTGTTTCGGCATCAACACCGCTGTCACCGACAAAAATGCACTCGTCACAGGTCACGCCAAACTGCTCCATAACCTTGTAGACCATCGAAGGGTCGGGTTTGGGGATGATTCCGTCGCGCTGGCCTGTCACAAAATCAAACATTGCGTCACCGAAGTATTCCTTTACTACGGCACGAGTCATAAAATCTATCTTGTTGGAAACGACCGCCAGCTTAAAGCCTCTTTGCTTTAATTCGCTTAACATTTCGACGATACCGTCATAAGGCCTTGTGCATTCACCTGAATGTGCGTTGTAATACTCAAAATAAAGCTTTCTCACCTTACTTAAGATATCGTCATTTCGCTTATCTTCAGGCAAGGCGCGGGTTATCATCATATCGGTCCCATTCCCTGCGAATATTTTATACTTCTCGGCAGGATGGGTTGGCAGTCCGTTTTCACTCAACGCATAATTCACAGCGTTCGCAAGGTCTTCATAAGTATTAAGAAGTGTTCCGTCAAGATCAAAAATAATGGCTTTTTTGGACATCTCGCACCATTCCAGACAACAATTTTATGGTTTTCAAGTAATTATACACCACTTTTCAAAAAAAAGCAACAACTACCTATGTTTTTTTGCGAAATATAGTAATTTTGCCAAATTTTAATTTTTTTTGGAAAACTTAAAAATAATGCTTGCAAATTGTAAAACTTTCTGTTATTATATCATTTGCGATTGTATGTAACTAATCAAAGGAGGTGCAGACTCATGGCAAAGTGTGACATCTGCAGCAAAGAAATCACATTCGGTATCAAGGTATCTCACTCACACAGAAGAACCAACAGAACCTGGAAGCCAAACGTTAAGCGCGTTAAGGCTCTCGTAAACGGCACTCCTTGTAGGATTTACGCCTGCACCCGTTGCCTCCGTTCCGGTAAGGTTACCCGTGCTATCTGAGACCGATACACTACAATGTAAGAAAAGTAAGAGAACTGACCCTGAAAGGGACGTTCTCTTTTTTCTTTTTTATTGATAATTGTCCCGATAGATCAACTGCTCGGCGGTGTGGCGTAGCTCCTCGTCACTCGAAATGGCACTTCCCGACTGCAGTATTGACTCCTGCACAAAAGCAGGCAGGCCTTGGAAGTACTGACTTTCTCTGGGATCGTACTGTTTATTTTCGTTTTCAACAGGTATCATAATATCACCTCTTTTGTGATACTATTTTGCCCGATAAAAAATCATATATAATTTGTAAATTTTGTTGAAAATAGTTGTATTTATCATTATAATATTTTATGTAACTAAGTTGGTGTCTTCCTATGCCAAAGATTAGTTTGAAAGGAACGGTAAGCAATGACTGTACGACGTGCAAATATTAATGATATGCCGAAAATAAACGGCCTTTTATGTCAGGTACTGAATGTCCACCACGAAGGTCGGCCCGATATTTTCAAGAGTAATGCAAAGAAATATACCGACAGCGAATTAGCTGATATAATTGCCGATGACAGCCGACCCATTTTTGTCGCCAACTGTGACGGTGAAGTTGTTGGATATGCTTTTTGTGTGTTTCAACAGCATATCAACAACAATATTCTTACCGATATTAAAACACTTTACATTGATGATCTGTGTGTTGATGAAACCAAACGTGGACTTCACATAGGCACAACGCTTTACAACCATGTGCTTTCATTTGCCAAAGAGTCAGGTTGTTATAATGTGACCCTCAATGTTTGGAGTTGTAATCAAGGTGCATTAAGGTTTTATGAAAAGCTGGGATTAGTTCCTCAAAAAATCGGCATGGAAAAGATACTGTAAAAAACCGCCTGATAGGATTTTCCTATCGGGCGGTAGTTTTATTCGGCAGACTTTATGCGGTTAAGTGCATTTTCAGCTCGCCAACGTTGTACATTGTAGGAAAATACTCCGTCATCGGAACAGTCAAGCTCGACCAATTTATCTCTCAGCCGAATCACCAATACAGAATAAACACGTCGGTCAGCATCCTCATAGATAGTATAATCATATGATTTCACCTCGGACTTTATATCGGTTCCGAGCTTTTCATCAAGCTCCTCAGCCAAGCGCACCATTTCAGGAACTGCGGCATCGCCAAGGTCATATAAAGCTTTGACGTCAACCGTCGTAAGGCTTCCGTCCAGATAACGGTCAACATTATATTTTGCAATAATTCCGTCAACATTAGACAATGACAGTGCCGCAAAAAGCGCTACGCAAAGTCCGAAAGAGGTTATTATAAGCCTTAATCTTGCAACAAACTGATTTATGATTATCAGCATAAATATCAAAGCAAGCAGTATCATAAACCACGATGCATAGACACGCTTCGGGGTGAGGCCGTAGCAGTCAATATACATTATCATCTTGGCAATGGCAGTACTGATAAGCACAAGCGTAAAAGCTGAAAAAACGATCGAAAGCAACTTGAGCAAGGCCGATTTTCCTGTTTCATTTCTGCGTAAAAACAGGCTCAGCACAATTATTGCAACAAGGTTTATTACCGAAACTGTGCACAACTGAAAAAAGCCTTCACGTGCATAATTCGCATAGCTTTCGTCATCGGGCAGGACACCCTTAAAGCCTGAAACGTAATATTTCCATTGTGAGATAAAGAATACAATATACAAGAATATCAACGGCATTGAAGCGGCCAAAGCGGTAATGGCAGGCATCTTCTTCAACGATACCGATACCTTCTGAACAGTTTCAGCATTTATTACCTTGGCTTTATCCCCGTCGAATGAGGATAAAAACAGCCCGAAAATATACATTCCTATAGGTATGCCGAAGCCTATGCTTAACATATGTGACATGATATCAAGAAAGCCGAAATCAAAAATACTGTTCAGAATATCAGAAAAGCCCTGGTCGTAAGACAAAAGTGACACTACCACCAATGTCGGCACAAGCGCTATTGCCACTCCGAGTATTACCTTGGCAAAGGCTCTTCCGCCCGAGCTTGCTTTACCGTAAAACATCGCTCTGAATAGATGTCCGAACGAGCAAAACGGTAGGATAACAAGTGCTTTAAAATAATCCAAAAGAATATAGTTGGAAAGGCCCTTTTGGATTCGGTTTCCTGTCATACAATAAACAAAATAGCCTAAGGTTGCTAACGAGAAAAGGTAGGAGATTTGCTGTAAAAGAGTGTTCGACGACAGTAAAAGTGTTGCTGCAACAAGTACCCCGAAAACGGCCGCTAAAACAGCCGATACCGATGCTTTAGCGCCTTGCTTTATCAGTATGACCGCCGCCGCAGTGTACAGCAAAAGCAGCAAAATAAAGCCTCCAAGAGGATTGGCCGTCACCGGAAACACACGACACATCAGATAGCCTGCCAGCAATGACAGCCACGCAAAAACGGTTTGGAGTGGTGAGTATCCTCGTTCGACGGCTTCGGCCGCTATTGGCGTCTGCTGTTCTGCATAATACTGCGGTTCAGTTACGGTCTGCTGTATATTTTCAGTACCTTCTCGAATTTCGTCCATGATTATCCCTCCCACTGTCAATCGGGAGATTCGACATATTCAATTATATCCTCCACCTGACAGTTCAGTGCACGGCAAATGGCATCCAAGGTTGAAAAACGGATGGCCTTCGCCTTATTGTTTTTGAGAATAGAAAGGTTGGCAAGCGTTATGCCCACCTTTTCGGAAAGCTCGTTCAACGACATTTTCCGTTTTGCCATCATAACATCCAAATTTATTACTATCATTTTTCGTTCCTCATTAAACCGTAAGATCATTCTCGGCCTTAAGCTCGGTTGCCTCTTCAATAACATTTTTGACAACTCTCAAGCACAAGCCTAAGAAAATCGCCAAAAATGCTACAGCAAAGGATAGATAAAAATAGTAGCCCAACGCTGCGAAGACCAGTGAAAGTGCAATACAGCACCACGAAACGCTTCGGATAAGCGCCACGCTGCCCTTAGTAAACACCTCTGATTGCCGCACATTCTTCAACAGCATAAACAGAAGAACATCGGCCAAAAGCAACAGAGCCAAAGCACAATAAGCAATAACAAGAACAACCATACGGTCACCGTCGGTAAGATCGTCCCTGACACTGATGTTGTCTCGGGCCTCGATCAGCATATCGCTGAGTTTAGGCATGAACACAGCCCCGACGAGACAGGCAACAAAAAGTGCTGTCGACATAACGGTGGATAGCATTACGGAAATGCGGTTAGGTACCTTAAGCATAAAAACGACCTCCAAAAGTCAGTTTACAATATTGTATTATCATAATACAGCATAATTCTTCGTTTGTCAATATGTTTTTATTGAATTTCGATAATTTTTTATCAAATAAAAGCAGGGCACCTTGTGCTCTGCCTTTATTTAAGATTATATAATTAATCAATTTGCGCTAAGCGAAAAACGGTTCTTGTATTCCTCAAAGCTCTTGGTATAAGCACTGTTTGGATCATTCTTAACATGATTGAGGTATTCATGAGCCTCGAACGTGCCGTGCTGTGATTCAATAATAGCAACCGCAATGTTGGAGCAATGGTCAGACACACGCTCATAGTTAGTGAGCAGATCGGTCAGGACAAAGCCTAACTCTATAGTACAGTTACCGTGCTGCAGACGCTTTACATGGCGGCTCTTGATATCAGCAATAATACCGTCGATAACCTGCTCAAGCGGCTCTACCGACGAAGCCAACTGCAGATCGTTATGTGTGAAAGCGTTGGTGGTGATATCGAGTATCTCCAAGGTTGCCTCACGCAGCTTGGCGATCTCCTGCTTTGCCTCATGCGAGAACTCGATTTTTTTCTCATGTATCTCACGTGCCACACCCACAAGGTTTTCGGCATGGTCACCTATACGCTCAAAGTCGTTTATGGTGTGCAGTATCTTGGCGATCTTTTTAGAGTCTGAATCCGAAACACCTGTGCTTGAAAGCTTGACCATATAGGTTCCAAGCTGATCCTCGTAATTGTCAAGCATGGTCTCCATTTCAGACACTTCTGCCGCCAAGCCTTCATCATAGCTTCCGACAAGACCGACTGCTTTTTGGAAAGCATTTCTTGATACGCCCGCCATCTCAACAACTACGTCCAAGGAATTGGTAACGGCGAAGGAGGGCACGGTAAGCAAACGTTCGTCCAAAAGCTTACCGTTCTTCTTTTCTCCATCCTTTTCGGGGACAATCTTGTTGGCAAGTGCCTCAAGCTGTTTAGTAAACGGATAAAGAATTGCTGTGGTGAAGATGTTGAAAACACTGTGTACTATAGCAATCTCAAACGGTGTTATATTGCGGTCGAGCAAGGCAAAATCGACAGCATAGCTTAAGATACAGAAAGGAATCAGCACTACCAATGTACCGATTATATTAAAAGCAAGATGAACAACGGCAACCTTTTTAGCGTTACGGCTGACGCCGAAGCTGGATATGACCGCTGTTACGCAGGTGCCGATATTCTGACCCATGACAATGGGTATTGCCATGCGGTAGGTAACACCGCCGCCTGTGGCAAGTGCGGCAGTTGCGGCGGTCTGCAAAATACCGACAGAGGCCGCCGAGCTTTGAATAATTCCCGTGAATATTGCGCCGAAAGCAACCGCCAAAAACGGATTTTCAAACGCTGTAAGCAGACTTGTAAAGCCATCCATTTCGGTCAACGGCTTCATTGCGTCCGACATAAGGTTCATGCCGAACATAAGTACTGCAAAGCCAACCAGAATAGCACCCGTGTTTTGACGCTTCTGCTTCTTGCTTGCCATTATAAGCAAAATGCCTATCAAAGCAAAAATCAGCGAGAAGTTCTTTGGCTGCAAAAGGCCAAGCAACAAATTGCCGTCAGCCTCAATTCCTGCAAGGCTCAATATCCATGCTGTAAGTGTCGTACCGATGTTTGAGCCCATCAGCACTCCGATAGTCTGTCCGAAATTGAGCAATCCCGAGTTAACTAGACCGACCAGCATAACGGTCAAGGCTGAAGACGATTGAATAGCGACAGTAATACCTGCGCCGAAAACAAGTGCCAACGGTTTCTTTGAAGTTACCTTGATAAGCGTTTTTTCCAGCTTACCCTTAGCCATTTTTTCAAGGCCGCCCGACATAACATTCATTCCGTAAAGGAAAAATGCCAGACCGCCAAGGAGCTTTATGACAGCAAAAATAATGTCATTTACACCCACTTCATTCACCTTAACTTTCTTTTAACATCTTTAACACGGATATTACATCCGTATGTACACTTTAATTGTATAATAGATTGAGGTAAAATCCATGTGATATGAATGTTAAATCTATGTTAAGTTAATAATTTAACATGGTTTTTACAGCCCTTTTTGATTTAAAACAATGTCAGATCTTAACAAGCACGGCATTGAGCGGCGGCACGGTTACTTTTCGACCGTCCTGAAGTGTGAGAGTCAGCTCCTCGTCGGTATGGTTGACAAATAACTGTGCTCTCTCTCCGTCGGACGCCTCCCAAGCAGTAGACAAGACGGTGGATGCGGTGTATGTACCACCGTAACGTTGATTAAACGATACTTCACTTGTTCCTTTGGTTACCTCAAACCTCATAGGCTTTATCATCTTGCCGTTGTACAGCCATTTTGCCGCCTTTTCTTTATAGAATTTTAGCAAAGCTGTAACAAAGTTCAAGGTATGCTCTTTGTCCTCTACCTCATCGTGTCCTATTCTGCCCCAATGCGAAACTATATTACCGTCACCTCTCATGACTATAGAAAGGTCATCACCGCAGGAGAAAGCATAGGCCAAGCGGTAGCAGATACTGTCAAGCAGGAAGCAGCAGCACTGATTACCCATGAAGTTGTGTAAGTATCGATGGTATAGGTAAGAATAAAGCGGAACAGGCTGACCTGAAAGGAAATTCAACTCAAAACGGTTATCACTGTATCTCAAATTTCCGATAAACGGCTCGGCCGCCGCCGATTCACAACCGATAAGCGGCCGTGCGCCGTGGTTGTTCCAATGGGTCAACAGCTCCTGCATGGTCTTAGTCATCCATTTGCCCGGTACGGGTGGATGTCCATGGCTCTTGCTGTAGCAGAAATACTGACTTCCGCCGTGATTCTGATCCATTATCTGAGCATAGTCGATATCGGCCTCGAGCAACGGCTCGTATGCACTGTTTAATATCTGTTTGCCAAGATCATTTGACGGACAGATATCATATCCTGCTCGCTGTGCGGTACAAATCTTGCTTAAAGGCAGGGTTTGGTCAGGGGCTACACACATAGCGGTGTCAAGACCCTTAAACCTGAATTCATCTATACGGTTATACATAGGGTCGATTCGGCTGTATATCGTGTATCCCAAGCCACTGCAGTATACACCCAAAAGGTCACCGTTTTTATGAATAGCATCTGCAAATTCGTTGAACGGCTCAACACCTCCGTAGGGCGGCCATACGTAAGGCGGTGCCCAAGTAGCCGTTCCCTCCCAATGAAGCAGTAGGGCCATTATTCTTGAATCGGTCCTTTGCTTTATCTCGTCAAGATACGGCATTGCGTTCATATACGGAAAGATTCCGCCGACCTTGGAATTATCGGTATCGTGACGGCCTCTAACAGGGAACATTACAGTCAGCACCCTTTTATCGTACCACTCGGGCAGACCGTCTCCCTCACCTATCAGCTTAACGCCCTCGGGCAGATTTTCGTCAAACCAATTACGGTAAATTTCACATGCATCCATCCAATCACCCTCAAAAATATCGGTAACTAACGGATAATCCTGCTTATAGCTTTGACCGAACTCAGTTCCGCAGAAAAGTCTGGACTGAGTCGTGGCACCGTCAAACAACGGCCTGATATCAATACATTTCGGACATCTTTCGGTGTCATGTGCGGCTATGTAAACACCATCGTTGCCCACTGTGATAGCCTCAAACTGAGCGCACTGCATATAAGGGAACATGGTATAGCTTCCATCAGACGGATACTCGGGGTCACGGTAATAGAACCATCCCTTTTGCTTGGCCTCGAGGCTGTCGAACAAAGCACCCTCGTTATATGGCAAAACAAACCTACCCTCACCGTCCTTGCCCGTAAAGAAGTTTTTGAAATTATAATCGGCAAGGTCGACCCACTCAATAGCTTTGTCGGTGCGGTTTTCTATCCAAATATACCACTCAACAAAATACTTTGTATCGGTATTACACTTTAAAGTTACGATAATATCCTCTTCGAACTCCGAATACACACATTCGTTACCGTTAGCGACGGCTGTTTTGGCATCGAACGCCGAGACCTTGTAAAACTTTCCAGCCTTGTCCATCAAGCGGATGATAAACAAAGGTGCGTTGGTGTCGGTCAGCATATCTCGTCCGTTTATTTTTAGTGACTCGATATACCCTTTCTCAAAATCAACGGCAATAGTCGAATTTTTCTTTGAATGTGTAAACATAAAACCCTTCCCTTCTCTTGACCTTTTATAAAATATAGGCTATACTGTCATTGTAACGCAATTAAATGTATTATAAAAGATAAGAAAGGTGCAAAAATCATGCAATTAAGTGCAAAGCTTGACTCAATGCAGAACATTTTGCAACCGTTTGATGTCTCATACGGAGAAATCCTGATATATGACGACCGAGACCTTCCGCTGCCTGCCAAGGATATAACCTTTATGCACTATCACAACTGCTGTGAGCTGGGTCTTGTTTTTCGGGGCAACGGACTTTTCACCGTGGAAAACAAGGTATACTCGGTCGGTGTTGGTGATATCATATTTATACCGAAAGATGTAAAGCACTATTCAAAATCACTTGATTCCAAAGATAAATCCCGTTGCCGTTTCATCTATTTCGACGCAGAACAGCTTTTGCGCAAAATCGGACTGTCCGACGGTAAAGTGTCTGAGCTTTTAAGAAGGATATCCGGCACACAGCCGATACTTACTGCAAATGACAAGCAATACGGCGCATTAAGAAGATTTACTGACGAAGTATTCAACAACGGCGGTGATATATCGCTCTGCGGTGTATACTTTTACGAATATCTGCTTAAGCTGGACTCGGTTGAAACGGTAATCGAAGCGAATACACACGACGGCGCAATGGATACTGTCTTGCGATATATGACGTTACATTTTAACAGTGATATTTCGTTGTCAGAGCTTGCAAAGCTGTGTTTTTTGAGCAAAAGTCAACTCAACCGCAGATTTCAAGCGGCATACGGTGTCTCACCTATCCAATGGCTTAACCGTTTCAGACTGTACTCGGCAAGGGAGCTTTTGAAAAACACCGATTATTCCATAATCGAAATCTCGGAAAAATCAGGCTTTAAGAACACCAGCGACCTATACCGACACTTCAAAGCCAAATTCGGTGTATCCCCTAAGCAATACCAAAACAATAATAAAGCAAAATAAAAGATTCTTCGACCACAGCTCATAATGACCGACTTTATAACGACCGTGTTATGGTCATTAAATTTTTGTTTGTCATTCTGAACAAAGTGAAGAATCTTTTTTTATCGTACTAAAATATTAGCTTTATATTAAGAACTGCTAATACTCACCAACCGATCATTTCGGTTGTTCCTTACTTCCCAACGGAATTATCTTTTCAAAAAGGCAGGTATAGTTGGCCGTGACAAGCCTATCCTCATGCAGAGAGCCGAAATACCAATGATTGAATTTAACCGATTTAGCAAGCTCCTGAAAATAGCCGTTAAGCTTATTGAGTCGGTCAGGCTGACCCTTGCGTAACAGCATTGAGCTTTTGACCAACAACGGCGGCTCGTGGGTGATGATGTAATCAACCCGAAGTCCTGCTTCGTCAAGATTTCTCGCACCTGTTTCAAGCTGCATCGGCGTCGGCAGCTCATCACGGTACCAGATGCCCTTTTCCTCCTCATGGCGAAGCTCACGGTCATCACTTTCACCACCGCCGAAGGTAAATATCTTAACACCTTCGATATTGAATATTTGACCTCTCATCAAATGGAATAGATTACCACTGATACGGTGGACGTGACCGCCCTTCCATATGGTCTCGTGGCAGGAGTTTATCTTTCTGAAGTTTTCGTGCGTACCGTCAACAAAGCATACCGTGAACTTTCGGCTGCCCAAAAAATCTATAACGCTTTTTTCACGCTTGCCGCCGTCCCAAAGATACCCGAAATCTCCGCAAACGATCAGTATATCCCCTGCTTTGAGCTTGCGCCATTGAGCATCGTAGAGCCTTGACTCGTCACCATGCATATCACCTGTAACGTATACCACAGTATCACCTCCGAAAATGCCGAAATTTTATAAAATATCAAAATAACACTTTAAAACATTGCAATGTTTTGTTATACTTATTATGTATCTAATTTATTATACTATTTTCAATTACTTATTTCAAGGAGAAACCCGTGTTTAAGAAAATTTTTTGTGTTTTATTTATAGCTTTACTCACCATTTCGGTTGCCGTGCTACCTACATCTGCCTACACTCCGACCAATTTTGTGGTCGAAGCCGAGGGTGCTATGCTGGTCAACATGGATACAGGAGACATTCTGTATCAAAAAAACATAGACAAAAAGCTCTACCCTGCATCACTGACCAAGCTGATGACAGCTTTAGTGCTTTATGAAAACACCGAGGATATCGACGCCGAGACCGTTACTGTTTCGGAGTATGCCATCAAGTCACTTCAGGGTACCGATTCATCAACGGGCGGACTTAAGGTAGGAGAGATTCTGACCGTAAGACAGATGCTGTATGTACTGCTTATGTCCTCGGCCAATGAGGGTGCCAACGCCATTGCCGAGCATGTTTCAGGCAGTATTGAAGACTTTTGTGACAAAATGAATGCCAAGGCCAAAGAATTAGGTATGACCGGTACTCACTACGCTAACGCACACGGTCTGCATGACCTCGAGCATTACACCACCGTCAGCGATATGTATCGTTTGACCACAGCGGTTTTGGCCGTAGATGACCTTAAAGAGGTGGTATACACCACCCAATACAAGCTTGAGGCCACCAACATGAATCCCTCACGCACCGTAACCACCACCAACTTTATGTTGCTTAACAACGGTCAGAAATGCACCGCCGAAAAATACAGCGGGCAGGCCTATTATTACAAATACGCCAAGGGTGTCAAGACAGGTTATACCGATGCTGCAGGACGTTGCCTTGTATCAACCGCTTCAAAGGGCGGATATAACTACATGTGTATTTTGATGAACAGCCCTGTTTATGACGACGCAGGCAGAAAAATACGTCTGGAATTCGGTGACACTAAAACATTGTACGAGTGGGCATTCAACGAGTTTGAATACCGTACAGTGCTTAATACCGATGAGATAGTAGGCGAAGCGCCCGTTGACCTCGCTTGGGACACCGATTATGTTTCGGTAATTCCCGAAAAAAGTCTTTCGGCTATAGTTCCCAAGGTTGCCGATGATTCAACCGTAAGCCTTGATATCACTTGGTATAAGGAGGCCTATGATGCACCCATTAAAAAGGGTGATATATTAGGCGAATGCGATGTTGTCTATGCAGGTGAGGTATTGGGCACGGTAACTCTTGTTGCTTCTCAGGATGTTGAACGAAGCACACTTATGTATGTCGGACGGGGCCTGGGCAACTTTTTCTCGACGGTATTCAGCCATTGGGCATTCTACCTCATTTTGGGTATCATTGCGGTAATTATAATAATTTTTATCGTTTCTTTGGTGGTTCTGAACTCGCCCAAGCACAAACGCAAACGCAAAAACAGAAGATATTGATTTTAGGAGTTAGTATGACCCTTGAAGAAAGAAAGGTACTACTACACCTATATTGAGGTTCAATATGCTTGAATTTGCAGATGCTATGAAGAATACATTTTACAAAAATATGTTAAGACTGTTAAAGTGCTACTATATGAAATCACAATACAAAAGTAAAACCAAACCGACAGAGGAAATTTGCTCTGTCGGTTTGGTTTTTTGAGCTAAATTGTACTGCGTACAGCTAAATTACACTTCGTGTAGCTAAATTGCGCTTCGCACAGCTTACTTCTTCCCGTCCTTGGTCATATCGTCCTGCTTGGGGGATACACCGAAACGGTTTTTGTACATGCGGTAGAACGAGGAATAATCCTTGAAGCCGCACGAGGTACAGACCTTGCCTGCCTGCTCTCCAACTCTGATACGGTTTCGCGCCGAAATCAGACGCTTTATGGTGATATATTCCCAAACGCTGGTACCCGTTGCCTTTTTGAAAAGTCGGTTGAGCTGTGACTGACTCAAGAAGAAACGGTCACTCAAATGATTTAATGATAACGGCTCGTATAGGTTTTTGTTGATATAATCTATCAACTGAACCACCGTCTCGGCATTATCGGTCGAGACCTCCTCTGCACGTTCCTTTTTGATACAGTAAGCCTTATAAAGCTCACAAAGCAATGCAAAAAGCTTTGCCTCTGTCTCAAGCTTTATGCCAAGCGGAGTGTCGGCATTAAGACTTTCGAAGCACTGCTGATACAGCTTGCTGTCAAAATCATCCTCGGAATACCTGTTAAGCTTACCCAACGGACGGTCGAAAAACGGTTTCATCAAAAGACCGTCGGGATCGTACTCCTTAAAACAGTTAGGGAAAAAGTGAATGACCATGCGTTCGTAAGGCATATCGCCCATTACCCTTAAATTGTGGGTCTCGGACGGTTGCATGACCATAATGTCACCAGGCTTTAACACATATTCTTTACCTTCGACCAAGTAACGGCAGTATCCGGAAATAAAATAGTATATCTCCAAACGGTCATGTGCGTGCATCGGAAATTGCTCGTTCTCGGGGTGTTCGGTTACCGAATGATGAATGTGGAATTCATCACACCTCAACTCAAAAAATTTTTTCATATATAACATCCTTAAAATCTGATTTGCGTGAAAATACAATGCAAACCGACATGAATGCGCCAATTAGCAATGTATTTGGTGTAATTATAGCATCAAATGCACAGATTTGCAATACACAAAGAGCGAAAAAACAATAGTTTTTCACAAATTTATGATGTATAATGTAAAAAAATGCCTATGTTGTAGGCAATAGGAGGAATATAATGAAGCTGACCTTCAGATGGTACGGAGATAATGATCCCGTAACTTTGGAAAAGATCCGTCAGATACCCACAATGTCGGGTATCGTTTCGGCAGTTTATGATGTTGCACCGGGCGGTGTGTGGAGCCGTGAGAGCATTGCCGAACTCAAAAAAAGGGCCAACGATGCAGGCCTTGAGTTTGAGGTTGTTGAAAGCGTTCCCGTCCCCGAGGATATCAAGCTCGGTAACGAGAAGGCACCCCAGCTTATTGAAAACTATTGCGAGAACATCCGTCGCTTGGGTGAAGCAGGCGTTAAGTGTGTTTGCTATAACTTTATGCCCGTGTTCGACTGGCTGAGAAGCGAGCTTGAGCACGCTCAGCCTGACGGTGCTAATGCACTTGCCTACGACCACGCAGAGGTTCTTAAAATGGACCCTCTAAAGAGCGAGCTTTCTCTCCCCGGTTGGGATGCAAGCTACACCAAAGAGGGACTACGTGATCTGCTTAACCAATACAAGGAGATCGGCGAGGATAAACTCTGGGAGAACCTTGAGGTGTTCCTGAAGGCTGTTATCCCCGTTGCCGAGGAGGTTGGCATCAAAATGGCCATCCATCCCGACGATCCTCCGTGGGGAATGTTTGGACTTCCCCGTATCATCACCTGCGAGGAGAACTATGACCGTTTCCTGAAGCTGGTTGACTCCCCTGCCAACGGTCTGACCTTCTGCACAGGTTCTTTAGGTGCCGACCCCAACAACGACCTTATTAACATGGCATCGAAGTATGCTGACAGAATTCATTTCCTGCATCTTCGCAACATCAAATACGATGGTGACCGTTGTTTCGAAGAGGTTGGTCATCCTACCGAGTGCGGCTCTATCGATATGTTCGGTATTGTTAAGGCTCTTGTCGATAAGAATTGGGACGGCTACGTCCGACCTGACCACGGCCGCATGATATGGGGCGAGAAAGGCCGCTATGGCTACGGTTTGTTTGACCGTGCCTTGGGCGCAACCTATATCGCAGGTTTATTTGAGGCCATCGAAAAGCTTAAATGAGGAGTGTAATTTATGAAATTCGGAGTTTGCTGTACAACGGTTGATTACTTCCCTCGTATAAAATCGCTCGGTTACGATTATGTTGAGGTCGGTTTTGCAACCATTACCAATATGGATGATGAAAAGTTCGAAGCTTTGGCCAACGCCCTTAAGGCTAACGGACTTAAGGCCGAGGCCGCCAACGGCTTCTTCCCCGGCGACAAGGTTCTGACCGGTCCCGAGGCCGACCATTCCTTCATCCCTGAGTATGTTGAAAAGGGTATGAAGCGATTTAAGGCTATCGGCGGTGAGGTTGCTGTTTTAGGTAGCGGTAAGGCAAGAAACATCCCCGAAGGCTTTGACCAAACCAAAGGTGAGGAGCAGTTTATTGAGGTTTTGAGAATGTCGGCCGACATTGCCGCAAAATACGGCATTAAGATCGTTATTGAGCCGCTCAACACAAACGAAACCAACCTTATAAACACCGTTCAGCAGAGCTTGGACATCATTGCACGTTGTGGTCATCCCAACGTATGCACTCTGGCCGACTTCTACCACGTTTTCCAGAACGGTGAGACTATGGATGCCGTTGAAAACGCAGGTAAGTTACTTATTCACACCCACCTTGCCCGTGCAAACGAAGACCGTCAGATGCCGAGAACAGCAGAGGATCTTGAGGCCTGCAAGGTTTGGGCTGCCGCTCTTAAAAAGTGCGGCTACAATGCACGTATGAGCCTTGAAGGCAGCTTTAAGCCCGAATTCACACAAACCATTGAGGACGTACTTCCTGCTCTCGATATTTTCAAAAATATCGTCGGCTGAAATAAAGGAGAATTTTCATGAGTAAAACAGTTGTAATCACAGGCGCAGGCGGCGTTCTTTGCTCTGCCTTTGCCGTACATATGGCATCCTTAGGCCACAAGGTTGCCGTGCTTGACCTTAACTTAGAGGCCGCCGAAAGAACAGCCGCCGACATTACCGCTAACGGCGGTGTTGCCAAGGCCTACAAGACCAACGTTCTTGACAGGGACTGCATTCAGGCGGTGCACGATGCTATAGTCAACGACCTTGGTCCTTGTGAGATACTTATCAACGGTGCAGGCGGTAACAACCCCAAGTGCACCACCTTGCACGAGACCTTCCAGCCCGGTGATGAGCAGGATCAGGATTTCCTGACCTTCTTCAATCTTGACAAGTCGGGCTTCCAGTTTGTTTTTGACCTCAATATTATGGGCACCCTGCTCCCAACTCAGGTCTTTGCAAAAGATATGATAGGTAAAGAGGGTTGCTGTATTTTGAACATTTCTTCGATGAATGCTTTCAGACCCCTTACCAAGATTCCTGCATACAGCGCTGCAAAAAGTGCTGTAAGTAACTTCACGCAGTGGTTGGCTGTTCACTTTGCCGAAACAGGTATTCGTGTCAACGCAATGGCTCCCGGCTTCTTTGTAACCCATCAGAACAAGGCTCTCCTCTTTAATGAGGACGGCACCCCCACCGCCCGTACAAGCAAGATTCTGAACGCTACCCCGATGAAGCGTTTCGGCAAGCCCGAAGAGCTGCTTGGAACCTTGGAGTTCTTGACCGACAGCGAGAAATCGGCATTCGTCACGGGCGTTGTTATTCCTGTTGACGGCGGTTTCTCGGCATACTCGGGAGTTTGATTTTAAAAGGAGAATACAACAATGACTGATTTTATTATTAATGCATTCGCTGACGAGTCCAGCTCGGAGTTGCTCGGTCAGATCGACGCTTTAAAAAGAAACAACCTGCAGGGTCTTGAGATCCGTAACGTAGCAGGCAAAAACATTGCCGATATCCCGATGAATGAGATAAAGGAGATTGGCAAAACCGTTGAGAACAATGGCTTGAACGTATGGTCGATCGGCTCTAGGTTGGGCAAGATCAAGATAACCGACGATTTTGCACCCCATCTTGATGAGTTCAAGCGTACCATTGAGATAGCTCACACCTTGAAGGCTGACTACATTCGTCTTTTCAGCTTCTATATGCCCAAAGACGAGGACCCCACCCCCTACCGTGACGAGGTATTCGAGAGAATGTCCAAATTCCTCGAGGCCGCCAAGGGTAGCGGAGTTAAGCTTTGCCACGAGAACGAAAAAGGCATCTACGGTGACATTGCATCCCGTTGCCTTGAGATCCACAAAGCAATGCCCGAGTTTGGTTGCATCTTCGACCCTGCCAACTACATTCAGTGCGGTCAGGACACCTTGCAAGCATGGGAAATACTGAAAGATCACGTCTCCTATATGCACATAAAGGACGCTTTGGCCGATGGCAAGGTCGTTCCTGCAGGCAAGGGTGTCGGCAACCTGCCCGAGATACTCAAAATGTATGCCGCCCAGGGTGGCAAGGGTGTAACCTTAGAACCCCACCTTTCGATCTTCAAGGGCCTCGCAGGACTTGAGCGTGAGGGTGAAAAGAGTGTTATCGGTGCTTACCAATACCCCACTAAGGAAGCCGCTTTCGATGCCGCAGTTGCCGCTTTGAGAGAGATAATCTAAATAGGTACATTGTTATGAAATTAGGCGTTCAGATTTTTACCGTCCGTGATTTTTGCAAAGACCTTGAAGGGTTTTCGGAATCGCTCAAAAGAATAGCCGATATCGGTTATTCTTCTGTTCAGATCAACGGAGTTTGTACTTACGAGGCCGAATGGTTGAAGGAACAGATCGACAGCATCGGTATTGAGTGCGTCATGCCCAACGCAGGTGAACTCAATGTTGCAAGGAACACCGAAAAGGTAATTGAAAATCATAAAATAATCGGTTCAAAGTACGTCAGTGCCAACCATGTCAATGTCCGAGAGCTCGGCTCCAAAGGTTTTATTGACGCATACCGTGAGCCAATGAAAAAACTGCGTGAGGCAGGCTTGAAGCTATTGAGGCATAACCACGACCACGAGTTTTTGCGTGAAGCCAACGGCAGGATCATTCAGCAAAATCTTATGGATGAAACCGCCCCCGAAGAAATGGGCTTTGTGCTCGATCTTTTCTGGGTGCAGGCAGGCGGGGGTGACCCAATATGGTGGCTAAATCACCTAAAAGGTCGCATTCCCGTGGTGCATTTCAAGGATATGACTTATGGCCTTGTAAACGGAGAATACGGTAGGAAGATCGCTCCCATCGGCGAAGGCAATATGAACCACGAAGGCATTATTCAAGCCTGCTATGACAGCGGTGTCGAACACGCTATCGTCGAGCTCGACCATTGCTACGGCGAAGATCCGTTTGAATGCCTTAAGCGCAGTTTCGACTATTTGAAAGATAAGATCAGATAAGAAGGAGTAACAATATGCAGTTAGGTGCGCAGTTTTACACAATTCGTGAATTTTGCAAGACGCCCGAAGGTATTGCAGAATCGCTAAAAAAAGTAGCCGACATCGGCTACAAGACCGTTCAGATATCGGGCACCTGTGCCTTCGATCCCGAATGGATGAGAGACGAGCTTAAAAAGAATGACCTTAAATGCGTCATCACTCACACCAAGCCCGACCGCATCGTCGGTGAGACCGAGGCTGTTATTGAGGAGCACAAGACCTTTGGTTGCAACCGCATCGGTATAGGCTTCTATGACGTTGCCAAAAACGGCGTTCAAGCCTTTATCGACTATTATAAAGATTCGGCAAAGCTTATAAAAGAAAAAGGAATGTTCCTTTCCTATCACAACCACGATGCCGAATTTATGAAATTAGACGGCAAGCTTATCATAGATCACATTCTTGATGTGTTCACACCCGATGAAATGGGCTTCACCCTTGACACCTATTGGGTGCAATCGGGCGGTGCAGACCCCATTTGGTGGTTGAATAAATTAAAAGGAAGAACCCCCTGCATCCACTTTAAGGATATGGCCTTTGTTGAAAAGGAACGCCGAATGGCAGTCATCGGCGAAGGCAATATGAACTTTGAGGGTATCATCAAAGCGGCAATAGACAACGGTGTTGAGTACGCACTTGTTGAGCAGGACAACTGCTACGGTGAAGATCCGTTTGATTGCTTAAGAAGAAGTTATCAGTATCTTAAGGCTCAAGGCCTTGAATAATTGGAGGTAATTAAAATGGCAGATAAGATTAAACTTGGTATTATCGGTGTAGGTAATATGGGTAGCAGCCACGCAAAGGGCATCGCTATCAACAAAGCCAACCCCGAGATCGAATTGGTCGCAGTAGCTGACATTAAGGCAGAACGCCGTCAGTGGGCAAAGGACAATTTACCTGAGTCGGTCAAGATATTCGAGACCGCAGAGGAAATGCTTGACTCAGGTCTTATAGACTCCTGCTTAGTAGCAGTTCCCCACTACGATCATCCCAAATATGCTATTGAGTGCTTCAAGCGTCACATCCACGTTCTTGTTGAGAAGCCTGCAGGTGTTTACACCAAGCAGGTCAAGGAAATGATCGAGGAAGCAAAAAAAACCGATACCACCTTTGCTATGATGTTCAATCAGCGTACCAACTGCATCTACAGAAAGATGCGTGAGCTTGTTCAGAACGGCGAATATGGCGAAATTAAGCGTACCAACTGGATAATCACCAACTGGTACCGTCCTCAGGTTTATTATGATTCGGGCGATTGGCGTGCAACCTGGTCGGGCGAAGGCGGCGGTGTTCTCTTGAATCAGTGCCCCCACCAGCTTGACCTCTGGCAGTGGATATGCGGTATGCCCTCTAAGATTCAGGCACACCTGCACTTCGGCAAGTGGCACGACATCGAGGTTGAAGATGATGTTACCGCTTACTGCGAATACCCCAACGGTGCAACCGGTACCTTTATCACCACCACCGGCGATAACCCCGGTACCAACCGTTTTGAAATTACTCTTGACCGTGCTAAGATAGTTGCTGAGGGTGACAAGCTTTATATTTGGGAGCTTCCCGTTGCCACATCCGAATTCACCAAAACTGCTACTACTCCTTTTGCAAGTCAGAAAGCCGAGTACCGTGAGGTCGAGACCGACGGTTTAAATCTCCAGCACACTGCAGTACGTGATGCTTTTGCCGCACACATCCTTCACGGCACTCCCCTTATCGCAGGCGGCAAGGAGGGCATCAACGGTCTTACAATATCCAATGCTATGCATTTGTCAGCTTGGTTGGGCAAAATGGTTGACATTCCCTTTGATGATGAGTTATACTATACAGAGCTTATGAAGCGTGTTGCAACCTCAAGACGCAAGGAAAACGTCACCGAGGTAGTAGCCGACACCGATTCTTCATACGCAGGAACAAAATAATTTGGAATAAGGTTTAGTTCAGGCGATTGTACCTCCCTCTGACGAGGGAGGTGGCATTCGCTTTGCGAATATCGGAGGGAGAGAGTCTTTCGAAATTGGCAAAGCGAATGCTTTTAAGGGGTGTTTTTATGGAAAAGGTAAGGGTTGGAGTAATCGGCTTCGGTAATATGGGTTCGGCTCATGCCAAGCATATTTATGACAGACTGATAAACGGCATGGAGCTCACAGCCGTTTGTGACACTGATGAGGCCAAACGTGAAAAGGCCAAAGCGGCATTCCAAAACGTTGAGGTCTTTGCATCTCACCAAGAGCTTTTAAAAGCAGGCGTTACCGATGCCATAATCATCGCAACACCCCACTATTTCCATTGCCCTATCGCCATTGATGGCTTTAACGCGGGTCAGCACGTTTTAAGCGAAAAGCCTGCAGGTGTTTACACCAAGCAGATAATCGAAATGAATGACGCTGCAAAGAAAAGCGGTAAGATATTTGCAATTATGTTCAATCAGCGTACCAATATGCTGTTCAAAAAGGCCCACGATATGGTGCAAAACGGCGAATTGGGCGAGCTGAAAAGAATGGTGTGGATCATCACCAACTGGTACCGCACACAGCATTATTACGATTCGGGCTCGTGGAGAGCCACCTGGGCCGGTGAGGGCGGCGGTGTGCTGCTTAATCAGGCACCTCACAACCTTGATATATGGCAATGGATATGCGGTCTGCCCAAAAGGGTAAGAGGCTTCTGCTCGGTCGCAAAGTATCACCACATTGAGGTTGAGGACGATGCCACCATATATGCCGAATATGAAAACGGTGCAATCGGTATTTTTATAACTTCAACGGGTGAAGCACCCGGCACTAACCGTCTTGAGATCGGCGGCACAAAGGGAAAAATGGTCATTGAAGGCGGAAAAATGACGGTTTGGAAATTAAAGACCGACGAGCGTGAATTCTGCTTTGAAAGTGAAGACAATTTTGCCGCTATCCCCTGCGAGATCGAGGTTATCGAGCAGACCGAGAAAGAGTCGGCACATATGGGTATTTTACAGAACTTCACCAACGCAATACTGCACGGTGAGGCGCTTATCTCCCCCGGTTTTGACGGCATAAATGAGGTTCAGATATCCAATGCGGCCTATCTTTCCTCTTGGAAAGACAAATGGGTCGACCTGCCGGTTTGTAAGGACGAATATTACGCCGAACTTAAGAAAAAAGCCGAAAGCTCTGAACTGCATGAGGGGTTAAAAAACGATAAACACGCTGATATGAAATACAGCGAGCGCTGGAGCGTGAGGTGGTAAAGCCTGACGGCTTTACCAATTTAGGCTTCCTCTTAGCGGGAGGCTTGCACAGGTTTTCTAACATATCTCAAATTTATGTTGACAACCGTAAAAGCTGTGTTTATAATTATTGTGGAGATTATGGAGATACAAAGTTAAATACACTTTGTGTCTCCTTGTTTTTTGAGGTGACAAGCCATGAATTTTTCCGAAAGCATTAATAAAGAAATTGACCGTGTTATTGAAAAAATAACCTCAGTAACCGATAAAAATGCGGTGAACTACGCCATCGTGACCGACACGCACTATGACACTCAACAATCGGTCGGAACGCCCGAGTTGGTCGACAATTCGGTCAAAATAATACGTCTGCTTGCCGAAAAGGGCCTTATTGACTTTGCGGCACATTGCGGCGATATTACAACGGGTTGGAGAAGCGGCGAATCCTGCCGAAAACACACAAAGATCGTTGCCGATTTATTTCAGGACTTCCCCTGCCCCGTTATTTTCTCGATCGGTAACCACGATTTTAACTCTAACCCCGATACTAAAGACAATCCGGAAGAACAACTCAACCACGAGATCTGGTATGAGCTGACCCAAAAGAACTTCCGCAAAGACAACTTTGTCTATGATGACGCAATGCCTGGTTCACTCTATTTTTACGTCGATATTCCCGAAAAAAAGACCCGTGTTGTGTGTCTTGAATCGTTCTATTGCCGTGATGTTTCAAAGCAGGTGCGCTTTATTGCCGAAAAAATTTTGACCGTCAAAGATGACGGTTGGAAGTATGTATTTTTGTCCCACGCACCCATCGACGTCCGTTACGAGGAGGGCAAAATGAACCACGTTTGCGCAGGCGCCGACGACCTTAAGAAGCTTATCACCGCACTCAATACCCGCACCGTTGCCGAAACATCGGTCGGCACGTACGATTTCAGCGATTATTGTTCCAATGTCGTAGCATTTAACTGCGGTCATATGCACAGCTCTTATGTTGAGTTTAACGGCGACCTTAAAATGTTCCACTCGACGACGGGACAGACCGGCTGTGTGGGAAGCGGTCATTTCCGTGAGGTTGACGCCGACGACAACGCTACCGGCCGTCATAAACTCACTAATGACGATTCAGAACGTTATCTGTTTGACATTGTCAGCGTTACCGCCGAAAAATATGAGCGTATCCGTTTTGGCAATGGTATTGACAAAACCGTAAGCGCAGACTGAAATTTGAATAATTAAATTTTTAAGATTCTTCGGAGCTTTGCTCCTCAGAATGACATAACCGTAGGTGCTACCTTGTCATTCTGAGCGGCTCACAACCGAAGGATCTTTTTTATGGCTAAACTCTACTCTTCTGTTGGTTTTTGTTGTTTTTGTGATTTTATTAATCAAATATTCAACGCAAATCAAGCCAACTGTTAAATATATCCAAATTAAATTATATTTGTAATACATTTTTAGATAAAATTGTTGAATTTAAAACTTATATATGCTAAAATTTATTTGTGATATTATACACTAAATTATAGATTTAAAAGGTGATACCATGAAGTCAATTAAACGTATCATTTCCGTCATTACCGCATTGGCCGTATTTGTCATGACCTTCTCATTTTTGGGACTTATGCCGATAACATCCGCTGTCACCGCACCCGAGGGCTACGAGATCGATGAACAGATCACGATAGATTTTAACACCGATTCAAAGGGCTGGTCGGATAATAACGGTACTCTCGGTACAAACCTTACTCAGGTAACCGATTCCACCGACAGTACAAATAAGTATATGCACCTGTACACCCCTGACGGTAAGGGCTATAATATGGAGTTGGCAAGCGGCAGTAACTCAGATGAAGCATACACACTTGTGGGCAGCACCAAATACTCGGTCACCCTCTGCTTTAAGCCTGTTGACTCCGACGCAGGTAACCTTGCTTTATTTGTAGGTTCCAAATCGGGTTCAGGCAGCGGATATTCAAAGTATTGTCTAACCTCCTGGAAGGGTACCACCTATACATCAGATGAATGGCACACCGTGACATATGAGTTTACCACAACCGAAACTATGACCTATGATTCATATAACGGCAGTGGTAACACCAACGTCTGCGACCGACTCTACCTTGTGGCCCGAGGCTCTGAAAACACTTGGGCTATCGACGATGTTGTTATAACCAAATACAAGGTCGCAACACCGAAAAATCAGATAACCTACATAAACTTCAATACCGACAGCATGGGCTGGTCGGATAATAACGGAACTTTCGGTACAAACCTCACTCAGGTAACCGATTCCACCGACAGTACAAATAAGTATATGCACCTGTATACCCCCGACGGCGCCGGATATAATATGGAGCTGGCTTCTGGCAGCAACTCCGACGAAGCATATACCCTTGAAGCAAGCACCAAATATTCTGTCACCTTCTGCTTTAAGCCGGTTGACAGCGACAGCGGTAACATTGCTCTTTTCTTGGGTTCAAGAGCGGCGGCAGGCGGCGGATATTCAAAGTATTGTCTGACCTCCTGGAAGGGTACCACCTATACATCAGATGAATGGCACACCGTGACATATGAGTTTACCACAACCGAAACTATGACCTATGATTCATATAACGGCAGCGGTAACACCAATGTCTGCGACCGCCTCTACCTTGTGGCCCGAGGCTCTGAAAACACATGGGCTATTGACGATGTCGAAATAAAGAAGTATGTAGACGGTGCTGATGGCGATGTTTACGTTGACGGCATCTCTCCCGACAGCGGTTCGGGTGACGGCGGTTCAACAGGTGATGACAACACCGACGGCGAGGAGACGACAAAAGAAATGTACACTATTCCTGATTTTACGCACGAACCTTATTTGACCTATGCCGCACCTGATACGAGTAGCGGCATTTGGTACTGTTCTCTCCGGTGGTCGACCGCTACCGACAACGACAATTCTTGTATGCGTTATAAGTTTGCCTACGATATTTCTGAGAATGCACCATCCTCCTCGGGCAGTCGTGGCTCTACCGCAATGGGTACCAATGGCTCAACACCTGCCTCTATGTGCCTTGTTCCCGTAGCAACTCCTGACACTCCTATCACAGTAACGCAGGGTAAATCCTATAAAATAACATTTAAATACAAGGTCATCGATGTTGAACTTAACTCCTTTGTTGCTTTTAACATAATGCGCGGAAAATATGCCTCAAGTTGGACTGCTTCTTACGGAATCGGTAGTACAACCAATAAGGCCGCCGATGAATACATTATGGCAATCGAATACGGCGCCACCGATGAATGGATCGAGACCTCCTACACCTTCACCGCCGATTACACCACCAATACCGAATTTGACAAAATGCAGATCGGCGGAACGGGATACGGCGAAGCGCTTATCGACGATATCGTCATTGAGGAAATCGACGCTTCCGAGGTCGTTCCTCCCACCGACGATAACTCTAAATATGTCTACACACAAGACGGCAGCAACGTTACCATCACCTCCTATAAGGCAAACGCTACCGACCTTACCATAACAACACTCATTGCAAGAAAAAACTTGGTTGAGATTGGCGAATATGCTTTCCTTTACAACCGCTATACCAAGAATATCATTATCGAAAACGGTCCCACCACCATCGGTGACTACGCTTTTGAATATGCAAAGGTTCTTGAAACCATTTCGATTCCTGCAAGTGTAACCTCTATCGGCAAAGGCGCATTCTATGGCATCAAGACCATGAAGTCCTTTACCGTTGATGAGGCCAATGAAAGCTTTGCGGCCGTTGACGGTGTGCTTTACACAAAGGATATGAAGACCCTTTTGTACTATCCCGCCGCAAAGGATGCGACCGCATTCACGGTTCCCGATACCGTAACCACCATTGCCGAGGGCGCATTCCTTAATGCAACCCAGCTTGAAGCTGTGGTTCTCCCCGAAGGACTTATAACTATCGAGCGCCGTGCATTTATGAACTGCTCTGCGTTGACCGAAATTAACATCCCGTCGACCGTAACGACCATTGGCTCGTCTGCTTTCCGTGGATGTTCAGGTCTAACCGCAAGCAATGTGTCGCTCTCAGACTCGGTCGCTACCGGTGAAAACTGCTTCGCAGACAGCTCGCTCTACACCATAGGCAATGTTGCCGACAGTGACGACAGTATTGACCTGCTCGACTCGGCCAAGCTTGACCGTCACCTTGCAGGCTGGGATGGCTATGAGCTTGATCATTTCACCAAGCTTGCCGCAGATATTAACGCAGACGGTGCGGTCGATATGCTCGATGCCGCACTGCTTGACCGTCACCTTGCAGGCTGGGAAGGACACAAAGCCCTGCCCTACACAGGCCTTGATGACAAAACCTATGAGGAATATACCTCTGACAGTGATACTCCCGAGCTTGTTGTAAACCTTTCCGAGCAGAACAGCCGTAAGGTGACCTCAAACCGTGACATCGCCTATGACTCTCAGAAAGAGGATGTAATTATAATCCTTATAACGGGTCAATCCAACTCGGGCACGGGCGGTTACACCAATGAGTATCAGTGGAAATACACCACTAACTACAACAGTACAACACATCCCGATTGGGAGATCACCGCAGAGCCTGACCGCCCCGATGAGGGTACAGTGTTCTTCGGTGCAACCGTAACCGAGCTTACCTCTGATTATGATGTTTACTATAAGACCGATGCCGCAACCTTGAGTGCATCAACAATGGGCGGTTACTCACCTGCCATGGGTAAGGCTCTGCATGAGGCAACCGGTGCTAAGATAGTATTCGTTCAAGCCTCTAAGGGTGCTGTTGGTATGCACGAATGGACACCTGAGCCTGAGAAATATGAGTGTCCTTGCAAAGAAAACGGTGGCGGTGTGCTTTACAGTCAAGCTATTGCCAACTTTACCAAGACCTATCAGGCTTTAGAAGAAAACTACAACATCATCGCAACCGCTTATGTTTTCAATCAGGGTGAGCACGAGGAATACAGTCCCTATGCCGTTGAATCATCAACGGTTCACGATGATGCAACCTACTACAGCGCACTGCTCGAGATGCACAACGGTTTCCTGACCGAATGCGAGATCGACTGCGGCGGCGTGTTCCTCCCCCGTTCATGGTGGAACAGATACGGTTTAAGCTCAAGCGATGATACCGAGCAAAACAGCCGACGTCCGTCAATAGCACGTGCTGCTCAGTATGCGGCTTCACAAAAGGTTGACAAATTCTTCATCTTCTCTAACGTCGCTGAGCAGATCTGCAAGGAAGGACCCTTAAAGCCCGACCCCTCCAATACTATCCATTACGGTCAGGCTGCTTATAACGCAATCGGTGCACAGAACGCCGACAGCCTTGCAAAATATTTCGGCTTTGTTGACGCTTCGGACTTTGAGGGCATCACCGTATTCAACAAGATAGGCGTTGAGCTTTGTGCTTTCGACACAGACGGAAACCTTGTTTCGGGCAGTGATGTAGTAGAGTTCTCGGATGACAACTCCAAGCTGTATATCCGCATCAACCCCACAGGCACGATGTACACGCTGAATTACTCTGTTGCAGGCACTACGACCGATTTCGTCGATGACTTTGGTGTTATCACATCGGTCGAAGGTCAAACCTCCTTCAAGATCATCATTAACCTGCCTGTAAGGTAATAAAAGAATCAACAGAGTTCAAATAAGAACTCTGTTGATTCTTTAATAATCGCTAAGCTCACTTTTTCCTTGCCATATCTCAGCATCTGATATATAATGTAATATATTATTATTATTTATTTTGAGGAACTCTATGAAATCATTTACAATAGGCAAAAATGATGCAGGTCAAAGGTTGGACAAGTTTGTCACCAAGGCAGCACCTCTGCTCCCCACTGCTCTGCTTTATAAATACATACGGCTCAAACGTATCAAGGTCGACGGCAAGCGTGCCGAGATCAACACACGGCTTAATTTAGGCTCGGTAGTCGATATGTATATTAATGATGAATTCTTTGAGCCAAAGTCCCCAAAGTACGATTTTATGTCGGCATCTAAGGTGTTGGATATCGTTTATGAGGATGAAAATATTCTGCTTGCCGATAAAAAGCAGGGGTTACTTGTCCACCCCGACGAGAATGAATACAATGATACCTTGATTGCACGTATACAGCGTTATTTGTATGAAAAGGGCGAATATGACCCCGAGGCCGAAAACAGCTTCAGGCCCTCTCTTGCCAACCGAATCGACCGAAACACGGGCGGTATAGTCATTGCCGCAAAAAACGCTGAAGCTCTGCGTATTCTTTGTGACAAAATTAAGACCCGTGAGCTTGACAAATGGTATCTGGCAGTTGTACACGGAACTCCAAAGAAAAAAGAAGACATACTTGAGGGCTTCCTCGAAAAGGATGAAAACCGAAAACAGGTTTATATAAAATCGAAAATGACCGATGATACCAAAACAGTCCGCACAAAATATTCGTGTATGGCCTCACACGACGGTTTGTCATTGCTGAAGGTAGAACTGCTGACAGGCAGAACACATCAGATACGCGCACATATGGCATCCATCGGACATCCCTTGCTCGGTGACGGTAAATACGGTATTAATCAAAAGGACAAAGCGATGGGTTTTAAATATCAGGCACTTTATTCTTATAAGCTGAAATTCAACTTTACCACCGACGGCGGAATTTTGGAATACCTCAACGGCAAGACCTTTACCGTCGATAAAGTTTGGTTTGCCGACCAGCTTTTCCCTGAATGTAAATACTGATATTGACTACACCGAGCCTTGTGACTCGGTGTTTTTCTTTGCGACTACAAAATTGTCACTATTTTTCTGTATTTGTAACCTCCAAGTAATTGACATTGAAGTCGATTAGTCATAAAATAATATAAACGGCAAAAATAGAGGTAAATATGAAAAGATTATTTTGTTTAATACTTACGGTTGTGCTATTGCTCGGTATGCTATCGGGCTGTGTGTCCCACAGCAAAAACGATACCTTTCGAGAAGGCATGCTTACCGTATACTTTTTCGATGTTGGTCAAGCCGACTGCTCGTTATTGCTCTTCCCCGACCAAACGGTCATGCTCATCGACTCGGGCAACAAGACTGACGGCCAGAAGATCAGCAGTTTTATTTCTGATTTAGGCATAAGTGTTATTGATTATTTTGTTTTGACTCATCCGCATGAGGATCATATCGGCGGTGCATTGAACATTTTCGAGGATTTTACGGTTTCGACCGTTTGCTTACCCGAGATCGATGAAGCCTATCTGCCCGACACTGCGATATACGAAAATACCGCATCGGCTATTGAAAATGAAAAATGCCGTGAGCTTTATCTGACGGCAGGTACTGTAGTGGTTGAAAAGGAGAATTTCAATGTGACCGCAGTAGCGCCTCGCAAGGACTCAGTATACAGTGACATGAATGATTATTCTCTATGTCTTTTAATCAACTGCTTTACCAACACCCTGCTTTATACAGGTGACAGTGAAATGCCGTCCGAGCTTGATATGATCGACTCTGACATTAACCTTGATGCCGATATTCTTAAGGTAGGTCACCACGGCAGCGGCAATTCCTCTACCGACGGTTTTCTCAAGAATGTTACTCCTATGGTTTCGATCATTTCCTGCGGTAAGGATAACACCTATGGCCATCCGCACAACGATGCCGTTAACCGCCTGCAGAAAACAGGCTCTAAGGTGTACCGCACCGATACCGTAGGTACGGTAATAGCCAAATGCTATGACGGCGGTTTTAATATCGAAACCGATGACACTATCACGCTTGACGGCAACCGATGAGGTGAATTATGAAAAGTGCTAATTTAAAATTAAATACAAAAAACGGTCTGCAATACATCACGTTTCCGTCTTTAGAGCTTGATGGTGTGACCCACGGCTTTACCACTCGCCACGGAGGTGTATCTAAAGGCAAGTTTGCCACAATGAATATGTCGTTCTCACGGGGAGACGACGCCGAGGCGGTAAAGGAAAACTACCGAAGAATGTGCGAGGCTATCGGTACTGATTGGCAAAAATGCGTCCTGTCACATCAGACCCATACCACCAATATCAGAATAGTTACCGAGGCCGATGCGGGAAAGGGCATCATATGTGAGCGTGATTATGATGATGTTGACGGACTTATTACAAACGTAAAGGGGCTGACACTTGTCACACAGTTTGCGGACTGTGTGGGACTCCTGTTTTATGACCCTGTGAAACGGGTGGCTGCAGCCTCTCATGCAGGCTGGAGAGGTACTGTCGGTATGATAGGCAAAAAAACAGTAGAGCTTATGAAAAAGCATTTTGGCTGTGACCCTAAGGATATCTGTGCGGGTATTGCCCCGTCAATAGGGCCCTGTTGCTTTGAGGTTGACAAACCTGTTTATGACGAGTTTATCAAAATGTCAGGCATTGACCTTGACCGTATCATAAAGGACGACGGTAACGGTAAATATCATATCGATCTTTGGGAGACCAACCGCCAAACGCTTATTTTAGCCGGCCTTGACCCCGAAAAGATCTCTGTAACCGACCTTTGTACCAAATGCCTGCACGGGGACTTTTTCTCTCACCGATACACAAAAGGTGAAAGGGGCAATTTGGCGGCATTTATCGCATTAATTTAAGTTTAAAGGATTGATTCAAATGAAAAGAACAAGCGGAGTTTTAATGCATATCTCCTCTTTACCGGGGGATTACTCTATAGGCACCTTCGGAAAGCATGCGTTGAGCTTTATTGACTTTTTGGCAGATTGCGGTTTTTCTTATTGGCAGGTACTACCGTTCAGTATGGTTGATGAGTGCAATTCGCCTTACAAATCATATTCGGCGTTTGGCGGAAATCCATTCTTTTTAGACCCCGAGATTCTGTTTGAGCAAAAGCTCATCACCGCAGACGAGCTGTTTGAGACACGTCAAAAAACCCCCTACGCCTGCGAATTTGACCGTTTGAGACTTGAAAGAATGGAGCTTCTCTTTAAAGCATCTCTGAGAGTGTCAGACCGAAAAGCAGTATACGATTTTATCGAGAGTAAGCCGTATATCAAGCAGTGCTGTTTGTTTTTGGCACTGAAAGCCGCCAATAACGATGCCGAGTGGCACGATTGGACAAATGAAACACCCGATGATGATGTACTTTTTATGTGGTATCTCATTCAGTACGAGTTTTTCCGTCAGTGGAAGACCGTTCTTGAGTATGCGCACTCCAAAAACATAAAAATAATCGGTGATATTCCTATCTATGTAGCTCTTGACTCGAGCGACGTCTGGGGCAACAAAGAAATGTTCCTTTTGGACAATGAATATAAACCGACCGACGTTGCAGGCGTACCGCCCGACTATTTTTCGGAGGAGGGCCAGCTTTGGGGCAATCCTTTATATGATTGGGACAGGATGAAAGAAGACGGCTTCTCCTGGTGGAAAGCACGGCTTCTTAATATGTTCGAGCTTTTCGACGGTGTTCGTATCGATCACTTCCGTGGTCTTGAAAGCTATTGGAGTGTCCCTGCAACAGCCAAAACTGCTAAGGAGGGCCGCTGGGTAAAAGGTCCTGACAAAGAATTTATTGACATGATTAACTCCATTAGGGGCGAGCATTTCATCATAGCTGAGGATCTTGGTGATATCACTCCCGAGGTCATTGAGCTTGTAAAATACAGCGGTTTCCCAGGTATGAGGGTATTTCAGTTTGGTTTTATTGATGATTGCGACAGTCCGCATCAACCGCACAACTACCCCTCGAACTGCATTGCCTATACAGGCACTCACGACAACAACACTCTGCTCGGATATGTTTGGGAGCTTGATGAGGAGACCCGCAAAGGCATGTTGGAATACTGCGGTTATTTCGACAAGAATTGGGATGCCTGCTATGACCGTATAATCGCAACCGTTATGGCAAGCCACGCAGGTACGGTTATATTCCCCATACAGGATCTTTTGAAGTTCGGCTCGGATACCAGACTTAATATTCCGGGTCAGGCCGAGGGCAACTGGTCTTACCGTATAACCTCGGACCAGCTCAGAACACTTGACCGTAAGAAGTATAAGAGATTAAACTATGTTTACAGAAGATAGGTGTAAAAGCTTGAAAAGATATCTTGCGCTTGCTTTGATATTGAGCATAATCATCTCGTTGTGTGGATGTATCAACAACTCACAAAGTGTAAAGGTTAAGAACAATGGAACGGACGCACACGGCAATACCGCCGTATCCTCGGACTATAGCAGCATAGCTCAGCGTGACATTCATTCCATTACTTGGCAGACCGTGTGCTGTACTCACAAGGATTCCGGCACTGAAATGAACATTTCGTTTCCGAATGATTGGAGCTTTGAACAACATGACGGGAGCTATAATATTATCCGAAGCGGTAAAGTAATAGGAACTGTATCGAGTAACCCCTCTCCTATTCCTCAAAAAAAGTACGAAGTAAAAAGCGGCTCAGTAGATAAATTGAAGTACAATCGATCTATTCATCAAAACGGCAACGAATTTACCTATGTTATCTGCTTCAGCTATACCGCAGATACCACTATTACACGTGTCACGGTTGAGGTTGATTATTCCGAGTTTTGCAATGCGGCTGTAACACGTATGATAAACGATTCTCTGCTGTTCAGCGTGACCGACAACATCCGAGGAGATTTTACTGTCAGCCCTAAAAACACCTCTACAAGATTTTTGGTGTGTGGAAACAGCTTCATCGGTTCTTCACAGCTCATACAATGGTTCAATCAGATGTGCCAAGCCTCGCATAACGGTTATTCAATGCAATCGGGCACAGCCGTTTCATTGTCCACCGACGGAAGCTATTCTAACGAAGATGTGAAAAACGGAAAGTATGCCGCTGTCTTCCTCTGCGGATTCTATTCAAACGACCAGTTTGACATTCTAAGCAAGATTAAAAAGCTCTGTAAGGAGTCCAATACTCTGCTTGTTATATTCCCCGCACATAACGAAGTGCCGTCATTGGTCGACAAAGCATTGCAGGAAAACCCCGACCTTGCATATATCGGTTGGCAGGCCGAGATACAGGATCTTATAGATTTAGGTATTGATTATGACTTGATGTGCATAGATGACACGCACAAGCACACCACCCATTTAGGCGGCTATGTCGGTGCTCACATGATATACCGCACCATGTTTAAGGACAACCCTCCTAAAATATCGGGCACCGGTTCTTTGTCCTACGATGATGTGAAGCGGCAGCTTGGCGATTATGTCACTACAGGAGACCCTTATTCGATACGCAACAACCAGACAGATCTTAAACTGAAATTTTAAACCACCTTTAAGCAAGGATGCGATACCGTATCCTTGCTTTTTTGTACTAAAATCCACAAATCGTAGATTTTTGTTCTGCAAACGCCTAAAACGTGGATTTACAAGTAGACTTTTTGGGTGTATAATGATTACAGAATACGGTTAAAGGAGGTCGATTTGTTTGGATAACAAACAGCTATTCGCTAAAAATTTAAAGGCTGCACGAACAAGGATCGGGTTAAGTCAGGTAAAGCTGGCCGAGATGCTGTCCTACACGGGCAAAGCTATAAGCAAGTGGGAATCAGGCACAGCACTCCCTCCCACCGAGGTGCTGCCAAAGCTCGCTAAGCTGCTCGACACCGACCTAAACAGTCTTTTTGATTTTCGGGAAGCTCCGTCTTATTTTTTGGGAATTGACGGTGGCGGCACAAAAACAAAGTTTATGCTGACCGACAAAGACGGAAATGTCTTAAACGAGCTGACCTTAGGCGCATGCAATCCGACAAGTGTGGGTATCAACACCTCAGTTGCCGTCTTTTGTGACGGCATAAAACAGTTGTGCCAAGATATTCCGCACGGCAAGGTTTCGGTTTTTATCGGCAGTGCAGGCTGTGGTATCGAAGCTAATAAATCGATAATTCTTGAGCAGCTAAAAAAGCTTAATCTTTCAAAAATTGAGGTAGGAAGTGATGCTGAAAACATTGTATCAGCCGCACTTGGACGAGATGACGGCATCATCGCCATTTTGGGCACAGGTTCGATAATCTATTCCTCCTTTATGGGTCAGCGTCGCCGTGTCGGCGGCTACGGTCACTTTATCGGTGATACCTTTTCCGGCTCTGAGCTTGGAAGAGCTTGCTTGGAGGCAGTTTTTTCCGACCTTGATAAAAGCGGTGCTCATACAGCTTTGACCGAAATGGTTACATCCGTTAAAGGCAGTGACATTTCTAAGATTCTTGCTGATATGTACTCGGTAGGCAAAACCTACATGGCCGAGCTAGCTCACTTTGTGTTTGAGGCGGCAAAATCCGGAGATGCGGTAGCAAACAGCATTTTAGACCGTAATATTGAAAAGCTTGCTGCCCAGCTTTCCTCCGCCCTGTCTCAATTACCCAAAGAGCATTCGTATGATATTGTACTTGCAGGCGGAATAACCAATTTTGCCGAACATTTCGTCAGTAAAATAGAGCAAAGGATAGCCACAGGTAATCTGAATTCGATAAAGATACTTGACCGTGAGCCTGTTGTCGGAGCGGTTTTACTTGCAGGTGCACCCGAAGTGAAATTAGTCAAAGGAGATAATACTTATGCTTAACACCGAAAAAAGGAATCCTAATTCAACACATATTGATAAAATGACCTCTTTAGAGATGGCCAAGGTCATTCAGGCCGAGAATGTCAACGCCGCATTGGCGGTTGAAAAGGTCTTGCCCGAAATCGCTGAGGTCATCGACCGTGTTTCCGAACGCATAAACAAGGGTGGCCGACTCTTCTATGTAGGTTGCGGTACATCAGGTAGATTGGGTATTCTGGATGCCTCCGAATGTCCCCCAACCTACGGTGTTTCGCCCGATATGGTCGTTGGACTTATTTCGGGTGGTGATAAGGCCATCCGCAATGCCGTTGAAGGTGCTGAAGATAATTTTGAGGCAGGTTACGGCGACATTTCCAAATACAACCTCACCGAGCTTGACTCGGTGGTCGGAATATCGGTTGCAGGCGGCGCACAGTATGTTATCGGTGCTTTGACCGCAGGCAAAGACAACAGTGCTTTGACCGTAGGCCTCACCTGCAACGAGGGTTGCAAAATAAACGAAATGGCCGACCTGCACATCACCACCGACACGGGTGCCGAGGTCGTGACAGGCTCTACCCGAATGAAGGCAGGAACCGCACACAAAATGGTACTTAATATGCTTTCAACCGCCGTTATGATAAAATACGGCAGGGTTTATGAAAACTATATGATCTACATAAAGCCTGTCAATGTCAAGCTCCGTGACCGAATGATAAGAATTGTGCGTGATATTGCCGAGGTTTCTTACGAGGAAGCAGAAAAACGCCTTGAAGCAAATAATTGGGAAATAAAAGACGCTGTTGAAAAGGGGTTGAAGTGATGGTTGAAAGCAAGATAGAGCTTGTCAACGGACGACCGATACTGTTTGTTGACGGCGAAAAAACACCTGCCGCAGCATATATAACCTATTTTGACGAGCGTTCGCATTGTGCCGATTTTGCCAATGTCGGCTATGAATTGTACTCACTTTGTGCCTCGTTTACCAGCTTGCCGCTCAACGCCAATACAGGTTTCTCCCCTCTTTTTGGAATTTTCGATGTTAAGGGCAAACCTGATTTCAGTGAGTTTGACAAGAATGTAAAACAGATAGTTGCCGCTTGTCCCAATGCTAAAATCTTCCCCCGTGTCCGCATTTCGATGCCGCAATGGTGGGTTGACGAGCACCCTCAGGAATGTTGCCGAAGTGGTGACGGAAGGCTCAGAGAAGCCATATTCTCGGATGAATTTAAAGTCACGGGTGCCGAAATGCTCCGAGAATACATCGCTCATGTAAAGGCTTCCGATTACGCCGACAACATTGTGGGTTATCAGGTTGCAGGCGGGTTTACCGAGGAGTGGTTCCATTTTGACTCCAAGGGCAGTGTTTCACCCAATTCCAAGAAGTATTTTAATCAGTATTTAAAGGCACATTACCCCGAGAAGTATACTAAAGAAATCGAAATACCCGAAGAAAACACCTACACAGGTAAGGGATTTATTGAAGATGAGAAAGCACTGCATTATCTTGAGTTTCTGAACGTCAGCCTGGCTGAAACGATAGCGCATTTTGCCCACATTGCCAAGGAATGCGTGGAGTATAAGCAAATCGTCGGTGCGTTTTTCGGCTATGTTGTAGACATTGGCGGTCCTGTCAGAGGCTCAAGCGGTCTGTGGGAGATGCTCAAATGCCCCGATGTTGACTTTTTCTGCTCGCCCAACAGCTATGCCTTTATGCGTGCGTTGGGTAAGGATTGGCACGAGTCGATTCCCGGCGAAAGCCTGAAATTACACGGCAAGCTTTATTTTGCCGAGAATGACATCCGCACCCACCTTTCCGATTATCCCGGCAACTGCCGTCCCGGTGTTGACCCCGAGAAAAAGTATGAAGGCCCCATCTGGAAGGGCCCCGAAACTCTCCAAGGCTCGGTTGCGGCTGTCAGAAAATCATTTGCCCGTCAACTGACCCATTCCAACGCATTCTGGTGGTTTGATATGTGGGGTGGCTGGTATGATTGCCCTGAACTTATGAGTGAAATGAAGCAGTTTCGTGAGATTATGGGTAGCTACACCACCGCTGATCTGCCGAAAGAGAACTCCGATGTAGTGCTTATCATCGATGAGACCTACCACCGTCGAATCGGCACGACTGACCCGATGTACTATGTTGCAGGCAAATACCGCACTGCGCTCGGCAACACGGGAATCCCTTATGACATTATGATGGTTGAGGATACCGAGCATTGCAAGGATTACAAGGCAGTAATTCTGCCCTACCCCGAGGAATATTTTTCCGATACCGCAAAAGACCTCAAGGCTTTTTGTGACAAGCACAATATACCAGTGCTGACCGCCACATTAAACGATATGACCGACCTTGACACCGTTTGTTTACGCAACCGTCTAATTGATAACGGTATTCATTGTTACTGCAACACGGGCGATATTATCTACTGCGGCAACGGTTTGCTTGCTATCCATTCCGCAACGGCAGGTAAAAAGACCATAACCCTGCCCAACATTTGCGAAATAACATCACTTAACACCCCCACCCCAACCTTTGTTTCCGACAAAATAGAGGTGGAAATGAAAGAATTTGAGACATTACTATTCATTATAAAATAGTAAAAACCGACGTTCACAAAAATGATTAAGTGAACGTCGGTTTTAATTTAAGAATTATTTCTCACAAGAGTCATCATACTTGAGGTTCGGGAAGTATTTGCAGAACTCCTTGAACTCTCTACGATAGTCGCCCTCGATCTCAACAAAGTGGTGGATGTACGGACCATCGAGCAAGCGGTCTTCGATCTTGTCGAGGTTCTCGAACTCACCCCAGAGGTAGGTACCGTGGGTCTCGGGACCTTCTACAGTGTGGCAAAGCAAAGGCAGAACCATATAGTTGCCGCTTTCCTGGTCAATTCTGGCTACGGTATAGGTGCCGTCCTTCGCACGGAACCACTCACGCTGATTGACTAACAATGCAGGGCTATCGGGAGCCTTGACGGACAACGGGAAGGGACCGCAATGCCAGAGAAGCTCAGCGTTTTTGTTCTCAGGATGGCGAACGGTGAACTCACCAAGGAAGGGTCTCTTCTTGCCAAGAGTTGCAGAAGTAAGCAAAGATGCGGTAATTGCACAGTGCATATCGCTCTCACATGCTACATAGTAACCCATATCATTCAGCACACCGAATACTGCGCAGGGGCAGAAGCCGTCGAACATCTGAATAAAGCCGGTCCAGCACTCACTCGACATAATGTCAACATTATATTCCTTAAAGAGCTTCTTATATGTAACGACCATGGTAGCCATTCTGTCAAGGTAATCGGGAGTGAGATCGTCCATCTCGTAATTATCCTTGAAATACTGCAGAACCTCTGCGATCTCATCCTGCTGAGTCTCCTTGACCTCGTTATATGCCTGCTGAACAAATGCAAAGTTGATGGGGATTATACGGATACCGAATTTTTCCATCAGCTCACCCTCGTTCCAGATAACCGAGAAGAACGGCTTGGGTCTGGCACCAAGCTGACCGATACGCATTCCACGGAAGTTCTTGACCATGCAAGCAACTCTTACAAAGCTGTCAAAGCCTTCAGCGAAGGTATCGGAATCGACACGGCAGCAGTTGATGTGGCTGAAAGGAACATGGTATCTCTGCATCTGACGGGAAAGTCCGAACGAACCGCACTGCGAATCGGTAGGACGCATGCCGTGCTCATAATACTCATCATCCAAGGGAGCCCAGATGCAAACAGGCTTATCCATAGCCATAGCAAGGTCGGCGGCGGCTTCCTCGTTGCCAAAGTTGGCATTGATGATAAGTACTGCATCAACGCCTGCTTCCTTGAAACGAGCTACGGTAGCATCGACCGACTCCTCATTATAAATAAGGTCATTACAGCCGAGGCCAACGGTATCAACAAACTCGACATTCTCGTTTGTGAAGTTTTCCTCGATGTACTTTACGAATCTGTGACCTCTTTCCTCAGCGGAGACCCAAGTGAGGAAGGTTTTTGCCGGACGGTTGGTGGTGTCACGGCGGAGAGGTACGAGACCGATCTTAACTTTGTAATCGAACATAAATATTCACCTCATATTTATTTAGGTGTTCCCACCCATAATCTTACATTTACATTATCCAACTTTTTAAGTCAAAAATCAATAGTATATTTCACGAAAAATGGATTAATTTACACTTGTTCCTCGCCACCGAAGTCGCCAAGCTCATTTTGAGAGGCAGCTTTAAGGTAAGCGTTGATAAAACCGTCAAGGTCTCCATCCATAACCGAGCCTACATTACCCGATTCAAAGCCTGTTCTGTGATCCTTGACAAGTGTATACGGCATAAAGACGTATGAACGTATCTGCGATCCCCATGTGATCTCTTTCTGAACACCCTTTATGTCCTCAATTTTGTCAAGATGCTCTCTTTCTTTTATTTCTACCAGCTTGGAACGAAGCATGGTCATGGCCGTTTCTCGGTTCTGAATCTGGCTTCGTTCGGTCTGACAGGCAACAACAACACCTGTGGGAATATGGGTGATACGAACAGCCGATTCGGTCTTATTGATGTGCTGACCGCCCGCACCGCTGGAACGGTAGGTATCGACCTTCAGATCTTCTTCTCTGATATCGATATTAACGTCCTTTGTAATTTCAGGCATAACCTCAAGCGAAGCAAACGACGTATGCCTTCTGCCCGAGGAGTCAAACGGAGAACAGCGCACAAGACGGTGAACACCGTTTTCACCCTTTAAATATCCGTAGGCATTCTCACCATTGACGGTAAGCACGGCGCTTTTGAGCCCTGCCTCTTCGCCATCCAAAAAGTCGACCATATTAACCTTGAAGCCATGACGTTCACCCCAATGGGTGTACATTCTTACCAGCATCTGCGCCCAATCCTGAGCCTCGGTACCGCCCGAGCCTGCGTGGAAGGTCAGAATAGCGTTATTGCTGTCATATTCGCCGATAAGCAAGGTGGCCAAACGCTGTTCCTCAAGACTTTTCAAAGCCTCATCAACCGACGCAACTATCTCATCGAGCATCGACAAGTCGCCCTCTTCGTCGGCCATTTCGATAAGCACCAAGGTATCCTCATAAAGCGAGACCAAGCCCTCGTATTTTTCAACCTTATCCTTTAAGCGGCTGGTCTTTTGCTGTATCTCCTGAGCTTTTTGAAGATCATCCCAAAATCCAGGCGCTGCCGCTTGGATCTCACAGGACTCGATCTCTCTTTTTAAATACTCAAGACCTAAAGCATCACCGAGTTCTTTAATATCACCCTCAACGGCGGTCAATCTCAATCTCTGTTCTTCAAACTGAAGCATAAATATCTCCTTAATACAAATTTAAAGCAGTTATATCTTTTTAACGGCAAATGCACGCCAGTTTTCCATGGTTTCCTCATCAATTATCTCATAACCGAACTTCTTAAAAGCAGCCTTTACATCATCCTCACGGATATCTATGATACCCGAGCAGATAAACACGCTACCCTTTTTCAGATAGTTCTCAACATTTTCAAGCAATGAAATAATAACATCAGCCACTATATTGGCACAGACTACATCGTATTTTTCGGTAATCTTTTCGCAAAGATCGCCCTTTATGAAGGACACTCTATCTGAAATACCGTTCATTTCGGCATTTTCGGCGGCAACCTTGACGGCAACAGGGTCGATATCAACACCGTCGGCGTGCTTGGAGCCAAGCAGAACACCTGCAATGCTCAAAATACCGCTGCCCGAGCCGATGTCAAGCAGAGTGCAATCGGGGTAGACAAATTTTTCAAGAAGTCCTAAGCACATTCTTGTTGTAGCATGCGTTCCTGTGCCAAACGCCGCACCCGGATCAATACTTAAAACCACACGGTTTTCCTTGTTATCATACTCCTCCCAGCTCGGTCTGATAACAAGCTTTTCGCCTATTTCGGTGGTTTTGAAAAACTTTTTCCAATTGTCGGCCCATTCGGCCTCACTGATGCTGCCTGTGTCGATATCGCAATCAATACCTACAGCCGCATAGCGTTCCTTTAAGTAGGCAACGGCTTCAAACGGATTTTCCTCATTGCTGATATAAATGTGTATTATAGACACCGTGCGGTCCCTTTTGAGCAGTTCCTCGTCTATCATATCAATATGAGCAATATCCAGAGCATCCTGCTCTAAGTTAGAATAATCCTCAACATAAATACCGTAAGGCACCGCCATATTGGCAATAGCCTCGGCAGTTTCGGTGTCATTTACGGGGACTTTAATTTTAATTTCTGTCCAGTCCATATTTTTTCTCCCAACCAACAGTCTTTTAACTCACAATATTGTATCACATTTTTCCTTAGAAATAAACACCTATTTTTCAAATTTGGAAAATAATTGATTTTTTATACTGTATGTAGTATAATGCTAATGTATTATATTAGTACACTGATTAAATATGTTGAACGTTCCGAAAGGAGTTTTCAGTTTTATGATATGGCATAACGCAACACCTGAGGAGGTAATGGCCGAGCTTGGTACAGACAAGGAAAACGGCCTTTCTGAAACCACAGCCTCAGACCGCCTGCATGAGCATGGCAAAAACCTGTTTATCATGGACGAGGAACTGAGTATTGTTAAGTCACTTACCGCTCAGTTAAAAAAGCCGTCTGTAATAATCCTCTTATGCCTGCTGGTGATATTTATACTGCGTGAGCTTGTGCTCGGCACAAACCGTTTTTGGATACCCGCCGTCGCTCTGCTTGTGCTTGCGGCAAAGGAAACAATTTTTGTCTACACGGAATACCGTTGTGTAAACATGCTGTACCGCCTGAAAAACCGTATCAACACCTCGGCCAAGGTGATACGTGGCGGTGTTGAAAAGACCGTCAGCGCTTCGGAAATAGTGCCGGGCGATATAATAATACTGTCTGAGGGCGATTTTGTCCCTGCCGACGCACGTCTTATTGAATCCTTGGCTCTGCGTTGCGATGAGGCTGTGTTGCACAACGAAAAGGAGATCATACAGGTACAAAAAGACCACTCCTGTCTGCATGAGGACCACCGTCCTGTTTTCGAGCGCAGTAATATGGTATATTGCGGATGCCACGTCATGACGGGCACTGCCTTGGCTGTTGTTACTGAAACAGGTGAGAATGCCGAGATACGCCGTTATTTCAAGCGTGATCGGGTTTTCTCTCACAAAGGCGTGCAAGACAGAATTACCGACCGTTTCAGCGGCTTTTTAAAGGTATTTAACATTGCCGCAGGCGGAGCCTGCGTGTTGCTTACGCTCCTTGGCACTTTCCTTATCGGCGGCAGCTTGTCTTGGGGTAAATTCCTTGAAGCCGTGATCGCTTCGGTATGCTTCTACATTGCCGTTGTTCCCGAAAATTTCACCGCACGTATAGCCTGCATGCTGGCTTTGGGTGTCAAGCGCCTTCAAAAGGACAAGGCCGTTATTTTTAACCCATCCACCGTCGAAAAACTGGCAGGTGTCACTGCTATATGCTCTGACAAGACTGGTACTTTGACCCAGAACAGACTGGTTCTCCGTGAGGTTTTTGACGGCGAGAAAACGGTCAACCTGTCTTCTGACAGCATAACCAAGCGTTGCGAGATTGCAATGCGTTTCGGTTCGCTAAGCTGTGATATGTACGACAACGAAGTTGCCGATCATACCGAAGCTGCCTTAGTCTCGGCTTCAACAAGATATCTTAATATTGACAAGACCGATTTTGATGCCGAATTCCCGAGGGTGACCTCTATTCCTCTCACTCCCGAACGCAAAATTAAAACCTCGGTCAATATGATCGAGGGTAAGGTATTCTCGATTGTCAGAGGCGCTCCCGACATCATACTTGAGCGTTGTATAGGTGTAGACAGCGAGCATATAACCAAAGCCTATGAAGAAATGTGCTCAAGAGGTATGCGAGTACTTGCCATTTCATATAAAATACTCGACGATGTCCCGTCCGAGCCGTCCTCGTTGGAATTGGAATACGGACTTGAGTTTTTAGGCTTTTTAGGCCTTGTTGACCGTGAACGCAGAGGAATTTCTGCCGATATTGAGCTTTGCCGTGAGGCAGGTATAGATACAATAATGTTTACGGGCGACCACATCAACACAGCAAGCTCAACCGCTGAAAAAATGGGTATTTTAAAGGCTGATGACCTTGCAGTAACAGGTGAACAGCTTGATGAGCTGAGTGATGATGAGCTTTCTGCCATAGTGGACAAGGTCAAGGTATGCGCAAGACTGTCACCAGAACAGCGAGTACGGCTTGTCAATGCACTTCACACCCACGACGAGACGGTACTTATCACCGCTGACAGCGCCGCAAACCATGCGCCTATGGCCATTGCCGATATTGGCTGTGCTATGGGTAAAACGGGCACCGACGTTGCCAAAGGCAATGCCGATGTCGTGATTGATGATGACAGCTTCTCATCAATCGTAAATGCCATCAAGAACTCGAGAGGAATATTTGCCAATTTTACAAAGTATGCAGAGTATTATGTTTCAATGTGCGCATGTGTGTTTGTATCTGCGGCTCTTTGCATGTTGTTTTTCGGCACAGCGTTTTTGTCGGCACAGGCACTACTGCTCGGTTCAATGTTCACACTTATATTCCCTATTGCCGCTCTGGGCTTTGAAACAGCCGATAACAGCGCCATGAAAGCTCCGCCGTGGAACATCGGAAGCAAGATGTTTGATGTAAAACGGTTGAGCATTGCCGCAGGCTACGGTGCTATTACCGCTATTCCCCCAGTACTTGTTTACCTCATCAACCGCAACACCGATTACGCATCATCTGCTGCCTTCTGTGCCTTGGTGCTGTCACTGATATTCTATATGTTCTCGTTCCGCTCAAACGAGCTGTTCTACAAACGAATCATGCACAACCGCTTCCTTGTAGGAATCAGCGCAGCATGTTTGGCGGTAACACTTTTGGTTGCCGCAACGCCTGTCGGATTTATCTTTGGATTTGAGGTTATGGGACTTCAGGGTTGGCTGACCGCTATACTTTTACCTTTAGCAGTTCCTTTGGTGTTTGAGTCGATAAAGGTAATAAAATCTATGATAAAATAAATTGAACAGCATAACGAAAAACGCCGTCCGACAGGACGGCGTTTTTGGATTCACAATTAGTCTGCTACATAAGGAAGCAGTGCAACATAACGGGCACGCTTGATAGCAGTGGTGAGCTCACGCTGATGAGCGGCACAGGTGCCGGTCACACGGCGGGGCAGGATCTTTGCACGCTCGGAGATGAACTTTCTGAGCTTTGCAACATCCTTGTAATCGATGAACTCTGCACGGTCAACACAGAAGTGGCAAACCTTCTTTCTGGGTTTGCGGTGCATGGGTCTCTCATTCTTTTCCATTTTAAGGCGACCTCCTTTAAATTTTGTAGAAAACCATTAAGGTTTAAAAGTTAAAGCTTAGAACGGCAGATCGTCGTCACCTGCTAACTCGGCGAAATCGCCCGAGTCACTGTTGGAGAAGGACTGAGGAGCAGAAGCCTGAGGTGCTGCGGGAGCATATCCACCTGCATTGCCGCTGTCACGCTTGTTTTCCACAAAGTGAGCGTTGTTAACAACGACTTCATATGTGGTACGGTTGTTACCGTCCTTATCAGTAAAGCGGTTCATACGAAGTGAACCCTCGATACCGATTCGCTGACCCTTGGTGAAATACTTGGTAATAAACTCTGCCGACTTATTCCAAGCAACGATGTTGATGAAATCAGCCTGTCTCTCTTCTCCAGCTTTTACGAACTGACGGTCTACTGCGATAGAAAAGCGAGTAACAGAATAGTTATTCGCTTGCCTGAGTTCGGGATTGTCGGTCAATCTGCCGACGAGTACTACAACATTCATTCTGTCGTACCTTCCTTACTTACTTGTGACCATGACTCTAAGAGCACCGTCGGTGATCTTAACAATACGGTCGAGCTCTGCGGGGAAAGACGGAGCACCGGTGAAAGTAACTACGATGTAGTAACCCTCGACTTCGTCGTTGATGGGATATGCAAGTCTACGCTTACCCCAATCGTCAACGTTTTCAACGGTACCGTTTTCAGCAATAAGAGCCTTGAATTTCTCGACAAGAGCGGTGGTAGCTTCCTCACCGTTGACAACCGAGAAAACGAGCATTGCCTCATACTTGTTGGTAGCCATTCGTTACACCTCCTTTTGGACTTTTGGGTCTGTATCTTAACAGACCAAGGAGCTATTTACATAATAATGCTCAATAGCACAAAACATTATAGCAACGTTTGTATAAAATGTCAAGAATTATTTTTGCAAGTTTTCATATTCTGCCTTTATTTTCAAAAAATCTTCAAATGCCTCGGGCTTTTGGTTAGGGTTGCGCAGTAATGCAGAAGGGTGGAAGGTACCCATAAACTTGATTTTCCCTTTACTAATCCATTGACCGTGCTGTTTGGTCACTCTGAATTCAGGGTCGATAAGTCGGCAGGCCGATATACGGCCAAGGCAGACGATAAACTCGGGGTCGATGAGCTTGACCTGCTCACGTAGGTACTTAATACAGGTTTCAGTTTCGGTCGGTTCGGGGTCACGGTTTTTTGGCGGACGACACTTAACCATATTGGCAATGTAAACATCTTCCCTTTTAAGACCGATGGCAAGTATCATCTTCTCGAGCAGTTGCCCTGCTCGTCCAACAAACGGACGACCTGTTTTGTCTTCGGTCTCACCGGGCCCCTCACCGATAAACATAAGCCGAGCGTTAGGGTTGCCCTCTCCAAACACAACATTTGTACGTGTTTCACACAATTTACAATCCTGACAAACCAAACATTTTTCTTTTAATCCATTCAAGTCCATTTTCTCACCCACTTTTAATTACTCCCTCCGTCTTGCCTTGCGGCAATCCACCTCCCTTAAGGAGGGCGGCTAACTACGTGAATCATTTTACTTCTCCACCCACATTATACTACATCCACCTTGCATAATAAAGAAAAAATTGCGATGTTCGACAAATAATACGGCTCAAGCACTTGAAAAAGTTTTAAAATGTGTTAAAATAAACTGTAAATATTTTTCCTAAAGGAGTTTTTAAAATGGCAAAAGAATTTTTAGTTGAAATTTCTGCACGTCACGTTCATGTGACCAAGGAGCATCTTGAGACACTTTTCGGTAAAGGCTATGAGCTCACCCCGAAAAAGGATCTTTCTCAGCCCGGTCAGTTTGCTTGCGAGGAGAGAGTCACTGTTGTAGGTCCTAAAAAGGAGCTCGCAGGTGTTTCTATCCTCGGTCCCTGCCGTCCTGACACTCAGGTTGAGTTGTCTGCTACCGATGCACGTTCTATCGGCGTTAAGGCTCCCATCCGTGAGTCGGGTGATGTTGCAGGCTCGGGCTCTTGCAAGCTTGTCGGTCCTTGCGGCGAGGTTGAGCTTTCACAGGGCGTTATCGTTGCAAAGCGTCACATCCATATGACCCCCGAAGATGCCGCTGAGCTGGG
>CAYRIX010000007.1:0-65041 GCA_964424555.1 uncultured Eubacteriales bacterium
CTGCCGATTATACCTCGGACAGTGTTGTTTTGAGTGCACCAAATACACTTGGGACTTATAACTATGTTTGGGATATAATATTGGCGGGAAACGGTTGCTTTTTAAAGAGCAGGTATAACAACCGCTATTTGTACATTGACGAAAACGGTAATCTGAAAACCCGTGTTGAGGGCGGTGACTATTACATCGACCAAACAACGGGAGTTACTGTCGATACTACCGCCGAAGCTTCGTGGCGTAGTGTTGATGTAGAGGAATATGGCCCAGGATTGACTTATGGGGAGGTGAATGGAAACACCCAGTTTAATAATATAATAACAAAAATCGGTCAAATCGAACAGATAACTCTTTCATCTAAAGTGCCCCAAAATGCAATTTGGTGCGATCCTTCCGATTTTGTGTATAGTACCGATAACGCTAGTGTTTCAATTAATAATAAGCAAAGCACCATTACTGGTGAGAAAGCATGTGAAGTTCGTGTGAATGCCATACATAAAGTTACGGGTTATTCTCTTTTCCACTTCACTTGCTATATTCTTGAATATGCAGTGGAGGTACATTGTAAATACGATGAGGGCTTTATGATCAAATATGGTAAAAGCTCTCACAAAGACACCATAGATTTGATCACACAAAAAATGGAGTTCGCTAAGCAATTCTATAAAGACGCTCTAGGTATTTACGTTGATTACGACATAGCATTTCATCGCAGTAGTTTGGATAAGTGCAAAGATGTTGTGACCATTGACAATGTTGATCTCGATTGTGCATGTGAGAACGGGTATAGGCATAATATCAGTTCAAATATAATAACTGATTTTATAAATGCATTTGCTCCTTTGGAGGCAAACGAGGTGAATGCCCTTTGGACAGGACACAAAACCGTAACTAATTCTGGCGGGCAATTACTTGACGATACAAGTTTTCAATATGAACAGAGAATATATATGCTGAATGATATTACGGATTTTACTATTGTGCATGAGTTAACCCATTGTTTTGATGCGCCTGATCATTATCACAAAGCCGCTGTAGGAGTGGCTTGCGCAAATGAATATTGTACTGTTTGTTCTGGCTCTAAAGCGAAGCCTTTCGGGCATACATGTTTGATGGGCGAATCAAAAAACTTAGAGTACGTTTTTTGCGAAGGGTGCTTGGAAATCATCTATAATAAACGCTATAGCGATTTTTCTGTTTTGAAGTAAGTGAGGTGTGAATATGAGACATATTAAACCTTGGGCGATTGTTTTGGCGTTGCTCATTTTATGCTCGTGCTCCTCTGGGATGGATGATCTTGCAAGCAGTAACAGTATTTTAGCATCAAGTAACGACGATTCGATATCCACCATTCCGCCTTATTGGGCAAGGGCGTTTTATCAGAATGATTTTAGTTATAATTCTATTGCTGAGTTTTCAGACAAAGTTGTGGAAAACGGAATAGGCGAGCTATACAAACCGATCAGAAGTGAAGAAGAGATTCCGGAGGGGATGGATGAAGCTCGTATCAATAATATAAAGTCTTTGTGCAAAAATGCTATATACGAGGTGTGGTTAAAAGGAGAAACGCCGGTGCCTTGTGAGGTTGTTGATTTTGAAGTTCATTTGGGACATGAATATGTTGGTGGCCCTGGTGACAGATACATTGAGTATTACATTCGATACGTAAAGGATCCTAAAAGAGGAAGATGTGTTAGTTACCTTAAATTTTTCGACGCCACAAGCTTTGATAATGATAATTGGGATGATTTTGCAAATTCACTCCGCACAAAAGAGTTTTCAAAAACTTATATACAGTTCAACCAAGAGCAGATGGAATGTTTGGTTCATGGAAGTTATAACGCAGAGACAAAACAATGGGAAACAAATCGCTATCAATTATATTTGAAGTATAGCGACGATTTGGTTGTGTATTTTGATTTTGTTCCCGGTGTGCCGGAGTACAAGCAAGAAGAATTGGGCACGTATGATTCCTTGCCTTGTCTTGAACCCAATTTTTTAAATACTATCTCCGACTATTTCTTGCTTAAGAAGGTTGATATAAATATTGAGTAGGAAAGGGACAATTAGGAGAACGCAGAACCATCCCCTGATTGTATTGAGTATTGTACTCGGAGATAACGGCTATATTGTTACTGCGTATCCGGGCAAATGAAAGGGTGGCTGAAACATTTTGTATAAAATCAAATATTGGTTCGAACATGGCGGTCATTGCTTGTGGAGCAGTAATGATTTAACTCGTGAGAAGTACGGATATGCAATCAAGATCGATTTACTGAATTTAAGACACGAAACAACTGAAAGAATCAACGCACTAACCCAAAGATATCATACATTTCTCAATTGGAGTGATCCTTCTTCGCCTTCGCAGTGGTCGGAACAAGAGAAATCAGATTTTTTGGCGAGCGCTAATGAATTATATGCAATGATAGTAGTTGATTTAGGTGATGAATTTGATGTCACCAATGAAGCAGCACTTTCTGTTCTTTGAGAGGAAATCAGGGGACAGATCCACTAAGAACACAGGGGAACACAGGGGAGGAACACAGGGGACGGTTCTGTGTGTTGACAATCGAGCAGGCTTGTGCCAGTCCCCTGTGTTACTCTGAATAGAGATAATATAACCCCACCGCCTGCAGGCGGTGGGGTTGTTGTTTAGGTATAGGTTTTTGGTTAAGTATAGGTAATTAACCCCAAAGTGCCTGAACGACGGTGGGGTAGGCCTGATCTATTGCGTTGACAAGGCGCTGAATATTGATCAGACAGTCATCGCAAACGGCATTGGGGCTGAAATCTCCGTCGGATGCAACGGCAAGGTCACAATCGTCGTCAAGGTAGAATCTGACCCAACGGTATTCCTGATTGAGGTCGTTGCAGGCGACAAGTCCTTCGCCCTCTTTGTCCTTGAAATTGGCAATCTCAAAGCAGAAAAGCTCAGAAATTGGGTCGTCGTCCTCGTCAAAAGCTATGAAAATGGGAATGGACTTCAGATTGTTACCTGTGTAAACGATACGGACGGTGGTATCGTTAAAATCGCTGAAAGCGATTCGGCGTTCGTTGAGCTGCTGCATGAATATTTGTTTATATCTCGGCATAATAATACCTCCTGCGTTTTATAATTTGATTATAACAAATACGACAAACTCTGTCAATAAATACTATATGGTTAACATCGGTTTATACATGAAAGTTATTCAGCATATCAAGGTAGAACTGTTCATTTTCGGTCTCGCCTACAGCCGACAGTGCAATCGTTTCGGGATCGGTCACTAATCTTGCGGCCTCTTTTACCTCGTCAAGCGTGACCGCATTGATTTCTTTCAAGGTCTCATCAAGATTGATATACCGTCCGTTCAATAGCAGTTGCCGTCCTGCCGAGGACGCTATGGCCGACATGCTTTCATTGGACAAAACAAGTCCTGCCTTAAATTGCTCTCTCGTCAGCTCGATTTCCTCTTCGGTGAGGTTCTCGGACAGTGAGCACAGGATATGTGATACCTCTTTGAAAAACCGTTCCTGATTTTTTGGGGCCAAGCCTGCTGAAATGCCGAAAAGACCTGTACCGAGATAGTTTGAGGTGAAGGAATACACCGAGTAGGCTAACCCTAACTCCTCACGGATACGGCGGTTTATTCTCGATGACGAAGCACCGCCTGCAATGGACGAATAAAATGATGCGGCATATCTCAGTTTATGGCCGTAGGGCAGACCGTTAAAGCAAAATGCAAGCTGTGTCTGCTCGCTGTCACGGTGCTTCAAGGTTATTCCGCCGTTTATTCTCATATTATCATATTTTATCGGATTGCTCGTATTGGACTTTTTGCCGAAATATCGGTCAAGTATCTGCAAAACATCCTCACGGTCAAAATTTCCGCAAAGCGCCACAACGGTACGCTCGGGGGTATAGGCGGTTGCCATATAGTCTCTCAGATTTTTTTCGGTGAAGTGTTGTACGGTGTCCCTCGTTCCGAGTATGTTAAAGCCAAGCGTGCTGTTTTTATAGCAAGTAGCATTAAGCATGTCAGAGCAAAGCTCCTCAGGCGAGTCCTCATACATTCCGATCTCTTCCAAAACGACACCTTTTTCAGTCTCGAGGTCGTGTCTGTCAAACTTTGGATTGCACAGCATATCACACAACAAATGCATCGTTCTGCCGACATGCTCGGTCAAGGCTCTTGAATAAAAGCAGGTATATTCCTTTGCGGTAAAAGCATTAAGCTGACCTCCCATGATGTCTGATTCACGGGCTATATCTTCGGATGTTCTGGTCGCAGTACCTTTAAACGCCATATGCTCAATAAAATGTGAAATTCCGCTGTTTTGTACATTTTCAAAACGGTTACCTGCCGCAACGTAAATACTTATGGCCGCCGAGTGTGCGTTCGGACGGTGGTCCAAGGCAACAGTCAGACCGTTATTTAAAACCAATTTTTCCAATTAAGCACCAACCTCTATCTTTACTATCCCTTATTATATTACATCAGGCGGGTTAAGTAAACAGTTATTTTAATATGAAGGTTCTGTTACTTTACAATAGGGTTTCAAAGTGATAAAATGATTTTGTAAATATACTTAAGGATGGCTATAGGGGATTTACCTCAAAGCCAAAGGAAAAGCCATGAATTATAAAAAATGGTTGCACTGCAACACTGAAGATTTAAAGGGCAAGCTGATTGCCGTAACGGGCACTACAGGCGGACTGGGGAAAGAGCTCTGCCGTTTTCTCTGTGAAATACATGCCGAGCTTATCCTGCTTGACCGTAATGCCGAGCGGTCGCAAGGCTTCAAAAAAGAGCTTAATGCAGTTTATCCGGAAAGCAGTGTCGAATGCATCACTGTGGATCTTGAGGATTTTTCCTCGGTAAAAGCCGCCGTCCAGGTGCTCAAGCAACGACCCATTGATGTATTTATCCACAATGCAGGTGCATACAGTATCCCAAGGCATACATGCGATACGGGGTTTGACAATGTGTTTCAAATAAATTTCGTTTCGCCGTATTATATGATACGGGAGCTGTTGCCTACGCTTTCCAAGCGTAAGGGGAGGGTGGTTGCGGTTGGCAGTATTGCTCACAACTACTCAAAAACCGACTTAGATGACATTGATTTTTCAACCCGTACGGCAGCGTCAAAGGTGTATGGAAATGCCAAGCGATACCTTATGTTCTCGCTTTTTGAACTGTTTAAAACACAGACTGATGTAACCCTTTCGGTGGTGCATCCCGGCATTACTTTTACAAATATTACAGCTCATTATCCCAAACTGATATTTGCCGTTATAAAGCACCCCATGAAGGTTATCTTCATGAGACCCCAAAAGGCGGCACTGTGTATTTTGAAGGGTGTTTTCGAGCCGACAGGGTATCATGAATGGATAGGCCCGAGGCTTTTCAATGTATGGGGCGTCCCTAAGTTAAATAAAATCAGCACCTGCTCTGAAAACGAGAGTGCGCTTATCGGTCAGACGGCTGAAAAAATATATAATAATCTATAACAAAACGGTCACACTAAGCTCAAGGGACTTAGCGTGACCGTTTCTTGTTTCAGCGTCAAAATAACGATTGAATTTATTAAGCGGTTGTGTTAAAATGCTTATGAATGGTATATTATTTTATGTCGAGAAATGAAAATATTTCGGTGTAAAAGGTTTTAATGACCTTTTCGTCAGAGAAAAACAGATTGTGCTTTGACTGCGGAACGGTCACAAGCCGACAGCTTTTGAGCTTTTTTGAGAATCTATGCTGATATCGGTTGCGGACAACGGTGTCAAGTCCTGCACTGAGAATCAGAATGTCGGTTTCGATGCTTTCAAGCTCTTTTCTGAGAATCCGTTTGTCTACCGTTATAGCCTCGTGCATCCAACGGTTGGTGGCGGCAGAGGTCTGATATCGTTTTTCCGCAAGGCGAAACTTAAGTGCCCAATTAAAACGGACAAGACTTCCGTCCAAGGCATTTTCGAATTTGACATTCGGATCAAACTCGCTTGTATAGTTGAATTTTGCGTTCCAGCCATCACGCTTGACCCAGCGCTTGAGAGCGTGTAGTACCAAGAATCGTGGAATACCGTTAGTTCTCGGGCATATCATAGGAGCCGACATTATGGCTTTCTTTACAGCATTGGGGTATTTCATCATATATAATGCGCAGACTGCCCCGCCCATTGAGTGTGAGAACAGGTAAAGCGGAAGCTCGGGTGCCAGAGGACGTACAAGGCCGTCGATGACCGCTTCAAGGTCGCTGACATATCGGTCGAACGACTCGACATGGATTCGCCTCAGGTCGTCCACCTCACGGTCACTGAGTCCGTGTCCCCGTTGGTCGTAGATAAAAACGTTAAGCCCAAGGTCACGGTAGTATTTGATCATTTCCTTATATTTTTCGGCAAACTCGGTAAAGCCGTGAACTAAGACAATGTTTCCCTTTGCACCGTCGGTCGGATACTGCTCACAGTAAAGCCTGATATTGTCCGACATTGGCAGCATAACGGTTTTTTTGACTGCGTTAAGCTCCTGCACAATACCGTCAATTACCTTAGAAAAATCCTTTTCGCTGATGATATTGGGGCGGTTTTCCATAATTATACTCCTTAGGCGAAATATTATTTAATAAAAGTGGTGATAATATTGGTATCTTCCAAGAAGAAATCCTTTAAAAGGATATGGTTAGGTATCATTATTGCATTGGTTTCGTTTGTTTTGATCTCATATGTTGCCACCGTTGTGATATATGACAGCACATTCCCAAGGTATGATATCATACCCGAGGTGCCGTTACAGCTAAAGCAGCTTGAGAGTGACCGCAAGGCAGTAAGCTTTGAATCGGGCGAAAATACACTGTCGGGTTTTTTGTATGATAACGACACTGAGGGTCTTGTGGTTATATCACTTGGCTACCGTGCCTCAACCGATGATTATATCTGGCAGATAGAAAGTCTTTTAAGCAAGGGCTGGGCGGTGTTTATTTACGACACCACAGGAAGCTGTCGGAGCGAGGGAGAGTCGGCTGTTGGTTTTGCTCAGGCCGTGTTAGATCTCGAGGCGGCACTTGATCATATTGAGCAAAACGGTCGTTTTGGATACAGCAACCTATATATTTTAGGCCATAGCCGAGGAGCTTATGCGGCCTGCTCGGTTTTAGATAAAGGCTATGACATTTCTGCTGTGTGTTCGATTAGCGGAGTTAACAGCAGTATGGATGCCATAATTCAACCTGCTGCGGATAAGGTTGGATTTTTGGCCTATGGTAACTATCCGCTTCTCTGGTTATATCAGACTGCATTATTTGGTGCAGAGGCGGCACATTCCGATGCTGCCGAGGAAATAGCAGAGAGCGATGTCCCCGTGCTGGTCGTTCAAGGCACCGAGGACGAGCTATATACCGAGAAAGAATACTCGGTATATTCACACAGCATTGACGACAATGCGTCGAATGTTGAATATTATCTTTGTGATGAAGAGGGGAAAAACGGTCATACCGACCTGTTGTTTGACAGTGACGGTACGGCGAATGATGAGCTTATGGCCGAGATAGACCGTTTTTTTAAGGAAAATCCGTAAATTTTCGAGTTTTCCGATTTTGGAGGGGACAAAAGTATGAGTGTGGTCGTGATACCTGCATATCAGCCTGACGAACAGCTCGTTACATTGGTTGACGAGCTTTGTCAGAAGGATTTTTCGGTGCTGGTCATAAACGACGGAAGCGATAAGGAATGTGACGGCATTTTTGATGCGGTTTCAAAAAAAGCGGTCGTACTTCATTCCGAGCGCAATGAGGGAAAAGGTGCGGCGCTTAAAAAGGGCTTTAAAGCCTTGCTTGAGCATTTTCCCGATTGCACCGAGTTTATAACCGCCGATGCCGACGGTCAGCACCGAGTCGATGACATTGTCCGTGTGCGTGAGGAATTGTCCGAGGACAAGGATTTTATACTAACGGTGCGTCAGTTCGAGGGCAAAATGCCTGCTCGCTCAAAGTTCGGTAATGACCTGTCAAGAATAGTGTATACCACCATGAACGGTCACTATTTTGATGACAATCAATCGGGGCTCAGAGGTTTTTCCGTAAAGCATCTTGATTGGCTGACGGTGGTTAAGGGCGATAAGTATGACTACGAAATGAACATGCTTTGCTATGCCGATAAACAGGGCATAAAAATACATACGCTGCCTATTAAGGCTGTTTATATTGACGGCAACCGCAGTTCACATTTCAACCCCGTATTAGACACTTTTAGAATATACAAGAGGCTGTTTTTCAGCGTTTGGCCATCCCTTTTGAGTGTGCTTATATGGGCGGCACTCACCATGGTATTTTCCTGTGTGTTTGGGTATGAGCACTATCGTTTTATGGTGCCTACGGCTGTTATGGTGTCGGCAATGATAAATTTTGTGTTGCAAAAATTCGTCGTATTCCGCAAGGTTAAATACAATGATGGCCTGAGAATGCTGTTATTCTGTATTATAAGAGCCACTGTGTATACGGCCATCGTCGAAACGGTAGGAATATTTACAAATGTTATACCCATGTTTCTGGTTGTGGGTTTCACAGCGGTTGTCATGCTGTTTGTTGAGTATCAGGTACATAAAAAGATGCACCGAATAAAGAAATAAATTTGACATATAAATGCGATACCGATTTTCAGTCGGTATCGCTTTTATTTTGATTTAATTCATATTTTCCAAGGCCGACTTTATTCTTTCGGAGAAGCCTGCCGCTTCGAGCTTCAATAGCTGGTCAATGCAGGCAAACGGAGTCTCGACCGTGGCACAGCCGTGCATTTTAATAACGGTCTTTTGTGCTCCGAGGAAGGTTGCTCCGCCTCGGCGGTTGTAGTCAAATGCAAGCCTTAAATGCTCGGACATTGCAACGGCCATTTCGCTGTTTTCCTGTCCAAACTGCCTGGCAACGTGTTCAACAACTCCCTTGGCAACCAAGCCTGCCGCCTCCGAGGCCTTGAGCAGGATATTTCCTGCAAAGCCGTCGGCCACAACGACGTCGACAAAGCCTGTCACCATGTCACTGCCCTCAATGTTGCCGACAAAGTTAAGAGGCTGCTGCTTGATAAGCTCAAAGGCTTCAAGCGTCAAGGGTATACCCTTGCGGTCTTCACGTCCGACCGACAGAAGTCCCACCCTTGGGTTATCGGAATTACCCATGCAAAGGCTCAGTGCATTGCCCATAACGGCAAATCGGCACAGATCCTTTGCGGTACATTGTACATTGGCTCCGCAATCGACAAGGCATACCATCTTTCCGTTGTATAACGGAAGATTAGACAAAAGGGCAGGGGTCTTAAGACCCTTGATAAGTCCTAAACGGCAGATACTGCCTATCAGCAAAGCGCCTGTACTCCCTGCACTTATCATACCTATACAGTTGTCATCGGTTTTCAGACGCTTGTAGCCCAGCGCAATAGAGCAGTCATCACGTCCTGTAAAGATGACCTGAGGATTTTCGTTGTTGGTGATGTAATCCGAGGTCTCGATAAGCTCTATTCGGTTGCCGTCTATGGCACAGTAGGTCTCAACCGTTTCACGGTCGCCCACAAAAACGACACCCAGTTCGGGAAAACGGTCAAGCGCTTCAAGTGTGCCCTTTATAATAGGCTCGGGGCCGTTGTCAGCCCCGAAAATATCTACAATAACCTTTTTCATGCTTACACCTACTCGATAGCAAAGATGTAGCGGTATACATCCTGACCGCCCTCGATAAATCCGACCTCAAGCAAAGGATATTCTTCCGAGAAAAAGCTTTCAAGCTCGGCAATTTCTTCCTCGGGAACATCCTTGCCGTAAAATGCCGTCACGACCTGCTTTTCATCCATAAAGGGCAGTCGTTTAAACAATTCGGTGGCGGCTGTGAGGGGTGAGTCGGTCGAGGCATAAACGGTATCGCCCTCAAGACCCATCCAGTCGTTCTTCTTGATGGTTACTCCCGAGATAAGAGCATCCCTTGTTGCGGTGGTGACGTAGCCCGTAGCCACATTGGGGAGTCCTGCGGTCATATCCGAAACAAGATGGTCGATGCTGTCGACCGAAAGATCCATCATCGACAGTGCGGAATACCCCTCAGCCAATGATTTAGTCTTAACTACTCTGACATCGGCATCGGTGTAGAGCTTGGCCGCCTGCTCGGCCGTCAAAACCACATTTGAGTCGTTGGGCAGGACTATGATATATTCTGCATTGACCTTTTTAAAGGCCTCGATAAAGTCTTCAGCAGACGGGTTGTTGGTACGGCCGCCGTCGATAACGGCGCTCACGCCTACACCTTCGAAAAATCCGATAAGACCCTCACCCGTTGCGGTGGCTACCACTGCAAACTTCTGACGCTCGGGTCTTGATGCGGCTATTTCGCTGTGCTGAACCGACATGTTTTCGATCTTTACGGTCACCATTTCGCCGTACTGACGCACATATCCGATGACCTGTTCGGGGTTGAAGGTGTGGACATGTACCTTAACAAGGCTACCGTCCTGTACCGTCACGACCGAATCGCCGAAGGTCTGCAGCTTTTGCGTCATATCGCTGAGCTTAAAGGCCTCAATATCGGTCTTGGAAGTTTGCAGTTGCAATATAAATTCGGTGCAATAGCCAAACTCCAGTTCGCTGTTTTCGTTAAATGCGATATCCGATGCGGTCGTTTCAACGGGGATGTCAATATCCTCAACGGGGTTGCCGCACAGCACCGACTGCATTCCTTCAAAAATGCACACAATACCTGCGCCGCCCGAATCGACGACGCCTGCCTCCTTAAGAACAGCCAAAAGCTTAGGGGTGTTCTTCAAAGAACGGTGCATTACGGTCAGCAAACGCTCAAAGCAATCGATAAAATCGCTTAGCTTTACGGCCTCAAGGTATTCGCTGGCCTCACGAATAACGGTCAGCATGGTTCCCTCGGTCGGGGTTGCAACGGCATGATATGCATATTCGCATCCTCGTTTAAAAGCCGATGCAAAGGTCTTGGGTGTGAAATACTCAAGATTTTCAGAGCCGATGGCCAGTCCTCTTATAAACTGTGACAGAATGACACCCGAGTTGCCTCTTGCCGAAAGCAGAGAGTTTCTTGAAAACTTCTGCATCATATCGCCCAGAGAGTCAAACTCCTTGCGGGTGCCCATTACGCCACCCTCAATGGTCATGGTCATATTTTTGCCTGTGTCGCCGTCGGGAACGGGAAAAACATTCAGTTCATCCACGACCGTCATATTACGCTTCAGGTTGACATAGCCGCCCGTCAGCATTTCCTGCCACAGGCGAACATCTATCTTTTCGATACGCATGTGTTTACTCACCCTTAATAGTTACTTCCTTGCCGTAGCAGAAACCGACAATGGTGCCCGGACCTACGCAGGAGCCGACAATAGGAGTTATGTAATCGATATGAACACCCTTGAAAGGCACCTTTTCTAAAATAAGGTCACGAAGCTGAAGAGCGCTCTTTTCATCATCGGCATGAGAGATGTAAAGTATCTGCTCCTCGGGGTTTTCAACGGCCTTTTCTATATCCTCAACAATAGCGAGCTTTGCGTTAAGAGAGCCCTTGACCTTACGATATGCGTAGTTTTGGCCGATAACATCGGAAATGATGATCGGCTTTACACCAAAGAGGTTTCCAAAGAACGCTTTTGAAGCCTTTACACGGCCTGCACGGCGGAGATACTCCAGTGTATCGGCGCTGCCGAACTGGTTGACCTTAAGACGGTTTGCCTCAAGATATTCGGCAGTTTCGGCGGCGGTCTTGCCTAAATTACGCTGCTCGTCAGCCATGAAGCAGATGTAAGACTGACCCAAAGAGCTTATACGTGAGTCAACGCAGTAGACCTTGTTGTCTGCATATTTTTCATTGAACTCTTCAGCAACAACGGTTGCCAGATTATAAGAGCCCGAAAGAGCTGATGAGCATGAAATGTATATAACATCCTGACCCTTTTCGAGGTAGTATTCAAATTTTTCCACGAAGCTCTCACGAGGCACCTGAGTAGTGGTGAAGCGCTTGCCGTTTCGCATCAGGTCGTAAAATTCCTTGGGTGAGTGTGAGACCCAATCGAGATTGGCCGGGTACTCTTTGTCGTCAAGAACGTAATTCATCATGACATAGTCAATGTTATGCTTTTCTCTCAGGGCGGCACACATATCACTGGTGGAGTCGGTAATGATTGCAAAGTTCATTTTAATTTCCTCCTATTATTTGGCCTTTTGAGACTCAATAATTTTTTCCATCAAGGCCTTTTCGTCGGACATATCCTTGCTTGTGGGGTGTCCCTTGAAGAAGGCTGCGCAAAGACCCGGTCCAATGGTTGCACCGCAGGCGGCACCGACGGTGTTGATAATGACCTCTTTAGGCTTTATCTCGTTTCTGATGCGCTCGGCCAACAGTTCGGCGGCGGCCTCACGGTTGGTGTGCGCAACAAACATTATTTGGTTTTCGGGGTCGACCGCCATCTCTGAGATATACTTTATTGTGGCATCTATCATATTTTTGGGGCCCTTGAGCTTTCCGATCACCTCGGACATACCCTTTTCATTGAAGTCAGCCATGATGTTAAGTCCTATCATCTGACCGAAGAAAGCCTTAAAGTTGGTGACACGGCCTGTCTTAACAAGGAAGAAAAGGTCGTCCATAGAGCCCATTTGGTGAACAGTATGCTTGATCTCGTCAAGATATGCGGCGGTTTCGTCAATCGTCTTGCCCCGATCTCTTTGCAGGCAGGCCTCAATTACCAGCAAGGCCAGTGCGGTAGAATATCGCTGAGAGTCAATGCAGATGATCTTTCTCTCGGGATATTTTTGCTGTAAATCTTCGGCAACACCTACGGTGTTGGACCACGAAGACGAAAGTCCGGACGAAAGGCTGATGCTCAGAACATCTCGGCCGTCCTTAAGGTATTTTTCAAAGGTCTCCATAACCTCTCCCAAAGGGGGAGTTGCGGTGGTGTAAAGAGCCTTTCTGCCCTTCATGGAGTCATAATATTCCTTGGCGGTCATGGTTTCCCAATCCAACGAGCAGCTTTCCTGCTTGCCGTCGGGATAATAAAGGATACCTCGAACATAATCGTCGACACCGAAGCGCTCACGAAGCCCCTTATGCAGGTCGCAGGCCGTATCTGCGACAATGGCGAAATTACTCATAGCTCAGTTCTCCTCTACAACTGTTTGTTGTTCGTACAACATACGAATATACACTACTATACCATATTGGATTAGAAATTTCAAGAAATTACGACAATTTGCAAAAAAATTAGTGCAAAACCATTTGACATCTGTTATAATAAAGTGATTTATTATGACTTAGTATCTTTGGAGGGTTTATATATGCTTTGGTGGCTTATTCCCGCAATAATAATAGTTTTGCTTTTGGGCGGTGTCGTTGCAATGCTGATGAAGACCGTACCGATAGCCAGAAATGTTTACCGTGACCAGTTGGTCCGCACCGAGCCCGAAAAGTGGGGACGGGTCTGCTCCTGCCCCGAAAACGAGGAACAGCAGGCCATGTTTGATATGGGCTGCGAGTGGGCAAAAAGTGTTGCCGACAAAATGCAGGAGGTTCACATCGTTCATGACGGCCTGAATCTCTACGGTGAATATTATAACCTGTCCGACTCAAAAAAATGTGTGCTTATTTTACCGGGACGATGTGAAAGTCTTTTGTATTCGTATTATTTTGCCCCACCTTATCACAAGGCAGGATTTAACGTTTTGGTAATTGACCAGCGTGCCCATGGCAAAAGTGATGGTGTTTACAACACTATCGGTGTCAAGGAAAGCGGAGACTGTATTGAATGGATCAGATTTCTCGAGAAGGAGTACGGTATTGAGGAAGTATATTTGCATACCATTTGCGTAGGTACGGCTACAGCCCTGCTTGCCATGGTGTCAGGGGCTTGCCCTAAGAGTGTCAAGGGTCTTGTTACCGAGGGCTGCTTTACCTCCTTTGCTGAGACCTTCCGCACCCATATGATACAGCTCAATCGCCCTGTGTTCCCCGTAAGAAACCTCGCTATGCATGAGATAAAAAAGCATACGGGCACTGATGTCTATAAAACCGCTCCCATTAAGATTATAGGACAATTAAAGCAAAGAGCACTGTTCCTTTACGGCGAGCAGGATGTTTTCTCCTTGCCCGAAAAGAGTAAACAGCTTTTTGAAGAATGCGGTAGTACCGACAAGGAAATTGTATGGTTTGAAAACGGCGGACATTCCCATCTTCGCATCAATAACACCGAAAAGTATGACAATGCGATAATTGATTTCCTTAACCGTGGGTGAGTTGCATGAGAAGAGAACTGAAAAAGCTTATCGCCTCAAATATGGGCGACCTTAAGAATTCCGAGCAAAGGCTTAAGGATATTTACAATATTACCTTTCGCAACCGTGACCTTATTATGGCCGAGGACAACGACGGCTTCCGTGTGCATAAATACACCTACGGCGAAATGGCCGATCGTTGTGAAACAGCCGCAAAGGGCCTTTATAAAGCACTGGGCGACACCCATTTCTGGGTCGGCCTTGAAATGGAAAACAACGTCGATTGGATAGCCGCTTTTTGGGGTATTTTAAAAAGCGGCAACAAGCCGTATCTTATCAATACCCGCCACCCAAGGGCTATGACCGAGGGCATTTTAAAAACGCTCGGTATAACTCATGTCGTTTGCGATAAAAAGGGTGAGCTCGACACGGATTACATAGTTTTTTCCGAACTGCCCGAGGGCGAGGATTGCCCTGCCGAGTTTGAGAATGCATTGGCTATTGCTACCTCGGCAACCTCTTTAAAGGAGTCGGTCTGCATTTACGAGGGTAAAAACATTGCGGCTCAAATCTTTAATTCCGAAAGCATCATCAAGGAAAGTAAGAGGATGATTTTCCATTATAACGGTAGTCTTAAGCAGCTTGCCTTTCTGCCGTTTTACCATATTTTTGGACTTTTTGCGGTTTACTTCTGGTTTACGTTTTTCAACCGTACCATCGTATTTTTAAAAGACCTTGCGCCCGACACAATTCTTAATACGGTCAGACGACATGAGGTTACTCACATTTTTGCCGTGCCCTTGCTGTGGCACACGATAGAGAAGAAGATACTCAAATCCGCCAAGGATGAGGGTAAGCTCACAAAACTGCAAAAGGGTATCAGAGTTTGTACCAAGCTGCAAAACGCATTTCCGTTCTTAGGCCAGAAGTTGGCAATGAAGATAATGAGCGATGTCACCGATAAGGTGTTTGGCCGAAGTGTCAGATTTTGTATCAGCGGCGGTAGCTTTATCAAGCCGTCTGCCTTGGAGCTGTTTAACGGCATCGGATATCCTCTTCATAACGGCTACGGAATGAGTGAGATAGGCATTTCCTCGGTTGAGCTGAGAAAGAAACCGAAGCATCGTAATTTGGGCTCTGTCGGCCGTCCGTTTGATTCGGTTGAATGCCGTTTGAACGGCGACGGTATTATGGAGATAAAGGGTGCTTCGCTCTGCTCAGAAAAGCTCACGGGCGGAGCGAAGGTCGAGCTTGGCGAATGGTTCTCCACCGACGACATTATGGAGGTCGACCGAGACGGATACTATTATATAAAGGGCCGCAAGAGCGATATTGTTATCTCTGAAAACGGTGAGAATATCAACCCCGATATGCTGGAGCCGTTGTTCTCGCACACCGATGCAGTCAATCTTTCGGTATTAGGACTGTCTGTTGACGGCGAAGAAAAGCTGTCGCTGGTGGTTCAGGTCAACCAATACCTGTCGTCGGCACGCATCAAAGAGCTTTATGAGGCGATAAAGACAGTTAACGCAGCATTGCCGTCGCCCCAGCAGATGCGCAAGGTGTATATGACCTATGACCCGATAGTTTCAGAAACTGCTATAAAGGTCAGCCGTGCCTATTTAAAGCGTGCTGTCGATAACGGCTCGGTGACGCTTTTGCCGTTTGAAAGGGCCGAGTCCGAAAGGCCTGAGGGCGAGGTCGACCAAAAGATACTCGACCGTGTTTTGGAGCTTATTGCACCTATTTTAGAGCTGAAGCCGGAAGAAATAGATCCTGACGCACACCTTATGCTCGATCTCGGTGCTACAAGTCTGCAATACTTCTCAATGCTGAGAGTGTTGGCTGAGGAGTTTGGTCTTTCGGCCGAGCAGGGCGAAAAATATACCTATACCGTGCGTGAATTCTGCAGGTATATAGAAAGGCATATTTGATCATGAAACAGCGTAATGTTAATCCGATACTGCTTTGGATAGTGAAGCTGACAGGCATTATACCTGCACTTTTGTTTTTAAAACCAAAGGTAGTCTATGCGGACAAGAAAAAGCAGTCACGCAAGCTGCCCAAGGGTTGTATTTTAATGTCAAACCACAAATCCTTGATGGATTTTGTGCTGTACCTCATACTTTTTTACGGCAGGACTATCCGTTTTCTTATGGCTGAGGTGCTTTATAATAAATCCAAGCTTTTTGCATGGTTTTTATTCGGCATCGGCGGTATATATGTTAACCGTGATGCCAAGGATTTCGCCTTTATGCACGAATCGATAAAGGTGCTTGACAAGGGCGGTACGGTCGGTATTTTCCCCGAGAGCCGTCTGCCCGTAAACGGTAAGCCGTGGCCCTTTAAGCCCAGTGTTTCGTACATTGCGCTTCATTCCGATGCACCGATAGTTCCCGTGTATACCGACGGCAATTACGGACTGTTTAAGAGAGCGCATGTCGTTATCGGCACGCCCATATACTTGAACGAGCTGCGTGACCCGAGTTTTCCCGAGGACAAGGATATCGAGCGTCTGACCAAGCTGTTAGAGGAAAAGACCTACGAGTTAAAGGAGCTTTTGGACCGTAATGGGAAATAAAAAAAGAAAAAATCCTTTCAGGTATCTTCCGCTTGATGCCGCACGTGTTATATGCTCTATTCTTATGCTGGCATTCCGTCCTAAAAAGCTGCACATAAGCGGCAAGAAGTATGATCAAAAGGTCAAGGGCGGAGCGATAGTTGCCTCTAACCACACAGGCTTTTCCGACCCGTTCAGGGTGGCGACCTGCTTTATTACCAGAAGGGTGTTTTTCTTGGCGGCGAAAGAGGTCATGATAAACCGTGTGGTGGGATTTTTGCTCAAGGGAGCAGGCTGTATCAGTATCGACCGTGATCAGTCCGATATCAACGCTATCAGAAAATGTGTAGACGTGCTGAAAGACGGCAAGTATCTTGCAATATTCCCTCAGGGCAGTATTCAGGATAACGACGAAATAAGCAAGATAAAATCGGGCGCTGTGCTTATCGCTCTACAGGCGGGTGTGCCGATAATTCCAATGTACACCGCCAAGCGTAAGCATTGGTGGAACCGTACGCTTTTGGTTATTGGCGATCCGTTGGATTGCAAGGAGATTTGCCCAAAGAAATTTCCGTCGGTTGCAGATTTGGAAGAGCTTTCAAGCAAGCTTTTGGAAAAAATGGAGGAGTGTAAAAAGGTTTATGAGCAAGCTGAGTAATGAACAGATAATTGAAAGGTTGACCGAGCTTTTTAATAGCGTGTTCGAGGGAGATATTGATGTTTCAAGCATTAGTGCCGACGCAAAGCTTATTGAGGATCTCGGCATGAATTCTATTGCCCTGCTTTATATGGCGATGGCGGTTGAGGAGGAGTTTGGCGTTCGCTTCACTAATGAAGATTTCGGTGTTCTGAGAACGGTCGGCGATGTTGTGAACAAGATCTCCGATAACGTGTGATATGAAGTGGGAATTTAAAGAGCCTAAATCGGGCGATATGGTTCGAACAAAGATAAAGTTTTACCACCATTATGGTGTGTTTATTGACGAGCAGAGGGTGATTGCCTTTGGAATGCCCGACAATACGGGGGTCGACCCCGAGAAAATAGAGGTCGTTCAGACCGATATCACGACCTTTATGCATGGGTCAACACTTGAAACAGCCGTGCTCGACCGAAACGAACGGCATCGCCGTCGCTCGCCCAAAAGTACGGTTGAGTATGCTTTAAGTCAGCTCGGTCGCAAAGGGTATCATATTTTGTATAATAACTGTGAGCATTTTGCCAACGAATGTGTTTTCGGTGAGGCAAGCTCGAGCTTTGTCGACTCGGTGAGAGATGAGATCCGCAAAAAGCTGGGCCGAGGTTGATTCTTGACAGCGCCATGTTGCAAACGTATAATGTAAGAAAAGGGGAGATCACAAGTGTCGGACAGTAAGTTTTTTGACAAGTCAATAAGCCCGATGTGTGCCTACTGCCTGCACGGAAGTCCGTTGTCGGGTGGCAAGGAGGTTTTTTGCATAAAAAAAGGAATGGTCGAGCCTTTTGATGCCTGCCGAAAGTATAAGTACGATCCCTTAAAACGCATTCCGAAAGCCAAAGATATCGGCAGAGACTATGATCCGTCCGATTTTAAACTGTAATTTTCTTTAAAATTGAAAATTTACTATTGACAAATGCCGCTTTGGTGGATATAATAGTCCGTGTGCTTAAGGCACATTGACTTAAAAATGTGGTGGGTATAGCTCAGTTGGTTAGAGCGCCAGATTGTGGCTCTGGAGGCCATCGGTTCGACTCCGATTATCCACCCCACTTTTATTTTTTTTACCCTTTTTCGGAACTTTAACAGTTTCGATACGTTCTCACTTTGAAAAATTATATTGGGGTGTCGTCAAGCGGTAAGACACAGCACTTTGACTGCTGCATTCGTAGGTTCGAATCCTGCCACCCCAGCCAATAAAAAAGCCAACCCATCGGGTTGGCTTTTTTATTGGCTTGAGGTACTCGCAGGAGTCGAATCTTTCGTCGAAGCAGCCGAGATGCGAAGCAGATCGGACTGTGGAGTCTCGAGCACGGCAGGTGTTTTCGGGCACCGCCGAGGGCGGTCGAAAACACGTCGGCGCAGAGTATCCTGCCACTCAAAGGCAATCCAAAGCCAAAACTGCCCATCGGGTTGGCTTTTTTATTGGCTTGAGGTACTCGCAGGAGTCGAATCTTTCGTCGAAGCAGCCGAGATGCGAAGCAGATCGGACTGTGGAGTCTCGAGCACGGCAGGTGTTTTCGGGCACCGCCGAGGGCGGTCGAAAACACGTCGGCGCAGAGTATCCTGCCACGCTAAGGGCACGTCAAAGCTGAAATTACCCATCGGGTTGGCTTTTTTATTGGTTTGAGGTACTCGCAGGAGTCGAATCTTTCGTTTTAATACCTTAAATACCAAGCTTGCAATGTCTTTTCTTGACGGTCTTTATTATTTCTAAGGCTATCAGCGTGCTTGAAAATATTAGTATTGAAGCACCGATAAGTATGGCACAGTTTCTGAAAAATTCCTCAGGGAGAATGAGTATTATCTCATCGGTTCTCCAATCCAGCATCCAGTTATCCTTGCCGTTGAAGAATATCTTATGAAATACAGTGAAGGCTTTGTTGAAATCTATTGATGCCAAGGCCCCTACTACAAGCGGCACCAAGATCGCCGCAATGCCCGAGTAAAGCTTGGCTGAAAAGCGGCCCAACCGAAATTCACCGACCTTGTTGAGTCTCCTTAATATGAGTAAAACGGCAAGACACATAGCTGAACCAAGCAGAACACCGCCGTTAAGCATAAAGAGACGCTTACAATCGGCAAAATGAGCCTCGCCCGACTCAGAGTGCTTGAGCGTGCCCGTGTCAAACTCTTGATTAGGCAGGGTCAAAAAATCCAAAGCACCGTTATACGCATCGGTTATCTCTTCACGGGTAAAACCGCTTTTTAACTCTAACTCCAACGAATCTATATGCAGATAGTAGAATGGACGGAAATATATCGGCAACGATATAGAAAAGGTCAGTATAAAAAGAAACAGGGCTACGGCAAAGACGGCCGAGGCCGCTCGGTCACAAAATGAACGCTTGAGCTTTTGCATTTGGACATCCTTTCACACGGCAAGTCTACTCATTATAGTTATTGTAACAATATATTATACACTTTTCAAGTATTATTTTTTTGACGGTGTGACACTGTGGGTAAAGTATAACAGTACAGCACAAAGCAACAGTAAAGCGACGGCGGCCAGAGGGTTAGTGTGAACGGCGGCACTGCCTGCCACATTGAATGAGCCTGTCGATACCGACCGAGGCCAAATTATCTCCCAAAGCAATATGATGCCTGCCGAGATCGTGCCGTGCAGAAGTCTTGATAAAACAATAAGCCACAAGGGCGGTGCAACATGCCGAGCAGCCGCTCTGACCTGAAAGATGACCGACACTCCGCCAAAGCCTAACAAAAATGCCACGAATGGGAGCTGACTTCGGGTACATTGCTGAACTCCTACCGTCACCTCTAAAAGGCTTCTGATTATATTGTTGTGCCATACCGTTTCCAACATTCCTCCGACACCCGAAAAAAACACCACAAAGGCCGAAATGTTTAGCATGGTTTCGGCCGCATTGCTTACCGATAGAACAAAGGCCTCTGAAGCGGTAGCCACTGTCGGCGGAGAATGTAACGAGGCGCTTTGACGGCAATCCACGGAGAAAATGCGATCGGGTAAAAACCTTACTGTCAAGGCCAAGATAAAGGTTGCTAAAAGATGTGCGCAAAGTAGCCTTTGGCCGTCCGAAGCACTGCCGAGCATGCCTTTGCCAACGGCTATAACAATGAATGCAGGCCCTGCATTGACCGAAAAGGTTATTGCTTTAAGAGCCTTGGCTCGTGATAAGGTGCCGTTTACAAATTGTGTGTCGATCAGACGTGCTCCAACGGGATAGCCGGATACCGTTGAAAGCAGAAAATTTACAGCGCCGGCTCCCGTTAGTCCAAAGATGAAACGAGTGACAGGGGAGATCAGCTTTCCTATTATGTCGGCCGCACCCGAATACGACAAAAACATGGCGACAGCGGTAAATATGAATAAAGAAGGTATTACCGAATCTACACAAAGAAGCAGGCCTTGGCGGATGCCTTCTCTTACTCCGTCGGACAAGGCTAAAACAAAAACTGCCGTTAAAAGCGAAATGCTGATAACGGCAGTTTTCTTGAATTTCAATACAAAAGACAGCATCAAACCACTCTTTTCATGCAAAAGATAGAGACTGATTAATTATATGCTGTCGGGCAAATTATTTTGACTTTCTATAACCGTTATTATAATCGCAGTCGACGGTAATAACGCAGTTGTAGGTCTTATCGATATCGGAGGCCAGTCCTTGAACGGCGGCACGTATCTGCTTGTGTGTCAATGCGCAATCGGCAGGGACACACACATCAAATATGAGATTATTCTGTTTTTCTCCTTTGACCATTCTGAAATCATGAATCGACATTCCGCTATGTAGCTCGGCTACCTTCTCGGACAATCTGATGCGTGCAAGATTGACCTCTTCGTCATCGGTGACTATAGGATCCATGTGTATGACCGTTTCGATGCCGGTGGTTTCCTTTATGGTGCGCTCACAAAGGTCGACCTTCTCATGACATATCAATATATCACTTGAGGCTGATACCTCGACATGCAGGGATGCAAAGCTTCTGTTTGGTCCGTAATTGTGTACTATCATATCATGGATTCCCAAAAACTCAGGGTCGGACATTACGATGCTTTTGATTTTATCTACTGTTTCGGGCGCAGGCGCAAGACCGATAAGCGGGTCAAGCGTTTCCTTAAGGTTTAAAAATCCCGAGTACAGAATAAACACGGCCACCAAAACTCCGACAATGGGGTCAAGGTATTTTACAAAGCCAACGTTCGGCAATACACGGCATACTACGGCTACCGCCAATACCGCTCCCGTTGAAACACAATCGTTAAGACTGTCCTGTGCGGTTGCGGCCAATGCGCCCGAGTTTATCTTTTTACCCAATGAACGGTTGAAAAGCGCCATCCAAAGCTTTATCAAAATTGATACAGCCAAAATGATGATGGGCAGCAGCCCTGCATCGGGCACGGAGGGGTTTGACAGCTTAGTGGCCGATTCGGTCAGCAGCTCAAAGCCCACCAGCATGATAAGCACCGAAACCAATGCCGCCGACATGTATTCCATACGTCCGTGGCCGAAGGGATGCTCGGGGTCGGCAGGCTTGGAGGCGATTTTGAAGCCCAACATCGTAACTACAGATGATCCCATATCCGTAAGGTTATTAAAGGCATCGGCTATCATTGATACCGAGCCCGAAAGAGTACCTGCCAAAAGCTTTACACAGAAAAGCAACAGGTTACAAAGGACACCGACGATACCTGCCAACGTCCCGCATTTGCCTCTTACTTTATTGTCGGTAAGGTCGCCCTTGATAAACAGTTTTAGAAGCAGTTTAGTCATAGTTTTCCCTTTGAGCCCTTGGTGCCGAAGCTGGACTCGTTCAAAATATTAGTATCGATGGTAAACATGGTGTTTTCACGCTCTCTCTGACGCTTGAAGGCCAGCTCAACGAGACGGTCGATAAGCTCGGGATACTTAATGCCCGTAGCCTCCCACAGATAGAATGAAAGTGAGCCCGGAATGGTGTTTATCTCGTTGACATATACTTTGTCGTTGTCGTCACCGTCCATAAGAAAGTCGATTCTCACAACACCCGAGGCGCCGATACACTTAAATGTATCAACGGCAATTTTTTGAATCTCCTCAGTTTTTTCGGGTGAAAGGTCAGCAGGGAGCTTACGGCTTAAGGAGGCCATGCCCTTTGAACCCGACTTTCCTGCATTCGCACGGTATTTATCGTCATAAGACAAGATTTTATCATGTGCTACAGGCTCTTCCAAGGCAGATGCCTTGCAGTCGTTACGGTCGCCTAAAACAGAGCAATTTATCTCACGAAGATTACTTACGGCATGCTCTACCAATACTCGGTCGGCAAAGCTGCAGGCCATGTCAATAGCTGCGGTAAGCTCTGCTTCACAGTCAACCTTTGATATACCAACGCTTGAGCCTAAGTTTGCAGGCTTGACGATAAGCGGGAAGCCTATTTCCTTTATCAATCTCTGTGCTATTTCATCAGAGTTCAAGGCCCAATCTCTTGCGCCGAAATCGATACAGCGAAGTGTAGGAATTTTGCGGTCGAGCAGGACGTTTTTAAAAAGCACCTTATCCATACCCAATGCTGAGGACATGACATCACAGCCGACATATGGTAGTCCCAATGTTTCAATATAGCCTTGAATCGAACCGTCCTCACAGTTGGTGCCGTGAACTATGGGAAAGCACACGTCGATATCAATATCCTTTTTCTTGAAAAATCCGCCCGAAAGGTTCATCATGACCACTTTATTGCCCTTGGGCACAAATGTGACAGGATCGGACAGCTTCTCGGGATTGCCGTTACGGAAGGTCGCAATATCGCAAAGCGCCTGACCCGAGTAAAATACCGACTGCTTGCTCATATAAACGGGGATAACATTGTACTTTTCACGGTCGATATTACCCATTGCCTGAACGGCTGAAATGATGGATATTTCGTGCTCCACACTGCGTCCGCCGAAAAATACAGCTATATTGGTTTTCATAAAAATTGCCTCTTTCATTCAAGATAGTTATCGGGAAGATCGTTTTCAAAAAGGATGGCGGTGTTTTTATCACACATCGGAGAGAATACCTCCACAGCCTCCTTAAAGCTGGAAACGACATAAAGGTTTTCTTCGGGAAAATTCTCCTGCCTGACACCCTCGGCCAAGGGAATGGAGCGCTTTTGTCCGACGAGGATGATCACATCGCAGTGCTTTGCCGCCTCCTGACCCAATGTGCGGTTGGCCTCGTACTCCTTTTCACCAAGCTCAACAAGACCGGGGGTGACGATTATTTTCTTCATGCCGTCAAAGCAACCGAGCACACGTGCGGCCTCAAGACAGCCCTCGGGATTTGAGTTGTAGGCATCGTCGATAAGTGTTGCACCGTTTATATACGGCTTGAGCTGTAAACGGTGCTCTACGGGCTTGAGCTTAGAAACGGCATAGGCAATTTCCTTGGGAGTTATTCCCAAATCAAGCGCAACCGAGGCTGCGGCGGCAATGTTCAATGCGTTATGGTAGCCGAGCAGGTGAGAGGTCACCTTGAACTCCTCACCCTTGTATTTTAAGGTTACGGTGAGACCCTTAGGCGAGTAGGAAATATCGGTTGCCTTACAATCACAGTCAGAGGTGCCATAGGTCACAGACTCATAATTTTCGGCGGTTGCTCTTATATATTCATTATCACCGTTAACGTATATTTTACCGTTTTTGGCCTTGACCCAATCGGCAAGCTCAAACTTGGTTGAAATCACCGTTTCGATATTACCGAAGGTATCCAGATGCTGAGGGCCAATTGAGGTGATTACCCCTAAATCGGGGTCGGCTATCATACAGTCATCTTCTATATCGCCCTTGCGCTTTGCACCCATTTCGCAGACAAATATCTGAGTGGTGGGCTTCAGATCACGGCGGACTGTTATAACAATACCCATGGGGGTGTTGTAGTTTTCGGGGGTCACAAGGGTGTTGTATTTTTCGCTGAGAATTCGTCCTAAAATGAATTTCGTGCTGGTTTTACCGTAGCTTCCCGTAACACCGATGACCTTTAAATGCTTCATTGACCGCAATATCCTTTTGGCATCGTTGACGTAGTGGTTTGAAATGGCCTTTTCCATCGGCTTCATCACCAAAAGAGAAAGAAGGGTCACTATCTCGGGCAAGGCACACAAGACAAACAAAGTGGCCCGAAGACTACGACCTGCCACATCGGGCAACAATACCGACAAAACGGAAACGCTGATAATTATAACAGCGGCGGCGAACCACATTCGCTTTACTCTTGCGGTGACTACAAGCTTTTTAATGGATTTTTTATTTTGCGACACCGACCGCTTGGCCGCAATAACTAAAAACAGCAGTAGTGCTGCAAGTATTGTAATGCACCACACTGTGTTAAGGGCGGTTGCAAAGAACGCACCGACGGCACCAGACAGACTGACAATAATGTAAATCAGTCTTCCGACCTTGAATGAGCCTTTATACCAACGCCAATAGCGTACCGCAAAATATGAATTTTGCTGTAGCATCTGAAACTGACGTGTCAAACCGAATATTCCGCACAATGCCGCAACGGCACCGAATACACAAGCAATAATAATATCCAATCAATTCACCTCGGAAAGGATTTTAAGGAAGAAAGCTTTTTAAAATGGCCTGAGCCTCATGAGGCCTTTCTACAAATGACCAATGCCCCGTGTTTTTTATAATACACAATCCGCAATCAGGTATGGTCTTTTCGATTTTCTTAGCCATATAAAGCGGTGTGGCAGTGTCGTTCTCACCCCAAATAAGCAGGGTAGAGGCCGTAATCCCGTCGAGATACAGGGTCATATCGTCGTTAACAAGCTTGACCAAGGTCTTACGCATGACCTCGGGAGCCGAGTTATAGTCGGCCGAGCCGAAGTGATTACGGGCCTTTTGAAGCAGATTGCCTGAAAATTTTCGAATAACGGGTAAGGTCAAAACACGCTTAACGGTTTTAAAGGTAAAAACCTTAATGCTTTTTTTAAGGTTGAATTTCGGCTTGATGCCTGCAGCATCTATAAAAACTATCTTTTTGGGGTTCATAAGTCCCGAGCCTGCCAGCTTCATAATGACTCGTCCGCCGTGAGAATGCCCGACTAAAATAGGGTTGCGCAGCTTTAAGCAGGAGCAAAACTCCATAACAAGCGCAACATAGTCGTTTATATCCAAAGGCTTTTCGGGTAGATCGGATTTGCCGCATCCGGGGAAATCAAGAGCAATGAGATGGCACTTGTCACGAAGAGCGTTGATGACACCCTTATACGACTCGCATGATGCTCCCCAACCGTGAAGCAGTAAAACATCGGGGCCTTGCCCCTCTTCAATATAGTTGAGCTTGATTCCGCAACAGGTTATGAACACCGCACCTGCCTCCTTTATGACATACTCCCACACATAATTACATAGATTACAATTATTATAGCAAATCTTACCTAAAAATAGAAGAGGATAATTAAAATTTCTTAATAAAAATTTCACCGTTGCTGAAACTTCAGACAACGGTGAGGTTTTTCAAAACACAAGTAGAAATATTTTCGCTAATCCAAAGCCCAAAGCGGCCGAAACGGGGAAGGTCAGTACCCACGCAAGCACCATTGCTTTAAGAGTTTCGGTGTTCTGCGATATACGTCGGTCTAAAAAACCTGCTCCGATGACAGCCGAGGATTTAGCATGTGTTGTCGAGGCAGGCAAACCTGACACGGAAAGCAATGTTAAGGCTACCGACGAGACAAGATCGGAAGCGAAGCCTGCCGCAGGATCACTCGGTGCAAGCTCTCCGAAACGGCGCAATATACGTTTGCCGCCGATAAGCGTACCCAAGGCTATTACTGTGGCACTTACCATTGCCGTCCATACAGGTACCGTAACCTGACCTTGACCCCTCTTGGCGGTCAGCACAGCCGTAAGCGTCAGCAGTCCTGCAAATTTTTGCCCATCCTGTGCCCCGTGGGCAAAGGATGACAGCATTGCACCCAACAGTTGAAGCCGTTTAAAGGTCTTATCCCCAAGCTCGGCAAAGCGTTTAAGAAAAACGGCCGCAAAATAGCCGAGTATTGCGACTGGTATGGTCGAAAGAATAATACCTACAAGCAGCTTCAACCATTCCAAGCCGTTTACTGCCCCTATTCCCGATACGGCGACTGCAGCACCTGATAAGCCTGCTGTAAGAGCATGGCTCTCGCTGGTTGGAAGACCGAACTTGAGCGCCGTAAGTGACCAAAGCACCACCGCTGTTACCGAGGCACAAAGAGCCGGCATAGCATTATCCCCTGCGTCTGCCAGCCCCGAGATGCTGTATATACTGACGGCAACCGAGCTTCCGAAAAAGCACATTACTACAGCGCCGAGAAAATTAAATACGGCCGACATCAGTATAGCTGAATTCGGACGAATTGCTTTTGAACGGATAGCGGTTGCGATGTTGACGGGTGCGTCGGTCCAACCGTTCACCAGCATCAGCATCAACGCAGGTAAAAGTGCCGCAATATGCTTTGGTGACTGTATGCATTCCTTAAAAAACAGGGAAAAGTCCGACATGTGCGCCCTCCCTTCGGCAATACTGTGATATTTCTCTTGAAAATATCGGGGGAATAGGGTATTATGTTAGGGTATAATATACCTTATTGAGTATATAATGTTGTGTTAAATTCTTTGTTTTTGAGGTAGGATTTAATGAAATATATCCCATTTGATTCACGAGATATACTATATAAGTCACCCTTTGGTGCGGTAGAAGAAAAGAAGTCGGTTACATTAAGACTGCTTTTGCATAACGATGCCAAGTGCTCGGGAGCATTTGTCAAGCTAAGAGAGGATGCAGGCCATGAGCAGTTTATTTTGCTTACCGCAGGCCAATTTTACGATAAGAATTACCGTTGGTATTCGGCCGAGCTCAATCTGCCCGAGGGCCTTTATTGGTATAGCTTTTGCTTCGATTCGCCGTGGGGCCGTCAGTTTGTGACCCGCTTCAACAACAGCGAGGGATATGTTTCCCGTGACGGCGGCGAATGGCAGCTCACCGTTTATGAAAGCTCTTATAAGACCCCTGACCGCTTTAAGGGTGGAATAATATATCAGATATTCCCTGACCGTTTTTATAATTCGGGTACACAAAAGCAGGGAGTCCCAAGTGACCGTTATCTTCGTGAAAATACCGATGAGACACCCGAATACCGTCAGTTGGGTGAGAAATGCTCGCTTGGCAACGATTATTTCGGCGGTGATCTTGAGGGTATTCGTCTTAAACTCCCTTACTTAAAGGAGCTTGGTGTCAGCATAATATATCTCAACCCGATCTTTGAGGCGCATTCCAACCACCGTTATAATACGGCTGATTATATGAAGATAGATCCCATGCTCGGAACCGAGGAGGACCTCAAGAGACTTTGTGCCGAGGCCAAGATGAACGGTATCTCGATTATTTTGGACGGTGTTTTCTCTCATACGGGCGATGACAGTATATATTTCAACCGCTATAAGCGATATGCTTCGGTCGGCGCTTATGAAACAAAGGAATCGGAATATTATAATTGGTATAATTTCCATAATTGGCCCAACCGCTACAGTGCCTGGTGGGGAGTGCCGAGCCTGCCCGAAACCAACGAAAACGACCCTGATTTTACCGAGTTTATAACAGGCAAAAACGGAGTTTTGAGAAAGTGGCTTCGCTCAGGAGCCTCGGGTTGGCGGCTTGATGTTGCCGATGAGCTGCCCGATGCCTTTCTTGACAAGATACGCAAGGCTGTAAAGGCTGAGAAAAAGGACGCACTTATAATAGGTGAGGTATGGGAGGATGCGACCAACAAAATAAGCTACGGTGTGCGCCGACGTTACCTCAGAGGCAAACAGCTCGACTCGGTCATGAATTATCCGTTCGCCTCGGCTCTTGTAAAGTTTCTCACAGGCGGAAACGGTGACGACCTGTGCGACACGGTTATGAGTGTTTGTGAAAACTATCCCAGACCTGCCCTGCGATTGCTTATGAATCATATCGGCACGCATGATACCGAACGCATACTCACGGCCTTGGGCGGTGAGCCGACCTCGGGCAGAGGTCGAGCGTGGCAGTCTACAAAGCGTATGAGCGCCGAGCAGCTGTGGCATGCCAAAAAGCTGTTGTACATTGCGGCTTTGTTGCAGTATACCTTACCCGGCATTCCGTCGCTCTATTATGGCGATGAGGCTGGCATGGAGGGCTATGGAGACCCGTTTTGCCGTGGCTTCTACCCTTGGGGCAATGAGGACGGATATCTTGTCGACTTCTACAAGCGCTTAGGTCAGTTTCGACGCTCCTGCGAAGCCTTCCAAGATGGCGATTTTATTCCCGTCTCATCGGGGGCAGGGCATTTCGCATTTGTCCGCAAGGGTGAAAAGGAACAGGTTTTGGTTTGTGTAAACCGTTGGTATGAGCAGCAGGTGATTGCTGTAGATGACGGTTGGGAAAAGGCCGAGATAGTTTTCGGCTACAGACCGCAAAACGGACTTATTAAGATAGACGGGCTTGGGTTTACCGTGTTAAAGAAAAGGGTATGAGCAAACCTCAAAAGCCAAAATAACTTTTTTTACATCAATAGTCCTAACATCATCATTTCTTTTACCTTGTTGTATATTTCCTCTCCCATATTAGGCGGGAGAGGATTTTTGCCTTTACCAAGCTCGATTGTGAATGCAGGTCGGCGGTAGGTCTCGATAAACCAATCCTTAAATCCGCCTCCGACGGCAAGTGCAGTCGGAACATCCAACGCATAACCGCTCGATGCGGCAAAAACCTGAGCCATTTTTTGTCCTCGATGTGTGTTGATGCCGTTGTAGTCCCAATAAATCACCTCGCCCTGCGAATGAAAGCACATAAGATAACGAATATCAACTTTTCTGCAAAGCTCTACCAAGGCCACCGTTTCAGGCTCGGAATGAGGCTTTACACCGCCGAAGCGTGTAGGACCCGGACCGTAGTAGCCGTGCTCACGCTCTAAGCTGTGCAGAGCCTCCCAGCCTGCATCAAAATTGTGGTTCAGATCAACACCTCGGGCATTGGCGTTCCAATGCTCAAAATCACCGCCGCACAGCTTATACAGTCTGCCTGCCATGTCACCGCAGGCTTTGGTGCCCTTTAAAGCGATTTCGCAACCGTCGGGGTTGCACATGGGCACAAACAGAATGCCTTTACCGTAAAGTGCACGACGTGCATCGACTCCTGCCACCTTACCCCCGTGTAATATTGCTTCGCAAAGCTCTTCAATAAACCGAAGCAGTACCGTTGAGGTCAGCCGCTCACTGCCGTGAATTGCGGCGGTGTACAATATGTAGTCGGCTCCTTTGCCCAGCCGTAGCATTTTTATGTCACGACCCATAACGCTTTTGCCCACAGAGCCCATCCGAAGAAAGCTGTATTTTTTACCCAATTCACGCAAAACGTTTTCAAAACCGTTGTAATCGTAATCGATTTGTTTTATAATAGAATCCATAGCAACCTCTACATATTAAAATGCGGAACGACGGGGTCGTTCTCTACTTAATTTAATGTTATTCAAAACGGAGTGATATTATGAATCTGAGTGAAAAAGGTATATCTCAAAGCTATAAGTACCGAGGCAGAATAGTCAATATGCGTGTGGATGAGGCACTACTGCCCGATGGCACGGTCGCTTTGCGTGAGGTTGTCGAGCATAACGGTGGGGTCTGCATAGTTGCGCTGACTGACGAGGATGAGATATATCTTGTTAGGCAGTTTCGCTATCCGTATTCCGAGGTTATATATGAGATCCCTGCAGGCAAGCGTGACGGTGACGAGGATCCGTTAATGGGTGCAGTGCGTGAGCTCAAAGAGGAAACAGGCACCACAGCCGAAAAAATTATCCCCATCGGTCAGCTTTATCCGTCCCCAGGATATTGCGGTGAGGTTATCTACATGTTTGCCGCAACAGGCTTAAGTGAGGGCGAAAAGCAGTTGGATGAGGATGAGTTTTTAGAGGCCGAGAAGCTCCCCTTTAAAAGGGTGGTCGATATGATAATGTCGGGTGAGATAAAGGATGCTAAAACTCAGGCGGCAGTGCTCAAGGTGGCCGAGCTGAGGCGAAGAGGAGAGCTGTAATATAACCATTATCAATTTCAAGCCAAATGCGTTACGTCGTCAAGGCAAAATGAAGCCCTTCGAAAAACTTACTCGCTTTTCGAAGGGCATTATGATACGATTTCTATTTTGACGTACCTCTGTCTTTCTACAGATTATATGTAAAAGTTTAACACTATTAAATTGTAATCGCTTTAGCTTTCACTCCATCAATTCCGCTGGAGGGTTACTATAAACTGTTCATTGGATTCACCGTTTTAAATAATTTATCTGACGCAAGGTTTCAACCTATTCATACAACGCTCAATATCTGATCCTAATTAGTTCATCGGTAACACCAAAGCCTGTTTCAAATTTTTTCTTGAGTTCAAAACTTAACTGTTCTTCGGACTCATTCCTTTAACTTTATATTTCAATGAGATCTAATTTAAATTGTACTTTGGACTCAGTCCTTTATTTGAAATTTTGTTTGAGGTTTTTAACTTAACTGTTCTTTGGACTCATTCCTTTCTGTATAAATTTCAGTCCAATGTGCCGGTGGCACTTCTGCTGTTTTCATCGGAATCAGTCCCCTTTCTTTCCCGACTACTTCACGGTTTTTTTGTGTCTTTTGTTTTCTTTCTGACTACAGTATACACGAGACATAGACAAATGTCTATTCGCAGAATAAACAAAATACGAAAAAATAATTCGTATATCTCGTCAGTAGACATTTTTGATGTAATATGATAAAATAATCTTGTTAGTTCGTTTTAAAGCCCTCTGCATTTTTTGCAGAGGGCTTTGCTTATGATAACAATTATAAGTTATTTTAAAAAATCTGACCGCTTACATAATCGTACGTAGCATCACCTGCACCGCCGAGACCGTAAATACTAATGGTTTTATTCTGCGTATCAACAGCTATAACAGCGCCCCTTTTACCGCCGTTAGGAACAACTATATGTAATCTTCCGTTTTCATCAACAGCTGAGCTTTTGCCGTGCTTGTGGCCACAACAATATGCAATGAACTGACCGCCGTTTGCAATAAACTCTTCAACTGCTGCGGTTATTGCATCGCTTCCCCTTGCGGGTGTGTTTTCCTCAACAGCGGTGGTGAACGGAATGTGCGACATAACAATAACCTGAAGTGAGGTGTTGAGTGCCTCTGTTTTAAACCATTCGATTTGCTTTTCGCTGATAAGCGAGGTGGAACACATCTTTGTTCCGTCGTATGTATCATTAGAGGTGTTGAGCACTATAACTCGGATACCGTCCTCGGGATAATCGATATAGTAGTACGAGCCGTCATCATCGGTCACCATTTTGTCACCATTGTATTCTTTCAAACGGTCAAATATTCTTGTTTTCTGCTCCTCAGGGGTTATCTGTGTTGTGTGGTCGCCCCACTTGTTGCACCACATTGCGTTGGTGTCGTGGTTGCCGACCGTCATTATAACGGGGCATTTAGCATTTTCAAGGTATCTATTAACCATATCATCCATACAGGCACGCATGTTTTCGGGGCTGTCGATATCTTGTACCGAGTAGCCTCTCACAATGTCACCGAGATTACCGACGAATTTAAGGTCGATAAAATGTGACATTGCTGCCATATTGCGGCCGGGCAATTGTTCGGCGGTATCGCTATGGTGAGTATCGCTTTGAAGACCGAAAACAAACTGGCCCTCGGTTTTTTGAGTGATTTCGGTTATTCTGTCAGAAAAATTTCCGAGATATGCTGTCATTTTGATCTGCTCCTCTGTTAAACGGTTTGAAGACGAGTTCAAGTTGTCTTTTGATGCATCAGACTGTGTGCTTACCGTAGAAGAACCGGAGCCCTCACCTGCTGAAGCATCATTTCCTGTGTCCGCACCACAACCGACTAAAATCACAAAACAAAGCAAAAGACTTATTGCGGCAGATAATACTTTTTTCATTATAACTCTCCTTTATGTAGTTTATATTGACTTGCGTAATTGACATTACGATAAATACATTATATAATAATAGAAATGTTTGTCAAATACAGTATATTATTAACATTTTATAAAATATTAAAGAGGATATTATGATTAGACAAAGCTATATCTCACACCGAAAAGAGTTTACCATCAAAAAAGCAATACATTCCGCCAACAGTCTTATGATCACACTAAATGGAGAGTTTGAGTACACCGAAAACGGAATCACACGTCGTGTACTACCGTATTCACCTGTGACTTATAAAAAGGGAAAAGCATTTGAGAGAACTGTCATCAAGCCGATTGATTATATAATGGTCACGCTTTCACAGTTTGACGAGGATACCGAAACATTTCTTGAGTATAGCGAAAATGACCGTGTGCGCCTCAAAAGTTCAATTAACCACCTAAAGGAGGCCATCTATAACGACAATGATACGAGTATCATTGAGCATTTTGTGAATGACATACTACTCACCGCAGGAATGAACAAGGTTAAAAACGGTAAAGATACTGATGCTGTCGTAGCTTTCATAAAGGAGCATTTTTGTGAAAAGCTCACCCTCGATGCACTCGCTACGGTTGCTCACTATTCAAAACAAACGTTGATATCCAAGTTTAAAAGCGATTACAAAATAACACCGATTGAATATATAACAAAACTGCGCATTAATAAGGCTAAGGACCTGTTAATTAACTCAAATTATTCGATTGCACGCATTTCCGAAATGTGCGGTTATGAAAATGTTTACTATTTCAGCAACATCTTCAAAAAGCATGAAAAACTGTCACCCTTGAAATATAGACAAAGTACAATGATATAAAAAAAGCATCCAAGTGGATGCCTTTTTTATGTAAGAGGTCAATTATTTTTTTGTTGGAGTTGCATCCGTTTCCAGTTCCAAAAGCCGTACATATCGTTGGCAAAGAAGGCGACAAAGCAGACCACCATTGAAAGGTATTTTATATCGGTCATACTTGCCATAACCCAAAGGATGATAAGCACAATGTCGTTAGCGGCATAGGCTACGGCATAATACGGACTGCGAAAAAGTGTAAGATACGAGGCCAGAAAGCTGGTGGTCACCGAAATAGTGCTGACCAAAAGGTTAGCGTTGCCGAATGCACCCAATATAAAGTAAAAGGCAACGGTTACGGTAATGGTTAGTATCCACATTACGACGGTGTTGCGACGGCTTAAAACGGCGACCTCCACCTCGGATGAGTCCTTATACGGATGTCTTATCCACGAAATGACCGATGCTAAGGCAATGGGTGCCGTCATGCACATGTATGTGACCATTTCACCGTAATAATCAAAGGAATACGAAATAATTCCGTAGAATACAGCAAAAATAAGGGTCAGTATCTGTCCGAATACGTCGCCCTTGGCTACAAATATCAGAGCAGTGACCCCGATAAAGGATGCGACGGCAGAAAGCCAACCGTCGTTTCCACCGAAGATGCCCGAGGCAACGACGGTAACGGCTGATAAGCTGTAAAGCAGCCATTCAAAGCGATTGAGACCCGAAAAAGGATTACGAATTTTCATAATAACTCCCCAACAAACAAAAAATCTGCTCCGAAAACACACCTTCAAAGGCCTAACGGCGTGTTGAGAACAGAAAGAAATGCTACCCGGCGGCAGCATATATTAAGATAGTATTATTTTATCACACAATTTTGCTTTGTCAATAATTTTATTAAAATCTAAAAAAGGCATTTTTTTGGAGATTTTGTAAAATAACTGTTGCCAAAACGTAAAATATGTGCTATACTGCTTTAGTCAAATCCCGATGAAGCTTCGGAAGGCAATGCCGACCGAACGTGAAGGGGACTCTGGAGAAGCTCAATTTTTTGAGTGCCGAAGGTGCAAGGGGAGCAATCCCTGAATCTCTCAGGCAAAAGGATAGAGTCAGATATACTTTATGTGGTACATATTATAACTGATTTTTATTTTCCCTTTTCTATGAGTCGTCGTTTTCGGGCGGCTTTTATTTTTTGTTTATTTTATTTTTCAGGAGGATTTATTTATGCAAAAGTTTTTGGACACGCTGTATAATTGGGTGTGTACCGCCAACAGCTATGCGGCCGACTACATCTTGGTCATACTGCTGATCGGAACGGGCGTATTCTTCACATTTAAAACCCGTTTTGTTCAGGTTCGTTGCTTTGGCGAAGGCATGAAAAAGGTTTTCGGCGATCTTTCACTCAAGGGCGGTAAGCAGAGTGGCGGCCTCTCGTCGTTTCAGGCCTTGGCTACCGCCATCGCCGCACAGGTCGGAACAGGTAACATCGTAGGTGCCTGCGGTGCTATTCTTTTGGGCGGCCCCGGTGCTATTTTCTGGATGTGGGTCATCGCATTTTTCGGAATGGCCACCATTTATGCTGAGGCAGTTCTTGCTCAGAAGACCCGTCAGGTCGACGAGAACGGCAACGTAGCCGGCGGCCCTGTTTACTATATCCGTAAGGCCTTTAAGGGTGGCTTTGGTAAGTTCCTTGCAGGCTTCTTCGCAGTTGCTATCGTTCTGGCACTCGGCTTTATGGGTGCAATGGTTCAGTCCAACTCTATCGGTGAGTCGGTCAATACTGCAACCGGCATTGCTCCTTGGATCGTGGGTATAGTCGTTGTTGTTGTTGCCGGCGCTATTTTCCTTGGCGGTGTCAACCGCATAGCTTCGGTTACTGAGAAGCTTGTTCCTGTCATGGCGCTGCTTTACATTGTCGGCGGACTTGTTGTTATCTGCATCCGTGCAAAGTATATCCCCGAAACCTTCGGTATGATCTTCAAGTATGCATTCAACCCTGCCGCTATAATTGGTGGTGGTGTCGGTGCAGCTTTGAAGGCCGCTATCAGTCAGGGTGCAAAGAGAGGTCTTTTCTCCAACGAAGCCGGTATGGGTTCGACTCCTCATGCACACGCTCTTGCCAAGGTTGAAAAGCCTCATGATCAGGGTGTTGTTGCTATGGCAGGTGTATTTATCGACACCTTCATCGTTCTCACCATGACCGCTTTGATCGTTATTTCCTGCCTCTATGCAGGTGACGGCCCTCTGTCTGTAAACGGTGTCGGCGCCGAAGCAGCAGGACTTGTGAAGACAAATATGGCACAAAACGCCGTTGGCATTGCGTTGTCAAGCTTTATGAGCTGGGGCATTGCATCCAAGATCGGTGCTATCTTTATTGCAATCTGCTTGTTCTTCTTCGCTTTCTCAACCATTCTTGGCTGGAACCTCTTCGGCAAGATCAACTTCGAGTATCTCTTCGGCAAGAAGGCTGTAATTGTTTATTCGATCCTGTCTTTGGTATTCGTTTTCCTTGGTTCTTGCTTGAAAAACGATCTTGTTTGGGAATTGACCGACTTCTTCAACTACCTGATGGTCATTCCCAACGTTATAGCACTATTTGCTCTTTCCAAACTTGTCCGTGACGAGTCAAGGGAGGCCGCTGCTTTGAAAAAAGCCGCAAAGGCCAATAAATAATTAACCGAGAATATAAAGAAACAGCAAGAAGGCAATACGCTTTCTTGCTGTTTCTATAGGGTAAAAAGGTTGGTTTGAAAAAAGTTTTAAAAATTCGAAATTTACTATTGATTTTTCAAAACTGTTGTGGTAATATATTATGGCAGTTCGAAAGAACCTATGTGCGTTGTTAGCTCAGCTGGATAGAGTGACTGGCTACGAACCAGTAGGTCGGGGGTTCGAGTCCCTCACAGCGCACCAAAAAGAAACGACAATTTTCGATAAGAAAGTTGTCGTTTCTTTTTGTTCTCTTAACTTTTCTTTTTTCGTTCTTCTCTCTTCTCTAAAATTGTCGTTTCCAAATAAAAGATAAAAGAGAAGAGATAAAAGAAATGGTGCTTTGCAAAGCGTTGATTTAAAAAGTGAATTATGATACAATTCATTTTGAGGTGAATATAATGAATAGTCCATTGCTTGAAAAATCCCTTGACTTTGCAACTAAAATAGTCTTATTTTATGAAGAGTTTTCTAAAACAAGAAAAGATACAACTATTGCAAAACAATTACTGCGCTCTGCGACTAGTGTCGGTGCAAATATAAACGAAGCCATCTATGGCAATAGCAAGGCTGATTTTATTTCTAAATTACATATATCGCTCAAAGAGACAGGAGAAAGTATTTATTGGCTTACACTCTTAAAAAGAACTGACTTAATTGATTATAATTTTGAAGATTTGCTTTCACTTGCAGATGAAATCAAGCGAATGTTAATTTCTTCTATAAATACAGCTAAAAGCAAGTAGATGGAGTAAATAATGAAATTTGAATTGACAGAATAGGAAAGAGTAACACCTTTTTGAATAGATTTAAAAATATGTAGGGGTTCGAACACATAGCTTAAAAAATAAAATATCATCGAATTTGTGTACCCTTTTCACAAAGAGCTGAAGAGAATAGATAATATAAAAAAGGAAACAGTTTGTTGGGCTGTTTCCTTTTCATATTATATCAGAGCTTTACAACAGTTCCTGTTTTTCTTGCTTCATTGGCGCAAAAAACAGTATGGTGGCTGATGACCGAGTCCTCTAAGGTTGTGCAGGAGACCGAAGGTTCGTGGCCGTTTATGTACTCAACAAAGTCGAGCACAAGGTTTTGGTCGCCGCCTCCGTGGCCGCCCTTGGCACCGATCATATCGCCTGTAACCTTAAGATCATATTCCTTTTCGGTATATCCGTTATAATCCTTGGAGGGGTCCATATTTCGTACGATATACTTCGACGACTCAAAATTTCCCTTTATCTCTCCCTTTGTGCCTATGATGTGGATGTTACGCTCGGATTTTGCCGCACCGCCTATCATACTGAATGTGCCAGTTGCTCCGTTTGCAAAGTTAACAATAAGGGTCTGGTGGTCGACATTGCCGCCACGGTCGAAGTTCCAAGCGCACTCTCCGAACTTGTTGACCGTTTTTAGATGCTCGGTCTTTTCTTCAACCGACATGTTGCGCAGCTTCTGGTCGTCCGCCCAGACATACTGCGGCCAACGTAAAACATCTATGTAGTTTTTCTTGGCTGAGTATATGCACTCGTCACTGTAAGGGCAGTCGACCATACAGCGGTTGCCTGCACCCTTGGGCTTGTTTTGCGGGCCGTACTGGAACTCCGAACCGAACGAAGCGACTGCCGTAGGCTTGGTGTGATTCATCATCCACATCATAAGGTCAATGTCGTGACAGGATTTGGCCAACAGCATCGGTGCATAGCAGACCTCCTCCGAACGCCATTTTCCTCTGACATAGGAAACGCACATGTGATGATAGTTCACATGCTCGCACATTTCTATTGAAACAATGTCACCGATGTCGCCATTCAAAAGATGCTCCTTTATGGCACGGTAGAACTTCGTGTAACGCAAAACGTGGCAGATAACGACCTTAGTGCCGTTGCGGCGTGCGGCCTCACGAAGTCGGTTCATCTCTTCCTCATTTACGGCAAACGGCTTTTCAAGCAATAGGTCATAGCCCTTTTCGATAGTGGGAATGGCGGTGTCAACATGAAGCTGGTCCATTGTTCCGTTGATGATTACATCGGCAAATTTCTCACGTTTACAAAGTGCGTCAACGTAGTCAAAGCAATTTTCATCGGGAACATTAAACCGTTCCTGCATGAATTTTAAGCGCTCGGGATTGGGGTCGACAAGACCGACAACCTTTAGCTTTTCAGGGAAATCGAACGAAACGCTTGCGTACACATTTGCTCGGTTGCCTGCACCGACTAAAATGGCTGTTATCTGCTTATCCATAATATTTCTCCTTTTCGGTTGACTTTTTCTCTGATTTATTTTATCATAAGCATATTGGATTAATAGCACAAAACTGCTCTTTTTTAGCAACAAGAGGTGCAAATGATGAAATCGAGGCACGAAAATCTTCCCATTGTATTCCCGACCAATATCCGTTTCTTTGTTGATCACCGCTCGGGGGGACGGTCACATTGGCACGAGGAGATCGAGCTGCAATATGTTGTTGACGGCGAGGCTCAGCCACTTTGCAATTTGCAGCCTGCTTATTTGAGAAAAGGCGATATTCTTTTTGTCAATTCGAATGAGCTTCACTCGGGCAATGTTACATCGCTTAAAGGTGCGTTTTACTGCTTTCATATAAGTAAGGCGTTTTTCACCAACCATATAGGCTCTCAGCACGTGGTTTTTGAAAATGTAATTCGGGATGCCGAATGTGCCGAGCTGTTGACCGAGGTCATTTCGCTTTCTCGGTTGTCAGATTTTAAGGCACGGCTTAAGATTGGTCGGCTTTTGTATGAGTTTTTCGACCTTTGCGCCGAACGGCATGTTAAGACGGTGCTGGGAGAAAATGATTTCAAAAAGTATTTCAAGCGTACCGATAAATTCAATGACATGATAAAGTATATCGAGGAGCACTCGGACGAGCCGTTGACAGTTGGTAGCATTGCCGAGCACTTTTTTGTTACGCCGTCTTATTTTGCTCATTTTTTCAAAAAGAAGGCAGGGAAAAGCGTTATTCGCTATCTTAACGAAACACGAATTTTTAAGGCAAGACTTATGTTAGAGCAGGAAGATATGGCGGTGTCTGAGATAGCGGCTGCAGTTGGCTTTGACGATATAAACTACTTCAGCCGAAAATTCAAGCAGCTGACAGGTCTTACACCGACCGAATATCGGGCTGAGTGCAGGTGATGGCCAGACTACACGGTTTAATAACATTAGCGACACCTTATGGAGGAAAATAATATGAAAGAATTGGATTGTGTAGAGGTTATTGTTGAAAAGGAAAAGTATGTCAAAGAAGGCGTACACAAGGGTATGCATGGATGGATATGTGATGAAAGAAATATAGATTCCTCATGGTTAGTGAATTTCCCGCAGTACGCTGACAAGGTTGACATTGCAACTATACCCGTAAAAGAAGAAGACATGATTGTTGTTCCTGTTATGGATGCACGTATAAATGAGAAAATTTCAGAACAGTTCGGAGGGGTTAAGAGAGCTGTATCGCCTTCGGATTTCATCATCGTTTTGGTGGAAAAAGAAAAATATGCTAAGAGCGGAGTACACCAAGGTATGCGTGGAGAGGTAATAGGTGAGGAAAAAGTGGGCGAAGCATGGCTTGTACATTTTCCTTTAGGCAATGCCGATGACGATATTGAAATCTTGATTGATGAATGTGATATGGAATGCCGACTTCACATTGACCCAGGAGAAAACGAAGAGATTACCGCACGTTTCAACAGCTGATTTTGTATTTTGCAGTTCACAGGTAACGAATGTATTAAGGCTGAGTTCGGGGATTGAATTTATTAGAACTTAAAAAACGGATGGCATTTTGCCATCCGTTTTTGTGTAAGTTATTTTTTATAGCTCGCTCCAGTATTTTCGGTCCATACTTCTGAATTGAATAGCCTGAGCTATGTGACCTGCACCGATTTTTGTCTCACCGTCAAGGTCGGCAACGGTACGGGCGATCTTTAAAATTCGGTCGTAAGACCTTGCCGACATCCCAAGGTTTTCAAAAGCAGTTTTTAAAATACGGTTGGCATCGTCGGTCAAAACGCAGTATTTCTGCATAAGCTCCGAAGTCAGTCTCGCATTGCAGGTGACGGAAGTGCCTTTAAAACGCTCCTGTTGGATTGCCCGAGCCTTTTCGACCCTTTTTCTGATATCTGCCGAGGTCTCTCCGTCTGAGCGTCCCGTCAGCTCTTCGTACTGTACGGCAGGCACCTCAACATGGATATCAAGTCGGTCAAGCATCGGGCCCGATATCTTACCGAGATACTTTTTGACAGCCATGGGTGAGCAGATGCACTTTTTCTTAGGGTGGCCGAAATAGCCGCAGGGACACGGGTTCATTGCGGCGACCAACGAGAACTCACAGGGGTATGTAAGGCGGCCGCTTGCCCTTGAAATGGTTACCTTGCCGTCCTCAATAGGCGCACGCAGGACCTCCATTGCCTGACGTGAAAACTCAGGAAACTCATCCAAAAACAGAACGCCGTTATGTGAGAGCGATATTTCACCGGGGCGGGGAATAATTCCGCCGCCCGACAGTCCTGCGGCAGATACAGTGTGGTGCGGCGATCGAAAAGGCCGTGTAACGATAAGCGGTGTATCCGAGGGCAGTGACCCTGCCACCGAATGTATTTTGGTTGTCTCGATCGATTCCTCAAAGGTCATGGACGGCAGTATCGACGGCAACCGTTTGGCCAGCATGCTTTTACCTGAGCCCGGCGGACCTATGAGCAAGACGTTGTGACCGCCTGCGGCGGCGATCTCCAAAGCCTTTTTGGCGGCGGCCTGACCCTTTACATCGAAAAAGTCGGGACAGTTAAAGAACGGCGAGCCGATATCGGGCTTTTCCTGAGGCTTGAGCTTTGCTTCGCCTTTAAGGTGCATGACCAGTTGCTTGACATTGTCAACGGGATATATTTCAATACCGTCCACCACCGAGGCCTCGTAGGCATCGGCCTTTGGCACATAAAACCGTTTTATGCCGTGTTTTTGAGCCTCAATAGCCATTGAGAGCATACCGTTTATATGTCTTAACTGACCGTCGAGCGATAGCTCACCTATGAATGCACAATCGTCAAGGCTGCAATCCTGTCCTAATTGACCTGAGGCACTTAATATTGCGAGCAAAGAGGGCAGGTCGTACATCGAGCCTGCCTTTTTGATATCGGCAGGAGCGAGGTTGACCGTGATTTTTGTGGTAGGAAAAGAAAAACCGCTGTTTTTAAGCGCCGCGCGTACTCGGTCACGTGATTCTTTTACGGCGGTATCGGGCAGACCTACTATTTCAAAAGCAGGGAAGCTGTTTGAAATATCGGCCTCGACCTCTACCATATAGGCATCTATGCCGAAGATACCCGTGCTGTGCAGTCGTGTAAACATAGCTGACTCCTCAAAAAAGCACCCGATGCCGTTTTTGCCGCACGGCATCGGGTAAAATGGATTTTAACCGTGGCTGTTGTTAGAGCCGATAGTAACGGTGGTGGTGTAGTATCTGCCGTTGCGGTAGATACGTGCAGTGACCTTGGTTTCGGGGGTACACTCATCCAGAGCATCTATAAAATCGGAATATTCGGTTACCTCGACCTTATTAAAGGCGGTGATAATGTCACCTGCTCTGATGCCTGCATTATAAGCAGGAGCGTTTTTGACTACGCTCTTGACGGCGGCTCCGCTGGGCAGACCGTACTGTGCAAGGTATTCCGAGTCATATTTGTATATCTCGATTCCGATATACGGCGAGGGATTGTCCTTATTTTCAATAATCTCTTTAACGACCTCAAGTGCGGTGTTTACAGGTATTGCAAAGCCCATGCCTTCAAAGCTCTCATCTACAAGCTTTGAAGAGTTTATGCCAATAAGCTGACCCTTTGAGTTGAGTAATGCACCGCCCGAATTACCGGGGTTGATGGCGGCATCGGTCTGGATAAGGTCCATTTCACCGATTGAGTCGACGGTTATGGTACGGTTAAGACCGCTGACTATACCGTAGGAGACCGAGTTCAAAAACTCGATTCCGCCAGGACAACCGATAGCGATAGCATATTGACCCACCTTTATATCATCCGAGTTGCCAAGCTCAACGGCAGGAAGTCCTGTTTTGGATATTTTGATGACAGCGAGGTCCGCCGAAACGTTGTAACCGATAACCTCGGCATCGATAGGCTCATCGGGGTCTGACATAAGGAATACCTCGACCGAGGTGTTGCTGGTCTGGGTAGTGACCACGTCGGCAATGACATGGTAGTTGGTTATAATGTAGCCGTCGGTTGTATAAATTACTCCCGAGCCCTCACCCGTGCTTTCGGTCGAGCCGCCGAAAAAGCTTTCGACCGAGGCCTTGGTGCGGATGCCGACAACGCTGTTAGCCGCCTTGTCATAAACGGCCTCTACCAAGGATTCAACATTTCCGTCTATCGTTATGACGGTCGAGATGGTCTCACCCGACGAAGTGTTTTCGGAGCTCACATCATCCTCAGAGCCTTGCTCAGAGGATGTGGCAACGGTGTTACGGTCACGCTCGTCCAAAGAGCCCAGAGCAATCGTCAGTGCTGTCGTGGCGCTTATAACGGTGGCAATAACTATACAGACTATCATAGTACCGATGCCGACGACCCTCTTGTCCTTTTTGGGTGGTTGAGGGGGAGGCGTCGGAACAGGTGAATATCCGTAATTAGTGTTAGGTGTATAGCTATAGGGTGTATTTATAGGTTGTTCATTTTGTGGAGTGTTTCTGTTTTCATCCATTTTAAATACTCCTTCTTATTTAATGCAGTCACAGTTGGGGCCGTACCTTTATGGGTATTATATCCTTAAATTATTAATATGAAAAAACCAAAGTATGAAGTTTTCTTAAATAAATAATACCCCAATATCAGCTCACAGTCAAATGTTTTAGCACAGCTTTAGGGTAAAATTTACAATTTCTACATAAAAGGAGCCAAAATATTAAGCAAAGCCTGTTTAAATCGCTTCCTTAAGGGGCGCTTCAGCCATTGAGAAAGTATTATCTCGGTGCTGTCGTCTTGCATTTCAAGAAAGTGCTCCTTTATATCGTTAACGGCAGGTACCGAGCACATCCACACTCCGCATTCGAAGTGAAAATAAAAGCTTCGGTAGTCCATATTTATAGTACCGCAGGTGGCCACTGCATTATCCGAAACGAACAGCTTGGAATGTATAAATCCGGGATCGTATTCAAATATCCTGACACCTGCCTCAAGCAGCTCCTGATAGTTGAACTGTGTTACAGGGTGTACATACCATTTGTCACCTATGCTCGGTGTGATTATTCTGACATCAACGCCTGCTTTGGCTGCCGACGTCAATGCGGTTATCATGGTATTATCAAGTATGAGGTAAGGCGTTGCAATATAAACATAGTCCTTGGCCGTCCCCAAAATCTGACGGTAGATTCCTTCCCCCGGATAATGCCTTGTGTCAAGAGGGTTTTCCACATAAGGCTGAACATAACCCGAGGCTTTCGGAAAGGTGTCGACAATATAATGCTTGGGGTCAAGCCGTTCACGGCCCATGCTGCTCCACATTTCGCAGAATGCCACGGCAAAGCTTGTGGTCGCAGGGCCTTTCATGATTACGGCACAGTCCATCCAATAGCCATGAGGGTGTGTTTCATTGATGTATTCATCGGCAAGGTTGAGACCGCCCGTCATTGAGACATATCCGTCTATAACGCATATTTTTCGGTGGTCTCGGTTGTTTAAAAACAGGTCAACCGAGGGACGGATCTTATTAAAGGCCAAAACCTTGATGCCGTCGTTTCTTAAGCGCTTGACAAAGTGACGGTTCTGCCGAGAGATAGAGCCGAAGTCATCAAAAATAATGCGGATCTCAACGCCTGACTTGGCTTTTTCACGCAGAATTTCGCAAATCGCATTCCACATTTTGCCCTCGGCAAGAATAAAGTATTCAATAAAGATATATTTTTCGGCATTTTTGAGTTCTTCAAGCATCCGAGGCCAAAATTTTTCACCCGGTGCGATATATTCGACCGTTGTGTCGGTGTAAACGGGATAGCCCGATTCACGGAACAGGAATTGTGATTGACGGGCATGGTCAAAGTCGTGAAAATGCAGATCGGCAGCCACGGCGGGGTCCTGCCAAAGATACCGCTTGTTAAGCCGTTTTTGCTTTTGCATATGCTTTTTCAAAGCAGGTCTGACCTTGCCGTTACCCCACAGGAAGAACAGTACACCGCCAACCAAGGGTGCTACAAGTATAAATATGATCCACATCAGCTTATAGCTCGGGTTGTCACGCTTATTAAGTATAAGAAAGACAATAATCAGCGACAGTATACGCAGAACAATATTAAGAGCGGTTACCCATTTAGATACCGACATCTCAATAATGCCGAAAAAGGCCACCTGTAAAACAATGAGTATGCCTGCGGTCAGAATTCGTCCGGGGATGGCTATGCCTCTTTTACGGTTTTTCTTTGGCTTACGGTTTTCTGCCATGGGTATCACCTCGATTTGTTATTTAATATAAAAATTAAGTCGGCACGACACGGCGTACCGACAAAGTGTCTTTTCTTATTATATACCCGTTCGGTACTTTTTGCAATAATATTTGTAGCCGTGCAACGATACGGGCTGTGAATCAGACAAGCTCGCAGGAAATGAGATTAAATCCGAATTCAGAACCGTCGGCAACACTGAAGACCGATTTCACAAGGCAAATATCACAATCGTCACCGCCGTAGTACATCATAACTGTCGACATTACCTCATAGCCTTGCTCGGTCTCGGTGATCGATAAAACGGTATGTGTCTGAGTGCCAACCTCTAACGCAGGGGTCATAACATAGCCCTCGGGCGACTCGTCGAAGCTGAGCGGCTGCTCGTCAAGCTCAACACCGTAAAAGCTTTTAACGAAGCTTTTAACGAGGTTTTGGTTAACACCGATACCGTAGCCGTGAACGTCGGCGGCATAATCCATCAGCGAAATTGCCGAGCAGGCTGCCATCATTTCAGGGTTGTCAAAGCTTGCGCCGTAGCAATAATTAAGGTCAAGCATTTTGGTAAAGTGAGCCTCAAGCTGTTCTGAGTCAAGCTCGGGCTTGGCAGAGGTTTCTTCAAGCTCGGGTTCAACCGCTTTGACGGTTTCAACGTCCTCGTCGGCAGGGGCAACGGTTATAGGAGCGGTATATACCTGTTCGGCTTCAAAGGTTGAAGCCTCGTTTGTAACGGGTGAAAGCACAAGGCACAAGCAAAGGCAGACCATCGAAAGGATAGCCAGAACAGAACCGATAGTTGTCTTACGCATAGTCATCACCACAATATATGTTAATTTATACTAACATTATATACATCATATTGCAAAAAAGCGTATCAACCCGATTACAGATTGATTAAATTTAGGTTACAAAAATTACACCCCTGTAACTAAATGGGTGGCCGATTTCAAAACACGGACAAAAGTAAAGTGCCAAGGTATTGATTTGTCGGTCCGATTCTGTTATTATATTGTAAAAACTTTCTGAATACGGGGGAGGGTGAACGGCGGTGAGCGTTGAAGGTAAAAGCTTTATGGGTGTATTGTTGGACATTGCCGAGGACATGATGACAAGCGGTGCTGAGATTGACCGTGTTGAAGGTACCTTGTCGAGAATGGGCATGGCGTTTGGTGCCGAGAAGGTTGATGCTTTTGCCATCACTTCAAGCATAGTTGTTACGTTGGAGATGCCCGACGGTGAGGTGGTTACTCAGACACGACGTGTTAACTCGTCTTCGACGACCGATTTCGGAAAGCTGGAAGCTTTGAACAGACTCAGCCGTGAATACTGTGCCGAGCGGTTTAGCGTGGAAGAGCTGAAGCGTCGTTATATTGCCTGTCATAAGCCGTTTAGCAACCTTAAGTATTATATTGGAAGCGTTTTGGCAGCGGCGGCCTTTGCCGTGTTTTTCGGCGGAACGGTGTTGGATTCCTTGGTGGCAGGTGTGTTTGCCTTGTTTATCTGTGCGTTTTCCAACCTTTCACCTAAATTCTGTCCAAACAGTATAATTTCAAAATTTTTGTGCTCGTTTATTGTAGGTATAGGGATATGTGCCGTGTGCCGATTGATTCCCTCACTTAATGCCGACATGATAATGATAGGTGATATAATGCTTCTTATCCCAGGTATAGCTCTCACCAACTCTATCCGTAATATTCTTGTGGGCGACACCGTCTCGGGGCTGACCCGCTTTACCGAAAGCCTTGTCCTGGCAGGCGCTTTGGCGGGCGGCTTTATGTTGTCCATCGTTTTGTTGGGAGGCCCGATATGAAGGATATGATCATTCAGCTTGTGACGGCTTTGATCGGCTCACTCGGCTTTGCGTTGCTCTTTCAGTTAAGAAAGGGTCTGCTTGCGGCGGCCTCGATAGGCGGCATTATCAATTGGGGAGTTTATCTTTTGATGGCACATTATGTGGGCGAGGGCTTTATTGCCTGCTTCGTCGCCGCCGCAGTTGCCGTTATATATTGTGAGATTGCCGCCCGTGTCCTTAAAGCGCCTGTGACGTTGTTTTTGGTGCCGTCGGTCGTACCGTCGGTGCCGGGAGGCTCGCTGTTTTATACCATGAGCAGTATCGTCCGTCAGGATTGGACTGCGGCTAAGGGGTTTGGACTTAAAACGGCCGAATTCGCCCTTGGAATCGCCGCAGGTATTTGCCTTGCTGTTGTTGTGTTCAGCATCGTCAACAGCATAGTCCACCGTTCTCGCAAGGTGTAAGGAAAATGGATATCTTTGCACCGACATATTACAACTCCTTTAAATGTATTGCTGATAAGTGCCGTCATAGCTGTTGCATCGGTTGGGAGATCGATATTGACGAGGACACACTTGGAATTTACAAAACCAAAAGTGATATAATCGGCAAGGTTTCTTTAAGCGACACACCGCATTTCGTGCAAGGCAAGGACGGGCGGTGTCCGTTTTTGAACGGTCGCAACCTTTGTGATATTATCCTGACCCACGGTGAGGATTCTTTGTGTCAGATATGCCGTGATCACCCGAGGTTCAGATATTTCTTTGATATGAGGGCCGAGATCGGTCTGGGGCTGACCTGTGAAGCGGCGGCAAGGCTGATTCTAAATAATGACTTTTCGCTTGAAAAAATAGGGGAGGATGACGCCCCGTCTTCCTATTTTGCCGAAGAGGAAGATTTCTTTAGCTATAGGGAGGACGTTTTTAAGCGCCGACCCGAGGAGTTTGCCCATCTGTTGCCTAAAGTGGCCGTCAATGAATTGGCTGAGGTTTTCAGAGGTCTTGAACGGCTGGATGCGGCTTGGGATAGTGTGCTGGACATGCTCAAAGACCGCAGCGAAACAATAGCGGATATAAAGTTTACACAACCGCAATATGCAAAAAGGCTGTTCGACTATTTCGTGTTCAGACATCTGCACGTTTATGGCCTTGATTTCTGTGTCCTTTGCACCTATTTTCTGATGTGCCTTGACGGTGATATTTACGAAAATGCCCGAATGTTCTCAAGTGAGATCGAATACAGTGACGAAAATATCAACATACTGATGAATGAGTTGTTTTAACAAAGCAAAATCCGAGGAACGCTTTTTGTGTTCCTCGGATTTTTAATATTCTATAACAATGGTTTCATCATCTTTAAGTGCGGTCACGGGGTAGGGACTGCTGCTTTTGAATGCTTCAAAATCGGTATGGCATCATCTCCCTTCAAGTGTTGGGATAGTACTTATCACATTGCCAGCGGATTGGGTTTTCTTTGCGGCAATTTGTCTTCCGTTTATATCACCTGTGATTTCTTTCTGATCTCGGACGGGGTTCTGCCGATGATCTCACGAAGGACCTTGCGAAAATATGAAGTGGAGGAAAAACCGCACGTTTCGGATATCTGCTCTATAGGGTAGTCGGTGGTTTTGAGCAGGTCACACGCTTTATTGCAACAGACCTCCTGCCTGAGGCGGTTTGGGGTCTTGCCGAGAGCCTTTTTCGTATACAAATAAAGTGTCGCTTCGCTGATGCAAAGCTCCTTGGCATATTCGGCCACGGTGCGGCTGTGGTCTTTATTCATAAGCAGAAGCAATTTTTCGGAAATTTCAGTTTCCTTGCTTCGCACGGTACGGCAGAGTTTACCCTCCAACACCCCCAAAAGACTGTACAGAGCGCCGATGGAGCTACAGTTTATGCTCTTGTCGGCCGACAGAGGCGCAAACAGTCGGTCGATCTCATCGTTTCTTGCTATTTTCTGAAGCGTGAATCCGCCACAGTCCTGCACGGGGAAATCGGAAAAACCGATCGAATCATAGATCGCACCCTCGCCGCCCGTATTCCACCACGAATGGTACTTGAGCCCTTTGGGAATATAAAACATATCACCCTCGCAAAGCACCAGCTTTGTGTCGTGCGACACGATGGATGCACTGCCTTTTTTCATAAACCCTATAAAATGCTTTTTGACCCCGTGAGTGTTGTCGGTATGTCCAAGTCCGTTCTGCCGAAACTCGTTAAAATAGAAGTTGTTAAAAAATAATATATCATTCACGCCGTTATCCCCACAGTTCTTTATAGAATTTTACCTCATTAAAAATAGAATAGCATCTTTTAATTTGGCTGTCAATGGCTTAAAATAAAGAAAAGGATGTGGTTTGTATGTATAAAGACAAAAAAGTATTGCTTATTGCAGGCGGCGGAACGCTTGGCACCTACACGGCAAAGGAACTGCTTCGCCTCGGAGCCGAGGTCGATATCATCTGCCCCGAGGAAAAGGTCTCCGATCACCCAAAGCTTAAATATTATCAAAGCCTTGCCACAAACGGGCTTTTGACCGAGCTGTTTTCTAAAACGCACTACGACGGTATCGTTAACTTTATCCATTACGCCGACCCTGAGGAATATAAGCAGGTCTACCGATTCCTTATAAAGAACACCGACCACCTTGTATTCCTTTCCTCATACCGTGTGTATGCCAATGAGCAGCACCCCGTGACCGAATCGGCACCCAGACTGCACGAGGCCATCAACGACCCCGAGCTTTTAAAGGGTGACACCTACGGCGTAAGAAAAGGCATTTGTGAGGACTTTTTGTTTAACGAGTGTAAGGGTGAAAACTGGACTATAGTGCGTCCCGTTATCTCCTTCTCCCACCGCAGAATGGATATCCTTATGAACAGCGGCTTGTGGCCTGTACAATATGCTCGCAAAAACAAGACCATGCGTCTTCCGCTTTCCTGCAAGGAGCTTCACGCAGGACTTGATTGGGCAGGCAACTCGGGCAAGCTTATTGCAAACCTTCTGTTTAAAAAGGCTGCTATCGGTGAGGCCCTCACCATATACTCGGGTCACGGTATGACCTGGGGTGAGGTGGCAGAAGCCTACAACAAGGCCATCGGCCTTAAAGTGGAATGGGTAGACGACGAAAGCTACATAGACACCATTCCGACCATAAGAAGTGTTAAGGAGCATTCATGGATGTGGAAATACGACCGCAAATTTGACCGTGACATTGACCCTTCGAAGGTGCTCAAAGTAACGGGGCTTAGCACGGCGGACTTCGCCTCCATGGAGGATGGCATCAAAGCAGAAATGAAGCTTTTGGCGCAAGGAAACAAAGAAAATTGAAAGGTTGCAGACAGCAACAGATAAAAAACCACGGTCAGTTATGTATGCACTGACCGTGGTTTTGTTTGACTTTACTAAAACAACTTATCGGGGTTCAAGATATTCTTGGGGTCGAAGGCGGATTTGATACCGCGCATAAGCGCGATCTGCGTATCGCCGAGGCTTTCCTTCAAATAGCCCTTCTTGGCAAAGCCGATACCGTGTTCGCCCGATACCTGACCGCCGATCTCGTGAGCTTTAGTGTACATCATATCAAAGGCTTTTTTGAGCTTATCTTCCCATATCTTGTCGGTGGCACCGTCACGGCAGATGTAAATGTGAAGGTTACCGTCGCCGGCGTGACCGAAGCTGGGGATTCTCACGCCCAATTCCTTGGCGATGATGTGGGTGTACTTGATAAACTCGGCAATTCTGTTTCGGGGAACGACAACGTCACACTCGTCCATCTCGTCGGTCGAAGCCTTGATAGCCTCAAGGAATGCGCCTCTTGCCGACCAAACCGATTTCTTGCGCTCATCCGTGTCGATAAAGAAGGCATCGGCCGCACCGTTGACGATACAAAGATCGGCGATTTTGGAGTAGTTTTTCTCGATCTCGTCGTCCGAAGAGCCGTCAAAGGTCAACAACAGATATGCAGGATGTGAGGTGTCGGGAAATTTCTTGGAAAGGTAGTCCTCCGAGAACAGAATGGTGTCTCTCGACATATATTCTATTGCGGTCGGGTTTGTGTCGGTCTTGACGATAAGCGGTACGCAATCAAGCGCATCGTCCATAGAATCAAACGGTACAAGTAAGCTGACCGATTTTGTGGGCTTAGGCAAAAGTCTCAAAACGGCTTTGGTGATGATACCCAAGGTGCCCTCCGAGCCGACCATAAGGTTAAGTAAGCTGTAGCCCGAGCTGTTTTTAACTATTTTACCGCCGAATACCTCGACTGTTCCGTCGGGCAGAACTACCGTAAGCTCACGCACATAGTCGCGTGTCACACCGTAACGGACGGCACGCATACCGCCTGCATTGGTCGAGATATTTCCGCCGATGGTGGCCGATTTTTCGCCCGGATCGGGAGGATAAAACAGACCGTTTTCCTCAACAAAGGCGGCCAGTTCCATAAGCAGAACACCCGGCTCGACCGTGACGGTCAGGTTTTCGGTATCAAGCTCCAAAATGCGGTTCATTTTTGAGGTGCAGAGCAGGATTCCGCCCTTTACGGCAACCGCCGCACCGACAAGTCCCGTACCCGAGCCACGCACCGTGACAGGAATGTTGTACTTGTAGGCATAGTTCATTATTTTGGATATCTCCTCGGTCGAGGTGACGAAGATAAGCACGTCGGGAGCCGCCTCGGTACCGCCAAGCTCGTCATGGTGATAGTCGGGGTTAATGTCAGAACCTACAAAGATACGGTCGGCAGGAACGATTGATTTCAAGTATTCAATATCGGTAGAGTTAATGATGCTATACATTATTTTCCTGCCTCCTTTATCAGTTTCTCAAGCTCGTCAAGACACTCATACATATCGCCTATCACGCAGTAATGAGCAACATCGAATATTGACGCCGAGCGGTCGGAGTTGACGGCGATGATGCACTCGGCACCCTTCATACCTGCCGCAAACTGGACCGCACCCGAAACGCCCAAGGTGATTATCAGCTTGGGTGCGACCGTCTTACCGCTAAGACCTATCTGACGGCTTGCATCGACCCAACCGCATTCGACCAACGGTCTTGTGCAGGCAAGCTGTGCACCGATAGAATCGGCAAATTTTTGAATGATTGCAAGGTCGTCCTTGGATTTAAGTCCACGACCGACGGCAACAATTATCTCGGCATCCGAAATATCGTTCTCGGGCGGCTTGTGCTCAACATTCAGCACCCTTACCGAGGGCTCTTCCCAATCGGGGTTTATTTCACACTTTATTATCTCGCCTGTGGCGTTTTCGGTCTGCTCGGGAGCCGAGAAGACCTTGTAACGCACGGTACAGAACTGAGGTCTTGTATTGGGGGTGATGATACGTGCCATTATGTTACCGCCAAAGGCAGGACGTATCTGCACGAGGTCGGTGTTCTCCTTCATTTCAAGGCGTGTGCAGTCGGCGGTCAGACCTGTTCTGAAACGGCAGGCCACACGGGGCGCAAGGCTTCGGCCGATGTTGGTCGCACCGACCAGCACCGAGCACGGCTTGGTGGCGTTGATGAAATTCTCAAACGCATTGGCATATGTAGTAACGGTAAAATTCTCAAAAATGGGTGAATCGTAGACAAAGACCTTGTCAACACCGCTTTTCAAAAGGCGCTCGGAATAGCCCTTGTCACCGTTGCACATCAGCACGGCATAAACGGGATGACCGATAACGGCGGCAAGCTCTTTTGCCTTGCCGATAAGCTCAAAGGTGACGGGGTGGATGCCGCCGTCGGCACAGTCGGCAAAAACGGCAATGCCTCGCCACAGCGACTTGTCAACGGTTACCTTGGCCTCGTCTTCAACGTATTCAATGGCACCTTTAGGGCCTTTTTTTACACAAAGCTTACACATTTTGCAGGCGGAATTTATGTGCAGCTCGCCGTCATAGGAAATAGCCGAAAACGGGCAGATCTTCACAAGCTGTTCAGCCGTTTCGGGAGTGATAAGAGATTTATTGATTTTCAGTTCTGCCATTTATTCCACCGCCTTTCAAATAAATTTCCTGTCGCAAAGTATCTTAAAGATATGTGCGGCGTTTTCTTCGGAGGTTCCCTCAACCACAACGTGTTCCGAGTTCTTTTCGGGAGGGAATATCTTTTCGACCTGCGTGGGTGAGCCTGAAAGACCGTAGTGCTTGGGGTCACGGTCAATAAAGTCGTCGAGTGACAGCACCTTTATAAGGTCGTCGTTGCCGATCGTGGCCTTTTTGCGCTTGTATGACGGCAGACGGGGTGTGTTGATCTCGCCATCGGCACATATAACACAGGGGGTGTCCATTTCAGCATTCATTATAAGGTTGCCGAGAGTACATTTGAACTTTAATTTACCGTCAACTATCTCACATGACTGAACGTTGGAATAGTGCGGCAAACCCAAAAATTCTGCCATTTCGGCGCCGACCTGAGCGGTGTCGCCGTCGGTAGTCTGCTTACCGCAGATGATAAGGTCATAGTTGCCCATCGATACAAGGCAGGAGGAAAGGGTATAAGAGGTGGCCAAAACGTCAGCACCTGCGAAACGGCGGTCGCTGATAAGCACGCCCTTGTCAGCACCCATATAAATTGCCTCTAAAAGCACCTGCTTTGCGGCGTTAGGGCCCATGGTCACGGCCGTGACCGTGCCACCGCAGGCTTCTTTAAGCGATAAAGCTGTCTCAAGCGCATAAAGGTCGTACGGATTCATTTTACTGTCCGCACCGTCACGGATAAGCACACCCGTCACAGGGTCGACCTTGACATTTGAACTGCCCGGAACCTGTTTGATACAAACGATAATGTTCATAAGTCACCTTACCTTTGTTAAAATGTTCAATAAGTGCATTTTCAGTTTAACACATTAAATTGCGAAATACAATAATAATTAAAAGTTTAACAATGTATTTTGGACGTAAAGCATAATTGTGGCAATTTAACCCAACTCGATTGTAAGATTGCGACGGAAAAAAGACAGCAAAAGCCAAAGCCCCGACGGTATCAACCGTCGGGGCTTTGGTGCGTGGTAAGCTTGCGCCGCAACAAGTACGGGCGAATGCCCGATATGTGACCGTTCCCCTGCGCATGAGGGCACAGGGTGGCAGACTGTATGTAAGCTCCCGCAAAATAAAATGCTTGAAATACCCGATAGCCGTCACGTAACCGACATAGGTGTTTCTTTGTGCCGTCGTATCCGTACCGTCTACCCAAACGGTGGTACGGGTACAATTTCACGTAGGTGTCTTGCCGCCATTCCCGTCACCGCATTGCTGTGCGGTGAGTCGGCATTTTGTTTTGCTTGAGGAACTTCCAATGTTACACTTTGACCGCAAAAATAAAACGTGCCAAAGCCTGAAGAAGTGCTTTGACACGAAAAATCGTATAGTTAATAAGCCCATATTACCGAAATAACTTGAAAGTACCGAAAGAATATGTTATAATCCTAATCGGGTGCCGGTTATCCGGTTGTATAGGAGTGTCTTGCCACTTCTGTGCAGGGTCGTCGTGTTGCTGCACGGCGGCCTGCCTTTTTTATTTATGCATATATTATACTGCAAGGGCTCGCTTTTGTCAATACTCAACCGTACCGACCGGTCTCTGCAATAAGATTCAATAAGATTCTTCACTTCGTTCAGAATGACAGCACAAAGCCCTTTTTGTCATTCCGAGTGAAGGATGAAGCTTAGCTCTGCGGACCGCCAGGGATGTCGGTCCCTACATTGTAATTTCAGGTATGTTGTAGGGGGAGCGCCTATGTGTGCTCCCGAAGGGTCGAATGAAGCAATCGGCTGACTTGCAATGGGAAAAGACAACAAAGAGCCAAATCCCCGACTGCATCAACCGTCGGGGATTTGGTGTGCGTGGTAAGCTTGCGTCGCAACAAGTACGGGCGAATGCCCGATATGTGACCGTTCCCCTGCGCATGAGGGCACAGGGTGGCAGACTGTATGTAAGCTCCCGCAAAAGAAAATGCTTGAAATACCCGATAGCCGTCTCGTAACCGACATAGGATGTTTCTTTGTGCCGTCGTATCCGTACCGTCTGCCCAAACGGTGGTATGGGTACAACTTAACAAGGGTGCCTCTACACCATTTCCGTCACCGCATTGCTGTGCGGCGAGTCGGCATTTTGTTTTGCTTGAAGAACTTCCAATATTTACACTTTGACCGCAAAAATAAAACGTGTCAAAGCCTGAAGAAGTGCTTTGACACGAAAAAAATCGTATGATTAATAAGCCTATATTGCCGAAATCACTTGCGAAACGTTGGGGAATGTGTTATAATCCCTAACGGGTGCCGGTTATCCGGTTGTATAGGAGTGCCTCTACACTTCTGTGCAGGGTCGTCGTGTTGCTGCACGGCGGCCTGCCTTTTTTATTTATGTATATATTATACTTCAAGGACCCATGTTTGTCAAGACTTAAACAACCCCCGACCTTAACGTCGGGGGTTGTTGTATTATCCGTGATAAAGCTTTTTGGTCTGATATTTCGGCTCGCAGGTCAGATTGATGCCAAGCTTTTTAAAAACGTTGATATCGACCGAACTCAGCATGACCGAGGAGTGAGCCTCGCAGTTTTTGAGAAGTCTCAGGCAGTCCATTGCCTTTTTTGCGTTTTCGTCGGTAACGGCCGAAACGCAAAGGGCTATCAAAATCTCATCGGTATGCAATCTCGGGTTATGATTTCCAAGGAAGCCGACCTTCAATTCCTGCACAGGCTCAATAACGTTCTGAGGGATAAGGCGAACCTCTTTAGGGATTCCTGCCAAGGCTTTGAGTGCATTGAGAAGCATTGCTGAGCCGGCACCTAAAAGGGAGGTTGTTTTTCCTGTGATAATTGTGCCGTCGGGCAGCTCCAATGCGGCGGCAGGAGCATTTGTTTCATTGGCTCTCTCATTAGCGGCCGCAATACAAATGCGGTCACTGACATTGATGCCTGCCTGCTCCATCAAAAGCTCGATCTTGACGGTCTCGGTCTCATCGGCCTCACCTCGGCTGCGTTTACACAAAGCGTCATAGTAGCGGCGGATTATCTCGTTATCGGCGGCCGACTTTACCGCCTCGGGGTCGAAAATGCAGTTACCTGCCATATTGACACCCATGTCGGTAGGCGATTTGTAAGGGCAACTGCCCAGCATTCTCTCCATACAGGCTTTGACAACGGGGAAAATCTCAACGTCACGGTTGTAATTGACGGCCAGTTCGCCGTAGGCATCAAGATGGAACGGGTCGATCATGTTGACATCGTTAAGGTCGGCGGTGGCAGCCTCATAAGCCAGGTTGACCGAGTCCTTAAGTGCAAGATTCCATATAGGGAAGGTCTCAAACTTGGCATAGCCTGCCTCAATACCACGCTTGTGCTCATGGTAAAGCTGGCTCAAGCAGGTTGCCATTTTGCCGCTACCCGGTCCCGGGCCTGTGACAACGACCAATTTACGTGTGGTTTCGATATAATCATTCTTACCGTAGCCCTCGTCTGACACAATAAGCTTGAGGTTTGAGGGATAGCCGGGGATGGGGAAGTGCTTGTAAACGGGAACGCCCAGAGTCTGTAGCTTATTGGCAAAGGCATCGGCAGAGGACTGTCCCGTATATCGGGTGAGCACCACGCTTCCGACATAAAGTCCGAAGCCACGGAAAGCATCTATAAGGCGGAGAACATCAAGGTCATAGGTGATGCCAAGGTCACCTCTGACCTTGTTCTTCTCAATATCGGCGGCGTTTATGGCAATAACAACCTCAGCCTCATCCTTAAGACGGGCCAGCATACGTATTTTGGAATCGGGTGCAAAGCCGGGCAAAACACGGGATGCGTGAAAATCGTCGAAAAGCTTACCGCCGAATTCAAGGTAAAGCTTACCACCGAATTTTTTGATACGCTCCGCAATATGCTCGGATTGCATTTCCAAATATTTGTCATTATCAAAGCCGACACGATACATAATTTCTACCTCTGCCTCGTATTTTAAAAACAAAAAGCGAAAGAGCGATAAACCTCTTTCGCTTATATATTGTACCATAGCTTACTTCTAAATACAAGTATAATTTCGGTGAATATTTTGTTTTTTATAGCGAGTCCGAGGCGGATCACGAACCGTTGCAGTATAAGCAATGTGGTCTTAAGTCATTCCGAACAAAAGAAAGTCACAGGATTATTGATGCCGTGAGTCGTTTTAAGACTATTTGTGTTGGCCATCGGCTTTACAGTCCCGCCAACACCACGGAGGAAAACACGAGGATGACACCGATAATACTGTTTTTGTTGGGCTTCTCAGAAAAACTCAGCAACCTCTGCATTTTATGGCACGGCAGTTCCTGATCCCAATATCCTCTGAAGGTGTACCCGACTCCCATGCGTCTTTGGCAAAATGCTGGTTTACGTTGTCCTTAAGATGTATAGGGCCCGTAAGCCAACGGCCTTTAGGTATAACGACCCTGCCGCCGCCCATTTTTTAGCATTCATTAACGGCCGTACGGATGGCCTCGGTAATTTTGACCTCGCCGCCCCCAACGGCACCGTAGTCATGGATGCAAAATGTCAGATCTGGAAAGGTGGGTGCAACGGGCAGCTCGAACGGTACAAAAAAATTTATTCAGCGCTCCTCCGTTTCCAATAACGCACATTCCATCTGCGCCAAAACTCTCATAACATCGCCTCGACCGATGTCGGGGATGATGTCGTCTTTATCTATAGGTCGGCCGTCAAAGCTTGGCTTAAAAATATCAGAAAGAAGAGTACCCTCGGGCATTTTTTTGCCAGAAAGCTTCTCTGCCAAGGCCTCGGTTGTAAGGCCGCCTTGAGGCATCGTGACATGCCACGAGCTCAAAAGCGGCGGCAATGATTCGTCATCGGCTGTACCGTCGGACGATAGACCGAAGCTTTGGGCAATAAACTGTGTGATAAGGTCACGGTCGAAAGACGTCCATGAATGTGTGGTCGGGGTGCTTTTGGCCGAGAAATTATTTTTCCCATCTAATCGACGGTAAACATGACCGACCTTGCGTGCTGTACGCATAAAAAGGTCATACGGAATAAGCATGTCGTTGGAGCCCTGCGATATGAGCAAGGGCTTGGGAGCAAAGCACGACAGTATCTCCCACATCTCGGGACCGTGAGAGCAGCCGAGAAGCAGGTTGCACGCACAGTGGCGGCGTTCCTTGGCCAGTATATAAGAAAAGTCTGACGGATACCCAGTGGGGCACAGCACCGTAAGCTCGGGGCAAAGTGCCGCAAGAAACAGACACAAAGTGCCGCCGCCCGAGTTTCCGCAGGCGCCAACCCTTTCTTTATCGACCCAAGGTTTGTTTATCATATGCCTTATTAAGGCCACCGACTCTAAAAGGATCATTCCCTGAAGCGTCAGCCCACAGTAAAACGGTGCGATGACATCATCGTGCCCCAACGGCCGGCGGTCGCCCTGACCTATGTTGTCGGGCACCATAACCGCCATTCCCATCCGTGCCAACCTATCAGCCATCAGCTGATATCCTTGGGTCAATCGGCCATCCTTGCCGTGTCCGCAAAATACAAATGTGAGGGGAACCTTATTGTCGGTATGCGGCATAAACAAGGTTGCCGCCGAGTGAAAATTCTCCCAAGTGGTGTAACGTAGCTGCACAACATCATAGCAGTCACGCACGTCACGGCGGAGTTCTTCAAAATTGCCTATTTCCGGCATAAGAGCTTCGTCGTAAGCCAGCATGCGCTTGACACCATTGATGATATTACGTTGCTCGGCCTCGGTAGTTGGTATGTTGAACGGTCGGTCAGCCGTAGCTTTGGCAAAGCGCTTCTCGTATTCGCCATAAACAGCCATAGTATGAAGCCATTTTTCTTTAGGTTCCATGGAATAGCCTCCTTTATTGACCTCATTATACCGCCGTGATTTTTAGAATACAATGCACCGTATTCCAATTCACTTGCACAAAATTCCGATCTATTGACAAAATATCAGTGCCGTGTTATACTGTTTCGGGTGATGATATGATACTTCCCTTCAGCGAGCTTAAGCAATATCCTTTCTGTCTTTCCGATATCAAGGTGATACTTCAAAATCCGCAGTACCGTGAGTTTTGTGCAAGAGGACGCACCTGTAACGGTTTTCTCTATGTGGTAAGCGGCAGTTGCCGTTACGACTTTGACGGCGGAGGGTTTACTTTGACCGAGGGAGGTTTGACTTATCTTCCGTTCGGGTCACACCACAAGCTTACCGTGACCAGCGAAAGCATAATTTTTTACCGTATAGACTTTACGCTGAACATAAACGGTGAAATGGCGCTTTTTTCCAAGCATCCGTTAAAAATTTGTGACGAGGTTACGGTAGAGTGTGCCGAGGCTATTGCGGCTTTAGAGAAGGACTATGGCATAGGGGACAACTCTGTTATCAAGACCGAAAAGATGTGTGTTATACTGGCATCACTGCAAAGGTCTGCGATAAGTGCCGCAAGAAAAAGGCTTATGCCTGCCGTAAGACATCTGCAGGAGCATGCCGCCGACGGGGTCGATTGCAGTAAGCTGGCGGAGCTGTGTTTTTTAGGCACATCACGTTTTTACGACCTTTTTCATGATGAATTTGGAATGTCACCCTTACAGTACCGTGACCGACTGTTGCTTAAACGAGCTGTGGCTCTGCTAACGGCAGGGGATATCTCGGTTGGCGAGACAGCTTTTGCGGTGGGCTTTGAAAGCACCGCATATTTCAGCCGATTTTTCAAAAAGCATACAGGCTTGTCTCCGTCTGAGTTTATTAATAAGCACTGTGAAATAAAATAATCATTGTTGAAATACAAATGAGCTTGTGGTAAAATACAAATGTTAATTAGTTTAGGGCGGTGAGAAGATGAGCTTGGAATTGATACAACGCTTGGAGGATTGCCCTGTAATTTCGGCCATACGTGAGGATGGCTTTAATGAGGCGCTGGATTCTCCGTGCGAGGTGATTTTCCTGCTTGGCTGCAATGTTATGACGGTTGCCGAGCTGATAAAAAAGGCTCACGGTCGCAAAAAGCTCATTTTAGTGCACATCGATCTTGCCGATGGTATCGGCAAGGATAAAGCGGGAATTCAGTACTTGACAAAATGTGAGGTTGATGGTATAATCAGCACACGTTCACATTTGATAAGAGCTGCTAAGGAATGCGGTCTCATTACGGTCCAGCGTTTTTTTGCGCTTGATTCGCAGGGTGTTGACAGCATTGAAGAGGTGCTGAACAATTCTTCACCCACGCTTGTTGAGATAATGCCGGGTATCGCAGGCAAGGTGATACAGCGCTTCTCGGGTGGCAGAGTGCCTGTTATCGCAGGCGGACTTATCGAAACCAAGGCTGAGGTCATGGAGGCTTTGGGCCAAGGCGCATTGGCTGTTTCTACAGGTAAGAAGGAGCTTTGGTATATTTGATCAAAATTTAATATTCCGCAAGAGATTTGGAGAAACGGAAATTGTGCGACGGTTTTTGACCGTCGACGTTTTCGTTTCTCTTTTTTGCGGTTTTTTAGAGTAAATTTTCCCAAAAGGAGAGGTAAATATGATTTATGATGTAGCGGTCATCGGCGCAGGTGTCGTCGGCGGTATGGTTACAAGAGAGCTGACAAAATACCATCTTTCGGTCGTTCTCGTGGATAAGGAAAATGACGTGGCCTGCGGTGCATCCAAGGCCAACAGCGGCATTATCCACGGTGGCTTTGACCCCGAGCCTGACACATTGAAGGCCAAGCTTAATTCGGAGGGTGTTTCTAAGCTTTACGAAACGGCCAAGGAGCTTTGTGTTCCCCACAAGAACAACGGCTCATTTGTTTGTGCTTTCTCGGCTGAGGAGGACAAGGCAGTGCGGGAGCTTTACGAAAGAGGCTTAAAAAACGGTATCGATGGCATGTCGGTCATTTCGGGCGATGAGGCAAGAGCTATCGAGCCTAATCTTTCACCTGAGATAACCTCGGTTCTGAATGTGCCCACGGCAGGCATTATCTGCCCTTACGAGCTGACCATTGCCGCCGTTGGCAACGCAATGAAAAACGGCGCGAAGCTTATTACCGATTTTACGGTTACAGCTATAGTAAATGCCGACGGTGTTTTCACCGTCTCGTCGGCTGACGGCCGTGAGGTAAAGGCCAAATACATAATCAACTGTGCAGGCTGCTATTCCGACAAGGTGGCTAATATGGTGGGCGACACCTCGTTTGAGATAATCCCAAGAGCAGGCCAATACATTCTGCTTGACAAAAAAGAGGGTGCAAGAGTCACCCATACTATTTTTCAGGTGCCGTCCAAAGAGGGCAAGGGAATCCTTGTTTCTCCCACAGTTGACGGCAATCTCTTGACAGGTCCCACCGCTGAGGCGGTTGACTGTCCTCTGTGCGTCAACACCACTCCCGACGGACTTGAGACTGTTCAAAAGCTGGCCGCAAAAAGCGTTCCTTCGTTGCAGTTCAGAGAGGTCATTACCTCATTCTGCGGTGTACGTTCATCCGAGAAAAACGGCGACTTCATTATCGAGGAAAGCCGAGTACAAAAGGGCTTCATAAATGTTGCCGCCATTGATTCTCCCGGGCTGACCTCATGTGTTGCCATTGCCGAGTATACGGTTGATATTCTCCGCAATATGGGGGTTGAACTTATTAACAACGATGCTTTCGACGGTACACGTGACGATCCACACTTCTTCCGCCACATGTCGGACGTGGAGAAGAATGAATTTATCAAGAAAAAACCTGAATACGGCAAGATAATCTGCCGTTGTGAGACCGTTACCGAGGGTGAGATAAGGGATGCTATCCGCCGTGACCCCAAGCCGCAGGATATTGACGGTGTGAAGCGCCGCACAAGATCGGGTATGGGACGCTGTCAGGGTGGCTTCTGCAAGCCGTTTGTCATGAAGCTTATTGCCGAGGAAGAGGGCAAGCGTATGGAAGATGTCACCAAAAACGGTAAGACCTCACAGATGGTCATAGGCAAGCTTTAAGGAGGTTAGGTATGTTAGAACATGATATAGTAATTATCGGCGGAGGTCCTGCAGGCATGGCGGCTGCTGTGGCCGCTTGGGACAAGGGTGCAACCGACATTGTAATATTAGACCGTGATGATGACATCGGCGGAATTTTGCGTCAATGTATTCATAACGGCTTCGGTCTGCACAAGCTTGGACGTGAGCTTACAGGTCCTGAATATGCCGCAGTCTATAAGAAAAAGGTTGAAGATCGCCGCATAAAGGTGTATTATGAGACTATGGTCACCGATCTTACAGCAGACAAAGTGGTGACCGCCTCCAACCGTGACGGAATTTTAAAGATCAGGGCTAAGGCCGTGATACTTGCAATGGGCTGTAGGGAGCGTAGCCGAGGTGCACTTAATATCAGCGGCAAGCGTCCTGCAGGCGTTTACAGTGCAGGTACCGCCCAAAAGCTGATGAACTGCGAGGGCTATACAGTAGGTAAGCGTGCGGTCATCTTGGGCTCGGGCGATATCGGTCTTATTATGGCAAGACGTATGTCGCTTGAGGGCGCTAAGGTCGAGGCCGTATGTGAGCTGATGCCCTATTCGGGCGGACTCACCCGAAACATCGTACAGTGCCTTGAAGACTTCGGTATTCCGCTTTACCTTTCGACCACCGTTGCCGAGATCCACGGTGACCGCCGACTTGAAGGTGTAACTATTGCTGAGGTTGACGAAAACCGTCGCATTATCGAAAGCACAAAGCGTTATATTCCCTGTGACACCCTGCTTTTGTCGGTCGGCCTTATCCCCGAGAACGAGCTGACCCGTGCTGCAGGTATTCCCATCGACCCCGTAACTAACGGCGCCATAGTTGACGAAAACCGCGAGACAAAGGTTAGGGGAATCTTTGCTTGCGGAAATGTTTTGCAGGTTCATGACCTTGTTGACTATGTTTCGGACGAGGCTGAGATCGCAGGTATGGCTGCCGCCGAGCTTGTGCTGAACGGCAGAAGTGACGGTACGGTCATCGAAACCAAGGCGGGTAACGGAGTGCGCTATGTATTGCCTCAGCAGATTTCCATGACCGACTGCGATGTTTCACTTTTTATGCGTGTTGTAAAGCCCTACGGCAAGGTGCGTTTCACCGTAAAAAGCGGTGACGAGGTGCTTGCTACCGCAATAAAGGTCAAGGCCGCACCCGGTGAAATGGAAAAGATCACGGTCAAGTCGTCCAAGCTCAGCTCTGCCAAGGACACCGTTACCGTATCGTTGGAGGAAATATGATGGAAAGAAATTTAACCTGTATAATCTGCCCGAGAGGCTGTTCCCTGACCGTTACCGTTGACGGCGATAAGACTAAAGTAATAGGTCATAGCTGTCCCAAGGGAGAGCAGTACGGCGTTGACGAGGTTTTGAACCCCGTTCGTACCGTCACCTCTATCGTCCGAGTTTCTAACCGTGAGGACACGATGGTCAGCGTCAAGACTGCCGAGCCCATATCTAAAGCGGAGATATTCAGCTTGATGAAGCTTATCCGTGAGACAGAGGTCGAAGCCCCTGTTTCTATAGGTGATATTATTATCGAAAATGTTTTTGGTACCAACGTTATTGCGACCAAGGATATAAAATAATTTAAAGGTGTTTTTATGAACGACAATACTGCAATTCTCAAAAATATCGATCTCTTTCTTTTTGACATGGACGGCACGCTGTACCTCGGCAACCGTCTGTATGACTTTACCATTGAACTGCTTTCCACTATTAAGGCACAGGGTAAAAGGTATATGTTTATGACCAACAACTCATCAAAAAGCGTTGTTGATTATATCAAAAAGCTTGACCGATTGGGCATTGCCGCTACCCAAGAGGAGTTTATCTCATCATCACAGGCCACATCGTATTATCTTAAAAAGACCTACCCCAATGCCAGACTTTATGTTTGCGGAACACAGTCGCTGAAGGATGAACTGACTCAAGAGGGCTTTACCGTGACCGAGGACGCACCCACGGCCGATGTACTGGTTATGGGTAACGATCAGGAGCTGACCTTCAAAAAGCTGGAGGATGTATGCCGTGAGCTGTTGACCCGAGAGGTGCCGTATGTTGCAACCAACCTTGATTATGTCTGCCCGACGGAGTTTGGCTCAGTGCCCGATTGCGGAAGTGTTTGTGATATGATATATAACTGCACCAAAAAGCGTCCGTTTTTGGTCGGTAAGCCCGAGGCGTTGATGCCCGAGCTTGCAATGGAGCGAACCAACACACCTAAAGAAAAGACCGCCGTTATAGGCGACCGTATTTACACCGATGTAAAGAGCGGACTTAATGCAGGCTGTCTTAGCATCCTTGTTATGAGTGGTGAGACCGACGAGCAGATATTGGCTGAATCGGTTGATAAGCCCGATATGGTACTAAGTGACTGCAGTGAAATAACCGAAGCACTGAAAGCGTAATTAAAAAATATTAAACATCAATCCATAAAAAAGATTCCGAACAACTCTGCTCGGAATCTTTTGTTTTGCTTGATTTTACGTGAGTAGGAAACGATGCCCTCGATGTTCCGCAAGGGCACAACAGATTTTACAGGTTCAGTTGTAGGGAACGGATTTATCCGTTCCGAGAGTCGGTATGCAACTTTGCGGAATGCATAAATGCATTCCCTACAAATAATAAAGTTTGGGAGGTTGATGTAGGGGAGGCGTTTCGCCTCCCGAAAAATAAAACGACGCATCATCGGGAGGGGAGACCCCTCCCCTACAAGGGCTCAAGGTTTTTGTTTTTTGTCGGTCACTCCCAAAAGATAATCGGTTGAGGTGTTATACAATTTAGCTAATGCAATCAAGCAATTTAACGGCAATTCTCTTGCACCCGTTTCGTATTGAGAATAAGTGTTTTGTTTGACACGCAAATAATCAGCAACTTGTTTTTGTGTTAAATCATTATCTTCCCGTAATTCTTTAATGCGCACATATAACACCTCTCTTTAAGATTATCATAACACATCACAAAACGAGATATTGACATTTATCTCATTTTGTGATATATTTGATTGAACAAATCTGAAGTTTGAGAGGCAGGATTATGAAAAACATATTTGAAGAGCTTTGGTACGGCAGGCTTGACCCTTATACAGAATGTAAAAATTCAAGAGGCGACGCTGAAATGCTGAAAGAATATATTGAAAGGCACAGGAAAAATTTGTCCGAGACACTGACCGAAGCTCAAAAGCAAGTCTTTGAAAAGCTTGATGATTGCTATGTGGAGCTGAACGATATCAACGAACGGACTATTTTTTCATATGCGTTCAAATTGGGGGCTCGGCTTGCGATTGAAATATCCGACGAATCAATCTGATCTTATGGGTATTTCGGTATTGAAAGAACTTATCAGTGTTACAACAACTTTTAGCAGTGGCAAAGTTAAAAATAACGATTAAATGCACTTGTTTTTAAAATAACAAATTATTTGGAATGGTTGCAGAAAGGGTTAATGGGTGGTATAATATTTTAAAGAATAGGTTTTGCGTTGAAAGAAGAGTATTTTGCTTCAAAGGATTAATGGAATGGAAAATTTTAAGCTTGTTTCAAAATATCAACCCACGGGCGACCAGCCTGAGGCTATAGAAAAATTGGTTGAGGGTATAAACCGTGGAGACCGTGAGCAGGTGTTGCTCGGTGTTACCGGCTCGGGTAAGACCTTTACCATGGCCAATGTCATAGCCAAGGTCAACCGCCCTACGCTTGTTCTTGCTCACAATAAAACCCTTGCTGCACAGCTTTGCTCCGAATTCCGTGAGTTTTTCCCCGAAAATGCGGTGGAGTATTTTGTATCCTATGATGAAGCCGTGTAGAAAAGTGTTCTAATGGCGCTGTTTTGTCCAGA